>JAABTL010000010.1 GCA_011389865.1 Trueperaceae bacterium
TGAGGTAGGCGGCCCCATCCGCGAGCCGAAGAAGGTCGCCGACCACATCGTGCGCCAGCGCATTGGGATCTGGGCCGTGCGGCAGTCGTGCTTCGGCCAGGACGGCGAGCTGTTCCTGCGACTGCGCAACGAGTTCCCGGCCGAGCGCATGCGCTTCCTCGACTTCGATGGGCTCCCGTGGCCCGACGTGCGCTCGCTCCTGCTCGGCGGGTTGCCGTTCGACGAGGCCGCCCGGCTCTACGTCGCCACGGGCGGCAACCTCGACTACCTTCGTGAACTCGTGCGGCTGCGCCCCCCCATGGGCTTCGGGCCCGATCTCCCCCTCCCTCAGCGCGTGCGGGCCGCCTACCTACTCGAGGCCAACGCCCTGCCCGATGCGACGCACGCGGTCCTCGACCTGCTCGCGCTCCACCCCGGCCCACTGCCGCAGCCGTTGGTCGAGCGACTCGACATCGCCGACCACCTCGATGACCTGGAGTCGGCCGGCTGGCTCCGCTTCGACCGCGACTGGGCGTTCACGCACGAGACGGCGCGCCGCGTCACCGCCGGTACCGTGCTCGCCGGGCGGAGGGCGCACGACCACCGACGACTCGCCGACGCATTCGCCGCCATCGGACCGGACGCCACGATCGCCGCCGCGTACCACCGTACGGCGGCGGGCGGCGACGCGGCGCCGGAGCCGCCCGGCGGCCTCGGGGCATGGGCCCAGGCGCTGCTCGCCCCGCGGCCGCGACCGGATGACGGAGATCGGCCCGAGCCGGCGCCGACGCCCGTAGGCCACGAGCGCGCCATCCTGCTCGACCAACACCGGGGGCTCCTCGCCTCCGACGAGCCGGGGTGGTCGCACTGGGCTCGGCATCCGCAAACGTCCCAGCCGAGCCAGGCCGACTTCGGCCTCCCCGATGAACGCTGCATCGTCTCGATCCAGATGCGGGCGTTCACGGAGAGCGCGTTCGGCATCGGCTTCGACGGCGATGCGTTCCCGCTACGGCTCTGGTTCCGGGGCGGGCCTAGCCCCGAGCGTCGCGTGATCTTCGTCCCCGATGCCGGTGATGCCGTGCTGCGCGACGGGACGCTGCTGCTGTCGTACCGCGCCTCCCGGGACGTCGCCTTCGTCACTCACCACCGCTCGCTGCGCGTCGAGAGCCGGGCGGAGGCCGGCGTCGTCGAGTTCCTGCTGCGGGCCATGGCAAGCCCACCGTCGTCGACTCGGACCGTCCCGGCGTACGACATCGTGGCGCCGGCCGCGAAGCCGGTGCACCCGCTCTGAGCGAGCCGCACGCTGCGGGTCGGCGACGGGCTGTGCACGGTGCCGCACCCCTGATCCGGCCTCGGCGTGCGGGGACGGCCGCTCAGACGCGCCGGTTGCGCACCGCCCAGTCGGCGTCGGGGTCGTCGATCTCGAGGCGCTCGACGCCGCCCGGGAAGCGTGCCTGCAAGGCCTCGTAGCTCGCGCGGTAGGCGGGATCCGGATGGCTCCACTCGTGAAGGTAGACGATGCGCTGGACGCCGGCCTGGGCCAGGCTGACGGAGCAGCCGAAGCACGGTCGCATCGTCGTGTAGAGCGTGCTCCCCTGGGTCCGGATGCCGACGCGGGCGGCCATCAGCAGCGCGTTGGCCTCGGCGTGCACGCAGATGCACAGGTCGTAGCCCTGGCCGCTGGGGAAGCGCTCCGGGTGGGCGCAGCGCTCGCAGCCTCCCTCGCTGCAGTTCTTCGCGCCGGCCGGCGTGCCGTTGTACCCGGTGGCAACGATGAACTTGTCCTGCACCAGGATGGCACCGACGCGGTTGCCGGTGCAGTCGGCGCGGGCGCGCACCGCCAGCGCGATCGTCATGAAGTAGGTGTCCCAATCCGGCTTCTGCATGCGGCGATCGTATCGTCCGCGCGCCGCCGACCACGGCTGCCGCGCCGCCGACCCCGGCGGCCGGGCGGCGACCGCGGCGTCGAGCCATCTGCGTGACACTCTGGTGACAACCCGGGCGGCTCCGGGTTGTACCGTCGGCGCTCGGTGGATGGGCTGACCCTGATCGGCGTCTCGCACCGGCGCGGCGGAGCCGACGCGCTGGAGGCCTACGACCGTGCGTACGCGACGGACCCAGTCGACGCGCGGCTGGCCGCGCTCGGCGTGAGGGCCTTCCTCACCCTGCAGACCTGCAACCGCCTCGACGTCGTGTGCGTTCGCCCGCCCGGCCTGCCACTGACGAGGCTGCGCTCGGCGTTGACCGCCGACGACGCGCCCCGGCGCCCGTACGCGTACGCGGGCGAGGCGGCGTTCGAGCACCTGGCCCGCGTCGCGGCCTCGCTCGATTCGCTCAACCCGGGAGAGGACCAGGTGATGCGCCAGGTGCGCGACGCACTGGCGGAGGCGCGGGCGGCTGGCCGCGTCGACGGCACCCTGTCGTTCGCCGTCGACGCGGCCCTGCGGGTCGCGCGTTCCGTCCGCCGCGAGGTGGCGCTCGCGCCTCGCGACACGTCGCTGTTCAGCCTCGCCCGGAGCGAGATCGAGGCCGTGCTCGCGGGCGCCGGCGATCACCCGCGGGCCCTGGTGCTCGGCGCGGGCGAGATGGCGTCCCTGGCCGTGCGCTCGCTGGCGGCCCACCGAGCACTGCAACTGACCGTGGTCAACCGCGACGAGACGCGCGCCCGGGAGCTCGCCCGCGAGCACGGGGCGGCCCACCGAAGCCTCGCGGACGTGGCTCGCGCGCCACTCGACGCGGAGCTCCTGGTGTCGGCGATCGGAGGCGGACGCCGGGTCGGTGCCCGCTGGCTCGACCGCATGCCGTCGCTTCGGCTCGCCGTCGATCTCGGGATTCCGCGTACCATCGACACGGAGGCGGCGCGCATGCGCGGTGTCAGGGTCCTGGACGTCGACGGCCTGCGGTCGGCCGGCGAGACGCGGCGGCGCGAGCTCGAGGCGCGGCTGGGCGAAGCCGAGCGGGTGCTGCGGGCGGGCGTCGAGGCCGAGATGCGCGCGTGGGCAGAGCGCAGCCTCGCGCCGTCGATCCGCGCCCTGCAGGGGTGGCTGGAGTCGACGCTGGAGGGGGCGTTGCCGCCGGCCGAGGCCCGTCAGCTGGCGCGCCGACTGGCGTTCGTCCCGGTCAAGGGGCTGCGGGCCGTGGCGCGCGAGCACGGCGTCGCGGCAGCGCGCACCTTCCTCGCCGAGACGGGCCTGGATCGCCCTTGGGAGGTCTCCGAGACGTGACGCGCAGCAAGGTCAGGATCGCCACCCGCGCCAGCGCGCTGGCGTTGTGGCAGTCGCGCTGGGTGGCGGACCGCCTCGCGGCGGCAGGGCACGCCAGCGAGTTGGTCGAGGTCACCACCGTGGGTGACGCCTCGAGCGCCCCGCTGCGGGAGTTGGGGGTCGGCATCTTCGTCAAGGGCGTGCAGGAGGCCGTGCGCGAGGGCCGGGCGGACCTGGCGGTCCACTCGTTCAAGGACCTGCCGGCGGCACCCGCCGCCGGGCTCGAGGTCGCCGCGGTCCCGGCGCGGGCCGCCGCCCACGACGTGCTGCTGCTCGGGCCGCGCGCCATGGAAGCCGTTCACGATGTGCTGCCGGTCGCGGCCGGTGCGCGGATCGGCACGGGCGCCGTACGCCGGGTGGCCCAGCTGGCGGCGCTCCGTCCCGACCTACGGCCCGTGGAGGTCCGCGGCAACGTGCCGACGCGCGTGGCCAAGCTGCGTGCCGGTGACTTCGATGGGCTGATGCTGGCGGCGGCCGGCCTCGACAGGCTCGAGCTCGACCTGAGCGGCCTCCACCGCGTCGACCTCGACCCCGCCGTGTTCCTGCCGGCGCCCGCGCAGGGGGCGCTGGCGCTCGAGATCCGCCGCGGAGATACCCTGGGCGACGCGCTCACCGACCTCCACGACGTTGCTGGCTACCCCCCGGTCGCCGCAGAACGGGGCCTGCTGGGCCTGCTCGACGCGGGCTGTCAGGTGGCCTTCGGCGCGCACGCGCGACGCGACGGTGCCGAGGTCGTGCTCGACGCCTGGTTCGAGGGGCTCCGGGCGCAGGGCCGGCATGCGACCGGCGAGGGCGCGGCGATGCTCGCCTTCGAGAACCTGGGCCGGCCACGCGGCGGCACCGCCGGGCGGGCGCCGTGAGGGTCGCCGTCACGGCGTCCGTCGGCCGGCTCGCGGGACTGGAGGCGCGCCTGCGGGACGCGGGCCACGAGGCGGTTCGAGCGCCGCTCGTGCGGACGGCACCGACGGCCGACGCGGGTGCTGCCGAGCGGCTGCTGGGGCTGCCGTGGCGCGTCTACCCCAGCCGCAGCGCGGTGGAGGCCTGGGTCGGGCTCGGGCTCGGCTTCGCCGATGGCGCCCGGATCGCTGCCGTCGGCCCCGGTACGGCCACCGACCTCGAGCTCGCGGGCGCCGACGTCGCGCTCGTCGCTCGCCCCGCGACGGCCGCCGGACTGGCGAGCGGCCTGCTGAGGCACCCCGCCGGGCCGCGCCCGGGTGACGCCGTCGGCGTCGTCCAGGGCGACCGCGCCCGCACGACCCTGGCCGAGACCCTCCGCGCCGCGGGCGTCGAAGTGCGTACCGCCACCGTGTACGGCAGCGAGGCCGTCGCCTGGTCGTTCGACGGCCGCGTCGACGCCGTCGTCCTCGCCAGCCCCTCGGCCGTCGCGGCCCTGCCGCTCGACGTCGGCGCCGCGGCGCTGTTGGTGGCGATCGGGCCGACGACCGCGGCCGCCGCCGTCCGCCGCGGATGGTCGGTGGTGCAGGCGGCCGAGCCCACGGTCGACGGTGTGCTGGGCGCGATGGCCCGCTGCGGCTGCGGGGGTGGACGATGAGCCGGCAGCCGCTGCGCCCCCGGCGCCTGCGGGCCACGGCCGCCCTGCGGTCGCTGGTTGCCGAGACGCACCTGGCGCCGGAGCAACTGGTGTGGCCCGCCTTCGTGGTGCCGGGCCGCGACCGCCTGGAGCCGATCGCGTCGCTGCCGCGCGTCGCACGGCGCTCCGTCGATCTCCTGCTGCCCGAGCTCGAGCGGGCGCTCGAACTCGGGATCCGCTCCGTCATGCTCTTCGGCGTCGTCGGCGAGGACGCGAAGGACGCCGTGGGCTCGGCCGCCTCGGCGCCCGACGGCCCGGTGCCCGAAGCGCTGCGGGCCGCCAGGGCCGCCTTCGGCGACGACCTGGTGCTGATGACCGACGTCTGCCTGTGCGGCTACACGGACCACGGGCACTGCGGCATCCTCGCGCCGCCCCGCCCGGGCGGCAGCCACGCGCGCGTGCTGGACGGACCGACCCTCCCGCGCCTCGCCGCGATGGCCGTGCGACACGCGGATGCGGGCGCCGACGTCGTGGCGCCGTCCGACATGATGGACGGCCGCGTGGCCGCCATCCGCGAAGGACTCGACGACGCGGGCCACGACGGCGTGGCGATCCTCTCCTACGCCGTCAAGTACGCGTCCGCCTTCTACGGTCCCTT
The DNA here is from genome assembly GCA_011389865.1 of Trueperaceae bacterium. Lineage (GTDB taxonomy): Bacteria > Deinococcota > Deinococci > Deinococcales > Trueperaceae > JAABTL01. The sequence goes on from JAABTL010000010.1 coordinate 5,432, forward strand.
CCGCGACGCCGCCGGCTCGAGCCCCCACGGCGGCATCGACGGCCATCCCGCCCCCAGCGATCGCCGCAGCTACCAGATGGACCCGCGCAACGCGCGCGAGGCCGCGATCGAGGTCGCGCTCGACGAGGCGGAGGGCGCCGACCTGTTGCTGGTCAAGCCCGCGCTCCCCTACCTCGACGTCGTCGCCCGCGTGCGCGCGCTCTCCGACCGACCGATCGTCGCCTACCAGGTTTCGGGCGAGTACGCGATGCTCGAGGCCGCGGCCGAGGCTGGCGCGCTCGATCGCGCGGCCGCGGTGCGCGAGTCGCTGACCGCCATCCGCCGCGCCGGCGCCGATCTCGTCCTCAGCTACCACGCGCTCGAGGCCGTCGCGCAGGGTTGGCTCCGATGAGGACGCGCCGGCCAGACGTGCAGAGCCGGCGACCGCCTCGACCGGCGAGCGGCGAGCGGCTGGGGACGCGCATCGCGTTCACGGTCATCGTGCTCTTCGTGCTGGCGCAGGTCGGTTGGTGGCTGATCTTCCAGACGCAGCTCCTCGACCGCGCGGCCGCCGAGCGCGAGGCGGCGTGGCAACGCGACGTGGCGACGGTCACGGCGCTCGTGGCCAGCGATCCGGGAGTCCTCGAAGGGTTGCTCGAACGCTACCCCCACCTGCGTCCGAGCGGGCCCCTGCCCGACGGCTCGATCGCCGTCGAGGTCGACCCGGCAGTGGCCGCCCGTCTGGCCGCGCGCGACGCGTCTGCGCGCCGGATGATCGCCTTCGAGGGGCCCTTCTTCGCCGTCGTCATCCTCGCGATGCTCGCACTGATCGCGGGTAGCCTGCGCGCCGAGCGGGAGCTCAAGCGCCGCCAGCAGAACTTCCTCAGCGCCGTCACGCACGAGTTCAACACGCCGATCGGGACCCTGCGCCTGCTGGTGCAGACGCTGCGCCTGCGGCGCACGAGCCCGGAGCGCACCATCGACTACCTGCGGCGGATGGAGACCGAGCTCGACCGACTGGAACGGACCAGCGACCACGTCCTCGCCGCCGCGCGTCTCGAGCAGGCGGATACGCCGCCCGTGCTGGAGGCCGCCGACCTCAACGTCGTCGTGCAGGGCCTGATCGGCCGGGCACGGGAGGGCCTGGAGGCGCGCGGGGCGCGGCTGACGGTGCACTACGGGCACGAGCCGCTGCCGGTATCGCTGGACCCCGACGCGTTCGCGCTGGTGCTCAACAACCTGCTGGACAACGCGGTGAAGTACGGCACGGGCGACGTCAAGCCGGTGACGGTGACGCTGCGCGGCGACGGCGATCTCGTGCGCCTGCACGTGGACGACGAGGGTCCCGGCGTCCCCACCGAGGAGCGCGAGCGCGTGTTCGAGCGCTTCTATCGCGCCGGTGACGAACTCACCCGCGTGTCGGTGGGCGTCGGCATCGGCCTGCACCTGGTCAAGACCGTGACCGAGGCGATGAACGGCTGGGTGCAGGTCGAGCCGGGACCGGGCGGTCGGGGGAGCCGCTTCACGGTGGTGCTGCCGCGGCGGGTGACCGCGGACGACGCCGCGCCGGCGCTCGGCGGACCCGGGGCGGTGGCGAGCGCATGAGTGCCACCTCCCCCCACGTCTTGGTCATCGAGGACGAGCGCGCCATGGCGGCCGTCTTGCGCGACAACCTCGAGGCCGAGGGCCACCGCGTGTCGATCGCCGGTGATGGCCCCAGCGGCGAGACGGCCTGGGCGCGCGGCGACGCGGACCTGGTCGTGCTGGACGTCATGCTGCCGGGCATCGACGGTTTCGCTCTGTGCGAGCAGCGGCGCGACGCCGGCGACCGCACGCCGGTGCTGTTCCTCTCGGCGCGTGGCGAGCCCGAGGACCGCGTTCGCGGCCTCCGCGCGGGTGGCGACGATTACCTCGCCAAGCCGTTCCACCTCCCCGAGTTCATCCTGCGCGTCGAGGCGCTGCTGCGCCGCTGCGGCTGGAGCGGCGGCAGCGACCTGCTGCGCTTCGCCGGCCACACCGTCGACCTGCGCGCGTGGACCGCCACCCTGGCGGACGGCCGGCAGGAGAACCTCGGCGAGCGCGAGCTCGGGATCCTTCGCCTGTTGGCGAGCCGTGCCGGCGAGGTCGTGCGCCGCGACGACATCCTCGACGAGGTGTGGGGCGACGACGCCTTCCCCTCGTCGCGCACGATCGACAACGTGGTGCTGCGGCTGCGGCGCCTGTTCGAGCCCGATCCGTCGCGTCCGGTCCACCTGCACACGGTGTGGGGGGTCGGTTACCGCTTCACCCTGGAGCCCGAGGACGGTTCCGAAGAGGAGGAACGTTGAGCCTGCTGTTGCGTGCCCTGCGGGGCGAGGACACCGAGGTCGCCCCGGTCTGGATCATGCGCCAGGCGGGCCGCCACCTGCCCGAGTACCGCGCGCTCAAGGAGCGTCACGACTTCTGGACGCTCGCGCGGACCCCGGAGTTGACGGCCGAGGTCACGCTGCAGCCGGTGCGCCGCTACGGCATGGACGGCGCCATCCTCTTCAGCGACATCATGACGCCGCTGCCCCCGATGGGCCTCGAGCTCGACTTCCGGCCCGGCCCGGTGCTCGCGGCGCCGGTGCGCGACCGCGCGGCGGTCGACGCCCTGCGGGTGCCGGCCCAGGACGAGGTCGCCCCGTTCGTGGCCGACGCGATCCGGCTCCTGCGTGCCGAGCTCGGCGAGGTCCCGCTGATCGGCTTCGGCGGCGCACCGCTCACCCTCGCGACCTACGCGGTCGAGGGCTCCGGCAGCAAGGAGTACGCGACCTTCCGCGCCTTCCTGCGGGCCGAACCCGACGCCGCCCACGCGCTGCTCGACAAGCTCGCCGAGACCTCGATCGCCTACCTGCGGATGCAGGTCGAGGCGGGCGCCCAGGCGATCCAGCTGTTCGACTCGTGGGCCGGCCTGCACGACGCGCGCACCTATGCCGCGTTCGGCGCGACCTACGCGCGGCGCGTGCTCGATGGCCTCGCGGACCTGGGCGTGCCGCGCATCTACCTCGCGCTCGACGGCGCCCACCTCGAACACGCGGTCGCGGCGCTGCCGTGCGAGGCCCTCTCCGTCGACTGGCGCCGCCCCCTGACGACCTGGCGCACCGTCGCCCCCGGCAAGGCGCTGCAGGGCAACCTCGATCCTGCCGCCCTGCTGGCGCCCACGGAGGCCCTCGCCGACGAGGTCGAGCGCGTCCTCGACGAGGGACGCGGCGGCGCCCACGTGTTCAACCTCGGGCATGGCATCTTCCCGAACACCTCACCGGACGCGGTCGCGCGCCTGGTCGAGGTCGTCCGGGGCCACGACCGCCACGCGGAGGCCGGGTGACCGTCGCGTTCGCGCCTGCGGGCATCACCGCCCGCCAGACGCGCGTGCTCGAGACGATGCTCGCGGCCCAGCAGCGGCTGATCGCCGGCTTCGAGGGGATCGAGGCCGCCGCGGCCGCCGAGGCTGCGGCCGCGGCGGGCGCCGAGCCAGCCTCTGCGGCGCCCGCCGGAGAGCGCGGCCGGCCGCCGCGCTTCGGCGACCACGGCTGGCTGCGTCCCGCGGGCGGCGGCGGCCGGGCTCGGGTCATCGAGGACGGCCTGGTGTTCGAGCGCGGCGGGGTCAACGTCTCCGCCGTCGTCGGCGAGCGGGTCCCGCCGACGCTGGCGGCCCAGCACCCGGGCACCGAGGGCAAGCCCTGGTTCGCGACCGGTGTCTCGTTGGTGCTGCACCCGCGCAACCCGCACGTGCCCGCCTTCCACGCGAACTTCCGCTACTTCGAGGTCGGGGCGACCGCGGCGGACACGGGGACCGAACCCGTCGCCTGGTGGTTCGGCGGTGGCGCCGACCTGACGCCCGCGTACCCCGTGGCGGAGGACGTGCGCGCCTTCCATGCCGCGCTGGCGGCCTGGTGCGCGCGCCACCCGCAGGCCGACTACCCCGCCTGGAAGGCCGCCTGCGACGCCTACTTCACGGTGCGCCACCGGGGTGAGATGCGCGGCGTGGGCGGGGTGTTCTTCGACGAGCTCACATCGCCAGCGCCTGTCGCGGAGGTTGGCGGCGCTGCACAGGGCGTTTCGGCGCTTCCGGCGCGCACAGGCGTTTCGGCGCGCGCCGAAACGCCAGGCGTCGCGCCGCTTCGCGGCGCGACGCACGATTTCGAGGCCGACCTCGCCTGCGTCGAGGACGGCATCGCCACGCTGCTGCCCGCCTACCTGCCGCTCGTGGAGCGCCACCGCCACGACCCCTATGGCGACCGCGAGCGCCGTTGGCAGGCGCTGCGCCGCGGCCGCTACGTCGAGTTCAACCTCGTGTACGACCGCGGCACGCTCTTCGGCCTGCAGACGGGCGGCCACATCGAGGCGATCCTCATGTCGATGCCGCCGGTCGCCGGCTGGGCGTTCGACCACCAGCCCGAGCCCGGCGGCCCGGAGGCCGCCGCCCTCGCCTTCTACCAACCCCGCGACTGGGGGCATGACGGCGCCGACGCCGCGATCGACCCCGGCACCACCACGAGGAGGACCGCATGAGCCAAGACAGCAGCGGCCCGACCGGCATCGTCATGATGAACCTGGGCGGCCCCAAGACCACCGACGACGTCAACCCCTTCCTGCGGGCGCTGTTCGAGGACCGCGAGATCATCCAGCTGCCGCTGCAGGACTGGCTCGGGCCCTTCATCGCCGACCGCCGCACGAAGAAGATCCAGCAGTACTACCGTGAGATCGGCGGCGGCTCGCCCATCCTGGCGTGGACCGAGGAGCAGGGCCGCGGCATGGTCGAGCGCCTCGACAGGATCTCGCCACAGACCGCCCCGCACGCGTTCTACGTCGCCTTCCGCTACATCGAGCCCAGCAGCGAGACGGCCCTGAAGGCCATGGCCGCCGACGGCGTCACGCGCGCCGTGGCGTTCACCCAGTACCCCCAGTTCAGCTGCAGCACGACGGGCTCGTCGCTCAACGAGCTGTGGCGCGCCGCTCGCCGCGTCGGCCTGCAGGACCGCTTCCAGTGGTCGGTCATCGACCGCTGGCCCGCGCACCCGGGCTTCATCGACGCGATGACCGACACCGTGCGCCAGGGCCTGGAACGGTTCGAGCCGGACGTGCGCGACGACGTCCTGCTGCTGTTCAGCGCGCACTCCCTGCCGCTGTCGGTCATCGACCGGGGCGACGCCTACCCGGCGGAGATCGGCGCCAGCGTGCACGAGGTCATGCAGCGGCTCGGCTACCGGCACGAGTACCTGGTCGCCTACCAGTCCGAGGTCGGGCCGGTCCGCTGGCTCGGCCCGTCGACCGAGTCGGTGATCAGAGAGCTCGGCAAGAAGCGCCGGCAGCACGTGCTGGCGATCGGGATCGCCTTCACCAGCGACCACATCGAGACGCTCCACGAGCTCGACATCGAGTACGCCGAACTCGCCCACGAGGCCGGCATCGCACACTTCCATCGCGCGCCCTCGCTGAACGGCATGCCCGAGTTCCAGGACGCCCTGGCCGACATCGTGGCGACGCACCTCGCCTCCGGCGAGGCCTGCCACCCGAACTACGGCTTCCGCTGCCCCGGCTGCGTCAACCCGCAGTGCCGGGCCATCCTCAACCCGGTCGCGCCCTACCGCCGGACGCCGGTGACGACCTCGCCGAAGAACCGGCTCTACCCCACCCGATGAACGCCCTGCGCGTCGCCGTCGTCGGCGCGGGGATCGCCGGGCTGACCGCAGCCCACGCGATCCGACGGCACGCGGCCGAGCGCGGCCGGCCGTTGGAGCTGACCGTGCTCGACCGCGACGCGCGGGCGGGCGGGCAGCTGCGGACCGTCGCCGAGGACGGGTTCCGCATCGAGTGGGCCGCGAACGCCTTCCGCACCGGCCGCGGGCCGACCGCCGACCTCCTCGCGCGGCTGGGCCTCGAGGGTGAGCGGGTCGTCGCCAGCCCGGCGGCGAGCCGCCGCTACGTGTTCCACGGCGGGCGGCTGCACGCGCTCCCCGGCGGACCCTCGTCCCTGCTCGGCTTCGCGCCGCTGTCGCTCGCGGGCCGCTGGCGGGTGTTCGCCGAGCCGCTCCTCGCGCGCCGGGTGGCGCGCGAGGAGTCGGTGCACGACTACGCCGCCCGCCACATCGGCCGCGAGGCGGCCGAGGTCCTGCTGGGCACGATGGTGCGCGGCGTGTACGGCGGCGACGCCCGCGAGCTGTCGGTGGACGCGGCCTTCCCGGTGATGCGGGAGATGGAACGCGACCATCGCTCGCTCGTCGTCGCCGGCATCGCGGGCGCCCGCAAGCGCAGGCTCGAGGGCAAGGCCACCTGGAGCCTCCGCGGCGGCATGGGGGCCCTGATGCAGCGACTCGCCGACGACCTCGGCGACGCCGTGCGGCTCGAAACGACGGTGACCGCGATCGAGCGGCCGGCGGCCGGCCCCGGCTACCGGCTGCGCGTCTCGCAAGGCCCCGAGCTCGAGGCCGACGCCCTGGTCCTGGCCGTCCCGCCGGGCGTGGCGTCGGGTTGGCTGCGCCCGCTCGCCGGCGAACTGGCCGACGAGATCGCGACGATCGCCGCGGCCGACATCGCCGTGGCGGCGCTCGCCTTCCCGCGGGGGGCCTTCGCGGGCGCGCCGGACGGCTACGGCTTCCTGGTGGCCCCGGGCGAGCCCCTCGACATCCTGGGCGCGCTGTTCGAATCGAACATCTTCGCCGACCGGGCGCCCGAGGGGCACGTGCTGGTGCGCGTGATCATGGGCGGCGCGGGCCGGGACGACGTCCCGCGGCGCAGCGACGACGAACTGGTCGCCAGCGCCACCGAGGCGATCGACCGGGCGATCGGCCTGCGCGGGGCGCCCGACCGCGTGTGGGTCCACCGGCAGCCGGCGGCGATCCCGCAGTACCTGCTCGGGCACCTGGATCGCGTCGCCCGGATCGAGCGACTTCTCACGGGGCTGCCCGGCCTGCAGGTCGCGGGCAACGCCTACCGCGGCATCGCGGTGGGGGCGATCGTGGCCGACGCCGAGGAGGTGGCCGACCGCGTGCTCGCGACCGCCGCCGCGGCGCACCCGGCCGCGGCCTCGCAGCAGAAAGCGACGGTGACCGTATGACCTCCCCCGCGAACGACCCCCACCCCCGCTCGCGCGAACTCTTCGCGCGCTCGCGCGAGCGCTTCCCGGGCGGCGTGAACTCGCCCGTCCGCGCCTTCGGCGCCGTCGGGGGCACGCCGCGCTTCGTGCGGCGTGCCGAGGGCGCCTACGTCTACGACGCCGACGGCCACCGCTACCTCGACCTGGTCGGCTCCTGGGGCCCGATGATCCTCGGCCACCGGCACCCGGCCGTCGAGCGGGCGATCGCCGAGGCGCTCGCGATGGGGACGTCGTTCGGCGCGCCGACCGAGCGGGAGCTGGAGCTGGCCGACCGCGTGGTCGAGCGCTACCCGCTGGCGGAGCGGCTGCGCTTCACGAACTCGGGCACGGAGGCGACGATGAGCGCCCTGCGCGTGGCCCGCGGCGCGACCGGCCGGCGCCTGATCGTCAAGTTCGCCGGCGGCTACCACGGCCACGCGGACGGGCTGCTGGTCGCCGCGGGCTCCGGCGCGGTCACCACCGGCGTGCCCTCGTCCGCCGGCGTGCCCGCCGAGGTGGCGGCGCTGACGCTGGTCGCGCCCTACAACGACGCGCAGGCGCTCGGGCAGCTGTTCGCGGCGCATGGCGACGACGTCGCCGCCGTGATCGTCGAGCCTGTGGCGGGCAACATGGGCGTCGTCGAGCCGACGCCCGCCTTCCTGCGCGCGCTGCGTGAGACGACCGCGCGCCACGGCGCCCTGCTGGTGGTCGACGAGGTGATGACCGGCTTCCGCCTCGCCCGCGGCGGCGCCATCGAGCGTTACGGGATCGACGCGGACCTCGTCTGCTGGGGCAAGGTCATCGGCGGTGGGCTGCCCGTCGGCGCGTACGGTGGCCGGGTCGAGGTCATGGACCTGGTGTCGCCGCTCGGGCGGGTCTACCAGGCCGGCACGCTGTCGGGCAACCCGCTGGCGATGGCCGCCGGGGCCGCGACGCTCGACGCGATCGATGCGACGCCCGGCCTCTACGCCGGGCTGGAGGCGGCCGGCGAGCGGCTCGCCGACGGCCTACGCCAGGCCGCCGCCGACGCGGGCGTGCCGGTGGTCGTCAACCAGGTGGGCTCGATGCTGACGGTGTTCTTCAACAAGGACGCCGTGATCGACATGGAGAGCGCGTCCCGCGCGGACACCGAAAGCTTCGCCCGCTGGTTCCACGGGATGCTGCGGCGCGGCGTCTGGTGGCCGCCCTCGCAGTTCGAGGCGGCGTTCCTCAGCGCCGCGCTCGACGAGAACCTGATCGACGAGCTCGTCACGGCCGCGACCGCGGCCTTCGCCGAGGTCACCGGGGATTGAGGACGCACACGTGTGGGGCGGGCCAACGCCCGCCCTACACCGTCCGCGAGAAGCGCGGCTGCGCGTCGTCGTGCCGCTTCAGGTAGGCATCGAAGACCATGCACACGTTGCGCACGAACAGCCGGCCCTCCGGCGTCACCTCGATCGCGTCGGCATCGCGGCGTACGAAGCCGTGGGCCACCGGCCCCTCGTCGAGCTCGGCCAGCGCGTCGGCGAAGTAGTCGTCGAACACGATCCCGTGCGCCCGCTCGATCGCGCGCACGTCGAGGTGGAAGTTGCACATCAGGCTCTGGATGACGTCGCGGCGGATCACGTCGTCGCGTGAGCGCTCGAAGCCGCGCTCGACGGGCGGCAACCCCTCGGCGAGCGCCTCCTCGTAGCGGGTGAGCTTCTTCGTGTTCTGCGCGAAGGCGCCACCGAGCTCGCCGATCGCGGAGACGCCGAAGCCGATCGAGTCCGACGCCGGATGGGTCGTGTAACCCATGAAGTTCCGGTGCAGCGTCCGAGCCTCCGCCGCCCGAGCGAGCGAATCGCTCGGCAGCGCGAAGTGGTCCATGCCGATCTGCACGTAGCCGGCCGCGGTGAAGAGCTCGTGCGCGATGCCGAAGAGCTCGAGCTTGACCTCGCGCGGCGGCAGGTCCTCCAGCACGATCGCCTTCTGGTGCGCCTTGACCCAGGGAACGAAGGCGTACGAGTACACCGCGACGCGGTCGGGCCGCAGGTCGACCGCCCGCTCGATCGTGTCGCGGAACGACGCGGGCGTCTGGTGCGGCAAACCGTACACGAAGTCGAAGTTGATCGACTCGGTGCCGCGCTCGCGCAGCGACAGGTGCAGGTCGCGCGTCTGAGCGTACGTCTGGTAGCGGTTGATCGCGTCCTGCACGCGCGGATCGAAGTCCTGGACGCCCATGCTGACGCGGTTGAAGCCGCGACCGGCCAGCCACGCGACCTGCTCGGCCGACGTGACGCGCGGGTCGACCTCGATGGCGACCTCGGCGCCCGGCTGCAGCGCGAAGTGGGTGCCGAGCGTGTCCCACAGGTGGGCCATCTCCTCGACCGTCAGGTAGGTCGGGGTGCCGCCGCCCCAGTGGAACTGGACGACCCGCCGGCGCTCGCCCAGGTGACCCGAGACGAGCTCGATCTCGCGGTCGAGGTGCCGCAGGTAGTCGGCGGCGACCCCGCGCTTGCGGGTGATGATGACGTTGCAACCGCAGAAACTGCAGCGCTCGGCGCAGAACGGCAGATGCACGTAGAGCGACAGCGGCTCCTCGGGCCGGGCCGCCGCCTCGGCGAGCTTCTCCAGGTAGCGCTGCGGCGTGAAGCCGTCATGGAACTCGATCGCCGTCGGGTACGAGGTGTAGCGCGGACCGGGGCGGTCGTAGCGGGCGAGTCGTTCGGCGGTGGCGGCGGCGAGCTGGACGCTCACGCGTCACCGCTCGGGCGGTCTGGAAGGCCGGCAGCGATCATGCGCCATTCTAGCCGCCGTCCTCCCCGAACAGCCGCTCGCCATCGACGTACGCGTCGGCGATCACGGCCGCCGCCGCGCTCCACCCCATGGGCGCGGTACCGCCGGGCTCGTGCGTGCGGCCGTGGAGGTACTCCGAGAACGACCACGGCTCCCCGTCGCGGCCCCGTCGGTTCGCCCGGTGGATGGCGTCGCGCAGCTCGCGGGCCCGTTCGCTGCGGCCGCGCCGGGCCAGGCTGGCGGCGTAGAAGCCCGTCACCAACGGCCACAGCCCGCCGTTGTGGTACTCGTACGGCTGGTTCTTGAAGGTGTACGAGAACGACATCTGGAGCTCGTCCCAGTACTCGTCGCGCGGCGTGATCACCGGGTCGAAGGCCGGCAGCAGCATGGCGTCCTCGTGCAGCAGGTCGTCGACGTACGCGTCGACCGCCCGCTCGCGCTCGTCGTCCGACACGCCCAGCAGCGACACGAGCGCGTTGGCCATGCCGTCGAAGCGGCTGCCGTAGCCCAACGGTGAGAAGAAAGGCATCCAGTACGCCCCCTGGCAGTGCCCGGCGGCGTCGCGCCCCTTGCGGTAGAGCACCTCGTGGTAGACGTCGGCGGGCGGCTCCTCCTGGCCCTCCTCGAACCAGTAGTTGGCGCGGAGCAGGTGCGTCAGGCGCGCGATGCGCTCGTCGAGCGCGTGGTCGGAACCGCCGTGCATGGCAGCGTGCACGGCCGCCATGCCGCGCTGCACCTGCAGGTAGAGCAGCTGGTCGTACAGCACGTACCCGCTCTGCACGTACTCGTCCGCCCAGTCGCCCGTCGGCGGCACGTACAGCAGTCCTCGGGCGTTGAACTCCCAGGCGCCGAGCAGCGCCCGCAGCCGCTCCAACGGTTCGAGCATCCCGTCCAGGAAACCGTCGTCGCCCGTGCGCCGCCACACCTCGACGCAGCCGATCGCGAACCATAGCCCGGCGTCGACGCGACCGGCCGTCCCACCGTACGAGACGCGGTCCGCGACGGGATCGACGTTGCTGGGGATCTCGCCGTGCGGGCCCTGGTGATCCGCCAGCGTCGTGAAGGTCTGACGGGCGGCGTCGATCAGGTCCTCCGCGCCGCTGAGGAGCGCCGCCAGGCTCATGATGCAGCCGTCGCGCGCCCAGATCCGACGGTAGTTGTCGCGCTCCGCGGGCGACGCGAGGAACCCGTACTCGGTCACGCACGATCGCAGGACCGCCAACGCCCGCTCGAGCCCCTCGTCGGCGAGCGAGGACCCGTTGGCTGATGCCTTGCTCATGTCACACCTCGATTCGGCCCGCCGGACCCCCTCGCGGCGCGCCGGCGCCTTCACCCGATGGTAGACGAAGCCGAGCCCCCACGGCCACGGCCCGCGCGTGGTTGAATTCGCCATCGTCCGGAGAACGTCACCGCCGCGCCGCCCCGCATGGGCGGTCGCGGGTCAGGAGGAACCCGATGGCCCACGCCCCCTCGCCCCACCCGCGCCGGCGCGCCCTGGCGCTCGCCCTCGCCTGCTGCCTGTGGCTCGCGGGCGCCGCCACGGCACAGATCGCCACCGGCGACCGGTTCACCGACGAGGGCCGCTTCGAGGAGGCGGTCGCCGCCTACGAGGCCGCGGTCGCGGCGAACCCGGACGACGCCCGCGCGCACTACCGGCTGGCACGCGCCGCGGTGTACCTGGCCGACGCCCTCCCGGCGGAGGCGGAGAGCGACAAGGAGGCGTGGTTCGCGCGCGCCGCCGACGCGGCCGAGCTCGCGGTCGAGCTCGCGCCGGACGACGCCGATGCCCACTTCGAGGTGGCGCGCGCCCTCGGTCGCCTGGCGCAGTTCCGCGGGGTGCTGCAGTCGCTGAACCTCGCCGCCCGCGTCTCGCGCGCGCTCGACGCGGCGCTCGAGCTCGACCCGGATCACGCCGCGGCGTGGCACGCGCGCGCGCTCTTCCACCGCGACGTGCCGTGGATCGCCGGTGGCCGGGCCGGCCAGGTGATCCCGGCCTTCGAACGCGCGATCGCCAGCGAGCCCGACGTGATCACCCATCGCCTGGAGCTGGCGCGCGTCCTCATCGAGCGTGACGAGCCCGACCTGGCGCGCGAGCAGCTGGAACTCGCGGTGACCTTCACGGCGCGCACGTACCACGACCGGCTCGACCTGCAGGAGGCCAACGCCGTGCTCGCAAGCCTGCGCTGAAGGCGCGGCTGGCCGCCTGCCGGCGGCCGACCGCACACGCGCGCCATCACGAAGGCAGGCTGCCCACCGACCGCAGGTACGCGTGAAGGGCGGCCAGGTCGTCCACCACCAGGTCGGGGACGTCGTCCGAGGCCGCCAGATCCCCGCGGCTGGTCTCCCCGGTCAGCGTCAGCACCGCCAGGAAACCGTGGTCTCTGGCCATGCGCACGTCGGTGTACAGCCGGTCGCCGACGAAAGCGATGGCGTCTGCGACGAGCCGCAGCCGGGTGCAGATCGCCGCCGCCATGGGGGGCGCGGGCTTGCCCATCACCAGCGGCCGTCGACCCGTCGCCTCGAAGAGCAGCGCCGCGAACGCCCCGCAGTCGGGGATGGGCCCGGTCGGCGTCGGGCACACGAGATCGGGGTGGGTGGCGATGTACGGCAGGCCAGCGCGGATGAGGTCGGCCGCCCGGCGCAGCTTGGCGTACGTCAGCGACGTGTCGAAGGTGAGCACCACGGCGTCCGGTTCGTCGCCGGCGGGCCCCAGGCCGGTGGGCTCCAAGCCGCCGGCCCGGTACTCCTCCGTCACCTCGCCCGTGGCGATCACGAACGGCCGTCGGAGCCCGGCGTCGCGCAGGTGACGAACGGTGACGTCGTTGGAGGTGAGCACGGAGGCGCGCGTCGCCGGCAGGCCGAGCTCCGTCAGCCGCTGGACGTAGCGGACGCCGCTGGTCGACGAGTTGTTGGTCGCGAAGAGGTAGGGCACGCCCGCCGCGGCCAGCGCCGAGATCAGCTCGGCGGCACCCGGAAGGAGCTCGTGGCCCAGGTAGACCGTGCCGTCGAGGTCGAAGGCCAGCCCGGCAAGCGCGGGGGCCGCGGGCGATCCCGCGGGTTCGCCGGCGCGGGCTCGTGACGTGGTGCGCCGGGGTGTCGACACGTGCCCCAGCATACGCGGGTCGTCCACTCTGTACACCGTTCGCGAGGTCGTGGTAATCTCCCGCGGTCGCCGTCCCGGACGGAGTCTGCTAGACTCGGGGGCGCGAAGCGTGGTGGATGTAGCTCAGCAGGTTAGAGCACCGGATTGTGGTTCCGGGGGTCGCGGGTTCAAATCCCGTCATCCACCCCACCGCTCGAACGGGAAGACGCCACCCGAAAGGGTGGCGCACGGTCCCGGCCGGGTGGGCCGCGCGCGAGGATGGCGGAACTGGTAGACGCGCCAGACTTAGGATCTGGTGTCTTTGACGTGCGGGTTCAAGTCCCGCTCCTCGCACCACGCCCTCCCGCCCGCGTCGAGGCCACCCCGTACCCCCACCGCGGCGCCGCCCGTCCGTCGGGCGGCGTTGCCCTGAAGAGGACCCATGGAAGCTCGCATCACCGAACGCCACGACACCGCCGCCACCCTCGAAGTCACGGTCCCCGTCGACGTGGTCGACGCCACGTTCGAGCGCGTCCTCGGCGCGCTCGCGCGGCAGGTCCGGGTGCCGGGCTTCCGGCCCGGCAAGGCCCCGCGAGGGGTCCTGATCCAGAAGGTCGGGGCCGAGGCCCTCGCCGAGGAGGTGCGCGAGGCCATCGTCGACGAGCACTACCCCAAGGCCGTGCGCGAGCTCGGTCTCACGCCCGTCCACGCCCACACGCATGCCGAGCCGCCGGTGGCCGGCACCGCCTTCACCTTCGTCGTCCATGCCGACCTCTATCCGGAGTTCGCCCTCCCCGACGTCGACGCGATCTCGATCGACGCTGTCGGTGAGCCCATCGGCGACGCGGACGTCGAGGCGACCGTCGCGCGGCTGCGCGAGGACCACGCCACGCTCGTCCCCATGGAACGCCCGATCGAGCCCGGCGACGTCGTGTTCGCCGAGTCGCAGGGCGAGGGCGGCGGCCAGCTCATGCCGATCGACCTCGAGCGCACCGAAGAGCACCTCGTCGCGCAGCTGCTCGGCAAGTCGGTGGGCGACGAACTGGTGCTCGACCTGGGTGAGGATCCCGCCGCACCGGCAGCGTCGCCGGAATCGCCCGCCGACCAGCCCGGCAGCGAGGAGGGGGCCGAGACCGCCGAGGGCGACGCCGAGACCGCCGAGGGCGACGCCGAGACCGCCGAGGGCGACGCCGGCCCCGCGCCGCGCCGCAGCCTGACCGTGAAGGTCGCCGACGTGAAGGCCAAGGAACGCCCCGACGCCGACGATGCCTTCGCCGCCACCCTCGGCTTCGGGAACTGGGCCGAGGTCGAGGCCGAGATCCGTCGCGGCCTCGCCGTCGAGCGCGAGCGCGAGACCTTCCGCACGCAGCGCGACGAGCTGGTCGAGAAGCTGATGGGTGCCACCGAGGTACCCCTGCCCGGCTCGTTGGTGCGCCGGCGCCAGGGGCACCTGCTCGAGGACCTCGCGGGCGACCTGAAGCGCCGTGGGCTGACCATGGAGCAGTACGTCGAGCGCCTCGAGCAGCGCGGCGAGCGCGAGAGCTTCGAGAACGAGTTGCGCGAGGCGGCCGAGCGCGGCGTCAAACGCGATCTCGTGCTGGAGCGGCTGGTCGAGTCGCGTGGCATCGTGGTCGACGACGTCGAGCTCGACGCCGCCATCCGCCACGCGGCGCTGCGCGAACGCAAGGACCCGGAGCGCTTCAAGCGCGATCAGGGGCCCGACTGGGTCGAGAACTTCCGCTACCTGCTCGCCCGCGACAAGACCCTGGACCAGATCGTCAGCGAGAAGGTCGGCGCGCCGGCGGCCACCGCGCCCGAGGCGACCGCCGACGCCACCCCCGACGCGACGCCCGCTCCCGCCGGCGAAGCGAGCGATGGTTGATGGCGCCCTTGGTACGGTGACCGCATGCCCCTGATCCCGTACGTGATCGAGCAGACCGGCCGCGGCGAGCGGATGTACGACGTCTACTCCCGGCTGCTCAAGGAGCGCATCATCTTCTTGGGGACGCCGATCGACTCGGAAGTCGCCAACGTGGTGGTGGCGCAGTTGCTGCTGCTGGACTCGCAGTCCTCCGAACAGCCGATCAACCTCTTCATCAACTGCCCCGGCGGCGAGGTCTACGCCGGCCTGGCGATCTACGACACGATGCAGTACATCCGCGCGCCGGTGCACACGAACTGCGTGGGCATCGCGATGAGCATGGGCTCGGTCATCCTGATGGCCGGCGAGCGGGGGCACCGCGTCGCCCTCCCCCACTCCAGGATCATGATCCACGCCGGTTCGGCGGGCTTCCGCGGCGCGACCCCCGACCTCGAGGTGCAGGCCCGCGAGGTGCTCTCCCTGCGCGACATGCTCGAGGGGCTCTACCACCGCCACACGGGTCATGCGCACGACAAGCTGCGGCGCGACATGGAGCGCGACAACTTCATGGGCCCAGAGGACGCTCTCGCCTACGGCCTGATCGATCGCGTGGTCTCGCCCAAGACGGTGGGTCGCTTCACCGGCGACGACGACGCATGAGCGGCGCCCTGCCGACCTGCGCCTTCTGCGGGCGTTCCGCGCCCGAGGTGCGCCGGCTGCTGCAGGGCGAAGGCGGCGCCCACATCTGCGACGACTGCGTCAGCCGGGCACACGAGCGCCTCAAGGCGCCGGCCGCGCGGGCGAAACGGCCGCTGCGCACGCCCACCCCGCGCGAGATCAAGCGCTCGCTCGACGACCACGTCATCGAGCAGGAGTCCGCCAAGCGAGCCTTGGCCGTGGCCGTCTACCAGCACGTGCGCCGACTGCAGCACCCCGAGGCCGGGCTGGTGAAGTCGAACATCCTGATGGTCGGCCCCTCCGGCGTCGGCAAGACGCTCCTGGCGCAGACCCTGGCCAAGCTGCTGCAAGTGCCGTTCGCGATCGCCGATGCCACCACGCTGACCGAGGCCGGCTACGTCGGCGACGACGTCGAGAACGTCGTCCTGCGCCTGCTGCAGGTGGCGGACTACGACGTGGATGCCGCCGAGCAGGGCATCGTGTACATCGACGAGATCGACAAGGTCGCGCGCAAGTCCGAGGGGCCGTCGATCACCCGCGACGTGTCGGGTGAGGGCGTCCAGCAGGCGCTGCTGAAGATGATCGAGGGCACCGTCTGCCGCGTGCCACCGCAGGGCGGCCGCAAGCACCCGCAACAGGAGCTGATCGCGGTCGACACCGCGAACGTGCTGTTCGTGGCCGGTGGGGCCTTCGAGGGCCTCGACGACATCGTCCGCAGGCGCGTCGCGACCACCCGGGTCGGGTTCCAACACGTCGCCGAGGACGACGACGCCACCGTGGCCGCCGCCGACGTCCTGCCTGCGGATCTGCGGGCGTTCGGGCTGATCCCCGAGCTGATCGGCCGCTTGCCGGTGGTCGCGCGCCTGCATGACCTCAGTGAGGACGCCCTGGTCGAGGTCCTCACCAAGCCCGCGGGCGCCCTGGTGAAGCAGGCCCAGGCCCTGTTCGCGCTCGAGGGCGTCGAGCTCTCGTTCAGCGACGCCGCGTTGCGCGAGATCGCGCGCCGGGCCGCGTCCCGCGGCACCGGAGCCCGCGCCCTGCGAGCGGTGATGGAGCGCGTGCTGGAGGACCTGGTGTTCGAGCTGCCGGAGGCGGGCGTCGAGCACGTCCACATCGACGTCGGCGACCTCGACGCGCCGCTCGCTGCCCTGCAGCGCGGCCGTCGGCGGCTGAGCGCCTAACGCCGAACGCGACCCGCGCCGGCATCGCGCTGCGCGGTCAAGCCAGCGTCCGCTGCAACGCCCGCGCGAAGCGCCGGGCGGCCTCGTCGGCATCAGCCTCCGTGTGGTCGTCGCCGAAGCTGAACCGGACCGCCGAACGAGCCAGCTGTGGCGGCCAACCCATCGCCAGCAGGACCGGGCTCGGCTCGAGGCTGCCGGCCGCGCACGCCGATCCCAGGCTCGCCCAGACGCCCTCGGCATCGAGGTTCATGAGCAGGGTCTCGCCGTCTCCTCGCAGGGCGCGCACCACGACGTGCGCGTGCTTCGGGCCGCGCGGCGTCGCGGGCGGCAGCGAGGGCTCCACCCCGGGCAGGGCGACGACCGCCGCCTCGAAGCGATCGCGGACCGCGGCCACCCGCCGACCGCGCAGATCGGCCCCGGCGGCCGCCAGCTCCGCCGCCACGCCGAAGCCGACCGCGAGGGCCACGGGGCTGGTGCCCGCGCGGCGACCGCGCTCCTGCGATCCTCCCCAGGCCTGCGGTACCAGCTCGACGCCGGCGCGAAGGACGAGCGCGCCGATCCCCTGCGGTCCGCCGGCCTTGTGGGCCGAGAGGACCAGCAGGTCGGCGTCGAGCTCGTCCCGGCGCAGCGGCTCGAGGCCGAGCGACTGCACGGCGTCGCAGAGCACGTGGACGCCGGGTCCGCGTGCGTCGTGCGAGAAAGCACGCACGACGCCTGCGATCTCGGCCACGTCGTTGCGCGCGCCGGTCTCGTTGTTGACCCGCATCGCCGCGACGAGGAGCGTGTCGTCGCGCAGGGCGCCCAGCACCGCGTCCGGCGATAGGCGGCCATCGGGGCCGGGCGCCAGCCAGGTCACCGGGTGCCCCCGCGCCTCGAGCTGCTCCGCCGCGCGCACGACGGCCGGGTGCTCACTGCGCCCGACGACCAGGTGACCCGCGGGGCGCGTCGCGGTCACCCCGACCAGCGCGAGCTGGTCGGCCTCCGTCGCGCCCGACGTGAACACGACCTCCGTGGGCGCCGCCCCGACCGCCGCCGCGACGCGCTCGCGGGCGTCCTCGAGGGCGCAACGCGCTGCCCGTCCGCCGCCGTGCACGGCCGACGCGTTGGCGCCCGCGGCGCCGAGCCAGGGGAGCATGGCCTCGCGGACCTCGGGAGCCAACGGGGTGGTCGCGGCGCGGTCGAGGTCGAGGACGCGGTCCGCGTTCGCGGGGCCTGCGCTCGCGCTGCGCGCGTTCGCGGCGCCCGCGCTGGCGGCGTCGTGCGGGGGCCTCACCTGCTCAGGTGGCCGAGAAAGAAGCCGGTAGCGGTTCGATCTGCAGCAGGTCGCGGCGGCGGACGAGGTCCGCCAGGGTGGCGGCGCCGAGCACCCGACGGACGGCATCGTCGACGTCGCGCCACAGCGGCTCGGTCGAGCACTGCCCGGTACGCTCGCAGGCGTCCTCGTCGTCGAGACAAGCCACCGGCGCGAGCGAGCCCTCGAGTGCCTCGACGACGTCGAGCGCCACGACCTGGTCCAGCGGCCTCGCGACGCGGTAGCCGCCGTGGGCGCCGCGCACGGATTCGACGAAACCGGCGCGCCGCAGGACGGCGAAGATCTGTTCGAGGTACTGCTGCGACAGCCCCTGGCGGTCGGCCACCGTCTTGAGGCTGGTCGGACGGTCGCCGCTCAGGGCGATCTCGACGAGCGCGCGCATCCCGTACTGGGCTTTGGTCGAGACCCACATCGCGCCACCTCCTCGTCGATTGGGGCCCGCGCTCGCTCGTTGCGGACGGCGGAACCCTGTCAGGAGTATACGGAAGGAACGCGGCCGGCCGCGTCGCCGCGGCACCCGCTGAGCACCTCAGCGAGGGACGAACTGCAAGGGGTCGAGCGCCCGCCCCTCGAAGCGCACCTCGAAGTGGAGGTGCGCGTTGGTCGACGCCCCGGTCGACCCCACCGCGCCGAGCACCGCGCCTTGTCGCACGAGGTCGCCCACGGTGACGCCGATCCGGCTGAGGTGAGCATAGCGGGTCTGCCACCCCGTCTCGTGATCGAGGTAGACCGCGTAGCCGTACGGGCCGCCCCACCCGGCGAAGACGACGCGCCCCCCGCGCGCGGCCATCACCGGCGTCCCGCTGTTCGCCACGAAATCGGTCCCGCCGTGGAAGCGGTTGCCGGCGACGGACAGGTTGCGCCACCCGAACGGCGAGCTCACCGGCCCGACGACGGGCCGGATGAACCCCTCGCCGAGCGGCTCGATCCCCCGCGCCAGGGCGGCGACCCGCGAAAGCACCCCGGCCTGTTCGGCGGCGTGACGCTGACGGACGGCGTCGGGTACCACGCCCGCGGCCACGACACCGCCGGATGGCGGCGCCATGGCGGCGGCCGGGGCAGTCGTCCCGGCACCGCCCTGGGCCAGGGCGGTGGTGGCGGAGGCTGCCGTCAGCAGTGCGGCGACGAGGGCCGCCCGCCGGCGCACGGCCTCACCCCTGGCCGAGCGTCGACATGAACTCCGCGTTGTCCTTCGTGCGGTTGAGGCGCGAGAGCAGCATCTCCATCGCCTCGGCCGCGTCCATGTCGCTGATGACCTTGCGCAGCAGCCACATCTTGGCGAGCACGCCCTCGGTGAGGAGCAGGTCCTCGCGCCGGGTGCCGGACTTGAGGATGTCGATGGCCGGGAAGATGCGCCGCTCCTCGAGCCGCCGCGAGAGGTGCAACTCCATGTTGCCGGTGCCCTTGAACTCCTCGAAGATGACGTCGTCCATACGCGAGCCGGTCTCGACCAGCGCCGTCGCCAGGATCGACAGCGAGCCGCCGCCGCGGATGTTGCGGGCCGCGCCGAGGAAGCGCTTGGGCCAGTGCAGGGCGTTGGAGTCGAGGCCGCCGGAGAGCGTGCGTCCGGTGGCCGGCGTGACGAGGTTGTTCGCTCGCGCGAGGCGCGTGATCGAGTCGAGCAGGATCATCGCGTGCCCGCCATCCTCGACGATGCGCCGTGCGCGCTCGTGCACGAACTCGGCGACCCGGATGTGGTTGGCCGGCGGCTCGTCGAAGGTGCTGGCGATGACCTCCACCCCGGTGACGCTCTCGCGGAAGTCGGTGACCTCCTCGGGGCGCTCGTCGACCAGCAGCACGATGACCTTGATGTCCGGTTCGTTGGTGACGACCGACTTGGCGATCGCCTTGAGCAGCGTCGTCTTGCCCGCCTTCGGCGGCGCGACGATGAGCCCGCGCTGCCCGCGACCGATGGGTGCCAGCAGGTCGATGACGCGGGCCGAGAGGTCCTGCTGCCCGGTCTCGAGGGTGATCTTGTGGTCGGGGAAGGTGGGGATCAGGTCGTCGAACTTCGGGCGCTTCGAGGCCTGGAACGGGTCGACGCCGTTGACGGCCTCGACGCGGATCAGCGTGCCGTAACGCTCGTTGTCGCGCGGCCTGCGCGCCTTGCCGAGGATCATGTCGCCCGTTCGCAGGCGGAACTGCTTGATCAGCCCGGCCGACACGATGACGCTGCGCGTGTTGTGCTGCAGCAGCGACTCCTGCAGGAAGCCGTAGCCGTCGCTGGAGATCTCGAGGTAGCCCTGCACGACGCGCAGGCCCTCGCTCTCCGCGACCCGCTCCAGGACCGCGAGGACCAGTTCGTCCTTCTCCATCGCACGGTACTCTTCGAGTCCGACCTCCTTGGCGAGCAGGTGGAGCTCGGGGAGGATCTTGCCCTGCAGGTCACGGAAGTTGAACCCGACACGGCGCTGGCCGCCGCCCCGCCGCCCGCGACGCCCGCGCTCCTCGCGGCCACCGCGATCGCCGCGATCGGAACGATCGCCGGCGTCCGCCCGCTCGCCGCGGTCGTCGTCCCGCCCGTCGGCTTCGGCACGCTCGCCGCCGTCGCGTGACGGCGCGCCGTCCGGCGAGGGCGCCGCGTCGTCCCGTGACGGCGCCGCGTCGTCGCGCGCGGTCCCGGCGCTCGACCCCTCCGCCTCGTCGCTCGGCGCCGCCTTCGCGGCCGGCGACGCCCGCTTCTTGCGCGTCTTCGCCGCCGCCTCCACCGGCTCGGCGACCTCGCTGGCGGCCTTCGGCGGGCGCCCGCGCCGCTTCGGCGTGGTGGCCTCGGCCTCCGGGGCCACCGCGGCGGCCTCGGCCTCGGGGGCGCTCGCGGCCTTGGGCGGGCGCCCGCGCCGCTTCGGCGCGACGGTCTCGGACGTGTCGGCGGTGGCCGCTTCGGGGGTCTTGCGCGTGCGTGGGCTCATGGGTCTCCTCGCAGGAGGGGCGGGACACCGACTGCGGAACGAGGTTCCGCCGAGGTCGGTCCCGGCCGTGTCGGCGCGCGTCCACCCTGGACGGGCACCTGTTGGACGGGGTCACTGGAGCGTCTGGGACGCGAGCCGCTCGATCTGGTACCGGACGTACGCCGCCACGGGGGCGTGGACACGATGCGACCGGCGGCTTCAGGCGGGATGGGGGGCAGGCGGCGTCTTGACGCTCCGAAGGCCGACTGCTACGGTGCATCCTACACGTCGCCGCGGTGGGCTGTAAAGCCGCCGCACGGCGGCAGCGGCGCCAGCGCGCCGCGGCCTCTCAGGCGACGGGCGACGACGGGAACGAGTAGGCGATCGTGAGCCCCCCCAGCGAGCCGGGGACGGTGCGAGCCCGGCGGTAGGCCGGTCGCCGAAGATCCTCCCCGAGCCAGCGTTCCGAAAGCGTGTGATGGCGGCTACGCCGCAATCGACCGCACGTAGGCGACGCCGTCCGACGCACGTCACGCGTCTGGCCCTCCCCCGCTCGCCGGTGGGGTGGCTCCGAGGGCCCGCCCGCGAGGGCGGTCCGAAGTCGGGTGGTACCGCGCCCTCCCGAGGCGCCCCGACGCGCGTGCGTGGGGCGCCTCGTCGTGTCCCGCTCCGCGACGCGGCCCGCGGGCCGCGGGGTCGACCGCTCCACGCGGCGGCCGCGCCGGGACAGCGACCGAGGAGACCACCGTGCCCGATCCGACCACCGCCACGACGCCCTTCGAACCCGTGTCCACCGACGTGCGCTTCCCCGACCTCGAGCGCGAGGTGATGGCGTTCTGGCGCGACGCCGAGGTGTTCCGCCGATCGCTCGAGAAGCCCGCCCCCCGCGGCCCGTGGGTGTTCTACGAGGGGCCACCGACCGCCAACGGCAAGCCCGGCGTGCACCACGTCATCAGCCGGGTGTTCAAGGACCTGTTCCCGCGCTTCAAGACGATGCAGGGCCACCGCGTCAACCGCAAGGGTGGCTGGGACACGCACGGCCTGCCGGTCGAGATCGCCATCGAGAAGCGCTTGGGGTTCACCAACAAGCAGCAGGTCGAGGACTACGGCATCGCGCGCTTCAACGCCCTGTGCCGCGAGTCCGTGTTCGAGAACATCCAGGACTGGAACGAGATGACCGAGCGCATCGGCTTCTGGGTCGACCTGGAGAACGCCTACGTCACCTACGACCCCGGCTACGTCGAGTCGTGCTGGTGGATCATGAAGGAGCTGTGGCAGCGGGGCCTGCTGGTGGAGGACTACAAGACCACCTGGCACTCGCCATCGTCGAACACCACGCTCGCGTCGCACGAGGTGGCGCTCGGCTACCGCGAGGACGTGCCCGATCCCAGCGTCTACCCCGCCTTCCCAGCCGTGCACGGCGACCTGCTGACCCGCGGCGTGATCGCCGCCGACGAGACGCGCGACGTCGCCTTCCTCGCGTGGACGACGACGCCCTGGACGCTGGCCGCGAACACCGGCCTCGCCGTGCACCCCGAGGCGACCTACGCCCTGGTCGAGGGGCCGGTCAGCAAGCGCGCCGCCCGCGAAGCGAAGCGCAAGCTCTACCTGATCGCCGAGTCGCGGGTCGCCGCCGTGTTCGACGGCACGGACCACGAGGTTCTGAAGCGAATCGCAGGCAGCGACCTCGTCGGCGCCCGCTACCACCCGATCCTGCGCGGGCGCCCGGACGACACCGACCCCGCGGACGCGGTCGGTTGGCGCGTCGTGGCCGACGACTTCGTCACCCTCGACGATGGCACCGGCGTCGTCCACCTGGCGCCCGCCTACGGCGACCTCGAGGTCGGTCGTCGGCACGGGCTGCCGACGCGCTGGTCGGTCGACCTCGCGGGCAAGGTCATGCCCGAGGTCGCGCCGCTGGACGCGCCCGAGGGCGCGCCCGGCCCCTACGCCGGCCACTGGTTCAAGGACGCCGACGACGCGATCACCCGCGACCTCGAGGCGGCCGGCCACATGTTCGATCACGGCACGATCCGCCACGCCTACCCCTTCAACTGGCGCGACGACCAGCCGCTCCTCAACGTCGCCAAGAAGAGCTGGTACATCCGCACCAGCCTGCTCAAGGACCGGCTGCTCGAGCTCAACGATCGCATCGGCTGGCACCCCGACCACATCCGCACCGGGCGCTTCGGCAAGTGGCTCGAGAACAACGTCGACTGGGCGCTGTCGCGCGAGCGCTACTGGGGCACGCCGATGCCGGTGTGGCGCGCCGAGGACGGCGAGACGGTCGTGGTCGGCAGCGTCGCCGAGCTCGCCGAGCTCGTCGGCGTCGACCTGACGGGGCTCGACCTGCACCGCCCCGCGGTCGACGAGCTCACCTTCGAGCGCGGCGGCAAGACCTTCCGTCGGGTGCCGTACACCATCGACGTGTGGTTCGAGTCGGGCGCCATGCCCTACGCACAGTGGCACTACATCGGGGAGGGCTCGCCGCCCGGGGCGGCCCAGGCACTGGCCGACCACTTCCCGGCCGATTACATCTGCGAGGCGATCGACCAGACGCGCGGCTGGTTCTACAGCCTGCACGCGCTGGCGACGCTGCTGACCGACCCCGGCGACGGCGACCGGCCCGCCGGCCCGCTGCACCACCTCGCCGGCGCCACCAGCTCCTTCAAGAACGTGATCGTGCTCGGCCACATCGTCGACGAGAACGGCGAGAAGATGTCGAAGTCGAAGGGCAACGTCGTCGACCCGTGGTCGGTGCTCGACCACCAGGGCGCGGACGCGCTGCGCTGGTACCTCTTCGCCTCGAGCCCGCCGGAGGCGACCAAGCGCTTCTCCCAGGCGCTCGTCGAGGAGACGCTGCGCGACGTGTTCATGACGCTGTGGAACAGCTACGCGTTCTTCGTCCTGTACGCGAACCTCGACCGCCCGGAGCTGTCGACCGCGCCGCCCGTCGCCGAGCGGCCACTGATGGACCGCTGGTTGCACGCGCGGCTGCAGCGGCTGATCGCCGAGGTGACCGCCGACCTCGAGGGCTTCGACCCGACCAGCGCCGGTCGCCGCCTGCGCGACGCGATCGTCGACGAGCTATCCAACTGGTACGTGCGCCGCAACCGGCGGCGCTTCTGGCGCGGGATGACGGGGGCTACCGCCACCGCCGGCCTCACTTCCGACGCCGGAGGCGTCGGAAGTGACAGCCAACGTGTCGGCAAGGCCGACACGTTGGCCGCGTACGCCACCCTCCACGAGGCCCTCGTGACCCTGGCCAAGCTGATGGCGCCGCTGGCGCCGTTCGTCTCCGAGGCGCTGTACCGCAACCTCGTCGCCCGCGGAGATCCGGCTGCGCCGGTGTCGGTGCACCTGTGCGACTGGCCCGAGCCCGACGCCGCGATCGACGACGAACTGCTGCGCGACATGGCGACGCTCCAGCGGGTGGTCGAACTCGGCCGCGCGGCACGGGCGGCCTCGGGCCTCAAGACCCGCCAGCCGCTGCCCGAGGTGCTCGTGCGCGTGCCCTCCGAGGCCGAACTCGCCGGCCTGAAGCGACTGGAGGACGCCCTGCGCGACGAGCTCAACGTCAAGTCGGTCCGCTACCTCGACCCCACCGACCCCTTCCTCGCCTACGACGTGCGACCGCACCTCCCCAAGGTGGGCAAGCGCCTGGGCAAGCGCGTCCCGGCCGTGCGCGCGGCGCTGGCGGCCGCCGACGGCCAGGCGATCGCACGCGCCGTCGCCGACGGCCTTCCGTTCGTGCTCGAGGTCGAGGGCGAGACCGTTACGTTCGCGCCCGACGAGCTGCTGCTCGACGCCCGCAGCCCCGAGGGTTACGCCGCCGTCGAGGACAGGGGCGCCCTCGCCGCGCTGCGCACCGAGCTCACGCCCGCGCTCGTGCGCGAGGGCCTGATGCGCGACGCGGTCCGGTTGGTGCAGGATGCCCGCAAGCAGGCGGGCCTCGAGGTCTCCGACCGCATCGAGCTCGGCCTCGTGGCGGCCGACCCCGAGGCGCGTGAAGCGCTGGAGGAGCACGCCGCGACGCTGGCGCAGGAGGTGCTCGCGACCTCGCTCGGGTTCGCCGCGCTTCCGGAGGCGTCGTTCAGCCTCGAGACCGAGCTCGGCGCGGGCGCCCTGACGATCGCGTTGCGCCGCGCCGGCTGACGCGGCCGGGAGCGGCTGGGTGACCCAGGACGGGCGCCCCGCCGCAACCGCGGTACAATTCCCGAGGTCCTCGTCGGCTTCGCCCGACGCGGCCCCGCCGCGGCCAACGGGCCCGGCGCCAGGCCCACCCCCCTTTCCACCCCTCGCTGGAGGACCCACATGAAGATCGGCATCAACGGGTTCGGCCGCATCGGCCGTCAGATCTTCCGCATCGCGCACGAGCGCGGCATGGAGATCGCCCTGGTCAACGACCTCACCGACAACGCCACGCTCGCGCACCTGCTCAAGTACGACTCCGCCTACGGGCGCTTCCCGGGCGAGGTGTCGTACGACGACGACAACCTGATCGTCGATGGGCGCAAGGTGCGTGCCACCGCGATCAAGGACCCTGCCGAGCTCCCCTGGGGCGAGTTGGGCGTCGACATCGTCGTCGAGTCCACGGGCTTCTTCACCAAGCGCGAGAAGGCTGCCCTGCACCTGCAGGCCGGCGCCAAGAAGGTGCTGATCAGCGCGCCTTCGCCGGACGCCGACGTCGACATCGTGCTGGGCGTCAACGAGGCTTCGTACGACCCCGAGAAGCACGACATCGTCTCGAACGCCAGCTGCACCACGAACTCGCTCGCCGCGATCATGAAGGTCATCGACGAGACCTTCGGCATCGAGCAGGCGATGATGACCACGATCCACAGCTACACGAACGACCAGGTCCTGATCGACGGCCCCCACAAGGACCTGCGCCGCGCGCGTAGCGCGGCGGTCAACATCGTGCCGTCGTCCACCGGCGCCGCCAAGGCCGTCGGCAAGGTGCTGCCGAATCTGCGCGGCATCTTCGACGGCGGCGCGCTGCGCGTGCCCACGGCCACCGGCTCCATCTCCGACGTGACCGCGGTGCTCAAGCGCGACGCGACCGCAGATGAGCTCAACGCGGCCATCAAGGCCGCCGCCGACGGCCCGCTCAAGGGCATCGTGCGCTACACCGAGGACCCGATCGTGCTGACCGACATCATCGGCGACCCGCACTCGGGCATCTGGGACGCCAAGCTCACCAAGTCGATGGGCCGCCTCGTCAAGTTCTTCTCCTGGTACGACAACGAGTGGGGCTACTCGAGCCGGATGGTCGACCTGCTCGAGCTCATGTCCGGCCGCCGCTGAGGGCGCCGTGCCCACCTTCCCCACCCTCTCCGACGCGCCGGTCGCCGGCCGGCGCGTCTTCGTCCGCGTCGACCTCAACGTCCCGATCAAGGAAGGGGTCATCCGCGACGACACCCGCATCCGCGCCGCCGTTCCGACGCTGCAGGAGCTGCTCGACCGCGGTTGCACGCTCGTGCTCGCCACCCACCTGGGGCGTCCCAAGGGCCCGCCCGCGCCGGGGGACGACAGCGCCCGGCTCGGTCCCGTCGCCAAGCGCCTGAGCGAGCTGCTCGGTCGCGAGGTGCGCTACCTCGCCACCGACGGCCCGGGCACCCCCGAGCAGCAGGCCTTCGTGGCCGACGCGCCCGAGGGATCGGTGACGCTGCTCGAGAACACCCGCTTCGATCCGCGCGAGACGAAGAACGACCCCGCGCTCGCCCGCGTCTTCGCCGGCTACGCCGAGGCGTACGTGAACGATGCCTTCGGCTCCGCGCACCGGGCGCACGCCAGCACCGAGGGCGTCGCGCGCCTGCTGCCCTCGGCCGCCGGGCGCCTGATGGAACGCGAGCTGAGCGTGTTGGGCAAGCTGCTCGAGGCCCCCGAGCGGCCGTTCGTGGTCGTGCTCGGCGGCGCCAAGGTCTCCGACAAGATCGCGGTCATCGAGCGCCTGCTCGAGATCGCCGACGCGCTGATCGTCGGCGGCGCCATGGCCTTCACCTTCGTCAAGGCCCAGGGCGGCTCGGTCGGCGACTCGCTCGTCGAGGACGACCGCCTCGACCTCGCGCGCGCGCTGCTCGCCAAGGCGGAGGAGCGCGGCGTCCCGCTCGTGCTCCCCGCGGACGCCGTGTGCGCGGCCGAGATCGTCCCCGGCGCCGAGACCTCGGTCCACCCCGCGGGGGCCATCCCCGACGGGCTGAAGGGTCTGGACGCCGGTCCGGAGGCGATCTCCGCCTTCCGGGACGCGCTCGCCGGCGCGGCGACCGTGCTGTGGAACGGCCCCCTCGGCGTGTTCGAGGTGCCCCCCTTCGACGCGGGCACCAACGCCATCGCCGAGGCCGTCGCCTCGTCCGGCGCCATGAGCGTCATCGGTGGCGGCGACTCCGTCTCGGCCATCAAGAAGGCGGGCCTCGCCGACCGCGTCGATCACGTGAGTACCGGCGGCGGCGCCTCGCTCGAGTTCCTCGAAGGGAAGACGCTGCCGGGCGTGGCCGTTCTCGGCCACCTCCCGTGGGCCTGACGTCCGCTCGACGGACGCTGACGCTATCGCCGGAGCTGGTGCCGGGCGGGTGGGGCATGGACCCCGCCCGCCCGGTCCTCGCGAACCTCGCGGGCGACTACACCTACCTCACCGACGGCTACTACCGCTCCCTCGACCTCGAGCAGGCGGGCGAGCAGGTCGCCCCCACGGCCGCCGAGTGCCTCGACGCCTACGTCGTGCCGATCGCGCTGGCCAAGGCCGAGCGCGCCGGCCTGCCGGTGCCTCGCTCGCAGCTCGTGACCGACCGCTTCCTGCCGCCGCCCGTCATGGCCTACCCGGTCAACCCGTTCTCCAGCCGCGGCGAGCTGCTGGCCGACGCGGCCGCCATCGAGGCGCGCCGACGCGGCCTCACCTACACCGGCAAGTACCCGGTGCTGTGCCAGGCGCTGCCCGACGACTTCCGCATCGACGTGGTGCGGGTGGTGCTCGGCGTCGCCGCGATCCCGGAGTACGCGGCGTTCGCGCGGGCGCTCTGGGAGGCGTTCCGGTTGCCCCTCATGAAGGTGCGGACGATCGTCGTCGAGGACGCCTACCTGCTCTCGGGCATCGAACCGCTGCCGCTCCGGCAACTGACGGCGGACGAGCGACGGGGCGTCGAGGAGGTCGGCACGTGGCCCGCCTAGCCGTCTTCACCGAGCGCTACACGATCCGCTCCGCGGTCGAGCTGACGGC
The DNA here is from genome assembly GCA_011389865.1 of Trueperaceae bacterium. GTDB lineage: Bacteria > Deinococcota > Deinococci > Deinococcales > Trueperaceae > JAABTL01. The sequence goes on from JAABTL010000010.1 coordinate 33,482, forward strand.
GCTGACGAACTTCCGGCTGGCGGCCTTCGAGCTCGGTCACGAGCTCGACTTCGTGTTCAAGAACGAGCTGAAGTACCTCGCCCAGTACGACGCCGTGCTCATCCGCGCCCTCACCGACCCGCTCAACACCGCCTACGTGGTCGCGCGCTGGGCGGAGATGATGGGCAAGCGGGTCCTCGACACCTCCGAGTCGATCCGCGTCTGCTGCGACAAGGTCAACATGTACCGCCGCCTGCAACGCGCCGGCGTGCCGATCCCCGAGACCCGCTTCCTCGACGAGGGGCAGGTCACCGCCGCGGTGGCGGTCGGCCTCTTCGAGGAGCTGGGGACGCCGCTGGTCCTCAAGGCACCGAACTCGTCGTTCTCGGCCTACGTCGACAAGGTGACCGCACCCGAGCAGTTCGTCCAGGTCGGCAAGCGCTTCCTTCGCCGTGCCGACCGCATCGTGGTCCAGCAGTACCTCCCGTCCGCCTTCGACTGGCGCGTCATCACGCTGCACGGCAAGGTGCTCGCCGTGGTCGAGTACCGCTTCGCCACCGACCGTTGGAAGGTCATGCAGCGCGGCGCCGAGGGCGAGGCGGCGACCGTGCGGGGCGTGCCCCGCGACGAGGCCCCGGCCGAGCTGCTGCGGGTGGCGCTCGCCGCCAGCGCGGCCGTCGACGACAGCCTGCACGGCGTCGACCTCAAGGAGATCGACGGGCAGTACACCGTCATCGAGGTGAACGACAACCCGACGATCGCGGCCACCGAGGAGGACCAGGCCAACCCCGAGATCTACGCCGAGGTCATCCGCTACCTGGCAGAGGGGCCCGCGGCGCTCGCGCACCTCCCCGGCTGACGCCGGCGGTCTGGCGACCGCCGCCGGGGCGCCACACGACGACCAGCGCGCGGTGTCGCGCCCGCCCGTAGCGCGCCACCTGGGCGAAGTCCGCCCGCCGCAGCGGCAGGTGGACGCCGTCGGCCCGCCGCGCGCCCTCGGGCAGGTGCGGATCGTGCACGTAGAGGTGATCGTCGTCGAAGCCGGTGGCGACCACCCAGTGCGGGATGCGCTCGGCGTAGAGCCGTGCCCCGGACACCAACACCAACGGCACGCGTCCGGCCCTGAGCTGTTCGACGACGTCGTCGGCGCCGAAATCCCCCACCCGGACGCGTCCCCCGAGCCGTGCCAGCGCCTCCACGAAGCCCTCGTGGGCGAGCTCGATCACGCGCTTCTTCTCGCTCGACCGCACCGTGTCGAGGAACGGCGGGCCCGCCTGGTCGACCCACACCTCGGCCGCGAAGCCGCGGCGCAGGGCGGCCACCGCCAGGCCGTGGGCGCTGGTGCCGCCGTGCCCGGCGAGCATGAAGACCGTCGTCGCCTCGCGCCACAGCGCCAGCTCCTCCGCCTGCCCGAGCGGCTCGGCGTGACCCAGCGAACGCAGCGCCATCATCAGGCTGGCCGGACCGCAGGTGAAGTCGAGCGACTGCGGGTGGTAGGGGACCGCGAGCAGCTGGGCGGCGTCGGCCCGAAGCCGCTTGCGCATGCGCAGGGCGTCGCTGTGGTCCTCGTAGAAGTCGTGGGTCAACCCCACGTCCACGTAACCGAGGCGGCGGTAGAAGGCGATGGCCCGAGCGTTGTCGTCGCGCACCTCGAGCCGCACCGACACGAGACCGCGCTCGAGCGCGTGGGCCTCGACCGCCTCCATGAGCGCGCGGCCGACGCCCCGCCCCTGCCACGCGGGATCGGTGACGAGGGAGTACAGGCGCGCGGCGTGGAAGCCGCGGCGGTAGTTGACGACGGCGTCGCCCACGACGACGTCGCGGCCCGGCTCACCGCCCGCGTCGTCCCGCGCGGTCGCGACCCACACGTCGGCGGACGTCCCCTCGATGAAGCGTGCGAAGGAGGCGCGCGACAGGCGGTCGCCCGGGAACGCCGCCTCGAGCCGCACGAGCGCGTCGAGGTCGCCCCGCGTCGCGCGCCGGACGCGCATCGCCCCTCAGTCCAGGCCCGCGAGCGCCGAGCGCAGGGCGGGGAGCACCTCGTGCAGGTCGCCGACGATGCCGTAGTCGGCGACCTTGAAGATGGGCGCGTCGCCGTCCTTGTTGACCGCCACCACGGTGCCGCTGCGGTTCATGCCGGAGAGGTGCTGGACGGCGCCCGAGACGCCCAGCGCGAAGTAGAGCTTCGGCGCGACGCTCTTGCCCGTCTGCCCCACCTGCTCGTCGTAGGGGCGCCAGCCGGCGTCCACGACGGCGCGCGTCGACGCCACCCCAGCACCGAGCTCGTCCGCGAGGCCGACCACCAGGCGCTCGAAGGACGCGGCGTCGCCCAGCCCGCGGCCGCCACAGACGACGACGTCGGCCTCCTCGAGCGCCACGCGCCCGCGCGCCGCGCTCCGGCGCTCGCCGAGCCGCGCGACGTCGTCGGCCGCGCCGAAGGCCACCGAGCGCGACGCGACGCTACCCGGCGCGTCGGCCGGGGCCGCCACCGGGTAGGCGCCGGGCTTCACGCTGACGACGACCGGCGCGACCTCCGCCCGCACCGTCAGGCTGGCGCGCGAGAGGTACGCGAGCCGCTCGGCGACGACGGCCGGGCCGTCGCGGCGGACGGCGGCGACGTCCTCGAGCAGCGCGCCGCCGAGGCGCAGCGCCAGGCGCGGGCCGACGGCCTGGCCGCTGCGGCCTGCGCCGAGCAGCACGACGTCGACGCCGAGGTCCGCGGCGACGCTCGCGAGGGCCGTGGTGCGCCGCTCGTGGCTCGCGTGGTCCAGCGAGGCGTCGTCGACGTGGACGACGCTCGGGACGTAGGCGGCGAGCGCGTCGGCGACCGGGGCGGCCTCGGGACCACCGAGCACCACCGCCGCGACCTCACCGCCGAGTTCGCGGGCGGCGCTGACGAGCTCGTAGGCGCCGCGACGCGGCGACCCGTGGGCGTGGTCGATGGCGATCAGGATCATGGCCGGGACCTCACAGGACCTTCGCCTCGTCGCGCAGGCGACGGGCGAGCTCGCTCGCGACGGTGGCGGCGTCGCCCTCGAGTCGGACGCCGCGGCGGGCTCGCGAGGGCAGGGCGGCGGCGAGGGTGACCACACGGGCGGCGACGGTGAGCGGCTGTCGTTCCAGCGGCTTGCGCTTCGCCTTCATGATGTTGGGCAGCGTCGGGTAGCGCGGCTCGTTGAGGCCCTGCTGGGTGGTCACGACGACCGGCAGCGGCGCGCGCCAGGCCTCACTGCCGTCGTCGACGTCGTGGACGGCGGCGACCTCGCGGCCCTCGAGCCGCAGTTCGGTCGTCCAGTCGCACAGCGGCCAGCCGAGGGCCTCGGCGACGGCGGGCCCGAGCGCGGCGCTGTCCCAGTCCGCCTGCTTGCCGCCGACCCACAGCAGTTCGGCGCCGCAGGCCAGCGTCGCCTCGGAGAGCGGGCCGGCCTGAGCGAGCGGGTCGAGGTCGTCGTCGGTCTCGAGCAGGACCGCCCGGTCGGCGCCGAGCGCGAGCGCGGTGCGCAACGCGGCCTCGGACCGCGCGGGGCCGATGGCCAGCGCGACGACCTCGTCGGCGAGCCCGGCCTCCTTGAGACGGACGGCCGCCTCGACGCCGTACTCGTCCATGCCGTCGAGCGCGTAGGCGTCGTCGTCCAGTTCGATCCTGCCGGCGTCGGCGGTGAGCCGCGCTTCGGCGTCGGGGACGTGCTTGACGTAGGTCGCGATGATCATCGCGGCATTATCGCATGGGCGTCGTCTGCCCGGCCGTCAGCGTGCCGTCTCGCGGTGGATCTGCCGCGAGATGACCACCCGCTGGATCTCCGAGGTGCCCTCGTACAGCGTGGTCACCCGGGCGTCGCGCAGGTAGCGCTCGACCGGGTAGTCCGCCGAGTACCCGTAGCCGCCGAACACCTGGACGGCGGCGTCGCACACGAAGACGGCCGCCTCGGAGGCGTCGAGCTTGGCCATGCTGACCTCCTTGGTCGCGCGCTCGCCGCGGTCGAGCAGCCAGGCGGCGCGGTGCGTCAGGAGCCGCGCGGCCTCGATGCGCGTCGCCATGTCGGCCAGCTTGAAGCCGACCCCCTGGAACTCGCGGATCGGCCGGCCGAACGCCTCCCGCTCCTCCGCGTGGCGCGCGGCCGCCGCGAACGCCGCGCGAGCGATCCCGAGCGCCTGGGCCGCGATGCCCACGCGGCCGCCGTCCAGGGCGGACATCGCCATGACGAAGCCCTGTCCCTCCTCCCCGAGGCGCTGCTCCTCGGGCACGAACGCGTCGTCGAAGTCCACGCTGGTCGTGATCGCCGCATGCTGACCGAGCTTCCGCTCGGGCGCGCCGAACGACAGGCCGGGCGTGTCGCGTTCGAGCACGAAGGCGCTGATGCCGCGCGCGCCGGCCTCCGGGTCGGTCTTGGCGAGCACCAGGTAGAGATCCGCCTCGCCGCCGGAGGTGATCCAGGCCTTGCTGCCGTCCAGCCGGTAACCGCCCTCGACCCGTCGCGCGCGCGTCCGCAGTGCGGCCGCGTCGCTGCCCGCGTGCGGCTCGCTGAGGCAGAAGGCGCCGATCGCCTCGCCGGCGGCGAGGCGAGGCAGCCAGCGTTCGCGCTGGGCCTGGCTGCCGTGGGCGAGGATGAGCGACTGCGGCATGCCGTTGGTCACGCTGGCGATCGTGGCGTGGGAGGCGTCGGCGGCGGCGATCTCCTCCAGCAGGACCGCGTAGGCGAGGTACCCGAGGCCGAGCCCGCCGTAGTCCTCGGGCGTGAGGATCCCGAGCAGGCCCATCTCGCCCATCCTGCGCAGCGTCGCCCGCGGAAAGCGCGGGTCGCGGTCGAGTTCGGTGGCCACGGGCGCGATCTCCCGCTGGGCGAAGTCGCGCACGGCGCGCTGCAGCGTGCGCAGGTCGTCGGGCAGGGCGAAGTCCATGCCGGCCTCCAGGGCGGGGAGGCTACCACGGCCGTCGCCGCGTCCGCCCCGGCGGGGCCAGGTCAGCCCGCCGGGTAGAAGCTCACCTCGTGGTCGACGAGGCGTCCGCCGCGGTAGACGAACACGGCACTGAAGGTGCCGGCTCGGTCGAGCCACGGGAGGAACACGCGGTCGCCCTCCCACAGTGTCAGGTCGTGCAGTTCGTCGGTCGGGACCCACCGCAGGCTCCCCTCGGCCGGGTCGGGGCCGACCTCGCCCGACGTGCGGGTCACCAGGTAGACGAAGGCGTACCAGTCGTGCTCGCCGTCGAAGTCCGGGAAGGTGAGGATGCCCTTGAGCTCCGCCGCCTCGACGGTCAGGCCGGACTCCTCGAACACCTCGCGGCGCATGCACTGCTCGGGCGACTCACCGGGTTCGAACTTGCCGCCGAGGCCGTTCCACTTGCCGTAGTGGGTATCGTCCGGGCGGGCGTTGCGGTGGAGCATGAGCGTGCGTTCGCCGTCGCGCACGTAGACCAACGTCGCGAGGCGCAGGCTGGCCGCCCGCGGTCGCCCGGACGCGGGGCCCAGCGGAGGAGGCGCGTCGCCGCTCACGGCTTCGACGTCCCCTTCGTCGCGGCGTACGACGCGACCAACTCGCGGGCCAGCACCGGCGCATCGACGAGCTGCCCACCGCGCTCCGTGCGCACCCGCAGGCGCCGCAGGTCCTCGATCTCGCCACCGCGGGCCAGGTGCCGACCGAGCCAGCGGGCGGCCTCGCGCTCGTCGCCCGTCGGCGCCAGGTGCGTCGCCCGGGTCCGACCGTCCGCGGGGTCGACCAGGACCAGACGCAGCTCCACGAGGCCCCCGCGGCGGGCGACGAACAGCTGCTCCAGCGCGTTGGGCCTCACCCTCAGGCGCTCTCGTCGCGCTCGAGCCCGAAGGCGGCGTGCACGGTGCGCAGGGCCTCGTGGGCCATCGCCACCGGGATGACGACCGACACGCGGACCTCACTCGTGGCGATCATCTCGATGTTGGCACCGGCGGCCGCGACGGCCTCGAACATGCGGCCGGCGATGCCGGGCGCCGAGCCGATCGCGACGCCGACGATGGACAGCTTGGCGACGCCGAGGTCGAGCTCGGCGCGGCCGCCCAGGCCGCTCATGAGCGGCGCCATCGCCTCCATGGCCTCCTCGGCGCGGTCGCGCGGGACGGTGAACGCCATCTGCTGGCGGCTGTCGCCGGCCCCCCGAACGCCCTGGATGATCATGTCGGCGGACACCCCGGCGTCGCCGAGCGCACCGAAGATCCGCGCGGCGGTGCCTGGCTCGTCGGGGACGCCGAGCAGGTCGATGCGGGCGTGCTCCAGGTCGAGCGCCACGCCGGTGACGGGGCGGTCGGTCTCCACGTTGGCCTCCTCTCGGGCCACCCTGCGTACGAGCGTGCCGGGTTCGAAGTTGAACGACGAGCGCACGTGCAGCGTGACGCCGTAGCGACGCCCGTACCAGACGCTGCGCGGGTGCAGCACCTGGGCGCCGAGGGCGGCGAGCTCGAGCATCTCGTCGTAGTCCACGGCCTCGAGCCGGCGGGCGCTGGGGATCAGGTGCGGATCGGTCGTGTACACGCCGTCCGTGTCCGTGAAGATCTCGCAGGTGCCGACCCCGAGCGCGGCGGCGACGGCCACGGCGGTCGTGTCGGAGCCCCCGCGACCGAGGGTGGTGACCTGGCCGCCGGCGTCCACGCCCTGGAAGCCGGCGATGACGCACACGTCCACCTCCTCGAGCGCGCGCAGCAGCGGCCCCGGGTCGACCCGCAAGATGCGGGCGGCGCCGTGCGCGCCGTCGGTGAGGAAGCCGGCCTGGGCGCCGGTGAGCGAACGGGCTCGCACGCCCAGGTGCTGGAGCGCCATCGTCAGCAGCGCGATCGACACCTGCTCGCCGGTGGCCATCAGCATGTCGAGCTCGCGTCGGTTCGGGCGCGGATGCAGCTCGCGGGCCGTGGCGATGAGCTCGTCGGTGGATCGTCCCATGGCGCTGACCGTGACGGCCACGCGCTCGCCCGCCTCGACCACGCGCTGGATGCGGGCCGCGACCTTGCGGATGCGGTCGAGGTCGCCGACGCTGGTGCCGCCGTACTTCTGGACGCGCACGCGCCGGGCGGGCGGCTGGGCGGAGGCGGTCGGCGAGGCGGTGGAGGCGGGAATGGCGGACCCCATGGGCGCGCACGTTACCAGGAGGCGGTGGCGGGCGTCCCCGCGAGACCCGTGGTAGAAAGCGGGCATGGAGAATGCGAAGGTTCTGCGCGTGGCCGTCGTGGGTGCCGGTCCGTCCGGCTTCTACGCGGCCGAGTCGCTGTTGAAGCAGCGACCGGACGCGGTGATCGACCTGTTCGATCGACTGCCCGCCCCGTTCGGTCTCGTCCGCTACGGCGTCGCCCCCGACCACCAGAAGATCAAGTCGGTCACCAAGGTCTACGACCGCGTCATGGCGGACCCACGGTTGCGCTTCCGCGGCAACGTCGAGGTCGGCCGCGACCTGACGGCGGACGACCTGCGGCGGCACTACCACGCCACCGTGTTCACCTACGGGGCGGCGCTGGATCGGCGACTCGGCATCCCCGGCGAGGACCTCGACGGCAGCATGTCCGCGACGGACTTCGTCGCCTGGTACAACGGGCACCCGGACTTCGCCGACCTGAACCCGCGCCTCGACGGCCACACCGCGCTCGTCGTCGGCGTCGGCAACGTCGCCGTCGACGTCACGCGCGTGCTGGCCAAGACGAAGGCGGAGCTCGCCGCCTCCGACATCGCGGATGGGGCGCTGGACGCGCTGGCCGCGAGCCGGGTGCGCGACGTGGTGGTCATCGGACGTCGCGGACCCGCCGAGGCCAAGTGGAGCACCAAGGAGCTCCGCGACCTCGGCGAACTCGAGGACGCCGATCTCGTCATCGACCCCGCGGACCTGGCGATCTCCGACGAGAGCCGGGCGGCGATCGCGGACGACGCCGTGGCGCGGCGCAACCTCGAGGTGCTCGAGGAGCTCGCCGCCCGCCCGCTGCGCGGCCTGAACCGCCGCATCCACCTGCGTTTCCTGCTCTCCCCCATCGCCATCGAACCCGATGCCAGCGGCGACCGTGTGGGGGGCGTCGTGCTCGAGCGCAACCGGCTCGAGGCGCGCGCCGACGGCTCGCTGGGCGCCAAGGGCACGGGCGTCACCGAGCGCCTGGACGCGCAACTGGTCTTCCGCTCCGTGGGCTACCGGGGCCAGGCGATGCCGGGCCTCCCCTTCGACGAGCGCTGGTCGGTCGTCCCCAACGACCACGGCCGGGTGCTGACGGCGCGCGATGGCGAGCCCGTGGCCGGCTGGTACGTCGCCGGTTGGATCAAGCGCGGGCCGACCGGCGTCATCGGCACCAACAAGGCGTGCGCGGTCGAGACGGTCACGACCCTGTTGAACGACGAGCTCCCCGAGATCGCCGCCGCCGACGCGGAGCCGGCGGCCGTCGACGCGCTGCTGGCGCGGCGCGGCGTGCAGGTCGTCGACGCCGACGGATGGCGGCGCATCGACGCCGCCGAGGCGGCCGCGGGCGCGACCGCCGGCCGGCCCCGGGTCAAGCTCTGCACGCGGGAGGCGCTGCTCGCCGCCAGCCGGGGCTGACGCCCGCCGGCAGGCCGGCCGCGGGCGAGGGAGACCCGCGCGCACCACGGCCCGGGCGCGGTCGGTGGCGCATGAGCGCGGCGTGATAGGATCGGCCGGTCTCGCGGGACCCCACCGCCAGCGCGCTGGCGGGCGGCGGGGGCACCGCCGCCGGGGAGGCCGCGCGTGGAGCGGATGACGCCCAAGCATGTCGACGACCCAACGGGGATCCCTGCGGACGCCCCGCGGCCAGCTCTGCTTCGCGTCGAGGGTCTGACCAAGAGCTTCGGGGGCCTGCAGGCCGTCAATCACTGCTCCTTCGACGTGCGCGCCGGCAGCATCACGGCCCTCATCGGACCCAACGGCGCCGGGAAGACCACGGTCTTCTCGCTGATCTCCGGGTTCCTGCGCCCCGACCGGGGGCGCGTCGTGCTCGACGGCGAGGACCTCACCGGCCTGCTGCCCCACCAGGTGTTCCGTCGCGGCCTCTGCCGCACCTTCCAGATCCCGCGCGAGCACGGCAGCATGACGGTCCTCGAGAACCTCATGCTGGTCCCCCCGGACCAGCTCGGCGAGCGCTTCTGGAACCCGCTGCTCCGGCCCCGCGCCGTCCGGGCGCAGGAGCGCGCCATCCGCGAGAAGGCGCTCGAGGTGCTCGATCTGCTCACCCTGTCCCACCTGCGCGACGAGTACGCGGCGAACCTCTCCGGCGGTCAGAAGAAGCTTCTCGAGCTGGCGCGCACCCTGATGGCCGACCCACGCATCGTCCTCCTCGACGAGCCGGCCGCTGGCGTCAACCCGAGCCTGATGGCGCGCATCCGCGAGAAGATCGTGCAGCTCAACGCGGAGCGCGGCATCACCTTCCTGCTCATCGAGCACGACATCCCGCTGGTCATGGGCCTGTGCGACCCGGTCATCGTCCTCAACCAGGGGACGAAGCTGGCGGAGGGTCCGCCTGCCATCGTCCGCGGCGACCCGCGGGTGCTCGAGGCATACCTGGGGGGCCAGCATGGCGCTGTTGACGGTTGAGGGCCTCACCACCGGCTACGGCGAGATGGAGGTGCTGCGCTCGCTGACGCTGCGGGTGGAGCCCGGGCGCATCGTGTCGATCATCGGACCGAACGGCGCCGGCAAGTCCACCGCCATGAAGGCCGTGTTCGGGCTGCTCAAGCCCTGGCAGGGGTCGATCCGCTTCGGCGAGCGCGAGATCGGCGGCCTCTCGCCGGACCGGATCGTCCGGCTCGGCATGTGCTACGTCCCGCAGACCGACAACGTCTTCCCGTCGCTCACGGTCGAGGAGAACCTCGAGATGGGCGCGTTCGTGCTGTCCGGCTCGACGAAGGAGCGTAAGGAGCGGGTGTTCGACCTGTTCCCGCGGCTCGCCGAGCGGCGACGCCAGCGAGCCGGCAAGATGTCGGGTGGCGAGCGCCAGATGGTGGCGATGGGCCGTGCGCTCATGCTGGATCCCAAGCTCCTGCTGCTCGACGAGCCCTCGGCGGGCCTCGCGCCGCTGCTGGTCGACCTCATCTTCGAGAAGGTCCGCGACATCAACGCCTCCGGCGTCGCCGTCCTGATGGTGGAGCAGAACGCCCGCAAGTCCCTCGAGCTGGCCGACCACGCCTACGTGCTGGTGGGCGGCAGCAACGCCATCGACGGCGCTGGCCACGACCTCCTCGGCGACCCCGAGGTCGGCCGGCTGTACCTGGGAGGCTGACGGCATGGCGAGAGTCCTCGCGCGGCGGGCGGGCGGCCCGCGACCCAGTGCGCGCCTTCGGCGCGCCATCGGCAGCCGGACGGCGCTCGTCGCGCTGCTGGCCCTGGTGCTGGTCGGGCTGTGGTGGCTGGCGGGCGCCCAGGGCGTCACCGGACAGCGGCTGTTGTCGCTCGCCGTCCGCGGCGTCATGCTGGGCGGCATCTTGGCGCTCGGCGCCATCGGCCTGACGCTCATCTTCGGCGTCCTGCGCATCCCCAACTTCGCCCACGGTGACCTGATGACCTGGGGTGCGTACCTGGCCCTCTTCGGGCTCACGCTGCTGCCGGCCGGCCAGCCGCTGGCGCCGTTCTCCTTCGGCGCCGAGCTGCTCCTGCTCCTCGTGCTGGTCATGCCGCTGGTGGGCCTCACGGGGTACCTGCTCGACCGCCTGGTGTTTCGGCGCCTGCGGGCGCGGCGGGCGCCGTCCGTGATCCTGGCCATGGCCGCCCTCGGCGGCGCCTTCCTCCTGCGCAGCGTGATCTACCTCGGCTGGGGCGCCGACTTCCGCAACTTCTACACCGGGCGGCCGCGTCCCGCGGTCGAGTTGTTCGCCGGCATCCGCGTGCGGCCCGACCAGCTGTTCATCCTGGGGCTGGCGTTGCTGCTGATCTTCCTCCTGTACCTGCTGCTCGAGCGCAGCAAGATGGGCAAGGCCATGCGCGCCACCGCGGACAACGCGGACCTCGCGCGCATCAGCGGCATCGACACCGAGGGCGTGATTCGCTGGACCTGGCTCATCGGCGGCGGCTTGGCGGGGGCCGGCGGCGTCATGTTCGCCCTCGACACCCAGCTGCGTCCCGAGATGGGCTGGTGGCTCATGCTGCCGCTGTTCTCCTCGGTCATCCTCGGCACGATCGGCAACGCTTACGGCGCGCTCGTGGGGGCGCTGATCATCGGCGTGGTGTGGCAGACGTCGACGGCCTTCCTGAACCCCGCGTACGGTCCCGGGGTGGCGTTCGCGGTGCTGATCCTGGTCCTCCTGTTCCGACCGCAGGGGATCTTCGGTCGGCCGGGAGGTGCCTGACCATGGGTGACGCTGCCCTCGCCAAGAGCCTGCTGCTGGCGCTGCCGCTGGCGTTCCTGGCCGCACGGGCGCTGCCCGCCCGCGTACCTTGGATCGCTCGCGCCCTGCTCGGGGCCGCGGCCGGCTGGGCCGTGGCCTTCGTGGTGGCGCTGGTGGTCCCGCCCGGCCAGATGGCGTACCTGGTTTCGTTCGCCATCGTGGGCTCCATCTACGCCGTGCTGGCGCTCGGCCTGAACGTGCAGTGGGGCTACACGGGGCTCTTCAACATCGGCATCGCCGCCTTCTTCGCGATCGGGGCGTTCACCAGCGCGCTGGTCACGACGAGCATGCCGACCGGCGCCGCCGCCGCCTTCAGCCAACAGGCGTTCGGCCTCGGCGCCCCGTTCCTGGCGGGCGTGGTGGCGGCGGGCGTGGCGGCAGGCGTGTTGGCGCTGCTGGTGGGCGGCCCGACCCTGCGGCTGCGCGAGGACTACCTGGCGATCGCCACGATCGGCATCGCGGAGCTCGTGCGGCTGGTGTTCCAGAACGAGCGCTGGCTGGCCAACGGGCCACAACCCCTGCGGGGCATCCCCCAGCCGCTGGCGTGCCTCGTGCGCGACCCCGGCTGCGGCTGGTTGCCGCCACCCCTCGCTGCCCTGTTCGATCCCCTGGCGCCGCGCGACTACCCCTACGTCTACCTCGCCATCGCCACGCTCTTCGTCATCGTCGTCTACCTCGTGCTCGAGCGCGCGATCCGCTCGCCCTGGGGCCGCGTCCTGCGCGCCGTGCGCGAGGACGAGGCCGCCGCGGCCATGGCCGGCAAGGACGTGGCCCGCGTGCGGCTGCAGGCCTTCGTGGTCGGCGCGGTCATCATGGGCCTGGGCGGGGCGCTCTACGCGCACTACATGATCGCGATCGACTACACCCACTTCGACGCGCTGTACGCCACCTTCCTCGTGTGGGTGATGCTCATGCTCGGCGGTAGCGGCAACAACCGCGGCGCCATCCTGGGCGCCTTCGCGCTGTGGGGCGTGTGGACGGGGGCGGCCTTCCTGGTCGACCTCGCCCGGCCCGTGCTGGCGGCGATCTCGAGCGACCTGCCGGCGCGCGGTCCCTACCTGCGGCTGCTCTTCATCGCCCTCCTGATGCTGTTCATCTTGCTGTACCGCCCGAAGGGACTCATCGGCGAGGAGCGCTTCGTGTCACGCGACTCGCAGGGGCGGGACGGCTGACCGGACGCCGCGCCGCCGTGCCGCCGCCGCGCCCTGCTGCGGCATCCGAGCCGAACGCCAGGACACCCCCGAACGGGAAAGGGGCCCCGGTGAAGGGGCCCCTCGAACGGGTGCGGCGCGACGGCCGCTCCGCGGACGGTGCGGGTCAGTCGTGCGGGATCTGGTCGGGGGTGCGGATCATGAGTCCCTCGATCGTGCCGCCCGCGTAGCGCCAGATCTCGACCGCGGTGATGACGTCGCCGAACTCGTCGAACACCACGTCGCCGGCCGCACCGGTGTAGGCGACGTCGGCGCCGGACGCCAGCAGGCGGAAGGCGTTCTCGAAGTCGTTCACGCCCGCGGTCTCGCCGGGCGGGTTGGCGACCAACCGCAGGTTGTCGCGCAGCACCGCGCCGCTGACCTCTACGCCGTCGACCTGAGCCTTGGCGACCGCCAGGCCGACGACCGCGACCGCGTCGTAGATGCTGTCCATGAACGGCAGCGGCGGGCGCTGCCCGTAGGCCTCCTCGAAGGCCTCGACGAAGGCGACGAAGCCGCCCCAGCTCGGGTCGGCGCCGGGCGCGGTGCCGAGACGGCCCTCGACGGCCTCGGCGCCCATCGCCTCGATGATCAGCTCGGACTTGCTGCCGTCGACGTACTGGAAGTTGGTGAAGCCGAAGAGGTCGCGAGCCTCGGTGAGGAACACCGTCGCCTGGCCCGGGTAGCTCATCACCAGGACGATCTCGGGGTCGCCGGCGAAGACCTCCTCGAGCATGGCGGCGTAGGTCGGCTGCGGCTCGTCGGGGTGCGGGACCTGGGCGGTCACGGTGCCGCCGCGGGCCTCGAAGGCCTCGGTGAACGCGTTGCTGAGGCCCTGGCCGTACGGGTTGTTGACGTACATCGTCGCCGCGCGGGTGAAGGCGTAATCCGGGACGATCTCACCGCGCGCGAGCTGGGCCGCCACGACCCCCTGCAGGGCGTCCGAGCCGATCGTGCGGAAGAGGAAGTCGTCGTCCTCCAGGATCGTCAACAGCGGCGAGGTGGCCGACTGCGAGATCTGCAGGACGCCGGCCGGCGCCGTCACGGCCTCCGCCACCGCGACCGCCACGCCGCTGGCCAACGGACCCACGATGGCGGGCACGCCGTCGACGTCGACCAGCTTGCGCGCACGGTCGATGCCGACCGAGGCGCTGGTGGCGGCGTCCTCGAAGACCAGCTCGATGATGGGCCCGCCGAAGACCTCGGTCGCGGCGGCGTTGATGTGGGCCGCCGCCAGCTCGGCCGCGTCGCGGTGCGCCGGACCGAACTCGCCGAGCGGGCCCGTGAAGTCGAGCAGCGCCCCGATGGGCACCGCGACGGGCTGGGCGAACGCGACGGCGGACGCAGCACCGAGGGCCACCACGACCCCGAGCGCGCGGACCGCCTTCGTCCAATGGGCGGACATCACGTCTTGCCTATTCATGCCGAACCTCCGATGTGCAGCGTGTGGGCTTCCGCGTCTCGGCCACCCGCGGGCGCCGGAGCGTGCCATACGTTAGCGGCGGTCGCGGTGCCTGTCAACGTCGGCGGCGTGCTGCGGCCATCGCGACGCGGCCCACGACCCCACCCGGGACCGTTCCGGCCACTCGCGAGCCCCCGGCCCACGAATCTGGCCTTGCGGCGCAGCGAGCGTGTACGTTTGGCCAGTTGACAGCGACCATTCCGTCAGTCATGATGCCCAAAGCCGATCATCGGACACGATTCGGTGCACACCACGTCAACGCAACCCACCCGCACGCCCCCGGAGGAACCATGCCCATGACCCGCGCCGACGTCGCCGCCCGCCTCAAGGAGGAGAACGTCCGCTTCCTGCGGCTGCAGTTCAGCGACATCCTCGGCATGAACAAGAACGTCGAGGTGCCCACCTCGCAGTTCGACAAGGCGCTCGACGGCGAGATCATGTTCGACGGCTCGTCGGTGCAGGGCTTCGCCCGCATCGAGGAGTCCGACATGCTCCTCAAGCCCGACTTCGACACCTTCCTGGTGTTCCCGGCGATCATCGAGGGCGACGCCCGCGGCAAGGTCGCACGGCTGATCTGCGACATCGCGCTGCCCGACGGCACGCCGTTCGCCGGCGACCCGCGCGGCGTCCTGAAGCGCCAGGTGGAGCGGCTCAAGGCGCTCGGCTTCGACGACATGTACACCGGTCCCGAGCCCGAGTTCTTCCTCTTCCACCGCAACCCCGACGGCACCCCCACGGTGGAGACCGCCGACGCGGCCGGCTACTTCGACCTCGCCCCCGTCGACCGCGGCGAGGACGCGCGCCGCGACATGGTCAACGCGCTGGTCGAGATGGGCTTCGAGATCGAGGCCGCCCACCACGAGGTGGCGCCCGGTCAGCACGAGATCGACTTCAAGTACGACACCGCGCTGTCGACCGCCGACAACATCGCCACCTTCCGCATGGTCGTCAAGCGCATCGCGCTCAATCACGGCCTGCACGCCACCTTCATGCCCAAGCCGGTCGCCGGCATCAACGGCTCCGGGATGCACATCCACCTGTCGCTCTTCCAGGGGGGCAAGAACGCGTTCTACGACGAGAAGGCCGAGTACCAGCTGTCGCACACGGCCAAGAACTGGATCGCCGGCCTCCTCGAGCACGCCTCGGGCCTGGTGGCGATCACCAACCCGATCGTCAACAGCTACAAGCGCCTCACGCCGGGCTACGAGGCGCCGACCAACATCGCCTGGTCGGCCAGCAACCGCAGCGCCATGATCCGCGTGCCGGCGCGCCGCGGCGTGGGCACCCGCACCGAGCTGCGCATGCCCGACCCGTCGTGCAACCCGTACCTGGCGCTGGCCGCCATCCTGGCGGCCGGCCTGGACGGCATCGAGCGCAACCTGGTGCCGCCGCCCGACATCCACCGCAACATCTACCAGATGAGCGTGCGCGACCGGCGCAAGCACAAGATCCGCGAGCTGCCGGGCACCCTGCGCGATGCCCTGGTCACGCTGCAGAAGGACCGGGTCGTGCGCGAGGCGCTCGGCGAGCACATCTACACGCAGTACATCGAGGCCAAGACGCTGGAGTTCGACGGCTACCGCATCGCCGTCCACGACTGGGAGCTCGACCACTACCTGGCCGAGTACTGAGGGTGTTTGGCTGGGGCATGCGTGCCCCAGCCAAACGCACGGGATACCATGACCGCGTGAGCGGCCACGAACAGCGCGTCCTCGGCGTCGATCCCGGGTTGGCCCACCTCGGGATCGGCGCCGTCTTGGAGCGGGGGCGCGACGGCGAGCTGCTTCTCGCGCGCCTCGTGCGGACCCGCCCCAGCGACGAACCCGGCCTGCGCCTGGAGCAGGTGCACGCGGCGATGCTGGCCGCCATCGACGCGTCGCTCCCCGACGCGATCGCGATCGAGGGACAGTACTTCCACCGGCAGCGCGAGGCGTCGTTCAAGGTCGGGCAGGCGGTCGGCGTCGTCCTGTTGGCGGCGCACGCGCGAGGCGTGCCGGTGCATACCTACGGACCGCTCGAGGTCAAGCAGACGCTGGTCGGGAGCGGCCGGGCCGACAAGACCCAGGTCGCTTACATGGTGCGCGCGCTACTGGGACGCTCGGCCGCCGGCGGCGACGTACCGCACCACGTCTCGGACGCCCTGGCGCTGGCGCTCACCCACCTCGCGCGCCGCCGCCTCGACGCCCACGCGCCACCCGCCAAGGCGGGACGCGGGGGTGGCCGCTCCTAGCCCTTCTTCCGACGCCTGCGTGGTCCGGCCGTGGTCCCGCCGACCGCGGCCTTCTTGCCGCCCGTCCGGCGGCCGGCCGTCGCTCGCTTCGCCTTGCGACCCCGCGCGTCCCGCGGCTTCCCGACGGCGCGAGCGTCGGTCGCCTCGGTGCCCGCGGCGTCGTCGAGCAGGATCGACCAGCGGTAGCCGCTGGCGCGCATGCGCGCCGTCCAGCGCCGCCGCCACGCCGAGAGGGCCCGCGCGGGGCCTGCGCCCGGGCGTCGCCGTCGACCCGCGGCCCACATCACGGCGAGCCAGCGCTCGAAGCCTTCCTGCCGGAACCATCGGACGCCGCCGTGCTCGTGCACGTCCAGCAGCCGCAGCAGCGCGGGCGCGGCGGCCATCGTCGCCGCCAGGGCCGCGTCGTCGGGCCACGGATCGGCGGGCGAGGGCAGCGTCGCGATCGTCGCACTGGCCGCCGCCGCCCAGGCGCTGGCGTCCGCGATGCCTGCGGCCGCGAGGTCGCGCACGACGGTCCGCCCGATGCGGGTCCGCGCCCAGGCACCGCGCGCGTCGGGCAGGTGCGCGGCCGCGTGCACGTAGGCCGATGCCATGGCGGCCGGCCGGCCGACCGTCGCCTCGAGGCGCGCATCGCCGCCCTTGGGCGCGGGCGGGGGGGCGGGCGTCGCGGGCGTCTCCAGGGCAGCGACCCAGTCGGCCCAGGCCGACGACGCGTCGCCGCCCTCGCGCCAGGCCGCCACCAGGCGCGTCAACGCCTCGTGGGTACCGGCGAAGCGCAGGTCGTCGAGGGCGTCCTCCAGCGACGGCACGCCTCGCCCGCGGAGGGACGTGTGGAGGGCCCCGAGAACGCCGTCGTGATCCACCCATTCGCGCACGTCGACGTACACGCGCGCCTCGTAACCGTCGAGCGCGACGCGCCAGCCGTCGCGCAGCACGTCCTCCGAGCGCCACAGGTAACTCAGCCCGCGGACGAGGTCGTGGGCCGCGACGAAACGCGCCTCGCCGCCCGCCAGCCCGAGCGCGTCGCCGACGCGATCGCGGTGCGGCGCGGCGCCGGGTCGCGCGACCTGCGGCACGCTCTCGCGCAGCACGCCGTTCGAGCGCGCGTAGCGGTGGTTGACGAGCACCAGCGTGGTGGCGTCGCCCACGCGGTTGGCGTAGGCGTAGACGTCCTCGTTCGGCTCACCGTCGTCGGCGATCAGGTCGAAGAAGCGGAAACCGTCGACCTCGGCGAACTGCCAGCGGCGATGCAACACCGGCACCAGCTCGCGCTCGTGGCGGCCGACCAACGCCTCGTCGGGCTGCTCTCCCCACTTCGCGCGCCGGAACTCCATCCCGTACTTCTCGCGGAAGCCCTCGAACTGACCGTGACCGAACATCGGCAGGCCCGGCATCGTCGCCAACAGCGTCGCCACCGCGAAGTAGCGATCGCCGTCACCGAACTGGACGCGGGCGGTCTCCTCGTCGGGGTTGTTCATGAAGTTGACGTAGCGCTGCAGGATGCGCGGATCGAAGGCCAGCACCTCCTTGACGAGGCTTCGGTAACCGGCGTTGTCCTGCTGCCGCATCATGTGCATGAAGGCGCTGTTGTAGACGCGGTGCATGCCCAGGGTACGGACGAAGTAGCCCTCCATCATCCAGAAGGCCTCGGCCAGCAACAGGGTGTCGGGCACTTCGACCGCGACCCGATCGACGACCTCGCGCCAGAACTCTCGCGGCATCGCGCGCTCGAAGTCCTCGTCGGTCAGCGCGCCGTAGCGCCCGCGCGAGGGGACGCCGCCGCCCTCGCCCGGGGCCGGGTACCACAGCCGCCGCACGTGCCGTTTCGCCAGCGTCATGGCGGCGTCGAAGCGGATGATCGGCGAGCGACGTGCGACGTCGAGGATCGTCTGGATCACGGCCTCGCGCACGCCCGCGTCGAGGTAATCGAGCTGGGCGGTGTCGTTCCAGGGCATGGCGGTGCCGTCGTTGCCGTGGAAGATGTAGCGCGTCTGGCCCGTCGCGCGATCCTTGCGCTCGAACACCACCGCGGCGTCGGTCCCGTCGTAGTAGTGGTCCTCGATGCGGATCTCCACCCGCGGGTCGCTGCTGAGGTCGGCGCCGCCGAAGCGGTAGCCCGGGAACGGCGGGTGATCGACCTGGACGAAGCGCTCGGGGTGTTCGACGACCCAGCGCCCATCGATGCCGACGTGGTTCGGCACCATGTCGGTCGCCATCCGGATGCCGCGCGCGGCGGCGCGCGCCTTGAGGTCGGCGAAGCCGGCTTCGCCCCCGAGTTCGTGGGCGATGGCGTAGTCGTAGAGCGCGTAGGCCGACGCCAGCGCGTCGGGCTGGCCGCGCAGTTGCTTGATCCGGCGCGACGCCTCGCTGCGCTGCCACACGCCGATCAGCCACAGCGAGTTGAAGCCGCGCCGCGCCAGCCGGTCGAGCTCGGCGTCCGGGACCTGGTCGAGCCGCTCGATCGCGCGGCCGTGCTCGCTGGAGAGCTGGTCGAGCCACACGTAGGTGCTCTTGGCGACCATGACCACCCGCGGCATCCACGCGCCGTCGGGGCTGAAGCGCTCCGCCTCGCCGTCGCCGCCACGGAGCGACCAGGCGGACGGCGCCGGCGGCGGGCCCGGCGGCCCCCCGCGGACGACGTCGGCCTCGCGGATCGTGGCGATCGCTTCGAGCAACTGATCGAGCAGCGTCCGGAAGGCGTCGCCGAGCAGCGGCCCCCAGGCGTCGCGCACGAAGCGCAGCTGGCCCGCGAGGTCGTCGGGGTGGGCGCGCGCCGGCTCGAGCAGCAGGTCGAAGAGGGAGGTCGAGCGCCGCCCAGGCAGGCCGGGCAGATCGGCGAAGTGGCCGCGCAGGGCATCGATCAGGGCGTCGTACGGCACCTGGGTCGCCAGCGGCCTCACGTCGATCAGCGGGCGGGCGGCCCGCAACGCGGGGTTCGCGTTCGCGAGGAAGCAGGTCCAGGCCTCCTCGAGGGCTACCTGGCGACCGGGAACACCGTCGACCTCACGCTGGAGGGCGACCTCGGGCGGCGCCCCGGCGTCGACGTCGGGCGGCGGGTAGCGCCGGACGAAGGCCCTCAGCGTCTCCGCGACGCCCTCGTCGCCCAACCAACTGCGTGCGCGCCGCTCCGCCTCGCCCAGGGCGCGCGGGTCGACGAGTTCGAGGTAGCGGGCGATGACCAGATGGTAGACCTCTTCGAGCAGCGCCCCGGCGACCAGGTCGGCCGCGCGCAGCGGTGGGTCGCCCGGCGCGGCGGTGGCGGCGAGGCGTGCGGCGACCTTCGCCGCGCGCACGTGGTCGGCGAGCAACACGTCGCCACGCAGCGTCACCCAGGCGGCTTCGACGCCGACCCGGCGGCGGGCATCGGCTGCCACGTGGAACGCGCGGGCGGGGCCACGGACGGGCCAGGGGGTCGCGAAACGGATCGTCACGGGATACCTCGTACCGTCAAGCTAACACGGGCATGCCGCCATCCCCGACCGATCCGACGGCGACCCCGTCCGACACCCGTCGGCCGACGCCCGTCTGCGCCCCACGAGCAGTTAGGATGACCCGGCAGGAGGAGGCCGCATGCAGCAAGCCCCCGGCGACGTCGTGCTGTACGAGTTGTACGTCCGCGCCTTCCGCGACGCCAGCGGCGACGGCCATGGTGACCTTCGCGGCGTCATCGAGAAGCTCGACCACGTCGCGTCGCTCGGCGTCGACGTGCTGTGGCTGCTGCCGATCTCGCCCTCGCCCCTGCTCGACGACGGCTACGACGTCTCGGATTTCCGAGGCGTCCACCCCGACTACGGCTCGCTCGACGACCTGCGCGAGCTGATCGACGCCGCACACGCCCGTGGGCTGCGGGTGATCACCGACCTGGTGCTCAACCACACCAGCGCGGACCACCCGTGGTTCCAGGCGTCGCGCCGTCGCGAGGGCGGCAAGGACGGCTGGTACGTGTGGACCGACGACCCGACCACCTACGCCGGCACGCGGATCATCTTCACCGACAGCGAGACCTCGAACTGGACCTTCGACGAGGCCCGCGGCCAGTACTATTGGCACCGCTTCTTCCACCACCAGCCCGATCTCAACTACGACCACCCCGAGGTGCGGGCCGAGATGCTCGACCTCGTGCGCTTCTGGCTCGAGTTCGGCGTCGACGGCTTCCGGCTCGACGCCATCCCCTACCTGTACGAGCGCGAGGGCACGATCAACGAGAACCTGCCCGAGACCCACGGCTTCCTGCGCGAGGTGCGGCGTCTGGTCGACGAGGTCAAGCCGGGCGCCTTCCTCCTCGGTGAGGTCAACCAGTGGCCCGAGGACACGATGCCGTACTTCGGTGACGGCAGCGACGAGATCCCCTACCTGTTCCACTTCCCCGTGATGCCCAGGCTCTACCGGGCGCTGGCGGAGGGCAGCGTCGCCGGCATCCGCTGGATCCTGGAGCGCACGCCGCTGCCGCCCGACGGCTGCAGTTGGGTCGTCTTCCTGCGCAACCACGACGAGTTGACGCTGGAGATGGTGACCGACGACGAACGCAGCCTGATGTACGCCGCGTACGCCCCCGACCCACGGATGCGCCTCAACGTCGGCATCCGTCGTCGGCTCGCGCCGCTGCTGGGGTTCGACCGGGCTCGCATCGAGCTGATGCACGCGCTGCTGATGACGCTGCCGGGCGCTCCGATCCTCTACTACGGCGACGAGCTCGGCCTGGGCGACGACATCGCCCTGCCAGATCGGCACGGCGTGCGCACCCCGATGCCGTGGAACGACGGACCACAGGCCGGCTTCAGCGACCACCCGGCCCCCTACCTGCCGCCGGTCGACCACCCGCAGGGCGGTTGGCGCACGGTCAACGTCGCGGCGCAGGAGGCCGACCCCGACAGCCTGCTCCACTGGGTTCGGCGGCTGGTGCGCACACGCCGTTCGCTCACGGCGATCGGCGCTGGTCGCTTCGGTCTGCTCGACGCAGGTGACGACCGCCTGTGCGTGTTCGCGCACGACGCGGGCCCGGGAAGCCACGTGGTCGCCGTCCACAACCTCAGTGCCGAGGCGGTCACGCTCGACCTGCGCCTCGAGCGCGTGGGCCACTGGCGCCGGGTACTCGCCGGCGGCAGCGTCGGCCCGGACGAGGTGTCGTCGCCACCCACCGACGACGGGACGCGGCTGCCGGTGCGCCTGGAGCCGTACGGCTACGCCTGGTGGTCGCACGCCGGGGGATGGGCGTCGTGAAACGCGCCATGCGCTGGGGTCTCGCGCTCCTGATGGCGTCGCTCGGCGCCTGCACGAGCGACCTGGCGGTGCCCACCGAGCCGCTGCGCCTCCTGCGGACGGACTGGGCCGTCGCGTACGTCGGGGAGTCGTTCGACGGCGCCCTGCGGCCCACGGGTGGCCTGCGACCGTACCGCTTCGAGGTCGCCGACGGCGAGCTCCCCCCGGGCATGAGCCTGGCGGCCGGGCGCCTGGTCGGCACGCCGACCGAGGTGGGCCGCTTCGCCTTCACGGTCCAGGTGCGCGACGGCAACCTCTCGCAGGCCCTGCAGCAGGTGGAGTTCGACGTGCGGCCGCTGCCGGACCCCGTGGTGCGTGTCGACGCCCCGCGGACCGAGCTGCGATCGGACGTCCCGCTCGTCGTCCGGGTCGAGGACGCCCGCGGCTGGCGCGGGGCGCGCATCTCACTGACCTGGGACGCCGAGGCGTTCGCGCTGGTGACCCCACCGTCCCCCGCCGACGCGCGACTGGCCGTGTTCCACGAGTCCGGTGACGGGTTCCTGTGGATCGACGCGGCGGTGCTCGGCGCGCCGCGCAACGGCGAGTTCGACCTGGGGCGCTTCAGCCTCCGCCCGCTCGAGCCTCCGGCGCAACTCTCCCTGCGGCTGACGGCCGTGTCGCGCTACAGCGGCGGCGACCACCTCGTCGAGCGCAGCGAGGGGGTGGCGCCACCGCGGCCCGCGCCCGCGCCGCCAGGTGAGCCGGTCGACGGCGACGAGGACGCGGCGCCAGCGACCGGGGAAGGGGGCCAGGCGGCACCGTCGGCGGACGAGGACGCGCCGCCGCCCGCGGACGAAGACGCGCCGCCGCCCGCGGATGGCGACCCGGACGAGGACGAGGAGACTCCATGAAGCGTCACCCGAGCGTCCCACCGGCCGCACGTGACGGCCGCCGCTGGCGCGCCCTGCGCCCGCGCCGCTGGCTGGCCGTGGCGCTCGTCGCGTTCACGGCCACCGCCGCGTCCGCCGGCTTCGTCGCGCTCGACCTCTCCCAGCGCCTGGCGGCGGCCGAGAGCGTCGCGGTCGGCGTGATCGGCGACGTCGACGTCGTCGTCCGCGACGGCGAACCGTGGACCCTGGTGACGATGGAGGTCGAGCGCTGGTGGGTGGCGGCTGGCGCTCGGGTCGCTGGCGACGCAGCGGAAGACGCCGACGCGGCGGCCGAGGCCGCGCTACCGGGTTCCCTCACCGCCGCGTTCTGGGGGGGGCGTGCGCCCGGCGCACCGCCCCTGCAGGTCGCTGGCGTCCCGACCTTCGCGCCGGGCGAGCGCGTGCTGTGGCTCTTGCGCGCCGCGGACGACGGGCTCGGCGCCCCGACGGTGGGCGTGACCCAGGGCGTGTGGCGCTGGGCCGCGGGTGCCTGGCGTGGTGACGACGGCTCGAGCCTCGGCGTCGACGACGACGGTGGCCTGGCCCTGGACGGGCAGGCGGTGCCGGACGAGGTGCTGTTCGCCGCCCTGGACGCGGCCCTCGACGACCTGGAGGCGCAGCCGTGAGCGCCCACCGGCTTCGCTCGCGCCTGGCCTCGACGGTCGCGGCCGTCGCGCTGGCGGCATCGCTGAGCGGCGCGCTGGCGCTCGAGATCACGGTCGAACCGCCCGACGGCGAGCTGGCCGCCGCGGTCGAGGCCGCGGTGGACGACTGGCGCGCCGCGGGCGTGGACGTCGACGCCATCGACGCCGCGGTGGTGGTGCGCACTGGCGTGGGCGAGCGCTTCGGGCCCGACGTGACCGCGTGGGTCGTCCTGCGCGGTGGCGCCGACGATTCCGACCGCGGTTTCGAGATCCTGGTCGCGCCCGCTGCGCGATCTCTGCGCGCGGCCCTGATCCCGGCGCTGGGCGTCGTCCTCGGAGGCACGCTGGGCCGCGGGGCGCTCGACCCGGTGCTCGACCCCACCGGGCCCCGGCGTCCGACGCCGGCGGACGGGCTGGCGCTCACCGAGCGCCTGAGTGCCCTCCCCGGCGACCTCAACCGCGACGGCCGCGTCGACTTCGAGGACCTGCTGCTCATGGCCGAGGCCTTCGGGCGCCGGGGCGTCAACCTACCGGCCGACCTCGACGGCGACGGCGTCGTCGACGCGGCCGATCTCGATCTCCTGCGGGAGGGTTACGCCTTCGACCCCCCGAACCCGACCGGCACCCGTTGACGCCAAGGCGTCGTGAACGGGTCGCGGGCACGCCGCCAGGCTTCGCTGGATCAGGGCAGCTCGGCGATCGCCCGCATGAGCTCGACGTCGCGCTCCGTGACCGCGTCACCCGCGTCGTGCGTCACGAGGCGCAACGAGACCTCGCGGTAGACCCAGCGCAGCTCGGGGTGGTGGCCCTGGCCCTCCGCCAACGCGCCGACCGCGGCGATGAAGCCCACGGCCGCCGCCGCGCTCGGCAGGCGGCGCTTCAACGCCAGCGCCCCATCGTCCGCGAGCGTCCAACCGGGGCACGCCGCTAGCGCAGCGGCGATCGCCGCGTCGTCCAACACTTTGCTGCCAGCCACGTCCTCAGCTCCTCCTGCCGCGAAGCGCGCGGCCACGCAAGAAGACCAGGGCGACGTCGTCCTCGCCACGGGCGGCGACGAGCACGCCGCCGGGCACCGACTCGACCATCGTCTCGGTGAACGAACCGACCACCCGCCCCGGCAACATGACGACGACCTGCTCGCGCCCCGTCTTGGAGCGCGGGCGGTAGCGGCGCACGGTGAGCTTGAGCGTGCCGAGGTCGGCGGTCGTCGGCTCGTCGCTCAGCGTGTAGACCGCGCCCTCCGCGTCGTCCTCGCGCTCGAAGAGACCGGTCAGGTCGCCCGGATCGGCCGACAGCGCCGTCAGGATGCGCTGCACCACGCCGTGCATGAGGTGCTCGTCCAGCGCGGTACCGGCCGCCGCCGCGGCGCCCTGCAGCAGCCCCTCGACGGCCACGCGCCGGTTCGGCGACCTGGCGGTCACGGTGCCGGCGCGCGCGATCGCACGGCCGACGACGTTCTCGTCGACGCCCCCCGCGACGCCCGCGACGAACGACAGGACCTCGACCAGGGTCGGGTGCCGATCGTGACTCAGCACGTAGGCCTGCACCAGCGCCTCCGAGAGACGCGTGGCCAACCCCCGCCCCCCGTCCGCCCAACGCAGATGCAGGTAGTCGCCCTCGCGGTCCACGCGCAGCTCTCCCCGACCGACCTGGATCGTCGCCCGACGAGAGAGCGGGTGGGCCCGCTCATCGACGAACAGCGTGCGACTCTCACCGGTACCCATCACCGCCACCTCGTGGCCACCCAGCGTGAAGCGGACCGGCGACGACATGTTCAGCGTCAGTGCGTCCGCGTCGTGCGGAACGCGCTCCCAGCGCAGCGCGGGCAGGCGACCGAGCAAGACGCCGCCGCCGAGGCGGGGCGGCGCGGCGGAGCCACCGACGCGCGCCGGCAGGAGCCGCTGCAGCCGCTCGAACAGCGCCTGGACCGCATCGAGGTTGCGCGCCACGTCGCGCTGAAACGTCGCTCGCGACTGGCGCTCGAACGCCAGGGCCTCGCTCAGGCGGGCCTCGATGTCGCGCCGCAACGCGGCCCGCTGGGCCTCCGGGAGACGCTCCTTGCTGACCTCCTGCATGGCCGTCCGCAACTCCTTCGTCGAGGGGCCGCGCCGCACGATCGGCGTGAGCTTGCCGGCGTACGGGTCCTTCGCGACGATGGTCATGGCCTGCCGCGCGAACGGGAGCGCCTGGGCCTCCGGCACCTCGAGCCGCGGCAGCGGCGAATCGGGCCCGCCGATCGTCAGGATCAACTGGACGAGGTCGCGCCCGATCTCGGCCAGGCTGTCGAGGTCGGACAGCGAGACGAGCGCGTCGTCGGGCTCCGCCAACGGCTCCACCACGCGGAAACCACGCAGCGTCGGATCGAGGACGGTGTCGCGCTGCTCGGCGTGGCGCCGCAGGTTGCGCAGCATCGTGTAGATCAGCCGCGGCGTCAGCCGGTCGCGCTCGGCGCGCCAAGCGGCACCGAAGCGGGCCATGGCCTCGTCGATCTCGTCGCGCCACACGCGCTCGGCGAGGCGCTGCAGCACGAGTTGCTCCTCACGCTCGTCGTGGCTCAACTCGACCGCGGCTGCACCGGTGTCGAGGATCCCGTCGTTCTCGGCCACCGAGCCGTCGTCGATCCGCAGCGCGTCGAGCGTGGCCACCCGCGACGGCGACCTCTGTGGCTGCAACTGGGCGAGGGCGTTCAGGCGCCGCGACACCGAGACGAAGCGGGCCCGATCGTCCGTTCCGAGCGACGCCAGGCCCTGCTCGATCGCACGCCTCAACTCCCACAGGTCCACCAGGCCGCCACGCACCGGCTGCTGTCGCTCCAGCGCGTCGACCTTGTACTCCAGGAGTTCGAGCGCGACGGGCTCCAGGCGGACCATGCCGCAGCGTATCCGCCCCACCCCAGCGGGTTGGTGAAGTCCATCGCAGGGGTCGTCGCACGACGTCGATGGGAACTGCGGTCCGTGGCTGCCTTGGCCCCCGGACCCGTCCCCCACACATGACCCTTGACGGTTCCGCCGGCCTCGGCCATGATGCCCTCGTGCGCGCAGTTCCCGCGCGCCCGGCTCGCACCGCGGCGACCGAGAGGCCGCCAGGCGATCAGGAAGGAAACCACGTGCCCCACATCATCGCGGAACCCTGCATCGGCGTGAAGGACCAAGCTTGCGTCGACGTGTGCCCCGTCGAGTGCATCTACGAGGCCGACGACCAGTTCTACATCCACCCCGAGGAGTGCATCGACTGCGGCGCCTGCATCCCCGCCTGCCCCGTGGACGCGATCTTCGTCGAGGAGGACGTGCCCGCCGAGTGGGCCTCGTTCATCAAGAAGAACTACGAGCTGTCGGGCCTCTGAAGTAGCCCCACGGATCGACGACGCCCGGTCTCGCGGCGAGTCCGCGGACCGCGGCGTCGGGTCGTGTCAGCGGTCGGGCCGGGTCACCTCGCGGCGGCGAGCTGACGCAGGACACCACCGAGCACGGCGATCGAGCGATCGAGCTCGTCGAGCGCCAACCGCTCGACGGGCGTGTGATCGAGCGCGGCGTCGCCGGGACCGTAGGCGACCGTGTCGCCGCTCCACGCCGGCGCGACGACGTTCCAGTCGGACGTGCCGGTCTTGACCCGGGGCGCCGGCACCCCGCCCGCTGCACGGATGGCCGCGCGGAAGGCGCGCGCGAGGCGCCCGTCACGCTGCGCGCGGACGGCCACCGCGCCGTCGTCCGTCGTCCAGCTCAGTCCCGGCCCCAGGTCGACGGTCGCGAGCGCGGCGCGCAACGCGTCCGGCGACCAGGCGGGCGGCAGACGCCAGTCGAGCACGGCCTCCGCCCGCTCGGTCATGCCGTCGTGGCTCGAGGCGAGCGACGTCAACGCGACCTGCAGCCTGTCGAACAGGCGCGCCTCCGCCCCGTCGACCGCGGCCGGCGCCGCCTCGGCAGCCCAGGCCCGCACGCGCGACCAGGCCGCGACGAGCGCCTCGCAGGCGGTCGCCTCGTCCCTCGCGGCGTGCGCGGCGGGCCGCTCGGCACGCAAGTGCAGCCGCAGGTGCCCCTTGTAGCCGAGGGTGAGCCCGTCCCAGCCGCTGGGCTCGCCGACGATCAGCAGGTGCGGACGTGGGTAGGCCAGCACGGCGTGACGCGCGCCGCGGCTGCCCGGAGCCTCCTCCCCCACCGCGCCGACGAAGCGGAGCTCCAGGGCTTCCCGCACGTCGGCGCCGGCCCGCGCCAGGGCCGCCGCCAGCGCCACCGCCGGTCCCTTGGCGTCGACCGTCCCGCGGCCGTGCAGGATGCCGTCCTCCACGCGCACGGGCGGCCCGCCCGGGAACGTGTCGAGGTGCCCGAGCAGCGTCACCCGCAGCGCCCCGCGACCGGCGACCGCGACGGCGTTGCCCGCCTCGTCGACGAAGGCCTCGTCGGCGTGGGGCGCCAACGCGGCGACGAACCTCGCGGAGACGGCCGCCTCCGCGCCGCTGGGGCTCGGCAGCCGCACCACCTCCTCCAACAGGGCGCGCGCGCCGGCGTCGCCCAGCAGGTTCGCGGCGCCGGCGCCGCGCGTCACCGCCGCAGCACGCGACCGAAGGCGGCGAGCGCCTCGTCGACCTCGTCCTCGCCGATCACGAGCGGCGGCACGAAGCGGATGACGCTGGCGCCGGCGTTGATCAGCAGGAGGCCCTCGTCGCGTAACGCGGCGATCACGGGAGCGGCCTTCTCCTTGAGCTCGACGCCGAGCATGAGGCCGAGGCCACGGACCTCCCGCACGCGCGGGCTGCCGAGGGCCTCGATGCCCTCGCGGAAGCGCCGGCCCATCCGCTCCGCGTGCGCCATGAGGTCGCGCGCCTCGATCTCCTCGAGGACCGCCAGGCCGGCGGCCGCGGCCAGCGGGTTGCCCCCGAAGGTCGTGCCGTGCCCGCCGGCGGGCATCGCGGCGGCGACGGCATCGGTCATCGCCAGCGCGCCGATCGGCACGCCGCCGGCGAGGCCCTTCGCCAGCGTGACGAGGTCGGGCACGACCCCGGCATGCTCGCTGGCGAGGAAGCGCCCGGTGCGACCGACGCCGCACTGGATCTCGTCGAACGCCAGCAGCGCGCCGCGCTCGTCGGCGAGCTCGCGTGCCCGCCGCAGGTAGGCGGCGCTGGCGGGGTGCACCCCGCCCTCGCCCTGCACCGGCTCCAGCCAGATCATCGCCGTGTCGTCGCCGACGGCGGCGTCGAGCTCGTCGAGGTCGTCGTAGCGCACGAAGTCGACCGGGACGGACAGCGGCTCGAAGGGCTCGCGGTACTTGACCTCCCAGGTCATCGCGAGCGCGCCGAGCGTCCTGCCGGCGAAGCCGCGCTTGGCGGCGACCACCCGGCGCCGCCCGGTGGCCACCCGGGACCACTTGAGCGCCGCCTCGTTGACCTCGGCCCCGGAGTTGGCCAGGAAGACGCGTGACAGCGGCGCGGGCAGGTGTTCGAAGAGCTTGTCGACGAACGCCGTCCGGACGTCGTTGCCGAGGTTCTGCGGGCAGACGATCAGCCGCCGCGCCTGGGCGGCGATCGCGTCCGCCAGGCGGGCGTTGCCGTGCCCCACGCTGGCGACCGCGATGCCCGCCATGCCGTCGAGGTAGCGGCGGCCGTCGGCGTCGAACAGGCGCGCGCCCTCGCCGCGCACGAAGACCACGTCGGGCGACCACAGGCCGGGGGCGTGCGCGGCGGCGCGGGCGAGGACATCGGCCGTGCTGGGGAACTCGGGGGCGGCGGCTGCGAAGGTGGCGTCGTTCATGCGGGCTCCTCGGGGATCGGACGTCAGGCGACCACGGTACCGTGCCCCGCGAGCGCGCGGCGGAGCGGCGCCGGGCACCGCCCGTCCGCCAGGACCGCCCGGGCGACCCCGCCGGCGACCGCGGCGGCGGCGCCCTCCAGCTTCTTCCTCATGCGGCCCTGGGCCCACGCCAGCGCGTCGTCGACGTCGGCGATCGCGACCCGCGGGACGAGGCTGGCCTCGTCCGGGAAGTCGCGCAGCAACCCGGGGACGTTGGACAGCAGCACCAGCGCGTCGGCCGCCAGCGCGACGGCGATCGCCGAGGCGGCCCGGTCACCGTCCACGTTGACCGCCGCGCCCTCGTGCGAGGCGGCCAGCGGCGCGATGACCGGCAGGAAACCGGCGCCGAGGAGCAGCCGCAGCAGCCCCGCGTCGACCCGCTCGACGGCGCCGGTGTGGTCGTCGCGCAGGACGACCGTCTTGCCCCGCTCGACGCTGCGGACGCTGCGCTTGTGGCGCGCCTCGATCAGGCGTCCGTCCAGGCCCGAGAGCCCGAGCGCCGGCACCCCCCGCGACTGCAGACGCTCGACCCACGCCTTGTTGACGCCACCGGCGACCGCCATCGTGAACGCCTCGAGGGTCGCCCGGTCGGTGTAGCGGCTCGTGTGCCCGCTGGGGCTGGTGACGAAGCGCGGCGGCACCCCCAGCGCCTCACCGAGCCGGGTCGCGGCAGCACCGCCACCGTGGACCAGCACGAGCCGGACCCCTTCGGCCCAGTGGGCGGCCACGTCGTCGGCGATGGCGTCGTGATCGAGGCCCTCGGCGCCCCCCAGCTTGACGACGATCACGCGGACGCCTCCGCCGCGGCCGCCCGCCACACGGCGCGCGCGGCGCGGTCGAGGCCGGTCGGCAGCTCGACCGCCGCGACGTCGAGGTAGCGCAAGAAGCGCGCCAGGCCGGCGACCAGAGCGTCTCGCTCGCGCGCCTCGCGCGAGCGAGGCGCGCGCGAGCGAGACGCGCGCGAGCGAGGCGACCGCCCGCCGGGCGCGGGCGCCTCCCACCACCAGCCGTCGACGCGGAGTCGCGGCGTCACCCCGGCCAGCCGGCGACCGTCGAAGCGCGCCACGAAGCGCTCGCCGACGATCAGCGGGACGACGTAGTAGCCCCAGCGGCGGCGCGGGGCGGGCTTGTAGACCTCCCACACGTAGTCGAAGCCGAAGAGGTCGGCGAGCGCGCGGCGGTCCCACATGAGGTTGTCCAGCGGCCCCAGGACGCGCGCCGGGCCGGCGGCGGAGGTGGCGAGACGCCCCGCGGGCGACAGGCCCGGCGGCGCCAGGTAGGCGTCGCCCTCGACCTCCCACGCCCGAAGCGCGCCCTCGGCGAGGAGCGCGTCGATCGCGCCGGCGCGGGTGGCGGCGTCGACGGGCAGCGACCAGAGCGCGGCCGGGGCCCGCTGGCGCAGCAGGCCGGCTGCCTGCACCCGCCGCCGGACCAGGCGACGCACGGCGTCCGCGTCGTCCAGCGGCGGCGCCGACCACACCGCGGGCGGCAGCACCCGCTCGGGCAGGTCGTAGACGTGGCGCCCGCGCTCGCGGTCGCGCGTGACCAGCCTCCCCGTGTCCCACAGGGCGCGCAGTAGGTGCTTGACGAGCCGCGGCCCGTACCACGAGCCGCGCAGTTCCGGGCGCGGCGCGTCGTCGAAGCCGAGCGCCGAGGCGGGACCGTCATGGCCGATCCGCGCCAGCACGCCGGCGACCGCGTCGGGGTGACGCTCGAGCAACGGCCGCCAGCGCTCGGCGTGGTGGCGGTGGTAGAGCGCGCGCGCGGGCCAGTCGACGGCCAGCGTGAGGCAGGCCTGCTTGTCCCAGGCGTCGAGCCAGGTGCGGTCGCGGTACGCGGGCCCCTGCCAGTCGTCGATGCGGTAGCCGTCGACCCGCGCCTGCAGCACGAGGTCGTGGTTGCGGCCCATCGGGGCGAGCGGGTCGACCTGGACGCTGCCGAGCCGCACGGCGACGTCGTTCAGCGGTGCCCGGGCGAGTTGGTGGCGCAGCAGCGCCCGGCGGGCGTCGGACCGCGAGACGCGCAGGGGCGCCGGCGCGGCGTGGGCGCCGCCCGCTTCGTGGGGAGCGCTCACGGGAACAGACCAGGGAACCCCAGGCCTTCGCCCTCGTCCCAACCGAGGGCGACGTTGAGCGCCTGCAGCGCGTGGCCGGACGTCCCCTTGACCAGGTTGTCGATGGCGCTCATCACCACCAGCCTTCCGCTGTCCGGGTCGAGCGCGAAGCCCAGGTCGCACCAGTTGCTGCCGTCGAGCACCCGTGGATCTGGCACCCGGTGCACGCCGCGGCGGGCGGCGACGAGCCGCACGAAGCGCGCGTCGCCGTAGGCCTCCTCGAGCGCGGCGCGCACGTCGCCCTCGCCGCTGCCGTCGTGGAGCCAGGCGTGCACGGTGACCAGCACGCCGCGGACGCGTTCGATCGCGGTGGCGGTGACGTGCGCCTCGACGCCCGGGAACGCCTGCAGGACCTCCGCCGTGTGCCGGTGCCGCACCGGCTGGTAGGTGCGCACGACGCCGGCGCGCACGGGGTGGTGACCCGCCGCGGTCGGCGCGTGGCCCGCGGCCGAGGAGCCCACCTTGGCCTCGATGAGCACCTCGCGGCGCGCCAGGAGCCCGCCCCGCACGAGCGGCAACAGCGCCAGCACGGTGGCGGTGGCGATGCAGCCGGCGCCGGCCAGGCGCGTCGCGCCCGGCAGGCGCGGCCCGCCGGGGGCAACGCGGTCGAGCTCCGGGTTGGCGTAGACGAACGAGGGCAGGAGCTCCGGGCGTGCGTGCGGGGTCCCGTACCAGCGCGCGTAGGCCTCCGGGTCGCGCAGCCGGAAGTCGGCCGACAGGTCGACCAGGACGCCCGCCAGCGGGAGCAGGTCGTCGACCCGCTGGGCGAGCTCGCCGTGGGGCAAGGCCGCCACGACGACGTCCGCGGGCCGCAAGCCCGCGAGGGGCTCGAAGCGCAGCCGGGTCACGCCGCGGAGGTTCGGGTGGACGAGGGCGACGGGCTCGCCCGCGTGCCGCTCGCTGGTGACCTGGACGACGTCGAGGCGCGGGTGCCCCAGCGCCAGGCGCAGGAACTCGCCGCCGGCGAAGCCGCTGCCGCCGACGATCGCGACGGTGCGCACGGCGTCGCTCACGCGCTCAGCCTACCGCGGGCGCGGGGCTCGCCGGCGGCCGCCACGGCGCCCAGGCGTCGGCGTCGGCCGGGCCTAGGGCCTCGGCGTCGGCCGGATCGCTGCGAGCCACGGACGCCAACCCCAGCACGAACTGCACCACCTCGCCCGGGATGTCGACCCCGGTGGTGTCGATCGAGTTGCGGAACTCCATCGTGTGGTTCACCTCGACGACGAGCAGGCCACGGTCGCTCTCCACCAGGTCGACCGCCAGCACGCCGCCGCCGACCGCGCGAGCGGCGCGCAGCGCGATCTCGGACAGCCCGTCGTCGACCGGGCACGCACGCGCGACGCCGCCGCGGGCCGTGTTGGTGATCCAGTGGTCGCTCTCGCGGTAGATCGCGGCCACCACCCGGTCGCCCACGACGAAGGCGCGGATGTCGCGCCCGGGCTTCTCTACGTGCTCCTGCAGGTAGATGACGCGATGGGCCGGGCCCCCGAGCACCTCCTTGTGCTCGAGCACCGCCGCGACCGCGTCCGCGTCGGACAGCCGGCTGACCATCCGCCCCCAGGAGCCGACGACGGGCTTGAGGACGATGGGGTAGCCGAGCTCCTCGCAGCGCTCCAGGGCCTCCTCCGTGCCGAACGCGACCACGGTGCGCGGCGTCGGCACGCCGGCGGCGGCCAGGATCGCGCTGGTGGCGAGCTTGTCGCCACACGTGTCGATCACCTCCGGTCGGTTGAGGACGACGCTGCCCGCCGCGGCGTACAGCCGCGCGAGCGCCAGGCCGCGCGCCTGCGACGTGCAGCGCTCGAGCACGACGTCGTAGCGCCGCACGGGAGCCGCCCCGAGGTCGAAGGCCAGCCGGGGCGCGTAGAGCCGGTCGACGGCGACGCCCGCGGCCCCGAACGCCTCGAACAGCAGCCGCTCCTCTGGGCGGAGGCGGTCGTACGCGACGGCGATGCGCGGCTGCGTCGGGCTCATTCGCCCCAGTCCTCGTCCTCCATGGGCGCGGGCTCGAAGCGCAGCGGCTCGAGCGACACCACCTCGAGCTCGACGCCGTCGTCGCTGACGACGAGCTCGCCGAGCTCGAGGGCGGTGGGGTCGACGTCGACGGTGCCGTGCGGGGTGCGGACGGTGGTGGTGGGCATGGGGTCCTCCGAGGGCCGGTCGCGGCGCTTTCATTTCTAAAGTCGATGCTGGATCGTCCGAGGTCGCCCAACGGACGCGCAGCATCGTAGGTGCTCACCAGGCCACCTGTCAAATCGCGTCGCACATCGTCCCGGACGCCACTCTCTCGTCCCTTGAGCGTCGCCGTCGATGCGCTCGCGAGCCGCGCGCCCCTCCGCCGTTCCCGGTGCCCGATCCACCCGCCACCTTCGTTTCCTAAGCGCGCGCCGTCGGTCGGGCGCGCGGTACGCTCGCCCGATGCGGGCGAGCCTCCTCCACTGGTACGACCGGTCGGCGCGCCCCCTCCCCTGGCGGCGCGAGCCCCGCGACCCCTACCTCACGTGGGTCGTGGAGACGATGTCGCAGCAGACCCGCATCGAGACCGTCGTCGCGCGCCTGCCGGGCTTCCTGGCGCGGTTCCCCGACGTTGGGCGCCTGGCGGCCGCCGACCCGGGCGAGGTGCTCGCCGCCTGGTCTGGTCTCGGCTACTACCGGCGGGCCCGCGCCCTGCACGCCGCCGCCAGGGTCATCGCGCACGACCTCGACGGTCGCTGGCCGAGCGACGTCGCGGGCTGGCTGCGCCTGCCCGGCGTGGGCCCCTACACCGCGGCCGCGGTGGCAGCGCAGGCTCTCGGGATCGCTACGATCGCGGTCGACGGCAACGTGCGGCGCGTGGGCGCCCGCCTGCTGGGCCTGCGCGAGCCGACCGACGCCGATGTGCGGCGCGGGCTCGCCGAGCTGCTGCTGGTGCCAGGGGCGGGGTCGTCCGCGACCCCGGTCGCGGGCGCCGCCGACGACCCCGCCCGCGTGGCCGAGGCGCTGGTCGAGCTGGGCGCCGTCGTCTGCACGCCGCGGCGGCCCCGCTGCGACGACTGCCCGCTGCGGTCCGGCTGCGCCGCGGCAGCGGCCGGCGATCCGACGCGCTTCCCCGCCCCGCGCCGGCGCCCGCGCGTCCAGCCGCTGACGCTCCACGCCTGGTGGGTCACCCGAGCCGGCGAGGACGGCCGCGACCGCATGGCGCTCGAACGGCGCCCGGAGGACGGCCTCTGGGCCGGGCTCCACGGGCCGCCGTGGCGCACCGAAGCGCCCGCGGTCGGCACCCGCGTGGCCTCCTTCCGCCATTTGCTGACGCACCGGCGCATCGAGGCGATCGTCTGGCGGACGCCGACCCCGCCGGCGGACGCCGAGGTCGCCTGGTACCGCCGCGACGAGGCCCTCGCCCTCGGCCTGGCCCGGATCGATCGCCGCGCTCTGGCCTGCCTCGACGGGCATGGGGCGTTAGGCTGACGGGGATGCAGTTGCGCGTGCGTTTCGCCGAGACCGACCAGATGCGGATCGCCCATCACGCCGCGCACGTGGTGTGGCTCGAGGCCGCGCGCGTCGAGTGGCTGCGCGAACGCGGCCTGCGCTACCGCGACCTGGAGGACGAGGGCGTGTCTCTCGCGGTGGCCGGCCTCTCCGTCCAGTACCGCGCCGCCGCCCGCTTCGACGACCTGCTCGACATCGACGTGCGGCTCCTGGAGGCCCGCTCCCGGCGCCTGCGCTTCGGGTACCGGATCGAGCGCGTCGACGGCGCCGACCGCGCCACGCTGGCCCTCGCCGAGACGCGCCACGTGCCGACGGACGCGAGCGGCCGCGCCGTTCGCCTACCCGGCGAATGGCTGACGGCCATGCGGGGCTGGCTGGAGCCGGGGCCCGCCGCGCCCGACGTCTGACGCCGCCGTCGCGGGGCCGCGACGACGGGCTCGCAGCGCGGCCCCCCCGACGGGTCACCAGCGCAAGCCCGCCCCGCCCGGCCGCCCGGCGCACCCGTGCTACGCTCACCCAACGCCGACGGGCCGCGCCCGTGCACCGAGGGACCCATGACGATGACCGCCGAACGGACCGCGACCTCCGCGCAGAGCAAGATCCTCTCTCAGGCCCTGACCTTCGACGACGTGCTGCTGGTGCCGCGGCGTTCCGCCGTGCTGCCCAAGGACGTCGCCCTGGACGCCCGCTTCAGCCGTCGCCTGGCGCTGCGCATCCCGATCGTGTCGGCGGCCATGGACACGGTCACCGAGACGCAGATGGCGATCGCCATGGCGCGCCAGGGCGGCATCGGCGTCGTGCACAAGAAGATGAGCGTCGACGCCCAGGCCGACACGGTGCGCAAGGTCAAGCGCTCCGAGTCGGGCATGATCGTCGATCCGATCACGCTGCCCCCCACGGCGACCATCGGCGACGCCGAGCGGCTGATGGGCGAGTACCGCATCTCGGGCGTGCCGATCGTAGATGGCGACCAGCGCCTGCTCGGCATCCTGACGAACCGCGACCTGCGCTTCGAGGACGACATGAGCCGCAGCGTCAGCGAACTGATGACGAAGGATGGGCTGATCACGGTCCCGAACGGCACCACGCTCGAGGAGGCCCGCGAGATCCTCCGTGGTCACAAGGTCGAGAAGCTGCTGGTGGTCGACGAGGCCTTCCGGCTCACCGGCCTGATCACGATCAAGGACATCACCAAGAAGCTCGCGTACCCCAACGCCGCCAAGGACGAGCTCGGCCGCCTGCGGGTGGCCGCGGCGGTGGGCGTCAGTCACGACCTGGCCGACCGTGCCCGCGCCCTCGTCGAGGCCGGGGTCGACGCGCTCGTGCTCGACAGCGCCCACGGCCACAGCGAGGGCATCCTCGACGCCCTCGCTTTCCTGAAGTCCAGCTTCGACGTGGACGTGGTGGCGGGCAACGTCGGCACCGCCGAGGCCGCCCGCGACCTCATCGCGCTCGGGGCCGACGCCGTCAAGGTGGGCATCGGCCCCGGGTCGATCTGCACGACGCGGGTGGTGACGGGCGTCGGCATGCCCCAGCTCTCGGCGATCATGGCGGTCGCCGAGGTGACCGAGGCGGCAGGGGTCCCGCTGATCGCCGACGGCGGCATCAAGCAGACGGGCGACATCGCCAAGGCGATCGCGGCCGGCGCCGACTCGGTGATGATCGGTTCCATGCTGGCGGGCACCAGCGAGGCGCCGGGCGAGAACCTCCTGCGCGACGGTCGCCGTTACAAGGCCTACCGCGGGATGGGTAGCCTGGGCGCCATGGCGGGCGGCTCCGCCGACCGCTACTTCCAGGAGGACGCCAAGAAGCTCGTACCGGAGGGCGTCGAGGGCATGGTCGCCTACAAGGGGCCGGTCGAGGACGTGCTCTTCCAGATGATCGGTGGTCTGCGCAGCTCCATGGGCTACTGCGGCGCGGCGACCCTCGGCGAGCTGCAGCGCGACGCGCGCTTCGTGACGATCACGCAGGCGAGCCTGATCGAGGGGCACCCGCACGACATCACGATCACCCAGGACGCGCCCAACTACTCCGTGCGTTAGGAGCAGGCACCTGCGCCGCACGCGCGGACTCGCCGCCAGGTTCCGGTTCAGAACGTCAGGACGTGGTCGCCCTCGGGCGGAAGCTCGAGGAAGCCGTCGCGCACGGCGTCGACACCCAGCGTGAGGAAGAACGTGAAGGGGCTCAGGACGCGCTCCTGGAGGCCGCCGTTGGGCCGTAGGTGGGCCTCGAGCCGCCGGAACTGGCCGCGCAGCTCGTCATCGCGTCGCGCCAACGCGTGCGAGGCCTTCTCGCGCAGCGTGACGAGGGTGCGGTCGAGGTGCCGGCGCCCGTTGCGCACGCTGCGCTCGAGCGTCGGATCGATGCCGCGCACCCGCTCGATCAGCTCGCCCGCCTCCCGCTCGACCACCGCCAGCGCCGAGCCGAAGGCGTCCGCGTGACCGTGCAGCGCGAGGGCCAGGTCGCAGTGGGCGCGTCGAGGATCGCGTTGTACCTCGCGCCAGTCGAGCCCGTGGCGCTCGAGGATCCGCCGCACGGGCGGCTGCAGCACCGTCACCGAGGCACGTGGCCAGATGAGCGGCATCGCGACGCCGTGCTGCTCGTACACGTCACGCAACTGCGCAAGGTAGCGCAGTTCGCCGGGGCCGACCACGAAGACGGCGCTGGGCAGGACGGCGTCCTGCAGCACCGGTCGCAGCCCCGCGGCCGGGGTGACGGCGGTGGGGTCGTGGTCGAGCCAGGCCTTCAGCTCCTGCAGCGGAACGTGGGCGTGGCCGACGCGCCAACCGTCGCCGTCGCGCCGCAGCAGCTCGCGCGCGTGTCCCCGCGGGCGCTCGACGAACAGGTTCGAGGCGCCCTCGCCGCGCCCGAGCTGCGCCGACCAGCCGCGGGCCTCGAGCCGCGCGCCGCCGTACCGGACGTGGTCGGCGGAGACCTCGGGGTCGTCGAGCTCGCGGTCGAGAAGGGGCCGCCACAGGCGCGCGACCTCGGGGTCGAGCGGGTCGAGGACGAGCATGCCTTGGTCGCCGAGCAGCGCGGTGATGAGCCGCGCGAAGGCGTCGCTCCAGCGCGGCGCGCCGTCCGCGGCGTCCGCGAGCAGCGCAGCCACGTCGCCCAAGTGCGGCCCGCCGTGCCCGTCCGCCAGGTCGATGGCGCGCAGGTGGCCGAGGGCGGCCTCGATCCAGGCGGGGTCGAGGGCCGCGCGGCCGACCGCTGGGCCCGACCGCAACGGCAGGTGCAATCGGTGCAGGCGCTCGTCGCGCCCCAGCACCCAGGCGTGGTCCATCTCGGCGACGTCGTGATCCTGCGTCGCCATCCAGAAGACCGGCACCACCGGGCGGTCCGGCGCGTCGAGGCGCTGCGCGAGCCTCACGGCGGTCACCGCCTTGGAGAGGGTGTAGGTGGGCCCCAGCAGCCAGCCGACCTGCTGGCCCGTGACCACGACGCGCGAGTCGGGGTGCGCCAGCCGCTCCAGCGCCTCGCGCTGCGCGGGCCGCGCGCCCCAACGCTCGGCGCCTGCCCGCAGCGCCGCCACCAGCGCCGGCCGGTCGACCGGCCTAGGGTTCGCCAGCGCGCCCTCCAGGTCGTCCACCGGTCGCCGGAAGTGCTCGGCCAGGTCGCCGGCCCGGTACGCCTCGAGGAAGGACCGCGTCGCCGGGGGGTGAGCTGATGGGGGCACGCGCCAATCTACCGCCCCGGGGGCCGCCCCGGCCGTCGCCCGCTTTGCGTGCGCCGGCGCGGCGGCGCGCCGCCGCGCCGGCGCACGTGGTAGCCTCGCGCCGCCCATGCCGCGTTCCGACCCGTCCGGCTCCGACCCGCCGCCCCCCGCGGCCGCGTCGGCCGTCGAGCCGATCCCCTGGCCGGCGGCCCTGCCGGCACCCCGCGACGTCCTCGGGCACGCCGTCCACCCCATCGACCTCGACGGCGCCGCCGACCTCGTCCTGCGGGCCAGCCGCGGCACGACGCCGCGACTCGTCGTCACCCTGAACCCGGAGATCGTGGTGCGTGCCCGGAGCGAGGCGCGCCTGCGCGCCGCCCTCGAGCGCGCGGACCTCACGGTCGCCGACGGGATCGGCCTGCTGTGGGCGGCGCGCCGCGCCGGCCTGCGGCTCCCGGGACGCGTGCCCGGCGTGGAGCTGGCGACCGCCTGCCTGACCCGCGGTGGCGGGGAGCTGAGCGTCTACTTCCTCGGCGGCCGGCCCGGCGTGGCCGAGGCCGCGGCCGAGGAGGCCCGCCGGCGCTGGGGGACGCGGGTGGCCGGCACCCGCGACGGGTACTTCGACCACGAGCGCGACGGCGCAGCCGTCGCGAACGAGGTCGGCCGCTCCGGGGCGCAGCTGCTGCTCGCGGGGCTCGGCGAGCGCCAGGAGGTCTTCCTCGACGCGCACCGCGACGCGCTCGCCGTCGGCGCCATGATCGGCGTCGGCGGCACGCTCGACGTGCTCGCCGGCGTGGCCCGGCGGACGCCTGCGTGGACGCGACGCTGGGGTGTGGAGTGGGCCTGGCGGGTCGGCTTCGATCCGCGTCGCTGGCACCGCGTGCCGCGGCTGCTGCGCTTCGTGGGCCTCGCGTTGCGCCGTCGGGGCTGAGGCTCGGGACCGCCGCCGAGCTCAGGTTCCCGTGAAGGGCGCCGTCACGGACCGGAACAGCTCGCCCTGCTCGTCGAGCCCCTCCTTGCCGAGGTCGTCGCCCGGGTGGCCCGCCGGGTAGTTGCCGTCGAAGCACGCCAGGCAGGTGCGCCCCACCGCGATCGCGCGGGCGAGGCCGGCCTCCGAGATGAAGGAGAGCGAATCGGCACCGATGCGCTCGCGGATCTCGTCGACCGTCATCGTCGCCGCCGCCAGCTCCTGGCGCGCCGCCGTGTCGATGCCGTAGTAGCAGGGGAAGCGGATCGGCGGGCTGGAGACGCGGAAGTGCACCTCGGTCGCGCCCGCGTCCCGCAGCAGCTGCACGATGCGGCCCGAGGTCGTGCCGCGCACGATGGAGTCGTCCACCAGCACCACCCGGCGCCCCACGACCGACTGCGTGGGGGCGAGCTTCAACCGCACCTTCTGGTCGCGCAACCTGGCGTTCGGCGCGATGAAGCTGCGGCCGGCGTACGGCGACTTGTGCAGGCCGAGGTCGAAGGGGATGCCGGAGGCCCGCGCGTACCCGAGGGCGGCGGCCAGGCCGGACTCCGGCACGCCGACCACCAGGTCGGCGTCCGCCGGGGCCTCGGTCGCGAGGATCTCCCCCATCCGCACGCGCGAGGCGTGGACGTCCGCGCCGTCGAGGACGCCGTCGCCGCGGGCGAAGTAGA
Source organism: Trueperaceae bacterium (assembly GCA_011389865.1). Taxonomy (GTDB): domain Bacteria; phylum Deinococcota; class Deinococci; order Deinococcales; family Trueperaceae; genus JAABTL01. The sequence goes on from JAABTL010000010.1 coordinate 73,106, forward strand.
TCCACTCGAAGGCGCACGGCGTCGGCTCCGGCTCCAGCACCTGGCGCGCGTGCAGGCCGTCGTCGTCCACCACCACGAGCTCGCCCGGCCGCACGTCGCGCAGGAAGCGGGCGCCGACCACGGCCAGCGCCGCCGGCTCGCTGGCGATCACGTGGCCACCGTCGAACTCGCCGATGACGAGCGGTCGCACGCCGTTGCGGTCGCGCAGCCCGATGAGGCGCCGCCGGTCCATGAGGACGACGGCGAAACCGCCCTCGAGCTCGCCCATGACGCGCGCGGTGGCGTCCTCGAGCGTGAGCTCGGCGTAGCGGGCCACGAGGTTGATCATGACCTCGGAGTCGTTGGTCGTCTGGAACACCGCGCCGGCGGTGAGCATCGCGTCGCGGATGGCGCGGGCGTTGGTGAAGTTGCCGTTGTGCGCGAGCGCCAGCAGGCCCTTGTTCGAGCGCACCGTCAGGGGCTGCGCGTTGAAACGCAGCGACGAGCCGGTCGTCGAGTAGCGCGTGTGCCCGATGCCCGTGCGTGCCCCCTCGAAGCGCAGCTCGTCGAGCCGCTCCTCGGTGAACACCTCCGCCACGAGCCCCATGTCCTTCTCGATGCGCAGCTCGGCCGGGCTGGCGGCGCAGATGCCGCACGACTCCTGGCCGCGGTGCTGCAGCGCGAACAGGCCCACCTGCACCAGGCCGGCGACGTCGCCCTCCGCGCCCGGCCGCAGGTGCACGCCGACGACGCCGCACTCCTCGCGCGGGTGGTCGTCGTCCGGCCAGCCCGCCATGGGATCGGGCCTCACGCCAGCGCCTCGGCGATCGTGCGCTCGAAGGCGTCGCGCGCGTCCGCCAGGGCCACGTCGAGGCCCAGCGCGCCGGCGCGCAGCGCGATGCGGTCGCCGCCGGCGCGGCCGACGCGGTGGCACGGCACGCCGCCCGCCTCCGCCGCCTCGGTCACCGCGGCGAGTTGGGCCTCGGGCACCGCGACGAGCGCCAGGTGTGCGGCCTCGCCGAACAGGTCCGCGACGTCGCGGGCGGCATCGTCGTGGCCCGCTAGGTTCGCGGGCAGCTCCGCGTCGACGCCGCGGCCGCCGGCGATGGCCATCTCGGCGAGCGCGACCGCGATGCCGCCGTCGCCGACGTCGTGCGCCGTGTCGACCAGGCCCGCCTGCACCAGGCCGGCGAGCGTCGTCACCAGTCGCTCGGCGGCCGCGAGGTCGAGCGTCGGTGGGGCGCCGGCCTCGAGCCCGTGGACCCGGGCGAGGTAGCTGCTGGCGCCGAGCGACGGCGCGCCCTCGCCCAACAGCACGAGTGCGTCGCCGTCGCGCGCGAGCGCCATCGTGGCGCGCCGGCGGACGTCCGGCAGCACGCCCACCATGCCGATCGTCGGGGTCGGCAGGACGGCGCGCACGCCCTCAATGGCGCGGTACTGGTTGTAGAGGCTGACGTTGCCGCCGGTGACCGGCGTGCGCAGCGCGAGGCAGGCCTCACGGATGCCCTCCACCGCCTCGGCCATCTGGAAGTAGACCTCGGGGACGGTCGGGTTACCGAAGTTCAGGTTGTCGGTCACGCCGAGCGGCGTGGCGCCGACGGCCGCGAGGTTGCGCGCGGCCTCCACGACCGCCAGGGCCGCGCCGTGGCGCGGCGCGAGGCCGACGTAGCGCGCGTTGCAGTCGACGGTGGCGGCGACCGCGCGGTCGCTCCCCTTGAGGCGCAGGACGGCCGCGTCGGCCGCGCCGGGCAGCACGACGGTGTTGGTCATCACCTGGTGGTCGTAGCGCTGGTAGACGGCGCGCTTGCTGGCGATCGTCGGGTCGGCGAGCAGGTCGAGCAGCGCGGCGCCGGCGTCGGCCGGCGGCGGGAGGCCGTCGAGCGCCCGCTCGCGCGCCGCCGACGCCGCGGGGTCCTCGCGGCCGTCGCGCACGTAGGTGGGGGCGTCGTTGAGCGGGCCCACCGGCATGTCGGCGACCAACTCGTCGCCCTCGAACAGCCTGAAGCGTCCGTGATCGCGCACCACGCCGATGGGTACCACGTCGAGTTCCCAGCGCCGCAGCAGGCCGATGAGGTCGTCCTCGCGGCCGGGCACGGCGGTGAGCACCATGCGCTCCTGCGACTCCGACAGCATGACCTCGAGCGGCGTCATGCCGGGCTCGCGGCGCGGCACGCGGGCGAGGTCGAGGTCGACGCCGAGGCGTGCGCGGTGGGCCATCTCGCCCACGCTGGAGGTGAGACCGGCGGCGCCCATGTCCTGGATGCCCGCGACCAGCCCCGCCTGGATCGCCTCCAGGCAGGCCTCCAACAGCAGCTTCTCGAGGAAGGGGTCGCCGACCTGCACCGCGGGCCGGTCCGCGTCGGAGGCGGCGCTGAGGTCGGCGGAGGCGAACACGGCGCCGCCGAGGCCGTCGCGCCCGGTCTTGGCGCCGACGTAGAGCAGCACGTGGCCGACCGCGCCGACGGTCCCGGACTGCAGCTCCTCGTGCCGCAGCAGGCCGAGCGCCATGACGTTGACCAGCGGGTTCTCCTGGTAGCTGGGGTGGAAGGCGATCTCGCCGCCCACGGTGGGCACGCCGATCGCGTTGCCGTAACCGGCGATGCCCTCGACCACCCCGTGCAGCAGGTAGCGGGTGCGGGCGGTCGCGAGGTCGCCGAAGCGCAGGGCATCGAGCACGGCGAACGGGCGCGCACCCATCGCGAAGATGTCGCGCAGGATGCCGCCGACGCCCGTCGCGGCGCCCTGGACGGGCTCGACGGCGCTGGGGTGGTTGTGGGACTCCATCTTGAACGCGACGCCCCAGCCGTCGCCCACGTCGACCACGCCGGCGTTCTCGCCCGGGCCCTGGAGCACCTGCGGGCCTTCCGTGGGCAGCCGGCGCAGCAGCGGGCGCGAGTTCTTGTAGCCGCAGTGCTCGCTCCAGAGCGCGCCGAACATCGCCGCCTCGACCGCGGCGGGCAACCGGCCGAGGTGACCGACCACCTGGTCGAACTCCTCGGGCGTGAGGCCGAAGGTGGCCGACTTCGTGCGGTCGACGACCACACCGACCGGCACGGCGCCCACCGGCGCGTCGGGCCAGGCGCCGTCGGGCACCAGCGGCGGCAGCGCCGGGCGATCGCTCACGCCGACACCCCCGCCGCTCGGGCGAAGGCGCGCAAGAGCGGCACGCCGTCCTCGCCGCCCAGCAGGGCCTCGGCGGCGCGCTCCGGGTGCGGCATCATGCCGAGCACGTTGCCGCGGCCGCCCACGATGCCGGCGATGTCGCGCATCGCCCCGTTCGGGTTCCCGTCCGGGTCGGCGGCGGGCAGGTAGCGCAGCACGACGCGGCCCTCGGCCTCGAGCGCGTCGAGGGTGGCGTCGTCGGCGACGTAGCGTCCGTCGTGGTGCGCGACGGGTAGGCGGAGCCGCTGCCCGCGGCGCAGGCCGGCGAGCAGCGGGTGGTCGTCCCGCTGGACCTCGACGGTCACCGTGCGGCAGACGAACGCGAGTCCCTCGTTGCGCGCCAGCGCGCCCGGGAGCATGCCCGCCTCCGTCAGCACCTGGAAGCCGTTGCAGATCCCCAGGACCGGTCCCCCCCGCTCGGCGAACGCGCGCACGGCGTGCATCACCGGGCTCTGCGCCGCCAGGGCGCCCGACCGGAGGTAGTCGCCGTAGCTGAACCCACCGGGGACCAGGACGCCACCCGCGCCGCCGAGGTCGCTGTCCGCGTGCCACACGAAGCGGACGTCGGCGCCGGTGACACGCTCGAGGGCGTGGCGGGCGTCGTCGTCGCAGTTCGATCCGGGGAAGCGCAGGACGGCGAGATGGGGCATGGGCACAGGGTGGGCGGCCGCAGGGCCGCGCGTACCGCGTCAATCTAGCATGCCCGTGGCTGCGGCCGCCGACGCCGTCGCGACGCCAGCGGCAGTCACGGCCGGGTACGCCGCGGGCCGCGACCGGCCCGGGCGGCGGCGTTCTGGTATCATCTCGATTCGACCGGGCGCGCCGCCCGGCGGCCCCTGCCGGGGTGGCGGAACGGTAGACGCAGTCGACTCAAAATCGACCGGGGCAACCCGTGCGGGTTCGACTCCCGCCCTCGGCACCATCCGACACGCTGCGCCCGACGGCGCCTTCTGAGGAGTCCCCATGTTGTTCTGGCTGGTCCTGATCCCCTTCGTCCTCATCTCGCTGCTGCTCACGCTGGTCATCCTCATGCAGGAGCCCAAGCAGGCGGGCCTCGGCGAGGGCCTCGGCGGCGGGGGCGGTGGCGGCATCGACTTCGGCACCCGCGGCGGCACCGCCGGTGGCCTGCAGCGCGTCACCATCTACCTCGGCGTCACCTGGGGCGCGCTGGCCCTCTTGCTGCAGGTCGTACCCCGCTAGGGGTACGACACGCGTACCCCGCTAGGGGTACGACACGCGTACCCCGCTAGGGGTACGACACGCGTACCCCGCTAGGGGTACGACGCGCGCGCGTACGCTCGACCCGACGAAACGCCGCGGGCTGCCCTTCTGTGCAGCCCGCGGCGATGGCGTCGAGGTAGCGCTCGCGGCTACCGCTGCGGCCGGATGTGGTCGAGGATCCCGACCAGGGCCACCAGGAGTCCCACGAACGACACGCCGTAACCGAAGAAGTTCAGGAAGTACGTCCTGGGCACATGGCCCAGCACGATGAGGAAGAGGAGAAGCCAGCCGCCGAACGCCATGAGGCCGCCGGTCCACATCATCTTCGTCGAACGCATCAAGCCGACCACCTCCATGAGTTCGGAGTCGCTACCGAGCCTCGCCCGCCGACCCGCATGCTATCAAGCCTCCTCGCTGTCCCGGTAGAGGAAGCAGGCCGTCCAATGGTCCGGCCGCGGGAGGTAGTGTGGCGGGTCCTCGACGTCGCAGATGCCCGGCATGTGGTGCGGGCAGCGCGGATGGTAGCGACAGCCCGGCGGCGGGTTGATCAGGCTGGGCGGCTCCCCCGCCGGCACCTTCTTCATGTGGGTGGCGTTCACCGGGTCCGGGTCCGAGATGGCCTCGAGCAGCGCCTGGGTGTACGGGTGGCTGGGGTGATGGACCAGGTCGCGCACGAGAGCGTGCTCGATCAGCTTGCCGCCGTACATCACGAAGATGCGCTCCGAGAAGTAGCGGACGGTGGAGAGGTCGTGGGTGATGTAGATGACGCCGATTCCGTGGGTCTCCTGCAGCTTGCGCAGGATCTGCAGGATCTCCACCCGCACCGACGCGTCCAGCATCGACACCGGCTCGTCGGCCAGGATCAGCTTGGGGTTGAGGATCATGGCGCGGGCGATCACCAGGCGCTGCTGCTGTCCGCCCGAGAGCATGTGGGGGAACTTGTGGAGGATGTCTTCGATCGGCGTGAGCTTCACCTCGGTGAGCACCGTGCGGATGCGCTCGTCGCGCTCGGCCTTGTCGGCCACGCCGTTGATGATCAGCGGCTCCTCGAGGATGCGTTGCGCCGGCATGAACGGCGGCAGGGCCCCGTAGGGGTCCTGCTGCACGTAGCCGATCTGCGACCGGTACCACTTGAGGGTGGCGGCGTCGAAGTCGCTGATGTCGCGCCCGTTGAAGACGACCGTGCCCTCGGTGGGCGGGTGGATGCCCAGCAGCGTCTTGACCAGCGTGCTCTTGCCGCAGCCCGACTCGCCGACGACGGCGACCGCCTCGCCCTGGGCCAGCTGGAAGCTGATCCCGTCGACCGCCCGGACGGTGCCGGCCTTGAGGAAGCCGAAGCGCCGCAGCTCGAAGTGGGTGCGCAGCCCGCGGACGTCGAGCAGGGGGCCGTTGGCCGGGGTGTCACTCATGGAGCCAGCACCTCACCTTGCGGCCGTCGTCCGTGTCGAACATCGGCGGGGCCTCGTCGCACTTCTCGAAGCGCATCGGGCAGCGCTCCTTGAAGCGGCAGCCCGTCGGGGGGTTGATGAGGCTCGGCGGCTGACCGGGGATGAACGACAGCTCCCGGTCCTCGTGCAGCGTCGGCACGCTGGCCATGAGCATCTTGGAGTACGGGTGCAGCGGCTCGAGGTAGAAGCGACCCGCGTCGCTCCACTCGACCATCTCGCCGGCGTACATCACGGCCGCGTCGTCGGCGATCTCACTGGAGGTCGCGATGTCGTGGGTGATGAGGATGAAGCTGGTCTTGACCTCCGACTTGACGCGCTTGAGGAGGTTCATCACGTTGGCCTGCGTGAGCACGTCCAGCGCGGAGGTCGGCTCGTCGAGCAGGACGAGGTCGGGCTCCATCACGAGGGCCATGGCGATGGCCACCCGCTGGCGCATGCCGCCCGAGAGCTCGAACGGGTAGCGGTCGAGGAAATCGGTCGGCAGGCCGACCATCTTGAAGCCCTCGCGCGCCTTGTCGTCGGCCTCCGCCTTGCTGCGGGCGCGACGGTGGAGGATCAGCGGTTCGTAGATCTGCTCGCCGATCTTGATGACCGGGTTGAGGGTGTTCATCGCCGCCTGCGGCACGAAGCCGAGCCGGATCCAGCGCACCTCCTTGCGGAAGCGCTCGTCGCTGAAGCGCATGATGTCGTCGTCGCCGAGCCGCACCACGCCGTCGTAGGCATCGATGTTGCGCGGCAGCAGGCGCAGCAGCGCCTTGGACAGCGAGCTCTTGCCGCAGCCGGACTCGCCGACGACGACCACCGAGCGGTTGCGCGGGAGGTCGAGGTCGACCCGGTCCACGGCCTGCAGGACGCCCTTGGTGGTGCGGTAGTAGAGCCGCAGGCCGCGGACCTCGAGGAGTCGATCGTGGTCCGCCACGATCACACGTCCCTCAGGCGCGGGTTGAACACGCGGTCGAGCGCGAAGCCCACGAGGGCGAAGCCGAAACCCGTCACCAAGAGGAGCCCCGCGGGCTGGAGCACCCAGAAGTAGTGCCCACGGAACAGCGCGCCGTTGGCCTGGGCGTCGTTGATGACCTTGCCCCAGGTCGGCAGCACCGGGTCGCCGAGCCCGAGGACGGCCAGCGAGGCCTCCAGGAACACGTAGGTGGGCACGGCCGAGACGAAGGCGGGCACCAGCACCGGGATGATCCGCGGGATCATGTAGCGGACGATGATGCGCATGTTCCCGGCGCCGTAGGCGCGCGCCGCCTCGATGTAGGGCGCCTGCTTGATCTGCAGGAAGATCGCGCGGTAGGTCTTGATCCCAGCGCTGAAGATCCCGAGCAGCACGACGACCACCAAGAGCACCCAGATGCTGCGCGAGTAGAACGTCCCCACCATGATGAGGATGGGCAGGAACGGCAGGATGATGTTGACCTCCGTGATGCGCTGGATGGCGGCGTCGATCCAGCCGCCGTACCACACGCCCATGGCCGCGATGAACATCGTCGTCACGATGGTGCCGACGGCGGCGAGCAGGCCGAAGGCCAGGGCGATCGGCGCCCCCCACAGCAGCGCCACGCCGAGGTCGCGGCGCCGGTGATCGGTGCCCGCCCAGCCGTGGACCCGGCCGTAGACGACCAGGCGCGCGTCCAGGTCGGCGGCCTCCTCGAACAGCAGGCCCTCGACGCGCAGGCGGTACTCGCCCTTGAGCGAGCGGCTGGGGTCGTCGGGGTCCGCGAAGAGGCCGACCTCGGGCGGCAGGCCGTTGAGGCGCCGCTCCAGTCGCGACTCCTGCGAGACGCGGAACGCCTCGCTAGGCCGCAGCGTCAGGTTGCCCAGCCGGACCTCGCGGCCGTCGGGCGTGGTCCACGTCATCGTCACGTTGGGGCGGCTCTCGGCGAAGGCGGCGGTGAAGAAGAGGGTGACCTCCTGGGGGAAGCCGTCGAAGCGGTAGTCGATGGCGAAGTCGATGACGACCTCGTCGAGGTCGTCGTCGAGGGACTGGCGCGTCTTGAGCCCGGGCTCGACGGCCGAGTCGATCCTGATCGTGGTCGGCCGGTTGATGCCGGGCAACCAGTTGACCCAGGCCGGCGGCACGGTGCGCGGGTTGTCGCTCCACACGTCCTCGCCGCCGCGCCACAGGCGCACGGCCTCGTCGTACGGGATGGCGATCACCGCGAAGAGCGCGAAGAGCACCATGCCGAGGACGATGGCCAGCCCGGCGATCGCGGACGGGAACTGCAGCAGGGTGCCGAAGAGACGGCGGACGGCGGTCACAGCGCACCGCCCACGTCGAGCTTCACGCGGGGGTCGACGATCGCGTACACGAAGTCGAGGAGGAACACCGTGACGGCCAACAGGTAGGCGTAGATGACGGTGGTGGCCACGATGATGGGCACGTCGGTCACGGTGATCGCGCCGAACAGCGTGCGGCCCAGGCCGGGCCAGTTGAACACCGTCTCGGTGATGATCGCGCCGCTCCACAGCGTGATGATGAGGAACGCGAACTGGGTGACGATGTTGGGCAGCGTCGGCCGCAGGACGTAACGACGCTCGATGGCCTGCGACGTCAGACCCTTGGCCTTGGCCATCTCCACGTAGTCCTCGCTGGCGAAGATGAGGAAGAAGGTCCGATACGAGTAGATACTGAGGAACACCGCGCTGATGACGATCGCGGTCACCGGCAGCACCAGGTGCTTGAGCAGGCTAAGCGCGTAGTCGATCGGGTCGGGCGGCGGCGGCGAGGCGACCATGCCCCCGAAGGGCATCACCCCCAACACCGCGGAGAAGATGAGGATCAGGAAGATGCCGTAGAACCACGACGGCGCGGCCGAGGTCGGCGCCAGGGCGATCACCAGCCGGTCCAGCCAGCCGCCGTAGCGGCGGGACAGGACGAGGCCGCCGAGCAGCGCGATGAAGAAGAGCAGCAGCTGCCCGGTGGCGAAGAGCAGCAGCGTCGGGCCCAGGCGCTCGAGGATGATGAGCCGAACCTCGCGTGAGCCGCTGTCGCTGGAGAGGAACTCGGAGCGTCCCAGGTCGAGGGTCAGCGCGCTGCCGAGGTACGCGAAGCTGCGCAGCAGGAACGGTCGGTTGAGGCCGAGGCGCTCCTCCTGGATCGCGATCAGGCTCTCCATGAACTCGAGGCGCTCCGCCGGCGGGAGCCGCCGGAGTTCGGGGTCCATGCCGACGGCCAGCGAGACGTTCTCGCGGATCGTGCTGCGGCGGAGCTCGTCGACGTAGCCGCCCATGTTGGCGATCATGATCGTCAGGTAGACGCCCACCACCACCGTCAGGAACAGCGCCAGCAGGCGGACGAGCGTGAAGCGCGTCACCCGCGCGAGCGATCCCGACGCGCCGCGAGGCCGTCGCGGGGCGACGCCGCCCGTGCCCGCCAGGGGCGCCGACGCGTCAGCCATCGAGCGCCTCGCGCCTTCCTCCGTGCTGGCGGCCGGACCCGGCGCTACGGTCCCCCTCGCACCCGGGACCGGCGGGCATGCGCGCCCGGAACCCACACTCGTTGTACATCATGCTCCCATCTCGGCGTACGCCATGGTCGCGCCAACGCATGAGAGCCGTTCGCGCGGAATGCGAATGTCGATGCCTGAGTCACGCCTCCGCCCCACCCGCCAGGCGGGGCGGCGCGGCGACCGCCACGGCTCGGCCATCACGATACATGGCCGTGGCGCGGTGGGGGTTTCCCACCGCGCCACGGCACCGGGGCGGCCGCTGGGGCCGCCCCAGGCCCATGCGTCAGCGAACCGTGACGAACTCCAGGGAGTCGAAGGCGGGCAGCGCCACGACGTTGGAGCTCACGGCGACCTCGAGGCGGTTCGAGCCGACCTCCAGCGCGCCGGTCACGTCGGCGCCCAGGTCGAACTCGTACAGGCCCTCGGCCACCAGCGTCGCGTTGCCGGTCGTCGCGAGCGCACCGGTGCCGTCGAAGACGAGGTACTTGACCTGGTCGACGTCGGCGGACGGGTAGGCCTCGTCGGCGAAGCTCACGAAGACCTCGAACGTCGCCGCCTCGCCGATGGTGACGCGCGCGGGGCCGTCGACCTCGACCTCGGCGACCCGGGCCACGCCGAAGTCGGCCCAGCGGTCGGCGCGATCGGGGTAGTTGGGGTTGCGGTTGAGCTGCACCACCGACTCGGTCGGGAAGGCGCGATCCAGGTAGAAGACGCCGGAGCCGACCCAGTAGTGGCCCTGCTGGTCCTTCCAGGCGGCCAGGTTGTCGTAGCGCGCCGCGACCTCGCCGTCGGCGAGGTAAGGGGCCATGGCGTCCGCGTAGGGCACGAAGCCGGACGCCGTCGCCTGCGCGAGGTAGCGGTCGAGGATGGCGATCGTGGGGCCGGCGATGTAACTGATCTGCTCGACCTCGAGCTCGTCGGACTTCGCCGAGCTGAACGCGAAGGCGTCCTCGGACTCGCCCAGGATGCCGATGGCCAGCTTGTGCCACGGGCCGGGGCCGAAGGCGTAGGTCGGGAACCAGGGGGTGATCGACTGCTCGGCGTCGAGCTGGTAGAGGTCGGAGTAGGTCTCGATGACCAGCGGGTCGACGCTGATGATCTTCACGCCGCGGAACGAGGAGAGGAACGAGGTCAGGGTCGGCGCCGCGGCCGCGTCGTAGATGAAGCTGTCCTCGTTGCCGCGGTCGAAGGTGAGGATCATGCCCAGGACGAAGTCGGCGGCCGAGATCGGGCTACCGTCGTGCCAGGTGACGCTGGTGTACATGTCGGCCGGGTAGTAGACCGTGCTCTTGCGCAGGGCGGTGACGCCCTCGGGGTACTTCTCGCCGACGGTGATCCAGCGCTGCTCGGCCGCGTCCCAATCGGCCCAGGCGTCGGCCGGCACGGCGATCTCGGGCGCGGTCGAAAGCGTGACCCAGTCGTAGGTGCTGCCGACCGGCAGGTCGTCGCGCACGACGACGTCGGCGCGCTCGATGCGGTGCGGCCGGTTCAGGCCGGTGTACGGGTCGGCGATCACGCCGTAGTCCTGCGTCGCGCGGATCAGCGACTGGTCGAAGATCCAGTTGCTGCCGTCGATCGGGTTCCACGGGTTCGTCAGCATGGAGGGCTGCGCGATGTCGACGCGTCCGCCGATCTCGTCGCCGCGGCGGATCGTCAGGGCCCAGAACGGCGTCCCCGGGATGCCCGCGAAGAGGTCGCCCGCCAGCGCGATCTCGGCGCGCTTCGGGTAGATCGACAGGCGGTCGACCAGCCACAGGCGCACGCTGTCCTCCAAGGAGAGGCGCAGCGCCTTCGTGATCATCTCGTCGCGCTGGTCGAGCGTGGTGAACTCGTTGTTGTCGAGGGCCTGCGCGACCTCGTAGAACTCCGGGTCGTTGACGTACGCCTGCCACAGCGGGGAGGCGAGGCCCGTGTCGGTGTAGAAGAAGGCGAAGTTGGTGCCCAGGTCGCGCGGGATCACGGTCGTGATCCAGCCGCCCGTGTAGATGTGGAAGAGACCGTCGCCCGGGTTGCCGTTGATCCAGATCGGGCTGGCCTCGGCCGCCGTGCGCAGGTTCTGCTCGGTCTGGAAGCCGATCGCCTCGAGCTGCGTGGCGACGTAGTTGCCGATCTCGACGCGCTCGGGACTGTCGCTGCGGACCAGCAGCTTGATGACGACGGGCGCGCCGTCGTAGTTCCACACGCCGCCGACCTTGGTCGCGCCCAGCCGCTCCATCTCCTCGGAGATGACGGCCTCGGCCCTGTCGAGGTCGTAGGCGTACTCGAGCTCGAGCGCGCGGATGACGTCGATGTAGCGGGCGTAATCCGAGGCGGCCGAGT
>JAABTL010000011.1 GCA_011389865.1 Trueperaceae bacterium
CGCCACAACCTCGTCCAGGAGGAGCGCCATGAAGACGGTCATCAAGGAGACGCGCGAGCGCATGCAGAAGTCCCTCGAGGCCTTCGAGGGCAACATCGGGATCGTGCGGACGGGACGGGCCAACCCGCAGATGCTCAGCCGCGTCATGGTCGACTACTACGGCGCCATGACGCCCCTCAACCAGCTCGCCAACGTCAGCTCGCCCGACCCGCGGACGCTGCTCGTCACGCCGTTCGACAAGACCGCGATCCGCGGCATCGAGAAGGCGATCCTCGAGAGCGACCTGGGCTTCAACCCCAACAACCAGGGCGACTCGATCTTCATCACCGTCCCGCCGCTCAACGACGAGCGTCGCCGCGACCTGGTCAAGACGGTCAAGCACATGGCCGAGGAGGCCAAGGTGGCGGTGCGCAACATCCGCCGCGACGCCAACGAGGAGCTGCGCGAGATGCACAAGGAGCACCTCCTCTCGGACGACGAGGCCCACACCGGCGAGGCCGAGGTGCAGAAGGTCACCGACGAGTTCGTCGCCCTGATCGACGATCGCACCAAGGCCAAGGAGGACGACATCCTGGCCGTCTGAGGCCGGGCGTCGCCCCCGTTGCACATCCCGCGCATCGCGTCGGCCTTCGTGGCCTTCCTCGTCACCCTCGTGGTGCTGTGGGTGGGCCTGCCCCTGCTGGGTCCCATCTACCTCTTCCTGGTGGCCATCGCGATCCAGGAGTACGCCTCGATGATGGAGCTGCGCGGCGTGCCCGTGCGGCGACGCAGCCTGTGGGTGGTCAGCGCCCTGACGCTCCCCGCCTCGCTGCCGGCGGGCCACCCGTGGATGGAGGTCCTCGGCGGTGTCCCCTGGCGCGAACTGCTGCTGATCGGCTTCGCGCTCTACCTGCTGGTGGCCGAGGTCGTCACCTCCAACCGCAGCTCGCTGCACTCGCTCGTCTTCACGCTGTTCGGCTACGTGTGGATCTCCTGGGGGTTCGGGCTGATCATCACGCTGAGGTACACGCCCGATGGTGTGATCGGCCTGTGGTACCTCACCTTCCCGATGCTGGCGATCATCGCCACCGACGTCGGCGGCTACGTCTTCGGTTCGCTGTGGGGGCGGCGGCTGCTCGCGCCGCGCATCAGCCCCAAGAAGACCGTCGAAGGCCTGATCGGCGGCCTCGCGCTCGCGCTCGTCGTGGTCGGCACGACCATGGCGCTCCTGCCCCTGTGGACCGACTTCCGGCTCGACGTCATGCACCTGCTGGTGTTCGCCCTGGCGGTGCCCCTGGCGGCCCTTGCCGGGGACCTCTTCGAGTCGCTGGTCAAGCGTTGGGCCGGCGTCAAGGACACCGGGGTCTTCCTGCCGGGGCACGGCGGCGTGCTCGACCGCATCGACAGCACCCTGATCGCGGTGCCGGCCACCTACCTGCTCGTCCAGCTGCTGCTGCTCTGACGGCCGGTCGGCGGCGGTGACCTGCGCCGCGGGCGGTCCCGGCCGCGGTGGCGGCGCCCGCCACCCGCGTCGCCGGCCGGCGCACACCCAGTCCCAGGCCGCGGATGCTAGCCTCGCCGTCGCTAGGAGCCCCAGCGTGACCGACGCAACCCGCAACCCCACCGACGGCGCCGCCCGCGTCCCCAGCGACGACGCGCGCAGCGTCACACCCAACTTCGTGACCGAGGTCATCGACCGTGACCTCCGCGAGGGACGCGTAGAGGCCGTCGTGACGCGCTTCCCGCCCGAGCCCAACGGCTACCTGCACATCGGCCACGCCAAGGCGATCTGCCTCGACTTCGGCATCGCCCGCGACTACGACGGGCGGGTGCACCTGCGGATGGACGACACCAACCCGACCACCGAGGACCCGGCCTTCGTGGCCGCCATCGAGCGCGACGTGCGCTGGCTGGGCTTCGCCTGGGACGACCTGCGCTACGCGTCGGACTACTTCGAGTCGCTCTACGCGCAGGCGGAGCGGCTGATCCAGCACGGCGACGCCTACGTCGACGCACGCGACGAGGCGACCATCCGCGCCACCCGCGGCAGCGTCAGCGAGCCCGGCACCCCGAGCCCCGACCGCGACCGCGGCCCGGCGGAGAACCTCGACCTCTTCCGGCGCATGCGCGCCGGCGAGTTCGCGGACGGCAGCCACGTGCTGCGCGCCAAGATCGACCTCGCCTCGCCCAACATGATCCTGCGCGACCCCGTGCTGTACCGCATCAAGCACGCCCACCACTACCGCACGGGCGACGCCTGGTGCGTCTACCCGCTGTACGACTTCGCCCACCCGCTGTCGGACGCCATCGAGGGCATCACCCACTCGCTGTGCACGCTCGAGTTCGACAACAACCGCGCGATCTACGACTGGCTCGTGGAGCGCCTGTTCCCGGAGCCGCGGCCGCGCCAGTACGAGTTCGCACGCCTGGTGGTCGACCGGACGGTGCTGTCGAAACGCAAGCTGATCGCGCTGGTACGCGAGGGTCACGTCGAGGGCTGGGACGACCCGCGGATGCCGACCCTCGCGGGCATCCGCCGCCGCGGGGTGCCGCCCGAGGCGATCCGGACGTTCGTCGACCGGGTGGGCGTGACGAAGGCGAACAGCCGGACGGATCCGGCCCTCCTCGACCACGCGGTGCGCGACGCGCTCAACACCACGGCCCCGCGGGTGATGGCCGTCCTCGACCCGGTCGAGTTGCTTCTCGAGGACCCGGACGGCGAACTCGACGGCATCGACGGCGTCGATGCGCCGTCGTTCCCGGACGACGTGATCGGGCTGGTCCCGGAGGCCGCCGACGCTTCGCGCCTGCTTCCCCTCGGTCGGCGGTTGTGGATCGAGCGTGACGACGTGGCGCTGGATCCGCCAGCGGGCTTCAGGCGCATGGCCCCCGGCCGTGCGGTGCGCCTGCGCCACGGCGTGGTGGTGCTCTGCGAGGGCGTCGACGTGGACGCCGAGGGCCGCGTCACCCGCGCGCAGGCGCGCGTGCTCCCCGGCACCCTCGGCCGCAACCCGGACGGCGTCAAGGTGTGGGCCGCGATCCACTGGCTCGACGCCGACACCGCGCTGCCCGCGGAGTTCCACCTCTTCGGCGACCTGTTCACGGTCGCCGATCCCGACGCCGCCGGCGACTTCCGGCAGCACCTCGACCCCGCGTCGCTCGTCGTGCACCGCGGCTTCGTGGAGCCGTCGGTGGCCGCGGACGCCGCAGACACCCGCTACCAGTTCGAGCGGCAGGGCTACTTCTGGCGCGACCCCGGCCCCGAACTCGGCCCGGAGGCCGCGGCGACGGACCCCAGCGGGTCGCTCGTCCCGAGCGGGTCGCTCGTGCCGAGCGGGTCGCTCGTGCCGAGCGGGCTCGTGTGGAACCGCATCGTCACCCTGAAGGACGCGCGGCGCGTCACGGCGGGCGGCGGCGAACGGTCGCCGGCCCCCGCGCGGGCGCGGCCCGCCGCGCGCGCGCCCGCTGCCGAGGCGGCCGGCGGCGAGCCCGCCGGCGGCGCTGCCGGCACCGGCGAAGCCCCCGATCCGCTCGCCGGCCTCGCGCCGGCCGACCGCGCGGCGGCCGAACGCTGGATCGAAGGCGGCGTCGATCCGGTCCACGCCGGGCTGATCGCCGCGGAACCGCTGCTCGCCGGCCTGCTCGCCGACGCGGTCGGCGCGGGCGCGGACGTCGCCGTGGCGGCGCCCTGGGTGGCGCAGGAGACGCGTGGCGAGCTGCGTCGGCGCGGGCAGCTGCCCGCACAGCTGACCGGCGAGGCGCTGGCGGAACTGCTGGCGCTGCTCGCAGACGGGACGCTGCACGCGGGCGGCGCGCGCGAGGCCTGGGCGGCGGTGGCCGCCGGCGAGGGGAGCCCACGCGCGGTCGTCGAGCGACGCGGCCTCGCGCGGCTGGACGACGAGGCCGCGCTGCTGGCGGCGGCCCGCGCCGCGGTCGCCGCGCACCCCGCCGAGGCGGCCGCCTTCCGTGGCGGCAAGCAGGCGCTCGTCGGCTTCTTCGTCGGTCAGGTGATGCGCGCGACCGGGGGGCGCGCCGACCCGCGCGCGGCCCAGGCCGCGGTCCGGGCGGCGCTCGCCGAGGGCTGATCCTCGTCCCGCGGTGGCGGCGCCCTCGGGCGCCGCCACCGCGGCGTCCTGCTCAGGGGGCCAGCGGACTCGTGCGCTCGGGATCGGCCGCCGCACGCACGAAGCGCGCGAGGTCGTCCTTCATCTGGCGCAGGATGCCGACGTCGACGTACATCATGTGGCCGGCGTGGTACCGCACCTCCTCGAGGTTGCCGCGCAGCTCGGGCGGAAGACCCAGGTGGTCGAGCGTGTAACGGGTCGCGAAGTGCGGCGTCGCCAGGTCGTAGACGCCGCTGGCGACGAACACCCTGAGGAACGGATGGGTGGCGATCGCGCGCCGCAGGGTCTCGGCCACGTTGACGAAGCGGTTCTGGAACTTACCGTAGTCCCACACGGCGTAGAGGCTCGAGATGACCTCGTACGGCAGGTCGCTGTCGAAGCCGAGCTCGCGCCGCAGGTAGTCGTTGACGGTGGCCCCGTAGGCGCCCATGGTGGCCCCCATCGAGGGGTCGAACTCGGGCCTCTCGCCCCCACCGTCGCGATCGACCCCGGTGTAGCGCGCGTCGATCCGGCCGACCGTGCGGCCGCGCTCGCGCAGCAGCTCCTTGGTGAAGCGGTGGATGTCGAGCCGCAGGCGGCTGCGGCGCACGTAGCCCTCGTCCAGGCCGGTGTAGCGCGCCAGGTCGACCGCCAACGCGTCGACCTCCTCCGACGATAGGGCGTCGCCGCGAAGCAGCGCGGGACCGTAGCGATCGAGCGTCCACGCCTCGACCTCGGCGAGCAGGTCGTCGATCGGGCGCGCCTGCAGCTCGGCGTCGAGCTTGCCGTGGAAATGGGCCGCGGCGGCGTAGGTGGGGAGGAACAGCAGCGGTGGCAGGTCGTTGCCCGTCTCGAAGCGGACGGTCGAGAAGTCGAGCACGCTGGAGATCAGCATGAGGCCGTTGAGGTAGAGGGCGTGCCGGTCCATGAGGTAACCCGCGAGGGCGGCCGCGCGCGTGGTGCCGTAGCTCTCGCCGATCAGGTACTTCGGCGACGACCAGCGACCGAAGCGCGAGATCCACAACCTGATGAAGTCGCCGACGCTCTCGACGTCACCGTCGAAACCGTGGAACTCCTTCGGCTTCTCGCCCTTCACCGCCCGGCTGAAGCCCGTGCCGACGGGATCGATGAACACCAGGTCGCTGACGTCGAGCAGGCTGGCGTCGTTCTCGACCAGCTGGTACGGCGGCGGGACCGGCATGCCGTCGTCCTGCAGGCGCACCCGCTTGGGCCCCAACAGCCCGAGATGCATCCACACCGACGAGGAGCCGGGGCCGCCGTTGAACGAGAACGTCACCGGGCGCTGCGCGGGATCGCCGGCGCCCTCGCGCGCGTACGCCACGAAGAAGACCTCGGCCCGCGGCCGCGCCCCCTCCCAGGTGGCCGTCGCATCGCCGTCCTTGCGCTTCTCCTGGTGCAGGACGATGCGCCCGGTCGTCGACGTGTAGCGCACGGTGGCGCCGCCGATGGTCGTCTGGTGGTGACGGGTGACGAGCTGATCGGCGACCGCCGCCGGCGCGCTGCGGGCGTCTCCTTCGGATGCGGGTGGCTGCGGCATGCGACCTCCTCAGGGGATCGACCGAGCCTACCAGCCGCATCAGGCCACGGGTTCGGGCCCGCCGGCCAGCTCCACCACCACCGTGCCGCGGCCGGCGTCGTACCAGCAGCCCACCGCCTGCGCCCGGTGCGGTCGGCCATCGACGTCGCAGGGCACACGACCGTGCACCATCATCGAGCGGAGCAACGCGGCCAGCCCGGGTCCGTCGACCGCGCCCTCCCACAACCACCGCGGCTCCGGGGCGTCGGCGTCGACGCCCCCGGAGGGCTCGCGGCTCACGACCCGCCGCAACATGCCGGGCAGACCCTGCAGACGTACCACCGGTGCGCGCTCGCTGACCATGCCCACAGGATGCACCCACCGCGGGACCGCCCTGACGGGAACCTCGGCAGAAGCCAAGTGCCTCTCGGCCACAGCCGGCACCACGACGGGCAGTTGGTACGCTCGGGGCGTGCCCACCATCGGCGCCCTGAACGAGACGCCGCTCCACGATGCGCTCAAGCGGTCGGTAGCGCCCGCGGGCGCGGCCTTCGAGGTGCCGGTCGCGGGTTTCGTGATCGACGCGGTGCACGACGGCCTCCTGATCGAGGTCCAGACCCGCGGCGTCGGTAGGCTGCGGCGCAAGCTCCGGCTGCTGCTCGCCGAGCACCCGGTCCGGCTCGTGCTGCCGGTGACCGTGGCGAAGTGGATCGTCAAGCTCGGTGAGAAGCCCACGCGCCGTCGCTCACCCAAGCGCGGGCACCCGGCCGACGTGGCCCGTGAGCTGGTGGGCATCCCCGACCTGCTCGACCACCCCGGACTCGAGCTGGAGCTGGTGCTCATCGAGGAGGAGGAGTGGCGCGAGCACCGCGCCGGCGTGGCCTGGCGCCGTCGGGGCTGGGTGACGGTCGACCGTCGCCTGGTGGCGGTCCTCGAGCGCCGCCGTTGGCGCGGGCACGCCGGCCTGCTCGCGCTGCTGCCCGAGGATCTCGCCGCTCCGTTCGGCACCGCCGAGCTCGCCGCGTGCACCGGGATGAGCCGCAGCACGGCCCAGAAGCTGGTCTACTGCCTGCGCATGGGCGCCTGTCTCGACGTCGTCGGCAAGGCGGGCAACGCCGTCCAATACGCGCGGACACGGTCCGATCGGGACGATCGGTCCGATCGGCACGATCGGGACGACCGGCTCGACCGGGACGACCGGCTCGACCGGGACGACCGGCGAGATCGCGGCGCCCCGCTCGCGTCGGCGATCGACACGGCGCGCCACTGAGGCGCCCCGGGCGCGCTCACCCCGCCACCCGACGGCGCCACGCCGCCCGCAGCGCCTCGTCGGGGAGCGTCACCACCTGCCGCCGACGCAGGTCGATGAGGCGTGCGACCGGTCGCACGCCGCGCACCAGCTCCACCGCCCGGACGTACGTCGCCATGGCGAAGTGGTAGCGCTCGGGATCGAGCCGCCGGTCGGTCTTGTAGTCATCGAGCCGCCACGCGTCGCCCGTGCGGGTCAGCCGGTCGATCACGCCCTGCCAGGTGCTGCCGCCGGCCTCGAAGGCGAAGGGGAGCTCGGCGTGCTCCTCGTCCGCGCTTCCCGGCTCGGGCAGCGCGCCCGCGTCCACCAGCTCCCAGAACCCGTCCACCAGGCCCTGGACCTCGACGAGGATGCTCGCACGCGCCTCTGCCGGGAACGGGAACAGCACCTCCTGACCGGCGAGGCCGGTCACCTGGTCGTCGCCGGCGCGCTCGCGCCTGCGTGCGTGCGTGCGCGCGAGCGCGTCGTGCACGAGCGTCCCGATCGCGGTCCCGCGGCCGGCGAAGCGCTCGCCGGCGGCGGGATCGGCGGGGCGCAGGTCGTCGTCGCCGACCCCGTGGCCGGCGTCGTCCGGCGCCGCCAGTGGTGCCGCCATTGGCGCAGCCAATGGTGCCGCCATTGGCGCAGCCAATGGCGCTGGCCAGGGCGCCCGCACGCGCGCCTCCGGCGCCCGGCCGGCGCCCTCCAGCACGACCCACGACGGGCTGACGACCGGGGGGAACGGCGCGGGCGGGGGCACGCGGCCGGCCCACGGGGCGGCGGCGGCCAGCGCGATCGGCGGCTCCCGGGGGACCGAGGGCGCGCCGGCGTCCCCGCCCGCGTGCTGCTCGACCACCAGCGAGAGCGCGCGGGCGACGGCGGCGGGCCGCTCGTCCCCGCCGCCGGCGGGCCCGAGGCCGGCGAGGTGGAAGGCACGTAGCCACGGCCCAGGTCCCTGCGCGCCCTGGCTGCCCGTCACGATCAGCTCGTCGCGCGGCCGGCTGAGCGCCACGTACAGCGCCCGGAAGGTCTCGCCCTCGGCCCTCGCCCGCCGCTCGACCTCCAGCGCCTGGTACTCGGGCGTCCCGCGCCGGGCGAGGCGACCGTCGCGGGCGTCGACCGCGACCGGCGCATCCCGCTCCCAACCGCGCGCCCCAGCGTCGACGACCAGCGCGACCGGCCATTCCAGCCCCTTGGCCGCGTGCACGGTCACCAGGGTGACGCCGTCCCCCGCCTGCGGCACGTCACCGGCGTCGGTCTCGCGCGCCAGCCGCTCGAAGCCGTCCACGAGCCGCTCGAGGTCGCCCGGCGGCCGCTCCGCCAGCGCGACCACCAGCGCGTCGACGTTGTCGCGCGCCCGCCGCGGCCAGCGCGCGACGAACGGGACGCCGTCGACCAGCGGCTCGTACGCCAGCCGTGCGACCGCGCGGGCGGGATCGCCGCGAACGAGCGCGCGCACGGCGGCGAGCCGATCGGCGACACGGGGCGCTCGCTCGCGCAGCGAGCCCTCGGGGTGGGCGTCGCGGGCGACGGCAGCGGCGGCCGAGGCGTCGAGGCCACCGAACGGGCCGCGCAGGAAGGCGGCCAGCGACATGCCGCGCGGATCCAGCGCCACCCGCAGTGCGTGCCACAGATCGCGCAGCTCGGGTCGCGTGAAGAACCCGCGTCCCTGGCGCAGCACCGCCGGCACGCCCGCTGCGCGCAGGGCCGCCTCGACCGCCGCCAGGGCGGCGTGGGAGCGGGCGATGACCGCGATCTCGCCCCAACGACGCCCCTCTCCGTGCAGCCGCCGCAGCCTGCCGGCGAGCCAACCGAACTCGGCGGCGCGCAGCTCGTCGAGGCCGCGGGCGTCGTCCCGCCACCAGTGGAGCTCGACGCGGCCCTCCCGCGCCGCCTGCTCGCCCGCGGGGCGGACGTCCGGCGCCTCCTCCGGGCCGAACCCCCAGCCCTCCTCCGCCAACCGCCCGGTCAGGTGGTTGAGCAGCGCGGTCACTTCGGGCGTGTGCCGGCGGGTCTCGACCAACGGCGCATCCAGGGTGCCCTCCCGCGCCGCGCGTCGCGCGGCGCGGCGGAAGACCTCGACGTCCGCCTGCCGGAAGCCGTAGATCGACTGCTTGGGGTCGCCGACGACCTCGACCCGCGCGCCTGCGCGCTCCAGGGCCTCGAACAGCCGCCCCTGCAGCGGGTTGACGTCCTGAAACTCGTCGACCAGCAGCAGCGGCGTGCGCGCCACCAGGCGGGCCGCCAGGGCGGGCGCCTCGACGCATCTCAGCGCCTGCCGCTCGATCTCCGAAGGCGCCAGTCGCGCGGGCCCCATGCGCGCCGACCAGCGGTCGTAGGCCGCCTGGTGCAGCGTCCAGAGGTCGCCGGCCGCGTCGTCCACCGGCCGCAGCTCGGGCGCGAGCGATCGCCGCCCGAACAGCGCCATCGCCTCGTCGGCGGCCGTCTCCCCCAGCCGCTCGACGACGGCCGCGAGGGGGTGGCCCGGCAGCTCGGCGACGTACAGCAGGCTGCGCAACTCCTCCTCGAAGGTGGCCTGCGCCTCCCCCTCGCCGTAGGGCACGAAGTCCGGATCGAGCCCGATGCTCGGCGCCACGGATCGCAGGGCCCGCATCAGGAAGCCGTGAATCGTCGCCATCGTGGCGCCGCCGAGCTCGCGCGACGCCTCCTCGAAGCGCGGGCGCCGGGCCTCGTCGAGGCACACCGCGCCACCCAGGTAGCTCCCCTCACGCGACAGGGCGCCGATCGCCTCGCCGACCCGGACCCGCAGCTCGGCGGCGGCCGTGCGCGTGTAGGTGACGGCGGCGATGCGCCGCAGCGGCACCCCGTCGTCGATCGCGTGGAGCACCCGCAGGACGAGCGAGGTCGTCTTCCCCGTCCCGGCCGAGGCGACGCGCACCCTCATCGCGCGCCCGTCCCCGCGCGGCAGAGGTCGGCCACCTGGCAGGTACCACAGCGGTAGCCGGGCGACGGCTGCGGCGGGCCCGCCGTCCACCGTTCGCGCGCCTCGGCGACCGTCCGGCGCAGCTGACGCCGCCGGGTCTCCAAGGGCGGCGCATCGACGCCAGCGGGCGTCAACAGCCGGGGCTCCCCGCCGAGCGGCCAGGCCACCACGTCGACCCGCGTGCACGTCGCGGCGTGGCGTCGGCGCAGCAGATCGGCCGCCCACAACTCACTCCAGCGTAGGTCGGGTCTCAGGGGCGCGAGTGCCTCCTCGCCGGGCAACAGGAAGCGGACGATGCTCACGCGGCTGCCGTCGCGTTCGACCGCGTCGAGCCGCGCCTCGTTCCCCTCGCCACGGAGCCGCACACCGAAACTGAGTCGGGCCAACGCGTCGCGGTGCACGGTCAGCCAGTCGCCGAGCAGCGGGAACTCTGCGGCGAGTTCGGCGGCGCGGGCGTCGCTCCATGGGCCCTCCGCCGTCAGCGCGCGCCGCGCGCGCCGCGGCCAGGGGGCACGCGGATCGGCGTCGGCCAGCGGCGCGGCCCACGCCTGGAAGGCGCACGCCTGGGCGCGCCGGAGCGTCTCCACCGTCGTCGGTCCGCCGGGTTCGCTCGCGCCCGGGGCGTCGAAGGCCGCGCCCGCGAGCACCTCGAGCGCGCTCGCGCTTGGCAGGTCCGGGGGGCTGGCGCCGCGCGGCGCACCGAGGAGCGCCTCGTCGGCGCGCAACGGACCGCCTCGGTCGGCTTCCGCGTGGGTGATGGTGACGTGGTCGGCCCGGGCGCGCAGCTCGCCGCGCCAGGCGGCGTCGAGCCCGCGGTAGCGGTGCGGCAGGCCCGCGTCGGTCGTGCCATGAAGCGCCGTCACGGCCACCCGCGCCTCCTCGGGCACGAAGTAGTCCTCGCGCTCGCCGAGGTCGTAGGCGCCGGCGACCGCGCCGACGAGGTAGGCCCGGCGAAAGCGGCGCCCGGCGGCGCGCCGCGGCTCGATCAGCGCCACGCCGGGCCGCGGTCGCTCGCGCAGGCTCGAGGCGCGCAGCAGCGCCAACCACCACGCGCGGAAACCCTCGCCGACCGCCAGCCGGGCCGCCTCCTGCGCCCGTCGCAGAGCGGCTTCCTGAGCGCGCGCGACCGGGCCGACGGTGCCCGTCGGGTCGACGGTGCCCGTCGGGTCGACGGTGCCCGTCGGGCCGGCGGCACTCGGCGGGCCGGCCGCCGGCGAGGTCGCGTCCTCCGCTCCTGGCATCAGATCCGCCGCCAGCGCGACCACCTCACGCGCCCACGCGAGCGCATCCTCCGCCGGCGACAGAGCCGCCAACCAATCCTCCCAAACGGTCGCCAGCCCGGCGTCCGCGGCCAGACGGCCGATGGCCTCCCGACCCGTCAGGCCCTCGACCAGCGCCCGCCGGCCGAGCTCCACCAGCGCCGGCACCGCGAGCAGGCGACCGGCCGTCGGGTGTTCGGGGAGTTCGAGCAGGTCGACCAGCACGCGGCCGAACGGGAGGTCGACCAAGGCGCGGGGCGCCTCGTCGGCCAACGCGACGCCGAACTCTCCCGCCAGCGCCGCCAGCGCGCGGGCCGCGCCGGGCGGCGCGATCACCGCGAGGTCCCGGTGATCGAGGCCCTCGGCGAGGTCACGCGCCACCGCCCGCAGCACCCAGCGCACCTCGGCGACGGGGTTGGCGAAGCGCCATGCGTCGAGCTCGACGGGTCGATCGGCGAGTCGCTCGATCGCCTCCCCAGCGACCCAGCCGGCGGGCGGCTCGGCCGCCGACGTCACCACCACGTCGGCGGACTCGGCGATCGCCCGCAGCCACGCGAGGTCGGCCGGCGGGACCTCGCGCCAGCCATCGACGATCAACAGGTCGGCCGGCAGCCAGCCGCGCAGCGTCTCGGGCGACGCGTCCCTGGCCGCCGCCTGGGCCGCCGCCCGCACGTCGTCGTCGTCCCAGGCCTCCCCCTTCAGGCGCTCGTAGCCGGCGAAGACCTCGGCCAACCGCGCGGTCTCGGCCGCGCCGCCGCCCTCCCGGCCCGCCAGCGCCGCCATCCGCCCGGGGTCGTGCCCGTAGCGCTTCGCCTCGGCGATGGCGCGGGTGAAGAGGCCGGCCTCGCCCGGCGTGGGCAGCGCGCCGAAGCGCTCCGCGAGCGCCTCGGCCACCAACGCGAGCCGGGCGGTGGCCAGGATCTGCGGCCGGAGCCGGCCGGCGCGGCCGAGCTGGAGGAGCGCGAGCTGCTGGAAGGTGAGGAACTCGACGCCGAGCAGCGGCCCGTCGGCGACGAGCCGCCGCAGGACCTGGTCGCGCTGCGCGGGCAGACCGATCCACGCGATGCGACGGCCCGCGGCGGCCGCGCGCCGGGCGTCGGCGACCACGCGCTCGGTCTTGCCCGCGCCCGGGCCACCGACCACCCACCGCCAGCCCACGCGCCGCCCCGTCAGCCGTCCGCGGCGGCGTCCGCTTCCGGCCCCGCCGCGTCGACCGCGAGCGCTGCATCCAGCGCGCGCGCTGAGTCCAGCGCGGCGAGCTCGCGCCCCGCGTCGAGCGCAGCGAGCTCGCGGGCAAGGTCGTCCGGCGCGTGCACGGGCAGCCGGCAGGCACCGGCGGCGCAGGCGAAGGCGGTGGGCCGGCCGGCGACCGCGCCGCGGTCCGCGAGCCACGGGATCCGCTCGGCCCATGCGTCCGCGGGGCCGTCGCTGCGCAGCACGCAGGGGCCGCCGGGGTGGGCGCGGGCGACGTCGAGCAGCGCCACCGTCCGCGGGTCGTCGGCCGGGCCCACGACCGCGACCTGGTGGGGCGGTCGCCGCAGGGCGCGGGCGGCGATCAGCGCCGACACGGCCGCGGTGGGTGCCGTTCGGGCCAGCGCCGCGACGCCGGCCAGCGCGGCCTCGGCCGCCGAACGCCAGTCGTCCCGCTCCGTCCAGGCGGCGGCCTGGGCGAGCAGCAGAACCGCCGCCGGCTCGGCGGCCGGGGTCGCGCCGTCGAGGCCGTCGCGCGCCCGCACCAGCGGGGCGGCGGCGTCGTGTGGGACGGTGGCGAAGCCGCCGTCCGGCAGCGCGAAGCCGTCCATCACCGCCTCCGCCAGGTCGAGCGCCCGCGCCAGGTGGCGGCGGTCACCGGTCGCCCGGTGCAGGGCGAGGCAGGCCAGCCCCGCGTGCGCCTGGTCGTCGAGCAGCGCGACGCCGTGGTCGGGGTCGCTGGGCGGTGCGTCGACCACGCGGCGCAGGCGGCGCCCGTCCCAGGCGCGTGCCCACAGCGCGTCGGCGGCACCCATGGCCAGCGCGCGGGCGCGGGCGGCGTTCGCGGGCTCCAGGTGTTCGGCCGCCTCCAGCAACCCACGCAGCATGAGGCCCACGTAGGCGGTGATGGCGGGATCGTCCCGGCGCGGATGCGGCCGCTCGGCGCGCGCCGCGAGAAGGCGGGCCCGCAGCGCTTCGACCCGCTCGGCGTCCACCTCGCCGGGTCCGCCGCCGTCGTCGTCGCCGTTCCAGGCGAGCACCGAGCGGCCCTCCAGCGGGCCCGCGGGCGCGACGCCGAACGTCCGGGCCGCGACCTCGGCGTCGTCGCCCGCGGGCAGCGCGCGCGCGAGTTCCTCCGGGGTCCAGGTGTGGAATCCACCCTCGACGCCGGCGGCCTCGGCGTCGAGACCGGTGGCGAAGAGGGCGTCGTCACGCAGCAGGTCGCGCTCGAGGGCCTCGAGCATCGCCGCCGCGCCCCACGCGAGGCGGGCGTCACCCGTCTCGGCCGCCGCCCGCGCCAGGCGCGGCAGCATCTGCGCCTGGTCGACGAGCATGACCTCGAAGTGGGGCACCGCCCATCCGCCGTCGACCGCGTAGCGGTGGAGCGCGCCGCCGAGCTGGTCGGTGACGCCGCCGTCGACGATCGCGCGCAGGGTGCGGTGGCGCATCGCGTCGCAGTCTTCGCCGGGCACCAGCTCGAGCCACCGCAGAGCCGCGTGGGGCGGGAACTTCGGCGCGTCGCCGAAGCCGCCGCGGGCGGCGTCGTAGGTCGCCTGCAGGGCCTGCAGCACCAGTGGTTCGGCCTCCGCCAGCTGCGCGCTCGGCCGCGTGTCGGGGGCGGTCGTCACGTGGGCGGCGGCGGTCACCGGGGCGGCCGTCGCCGCCCTGGGCGGTGCACCCCCCTCGAGGCGCGCCAGCGCCCCGGCGATCTCGTCGGCGGCGCGCTCCACCTCGACGCGCCGCTCGCGCCAGGCGTTGCTCAGCGCGCCAAGGACGCGCCGGAACGAGGGGCGCCCGAAGCGGTCGTCGGGGGGGAAGTAGGTGCCGGCGTACCAGGGGCGCCCGTCTGGGGTCAGCGCCAGCGTCATCGGCCAGCCGCCGCTGCCCGTCAGCATCTGCAGCGCCGCCATGTAGATGGCGTCGACGTCCGGCCGCGCCTCGCGGTCGACCTTGACGCTCACGAAGCCCTCGTTCATGAGCGCGCCCACCTCGGGATCGTCGAACGACTCGCGCGCCATCACGTGGCACCAGTGGCAGGTGGCGTACCCGACCGACAGCAGTACGGGCACGTCGCGCGCGCGGGCCTCGGCGAGGGCCGCGTCACCCCAGGGCCACCACGCTACCGGCTGGTGGGCGTGGAGCCGCAGGTACACGCTGGTGCTGTCTGCGAGCCGGTGGGCGGCGGCGGGCCGGGCGGCGGGCTGGGCGTCGTCCATGGGCCACGGTACCCTCAGGCCGTACCCTGGGGCATGCGCCTAGCCGACCTCCGCTCCCAGTACCGCGAGGGCGTCCTCGAGTTCGCCGACCTCGACCCCGATCCCATGCGCCAGTTCGGCGCCTGGTTGGCCGACGCGGTCGCCGCGGGCTCGCTCGAGCCCAACGCGATGGGGCTCGCCACGGTCGACCCGGACGGCGCGCCCTCCCTACGCATGGTGCTGCTCAAGGGGCTGGAGGACGACCGCTTCGTGTTCTACACGCATCTCGAGAGCCGCAAGGCTCGCGCGCTGGCGCGCGAGCCACGCTGCGCCCTGACCTTCTGGTGGGACGCGCTCGAGCGCCAGGTCAGGGTCGACGGCGTCGCGGAGCCGGTCGCCGAGGCGACCGCCGACGCCTACTTCGCCTCGCGTCCCCGGGGGAGCCAACTCGCCGCCTGGGCTTCGCGGCAGAGCCGACCGCTGGCAGACCGCGGGACGTTGACGGCGGCGCTGGCCGAGGCGGAGGCACGCTTCCCCGACGTGGTGGCGCGGCCACCGTTCTGGGGAGGGTACGCCGTGACGGCCAGCGCCATGGAGTTCTGGCAGGGTCGTGCCTCGCGGCTGCACGACCGCTTCCGCTACGAGCGCGATGCGGGCGGTTGGGCGCGCGTGCGTCTCGGGCCCTGAGGCGACTGGGCGGGCCCTGAGGCGACTGGGCGCGCCCACGCCCGCGGGCGCGCCGGGGTCTACTGGTCGGCGCCGCCGTATGCGTCCTCGAACGCGGGGATGCGCTCGGGGTAGGTGCGCACGCCGGACGAGGCGATGTACGCCTGGACCGTCGCGTCGACGCGCTCGCCGCGCAGCTGCTGCTCGAGCGGCTCCCGGACCTCCTCGAGCTCCGGCACCTGCGGCGGCACGCGCCGCTCGACCAGGATGACGTGCCAGCCGAAGGAACTCTGCACGGGCTCGGTCGCGACGCCGGGCTCGGCGGCGAAGGCGGCGGCCTCGAACTCGGGCACCATCATCCCCTGCGCGAAGCAGCCCAGGTCGCCGCCCTGCTCCGCCGAGCCGCGGTCGGTCGAGGCGGTGGCCGCCATCGCGGCGAAGTTCGCGCCGGCGCGCGCGGCCCGCGAGAGCGCGGCCGCGCCGGCCTCGTCATCGACCAGGATGTGGCTGGCGCAGACCTGTTCCGGCTGGATCAGCTGCGGCTTGAGGGCCTCGTAAGCCACCCGGACCTCGAGCTCGCTCAGCACGACCTCCGCCTCGAGCTCGGCGAAGAGCAACTGCACCAACTGCTCCTCGCGGAGCACCTCGAGCAGCTGCTCGACGTCGTCGAAGCCGGCCTCGGCGAGGACCGCGTCGAAGGCCGCCTCGTCGGGGAACTGCTCACGCGCCTGCACGAGGAAGCCTTCGACGACCTCGTCGTCGACGGTCAGCCCACGCGCGCGCGCGGCGTCGACCAGCACGATTTCGCCGGCGCGCTGCTCGAGGAACTGCGGGAGGAACGAGTAGAGCTCCTCCATCGTCTCGACCGAGTACTCGCCGCCCTGGCTGGCGATCAGCCCGCGGACCGCGATGTCGAAGCGCTGGAGCACGGCGCTCGAGCGCTCGCGCGTGCCACCGAGTTCGATGAGGACGGGGTCGTCCTCGGCGGCGGCGAGCGTCGGGAGGGCGAGGATGAGGAGGGCCACCAGGGCGGCCAGCGGACGTAAGCGAAGGGGTCGCTGCATGCGGCAGGCTACCAGAGCCCGGCGTCAGTCACCGTCGGCCGCGTCGAGTTCGCGCAGGCGTTGGTAGGCCTCGCGCTGCGCCTCGCTGGGGGCCCGCGGTACCACGACGCGGACCTCGGCGACCGCGTCGCCCCGTGTCGGCTCCGCGTCGCCCTCAACCCGAGCGCCGGTCTTCAATGGCCAGCCGCGCCCGCGCAGCCGCAGCTTGCGCCCGCTCGCGGTGCCGGGGGGGACGGTGAGGTCGACGTCGCCGTCGAGGGTGCGCACGCGCACGCTGCCGCCCAGGACGGCGACGTGGTCCGGCACGTCGGCGACGACGTGCAGTGTGCTGCCGTCGAGCCGCCAGTGCGGGTGCGGCGCGTGGCGGACGACCAGCACCAGGTCGCCACCGCCAGGCGCCTGGCCCCGCAGCCGCAGCTTGGCGCCGTCGCGCACGCCGGCCGGGATACCGACCTCGAGCGACTTGCCGTCGACCCGGACGCTCATCGGACCGCCGTGGAAGGCGCGCTCGAGCTCGACGGTGAGGTTCGCCGTGACGGCTCGCGGCCGCGTCGCGGCGCGGCTCGGCCCCACGAACGGGTCGTCGCCGAACCCGCCGCCATACGGCGAGCCGCCGACGCCGCCGCCGAAGAGCGACCGGAAGAAATCGCTGAAGCCGGCGGCGTCCTCCGGACCCACGTTGCCGTAGAAGGTGGTGCCACCTTGCTGGTAGGTGCCGCCGGGGAACCCGCCGCCGGGATGACCGCCGCCGGCGAACCCACCGGTGGGCGGGCCGCCCGAACCGAAGCGGTCGTACACCTTGCGCTTCTCCGGGTCGGAGAGGACCGTGTAGGCCTCGTTGATCTCCTTGAAGCGCTCCTCGGCGCCGGGGTCGTCGCGGTTGCGGTCGGGGTGGTGCTTGGCCGCCAAGCTGCGAAACGCCCGGCGCACGTCCTTCTCGGACGCGTCGCGGGCGATGCCCAGCACCTGGTAGTAGTCCTTGTAGGCGGCCATGTTGTGCTCCCGTGCGTGCCGCCGCCGCGCGGCGGCGGGGCACCCTGCCCCTGCCGGTCACCGGGTCGCGGTGGCCGGCAGGGGCGCCAGGCCTATGCCTCCTGGTAGACGACGACGCGCGCGGGCCGCACCAGCCGATCGCCCTGCACGAAGCCCGCCTCGAACACGGACTGGATCGTGCCGGTCTGGTCGGGCTCGCTGGCGGGGACCGCCATGATCGCCTCGTGGCGATCCGCGTCGAAGGCCTCGCCCACCTCGCCGGTGCGCTCGAGGCCCAGCGTCTCGAGCTTCCGCAGCAGGCCGGCGAGGACGGCCTCGACCCCCGGCACGATCGAGGCGGGGTCGTCGCTCTGCGTCGCCGCCGCGAGCGCGCGTTCGAGGTCGTCGTGCACGCTCAGGACGGGCAACAAGGCGCCGTCGAGCCCCTGCTGGCGCGCGCGCTCGAGTTCGGCCTGCTGGCGGCGCCGCAGGTTCTCGAGCTCGGCACGCGCCCGCAGGGCACGGTCCTCGGCCGCCGCGAGCTCGGCACGCGCCAGCTCGAGTGCCTCGTTGGCGCGCGCCAGCTCGGCGCGCCAGACCTCGGCTTCCTCGAGGTCATCGACCTCGTCGAGGTCGGCCGCCTCGCCGGCGTCCCGCGCCGCCATGTCGCGCTCGTCCCGGACGTCGTCCATCGCGCTCACGACGCGGGCTTGAAGTCGGCGTCGATGACGTCGTCGTCATCACCGCCGCTGGCGGCCGCGTCGGCGTCCGTGGGCGGCTCGGCCTCGCTGGCCGTCGCCGCGGCGACGGCTTGCTGGAACGCCTGCAGGGCGCTGGCCAGCGCCTGGGTCTTGGCCTCGGCCTCGGCCTTCGGCGCCTGCGCCTCCACCGCACCCTGGGCGTCGGCGATGGCGGCCTGCAGCGGCTGCTTCTGCTCATCGGTCGCCGCGGCCGCGTCGTCGAGCGCCTTCTGCGCCTGGAGCCGCAGGCCGTCGAGCTGGTTGAGCGCCTCGGCCTTCTCCTTGCGGGCCTTGTCCTCCTCGGCGTTCTTGGTGGCGTCTTGCACCATGCGCTCGACCTCGGTGTCGGCCAGCGTGGTCGTGTTCTGGATGGTGATCGAGGCGGCCTTGCCGGTCGACTTCTCCTTCGCCGAGACGTTCAGCACCCCGTTGGCATCGATGTCGTAGGTGATCTCGATCTGCGGCATGCCGGCGGGCATCGGCGGGATGCCGTCGAGCTTGAAGCGGCCCAGCGACTTGTTGTCGCCCGCCATCGCCCGCTCGCCCTGCAGCACGTGGACCTCGACGCCGGTCTGGTTGTGGTCCGCCGTCGAGAAGGTCTCGCTCTTGCGGACCGGCACCGTGGTGTTGCGGTCGATCAGCTTGGTGAAGACGCCGCCCTTGGTCTCGACGCCCAGGCTGAGCGGGGTGACGTCGAGGAGCACGATGTCGTCGACCTCGCCGGTCAGAACGCCCGCCTGGATGGCGGCGCCGAGCGCCACGACCTCGTCGGGGTTGACCGTCTGGTTGGGTTCCTTGCCGAGCAGTTCCTTGACGAGCTTCTTCACCGCGGGCACGCGCGTGGCGCCACCCACCAGGATGATCTCGTCGACCTGGTCCTTGGTCAGCTTGGCGTCCTTGAGCGCCTGCTCGACGGGGCCGCGCACGCGCGCCATCAGCGGGGCGATCAGCTCCTCGAACTTGGACCGCGTCAGCTTCTTCTCGAGGTACAGCGGCGCGTTCGACGCCGGGTCCATGGCGATGAAGGGCAGGCTGACGGTGGTCTCCGGGAGGCCCGAGAGCTCGATCTTCGCCTTCTCCGCGGCCTCGATCAGTCGTTGCAGCGCCTGCTTGTCCTTGCGCAGGTCGACGTTGTACTCCTTCTGGAACTCGTCCGCCAGCCAGTTCACGATCGCGTAGTCCATGTCGGACCCGCCGAGGTGGGTGTCGCCCGAGGTCGAGCGCACCTCGAACACGCCGTCGCCCACCTCGAGGATGGAGACGTCGAAGGTGCCGCCACCGAGGTCGAAGACGAGCACGGTCTCGTTACCCTTCTTCTCGAGTCCGTAGGCGAGCGCCGCGGCGGTCGGCTCGTTGACGATGCGCAGCACCTCGAGCCCGGCGATCCTGCCGGCGTTCTGGGTCGCCTCGCGCTGGGCGTTGTTGAAGTAGGCGGGGACGGTGATGACCGCCTTGGTGACCTTCTGGCCCAGCTGCTCGCTGGCGTCGGCGACCATCTTGCGCAGGATCATCGCCGAGACCTCTTCCGGCGTGAACTTCTCGCCGGCCACGACGAAGCGCACGCCGCCGTCGTCGCCACGCACGACCTCGTAGGGCGCGCGCTCGACCTCGGTGTGGACCTCGTCCCAGGTGCGGCCCATGTAGCGCTTGATCTCGAACAGGGTGCCCTTCGGGTTGAGGACGGCCTGGCGCTTGGCGACCTGGCCGACGAGCCGGACGTCGTCCTTGAAGCCGACGACGGAGGGGGTGGTGCGGTTGCCTTCACTGTTGACGAGGACGGTGGCTTCGCCACCCTCCATGATGGAGATCACGCTGTTGGTGGTCCCCAGATCGATGCCGACTGCCTTGGCCATGGTGGACGCTCCTTCGCGGGGGCGCTCCGCGCGCCCCGGGTGGACGTGATGGACCCGCGCAACGGACCTGATACGATCCGACGCAGGTCGCCCGCTGGGGCCGAGCATAGCAGCGCGGGCAGCCCTTGTCAACGGATTTGAGTCTCATACGCTCAACTTTGACGGGGCTCGGGCGGGCGACCGAGGGGCCCGGCCCCGCCGCCCGCACCGGTCGGACCCGACACCAGGAGGTGAACGATGCTCTTCCTCGTGATCGCCAAAGACGGCACCGACGCCGACGCCCCCGCCCGCCGCCAGCGCGTGCGCGAGCGCCACCTCGAGGGCGCCCGGGCGCTCGCGGAGAGCGGGGCGCTCCAGGTGGGCGGGGCCCTGCTCGACGGCCAGGGGGCCATGATCGGCTCCGCGCTCCTCGTCGAGGCCGAGGACGAGGCCGCCACGCGGCGGCTGCTCGAAGCCGACGTCTACCACCGCGAGGGCGTCTGGCGGAGCTACGAGATCTACCCCTTCAAACGGGCCGTTTGACGCGCCGTCAGGGGCCTCGCGGGCGCCGTTCGGACGTTGTCGCGCGCGTTCGGCGGCACCCGCCCGCAAGGTCTTGACGGATGCCGCATACCGGGGTATGTTGCCTTTATCAGCCGCTCCGGAAGGGGCGGCGGTTTTCGTTGTGGCCCGCCCACCGCCAGCTCAGCGCTCGTCGTCGTCGGTCCGCACCGTCGTCACCTCGCGCAGCCACGCCGTCCAGGCGCCCCAGGCCGCCGCCTGCGTCGGATCCGTCGCGATGCCATCGGCCGCCGTCACGAACGCATGGCCCACCTCGTCGAAGCGCAGCAGCGCGTGATCGACCCCGGCCCGCCGCAGCGCACGCTCGAAACCGTCGACCTCGGCGGGCGTGACGAGCGTGTCGTCGCGCCCGAACACCCCCAGCACCGGTCCCTCGAGACGCGCGAGTGCCGCCGCGTCGTCGCTCAGGTC
Organism: Trueperaceae bacterium; assembly: GCA_011389865.1. GTDB lineage: Bacteria > Deinococcota > Deinococci > Deinococcales > Trueperaceae > JAABTL01. The sequence goes on from JAABTL010000011.1 coordinate 20,764, forward strand.
GCCGTAGAAGACGGCGGTCCCCGCGGGCACCCCGGGCCGGGCCAAGGCGTAGGCCAGGGCCTTGCCGCCGCCGTAGCAGAAGCCCATGACGACGATGCGCTCGGGATCGACGTCGCCGCGGCTCCGCAGCCAGGCGACCACCGTGTCGAGGTCCTCGATCACCCGCTCGTCGGGCGTGCTGAGCGTGTGCCACAGGGCCTTGGGCAGCCAGCGTGTCGTGGTGCCGCGGAACGTATCCGGCGCGACCACCAGGTAGCCGTCGGCCGCCAGCAGATCGGCCTTGGAGAGCAGCGCCTCGTTGAGCCCCCAGAACTCATGGATCATCACCACGACCGGCAGCGGCCCGTCCTCCACGGCAGGCCGCGCGAGGTAGACGGCCACCGGCGTCGCGCCGTCCGCGACGGCGTTCGTGAGGGCGGCGACGCGGTCGCGGTTGAGCCAACCGTCGAACGGGATCGAGACGGCGACGCCCACCACCACCGCGACGAGGGCGAAGGCGAGCGCGAGCAGCGAGCGGCGCAGCAGGATCATGGACGCACGTTACCCGGCGCGCGGCGGACGAGCCCGGCGCCCTGCGCAGGCCATCGTCCCCGTTCGTGCAAGCGTCACCGACCGCCGGGCAGCCCACGGTAGGCTGAACGCGTGACCCGGACGCCCGTGACCCACTGGCGCGGCACCCCCGTCGCCGCCGTCGTCCTCGCCGGCGGCGTCGGACGCCGCTTCGGTGCCGACAAGGCCCGCGCGCTCGTGGCTGGGACGCGCCTCGTCGACCGGGCGTTGGCCGCGACCGCCGCGTTCGACCCGGTCTGGGTGGTCGCCGGCGAGCCGGCGCGCGCCGCCGCGCTCGCCCCCCTCCTCCCGGACCCCGACCGCGTCGTCCCGGACGACGCGCCCGGCGCCGGACCCATCGGCGGCATCGCCACCGCGCTGCGCCTGGCGGGTCGGCGCTGGGTCGCCGTGCTGGCGGTCGACCTCCCGCTGGTGGACGTCACTTGGTGGACGGCGCTGATGGCGGCCGCCGACGCGGCGCCCGAGGCGGCGGCCGCGGCGCACCCACTCGCCGTCGCCGCGCGCGGTCCCGAAGGCCGCTGGGAACCGCTGGCCGCCCTCTACCACGGCGACCTCGCGCCGCTCGCGGCCGAGCACGCGGCGCCAGGCGGCGACCGCTCGCTCAGGCGCTTCCTCGCGGCTGCCGGCGCGCAGGCGATCGCCTACGCGGCGCTGCCGCCCGACGCCATCGCCGCCCTGCACAACGTCAACACCCGTGAGGACGCGGCCGCCGTCGAGTCGCACTGGGACGGAGGCGGGGGGCCGGTCCGCGCCGGAACGGTGGGCACGGCGCGGCGCGGGGAGGACGGATGACCACCGTCCCCCGTGACGGGGCCAGCTACCGCAACCAGACCTTCCGCGGCCTGCGGATCGCGGGGCCGCTGTCCGGCACCGCCTTCCACGACTGTGTGTTCGAGGACTGCGACCTGCGTGAGGCCCGCCTGTCGGGCTGCACCTTCGCCGACTCGGACTTCCTCCGCTGCGACCTCGGGTTGATGTCGGTGGACGACTGCCGCTTCGAGGGCGTCACCATCGAGGCCGGGCACGCCGTCGGCATCAACTGGTCGGCGGCCAGGGTCGATCCCAACCGGCCGCTCGAGGTCGACTTCAAGGACTCGGTCCTGAGCTTCGCCACCTTCGAGCGCCTCGCCCTGCGGCGGCGCCGCTTCGAGGGCTGCACGATCCACGAGGCGTTCTTCATCGGCTGCGACCTCACCGACGCCAGCTTCCGCGGCAGCGACCTCGAGGGGACCGAGATCCGCGACTGCAACCTGAGCGGCGCCGACCTGCGCAAGGCGCACCACTACCAGGTCGACGTCCGGCGCAACGTGGTCCGCGGCCTCCTGGTGCGCCTCCCCGAGGCCACCGGCCTGCTGCACGGGCTCGGCGTGCGCATCGAGGAGGGCTAGGCGGGCGCCGGCCCCGGCGCCGCCTCGTCCACTCCGCGCGCGTCCCGCCCTCCGCGGGCGTCCCAGACGCTCTTCCCTGCGACCCAGGTCGACTCGACGGCCTCCTCGCGCGCCAGCATCAGCGCCGGACCGAGCAGGTCCGCGACGCCGTCGGCGTGCGCCCACACCGCCGCCAGGGTCGACCCAGGCGGCGGCCGCAACACGACGACGTCGGCCCAGCGACCGGGCCGCAGGTCGCCGACCTCCTCGCCGAGCCCGATCGCCGAGGCCCCCGCCGCGGTGGCGAGGTGTAGGAGGTGGACGGGCGACAGCACGACGCCCGCGTCCCCGAGCAGCTGCTGGCCCAGGTACGCGGCCGACGCCTCGTGCAACAGCGACGGGTCGGTGCCGGCGCCGAGGTCGGTGCCGAGGGCGACGCGCACCCCGTGCTCACGGTGGCCGCGCAGCGGGAAGAGGCCCGAGCCGAGCGCCTGGTTGCTGCTGGGGCAGTGCGCCACGGCGGCGCCGGCGGCGGCCAGGCGCTCGAGCTCGCCCTCGCTCGGGTGCAGGTCGTGGGCGAACACGCTTCCGCGGCCCACGAGCCCGGCCGCCTCGTAGGTCGCGAGGTAGTCGGCGGCCCCGGGGAAGGCCGCCAGGACGCCGGCGATCTCGTCGGGCGTCTCGTTGAGGTGGCTGGTGATCAGCACGCCAGGCACGTCGGCCGCCACCGCCGCGCAGGCGGCGAGCAGTTCCGGCGTCGACGACAGCGAGAAGCGCGGCGTCACCGCGTAGCGCAGCCTGCCGCGGCCGTGCCAGCGACGCGCGAGGAAGCGCGACGACTCGTAGGCGAGCTCCGGCGTGACGCGCAGCTCGGGCCGCAGGCCATGGTCGGCGACGCAGAGGCCGGCCGCGATGCGCAGGCCGCTGGCCTCCGCCTCGTGGAAGAAGGCCTCCATGGCGACCGCGAAGTGGGCGCCGAAGACCAGCGCGCTGGTGGTGCCGTTGCGCGCCAGCAGGCGCAGGAACGTGCGGGCCTCCGCCCTGGCGAACGGGGCGTCGACGAAGCGCGCCTCGTGGGGGAGCGTCCGTTCCGCCAGCCACGCCAGCAGGCCGAGCCCCATCGACCCCATGACGCCGACCTGGGGGTAGTGCACGTGGGCGTCCACCAGGCCGGGCAGCACGAGGGCGCCGCGGCGGTCGTCGACCACGGCGCCGGGGAAGCGCGCGCGCACGTCGGCCCAGTCGCCGACCGCGGCGACCCGCCCGTCCGCGCCGATGGCCAGGCAGCCGTCGTCCCACGCCTCGAGCGCCGCGGCCCCCTCGGCCCACGGGTCGCGCGGCACGTGCGCCAGCGCGCCGCGCAGCAGCAGGACGGCGCTACCGCGAGCGGCGCTCATACGGCCAGCGGCACCAGCCGTGCCGCGACGACGTCGACCAACCCATGATCGGTCACGCGCAGCGCCGGGATGACCGCGAGACCGAGGAACGAGAGCGTCATGAAGGCGTCCGATCCGCTGCCGCCCAGCGCCTTCACGGCGGCGTCGAGCGCGTCGAGCTCCGCCACCACGCGCTCGAGCGGGGCGGTCGTGACCAGTCCCGCGATCGGCAGGGCGAGCTCGGCCACCACCCGCTCGCCGTCGTCGACGACGAAGCCGCCGCCGAGCTCGGCGACGCGCAGCGCCGCGCGCCGCATCGCGTCGTCGTCGGCGCCGACCAGCATGAGGTTGTGGTGGTCGTGGCCGACGCTGCTCGCCAGGGCGCCGCGGCGCAGGCCGAGGCCCTGCACCAAGCCGAGGCCGACGCCCGTCCCTGGCGCAGGGCGACCGTGCCGGTGGACGCAGGCGAGCTTGAGCAGGTCGCGGGCCGGATCGGCGACCACCTCGCCGCCCACGACCCTGGGTTCGGCGGTCGTCGCCTCGGTGACGACCTGTCCCGGCAGCGGCCGGAGGACGCGCACGCGCCGTCCGGCATCGGGCGCGGGGAGGCGCAGGGCGCCATCGCCCAGGTCGGGTAGGCGCACGCTGGACCGCAGGCTCGCGGCCTCGGGCCGCCGCTCGGCGGCCGCGGCGGCGTCCGCGAGCGCGCGCTCGGCGGGCTCGGTCAGCCGGCCGTCCTCCGCGACCCAGCGGCCATGCCGAAGGACCCGGGCGACGCGGAAGGCGGCGAGGTCGTCGATCACCAGCAGATCGGCGAAGTAGCCCGGCGCCACCGCGCCGCGGCGCGGCAGCCGGTAGTGGCGGGCGGTGTTCCACGACGCGCAGCGGACGGCGTACACGGGGTCGACGCCGGCGGCGATCGCGCGGCGCACCAGCACGTCGACGGCGCCCTCCTCCAGCAGATCGTGGGGCAGACGGTCGTCGGTGACGAAGCCGACGCGGTCGGCGTGGCGCGGCGTGACCAGCGGCAGGAGGGCGTCGAGGTCGCGCGTGACCGATCCCTCGCGCACCATGAGGAACATGCCGGCGGCCAGCTTCTCGCGGCCCTCGTCCAGGCGGGTGCTCTCGTGATCGGAGCCGATCCCGGCGGCGAGGTACGCCTGCAGCGCGCGGCCGGAGAGCCCGGGGGCGTGACCCTCGGTGGTCTTGCCGACGCTCTCCGCGACCGCCACCTTGGCCAACTGCTCGACCGCTCCCGCCACGACGTCGGGGAAGCTCATCAACTCGGCGACGCCGACCACGCGCGGGTGCGCGAGCAGCTCGTCGATCTCGCCGACGCCCAGCTCGGCGCCGGCGGTCTCGAGCGCCGTCGACGGCACGCACGAGGGCGCCGCGGTCCACAGGTCGAAGGGCAGGTCCTCGGCGAAGGCCAGCCACCAGCGGACGCCCTCGAGGCCGGCGACGTTGGCGATCTCGTGGGGGTCGTTGACCCCGCCGACCACCCCGCGGGGCAGCACGGCGCAGGCGTACGCAGGCGGCGTCACCAGCGACGACTCGACGTGCAGGTGGCCGTCGATCAGGCCCGGGGCCAGGTAGGCGCCGGCGAGGTCGAGCTCGTGGAGGGCCGGGGGAGGCGCCTCGCCCCCCGCCTCGGGCCGCCGCGTCGGCAAGACGGCCGCCACCAGCCGCCCCGCCACGTCGACGTCGACCTCCTCGACCTCCCCCGTGAACACGTTGAGCAGGCGCGCGCGGGTCAGTCGCAGGTCGGCGGGCCGCCGGCCGGCCGCGACGTCGACGGCCGCCCGCAGCTCGTCGAGGGTGGGCGCCAGCGGGCCGCCCGACGGCAGATCTCGTGCTGCTGCACTCATGCTCCAGCGTACACGGGCGGCCCCCGGAGGGACCGCCCGTGCTGGGATCGCTGCGGGCGCGGGTCAGGCCGGGCTCAGGGCTCGCCGTCCCAGGGGCCGCGCACGTTCTCGGCCGCCCACTCCATGCCGAGGAGCTCGTCGATCGTCGCCGACACGCCGTCGGCGTAGACGAGGTTGCCCTGGCGGTCGCGCAAGGGGCCGGTGAAGGGCTCGAACTCGGGCGGCAGGGTGCTCATCTGCTCGAGGCGTCGTTCGACGAGCTCGTAGACCGAGATCTCGCCGAACTCCGGGTGGTCGAGCACCTCGGCGCGCAGCTGCGCCTCGTACACGGGGTTGATCAGCATGCCGGGCTCGGCGCCGGCCTCGACCGATCCCTCGCCCAGTCCCCAGAAGTAGTCGACGTCGGCCAGGTTGTCCGCGGTGTACGTCCCGTCGAGGATCTTCTCGACGACGTCGATCAGGATCGCCTCCCAGTTGACCAGCTGGCCGGAGGCCACCGTCTCGGGCGAGAAGGGCAGCATCGAGGCGTAGTGAGAGAAGCTCGGGAAACCGCGGGTGGCGGCCACCTGGATGACGGTCGGGGTGTCCTCGGTGAAGGCGAAGACGTCGGCGCCCTCGCTCATCAGCGCCTGGGTGGCCTCCTGCGCGCCGGCCGGGTCGAACCAGGCGTACAGCCAGCGCACCTCGACGACCGCGTCGGGGTCGACCTCGCGCGCGCCGATCGCGAACGCGTTGATGTGGCGCTTGACCTCCGGGATCGGGAACGCCGCCACGTAGCCGATGGTGCCGGTCTCGGAGAGGGCGCCGGCGACGAGGCCGTTGAGGTAGTACACCTGCCAGAAGTCGGCCATGAAGGTGAACACGTTCGGCGCGCGCTCGATGCCGGTCGCGTGCCCGAAGATCACGTCCGGGTAGCGCTCGGCGGCGGCGAGCAGGCCGTCGCCGAAGCCGAAGCTGGTGCCGATGATGACGTTGTGGCCGTCGGCGATCAGCTGGTCGACGAAGGGCTCGACCTCCGCCTCGGGGACGGACTCGACGAAGGTGGTCTCCAGGCCGGGGAAGCGTTCGACCAGCGCCTGGCGACCGAGGTCGTGCGCGTAGCTGAAGCCGTAGTCGCCGACGGGGCCGACGTAGAGGAAGGCGATCTTGAGGTCCTCGAGGGCGCGTTGGGCGGAGCCGAATCCGAGGGGTAGGAGCAGGGCGAGGGCGAGGGCGAGGCGGGCGGCGTGCTTCATGCGGGTCTCCTCCGGTGGGGGGCGGCCGAGGGCCGCGCGGGGTGGGAGGCGTCCGCCGTCCCCGAGGGGGCCGACGGTGCGGTGCCGGGCCGCCGCGCGCTGGCGGACGGCTTGGGGCCGGGACGGAAGGTGGTGGCGATCATCGCTCGCCCCGCAGGTAGGCGCGGCCGAGCGCCTCGGGCGCGCCGAAGGCGAGCCGGCCGCGGCGCCAGGCGGTGAACACCAGCGCGAGGACGGTGAAGACGTAGGGCAGCATCGTCAGCAGCTCGGGGGGAAACACCGTCTGGAGGCGGAAGGCCAACGTGAAGCAGGCACCGAACAGCAGGCCCGCCACGATCACCCGCAGCGGGTGCCACATGGCGAAGATCGCGAGGGCCAGCGCGATCCAGCCGAGGCCGTTGACCATCCCCTCCCCCCACGACGGGCGGTAGGCGAGCGACAGGTAGCCGCCGCCGATGCCGGCGAGCAGCCCACCGATCAGCACCGCGGCGTAGCGCACCGGGCGGACGTGCAGGCCGGCGGCGTCGACCGCCGTCGGGTTCTCGCCCACGCTGCGCAGCACCAGGCCGCCGCGGGTGTGGAAGAGCATGGCCCAGGCGACCACGGCGGCGAGCAGCGCGGCGTAGGTGAGGACGTACTGGCCCTGGAACAGCATCGGTCCCAGCAGCGGCAGCTCGCGCAGCCAGGGGACGTCGATCGTGCGCATCGGATCGGGCAGCGGCCGGCCCACCCAGGCGCGGCCGATCAGGGCGGAGAGCCCCAGCCCCAGCATCGTCAGCGACAGGCCCGAGACGTAGGCGTCGGCCCGCAGGGTGATCGCCACGAACGCGTGCAGCAGCGAGCCGAGCATGCCCGCCAGGCCGGCGGCCGCCAGCCCCCACCAGACGTCGCCGGTGGTGAACGCCACCGCGAAGCCGGTCACGGCGCCGAGCGCCATCATCCCCTCGACCCCGAGGTTGACGACCCCGCTGCGCTCGGCGATGACCTCGCCCAGCGCTGCCCACAGCAGCGGCGTGGCGAACGCCAGCGCGCGGGCGATGGTCGCGACGACCAGGACGTCGATGTCCACGTCAGCCTTCCCCGTCGGGCGAGGCGTGGGCCGCGCCCCCGGCTGGCGCGCCGGCGGTCGCTGCGGCGGGCGGGGCCACCGGCGCCTCGGCGGCCGGCGCGGTCGCGGCCTCCGCCGGATCGCGCCGCACCCAGCGGCCGCGGGTGAGCGGCTCCGAGGCGACGACGAGCAGCAGGACCAGGCCGGTGACGACGTCCGGCAGCTGCGACGGCAACCGCAGCGACACGCGCATGACGTCGCCGGCCGCGAAGACGAAACCCAGGAAGAGCGCGGCGGGGACCACCGCCAGCGCCTTGCCGCGCGCGAGCAGGGCCACCAGGATGGCGGCGTAGCCGTAGCCAAGCGAGAGCTGGGTCGGCTCGACCAGCCGCCGGTGGATGCCGGCGACCTCGCCCACGCCGGCCAGGCCGGCGGCGCCGGCGGCCAGCGCCGCGAGCAGCAGCGTCACGCGGCCCGCGTCGATGCCGGCGTAGCGCGCCGCCTCCGGGCTGCGCCCGAGCACCTCGACCTCGAAGCCGAAGCGGGAGCGGGCGAGCAGCAGCGCGACGACGGCCACCAGCACGAGGGCGATCGCCAGGGTCGGCCAGTGGAGACGCGTCGCGCCGAGCGTGGGCAGCACGGCCTCGGCCGGGAAGCGCTCGCTGTAGCTGAAGCCGGTGGCGCTGCGGGCCTTCCACGGGCCGTTGATCAGCCAGCGCACCAGGTACAGCGCGATGTAGTTGAACATCAGCGTCGTGATGATCTCGTTGACGCCCATCCGCGCCTTGAGCAGCGCGGGCACCGCGCCCCACGCCGCGCCGGCCAGCATGCCGGCCAGGAACATCGCCGGGACGACCAGCGGTCCGGGCAGCTCGGTGAACAGCGCGACGGCCGTGGCGCCGATCGCCCCCGCCAGGATCTGACCCTCCGCGCCGATGTTCCAGAAGCGCGCGCGGAAGGCGAGCAGCAGGCCGATGCCGGCGAGCAGCAGCGGGATCGCCTTGCGCACCGTCTCCGAGAGCCCGCGCGGTTCGAGCAGCGTGCGTCGGACGATCGTCGCCCAGGCCTCGCCGGGCGCGACGCCGTAGGCGACGAACACCCAGGTGACCACCAGTGCGGCGACGGCCACGGCCGCGATCGTCACCAGCATCACGCGCCAGGCGGGGGCATCGGCGCGGGGCTCCCAACGGCGCGCCGCGCGCCGGCGTCGCAGGGCCCCGATCACGCGCTCACCCCCGCCATCGCCAGCCCGAGCGCCTCCGGGTCGGCGTCCGCGGCCGCCATCGTGGCCACCACCCGGCCGCCGGAGAGCACGGCGACCCGGTCGGAGAGCGACAGCACCTCGTCGAGGTCCTCCGAGACCAGCAGCACCGCCGCGCCCCGGCCCGCGGCCGCGAGCAGCCGCTCGTGCGTCTGCGACGTCGCGGCGACGTCGAGGCCGTAGGTAGGGTGGACGGCCACCACCACCCCGGGGTCGCGGTCGAGCTCGCGCGCCAGGATCACCTTCTGCACGTTGCCGCCCGACAGCAGCCGCGCGGGCGTCCCCGTCGAGGGCGTGGCGATGTCGTACGCCTCGACCGCGCTCTGCGAGACCCGGCCGACCGCCTGCCAGTCGATCCACATGCCCCGCGCGAACGGGCGTCGGTGGGCGTGGCGCAGCGCGAGGTTGCGGGCGACGCTGAGGTCGCCCACCACCCCGACCTTGGTGCGGTCCTCGGGGACGAGCGCCACCCCGGCGTCGACCTGGCTGCGGGCGCCGCGCCGCCGGCGGCCGCTGCCCGGCTCGCGGCCGTCGACCTCCACGGTCCCGGCGCTGGGGGCCCGCAGGCCGGCGACCACGGCGACCAGTTCGGACTGGCCGTTGCCCGCCACGCCGGCGATCCCGACGATCTCTCCGCCACGGACCTCGAGCGACGCGACGTTCAGCGCCGGGCCCTGCGCCCGACCGGGCGCGTCGACCCGCACGTCCGTGAGCCGCAGGCGCACCGGCCCCGCGGCGATGGCAGCGGCCCGCGCGCGCCCCCGGTCGGCGACGGCCGCGGCGAGGTCACGCCCCACCATGAGGCGCGCGAGGTCGCGCCGGTCCAGCCCGTCGGCGGCGCTGCGGCGGCCGACGACGGCGCCGCGCCGCAGCACGGTGACGACGTCGGCGAGCACCTCGACCTCGGCGAGCTTGTGCGACACGAACACGACCGACGAGCCCTCGGCGACGAAGCGGCGCAGCACGGCGAACAGGGCGTCGACCTCGGCGGGCGTCAGCACGCTGGTCGGCTCGTCGAGCACCAGCAGCCGCGCCCCCTGCATCAGGGCCTTGACGATCTCGACGCGCTGGCGCTCGCCGGGCGACAGGTCGCGCACCTGCGCGCCCGGGTCGAGCGCCAGGCCGTAGCGCTCGGCGGCCGCCTGCAGCCGCGGCAGCAGCGACCGCGTCGGCCGCCAGAACGGCGCGTCGGGGAACCCCAGGGCCAGGTTCTCGGCGACCGTGTGGCGCTCCACCAGGTGGAAGTGCTGCGCCACCAGGCCGATGCCCCGCGCGATGGCCTCGCGCGGCGAACGCAGCCTCAGCGGCTCGCCCTCCCACGTCATGCTGCCCTCGTCGGGCGCCACCAGGCCGTACACCACGTGCATCAGCGTGCTCTTGCCGGCACCGTTCTCCCCCAGCACCGCGTGCACCTGGCCGGGCATCACGTCGAGGTCGACGCCGGCCAGGGCGCGCACCCCCGGGTAACGTTTCTCGATGCCGCGCAACGACAGGCGCGGTTGGAGGGGCTCTTCTGGGTTCATCACGTGGGCTCGAGGCGTCCGCGGACCGGCGGACGCGCGCATCGTAACCGAAGCGAGCCGACGTCAGGCGATGGGCGAGTCGACCTCGTCCGGCACGGCGTCGGGTGCGTAGTACGGGTTCTCGCCGGCAGCGTGATCCGTCGCGTCCTGGACGGCTCGGATCTCCGGCACCCCGGCCTTGATCATGCGCTCGATGCCCTGTTTGAGGGTGACGTCGGCCGCGCCGCAGCCCTGGCAGCCGCCGTGCAACTGGATCACCGCGACGTCGCCGGCGACCTTGACCAGCGACACGCTGCCACCGTGCCCCGCGACACCCGGGTTCACCTCGTGGTCCAAGACGTCCTGCACCTTCTGCGCCACCGGGTCGTCCCAGGTGGGCGAGGGGAAGAACACGCGGAAGCCGGACTGCATGACGCCGTCGACGAAGTCGACGGTGGCGCCGTCGAGGTGGCGGACGGTCATCGGGTCGACGTAGACCTCGAAGCCGTCGAGGAACAGGACGCGGTCACCCTCCTGCTGGTCGCTCTCCTTGACCAGCCACAGGCGGTGCTCCTTGCGGGTGCCGGCGACGCGCAGGGCGGTCACACCCTGCGCGGCCTGCTTGGCGAGGAAGTCGCGGACGCGGGAGGCGGCGGCGTCGGTGAAGTTCAACATGGGGCGAGGTTACCGGAACCGGCGCGCGGCGTCACAGCACCTGCATGACGTAGCCGTCGGTCGCCCGCTCGAGCCCGGCCGGGTCGGCCAGGTACACACCGCGGGTGCCCTGCAACGCCCCGTCGCCGCGCAACTCGCCGAGGATGCGCGTGATCGTGACGCGGGAGCTGCCCGTCAGGTCGGCGAGGTCCTCGTGGGTGAGCGCGAGCGGCAGCTTGACCATGCCGTCGGCCTCGTCGGAAGGCTGCCCGAACTGGCCGGCGAGCCGCAGGAACGCGCGGGTGACGCGCGCGCCGACGGGCATCTCCGCCTCGTCGATCATCTCGCGCGAGCGCCGCAGCTGGCGCGCCATGGCGCGGACGACGTAGTCGCGCAGCTTGCGGTCGTTCATCGCCTGCTGCGGGTCGATCGGCGTCATGCAGGCCTCGTGCACGGCGACCACCGTCTCGGGGTGGTGACCGCCGTCGAGCGCGGCCAGGCCGAGCACGTCGCCGGGCCCGTAGAGGTCGGCGATGCGATCGCGACCGAGGCTGGTGGGGATGACCGCCTTGAGCACGCCGTAGTTGACGACGTAGAGACTCGCCGCATCGCGTCCCGCCTCGAACAGGACGCCGCCCGGCTCGAGGTTGCGGGTCGGGAGGGCGAGGCCAGCAGGTACGACGTCAGGCGTGTCGCAGCCGTTCGTCGGGTTCAGGTTCTCGAAGGTGTGCAGCATCGTCGCGTCCAATCCTTGACGAGAGGTGATGGGGGGATCTGCGGGTCACGGACCGGCGCCTCGGCGCATTCGCCGCGCGGTCGGACGCAGAACGCTACAGGAAATGTAGCATGTCGCGCCGCTCGCGTCTAGCCCCCCAAGGGCCAGGAACGGCGTCCCGCACGGACTTTCTCACGCTTCTCACGCCTAGACCCATGCTAAACCCTAGTACGGCACTCAGGATGTGACGCCTGCCGCCGACTTGACAGTAGCGCGCGTCACGCCGCAAACTTTACGGTAGCGATGCGCCCCCTCTCCCCGCGCCAACACAAGGTCTACGAACGCCTCCGTGAGCACCACCGGCGCACCGGCGCGCTGCCGGACCTGTCCGAGCTCGCGCGGGGCCTGGGGATCACCTACGTCACGCTCAAGCAGCACCTCGAGGCGCTGGCCCACAAGGGCTACCTGACGTTCGAGGGCCGCGGGCGCGGGCGCTCGCCGATCGTCACGCTGCCGGCGGCCGCCACCGGCGTGCCGCTGCTCGGCAGCATCCATGCGGGCCCGCTGTCCGAGGCGGTGGCCGACGCCGAGGGCTTCCTGCCGCTGCCCGGGCTCGACGAGCGCCACTTCGCCCTGCGCGTGCGCGGCGACTCCATGGCCGACCTCATCCAAGCCGGCGACGTCGTGCTGCTCGAGCGCACGCCGCCCGTGCGCGACGGCCTGATCTGCGCCGTGCGCGTATCCGGCGACGACGTGACCCTGAAGTACCTCGAGCGCGAGGGCCGCGACCGCTTCCGGCTGCGCGCGCACAACCCCGACTACCCGGACCTGCGGGTCGCGGCGGCCGACGTCCAGGTCGACGGGGTCTACCGCGGGCTGCTGCGGGGCGAGGTGCTCGACGTGTTGCTGCACGGCGCGGGCTCGTGAGCCGCTGCATCAACACGTGAATCCACCGTATTGACAAGGCGACCCGGAACTCGCTAACCTACTAACACGCGTTAGTCAAGACCTCGGACCCGGTTTGCGCCGTTCGACGACCGCATCTTGCCGGGACGGCGTCATCAGCGAGAGGGGGTGAGCGCCAACAGCACCGTTCGCGACGGGCCGACCGCCGCGTGCGCGACCGTCCGAAGGCCCACCATCCCCTGAAAGGAAGTCTCGATGCGACGGATCACGATCTCCATCCTCTCCACACTCCTGGTTGCGCTGCTCGCCTGGGGCGCGGCCCAGTCCGGGATGCTGCGCTACAACTCCTACATGTCCGACCCCGCGCCGCGTGAGCTCGACGAGCGGATCGTCGAACTCTTCATGGAGCGCTACCCCGACGTGCGGGTCGAGCACTCGACCATCGCCCACGAGGACTTCAAGCAGGCCATCCGAACCTACCTGGTCGCCAGCCCGCCGCCCGACGTGCTCACCTGGTTCGCCGGTGAACGCATGCGCTTCTTCACCCGGGCCGGCCTGATCGCCGACATCACCGACGTGTGGACCGACAACGACTGGACGGAGGCCTACTCCGCCGGCGCCCAGGCGATGTCGAGCGACGAGGGTGACTACTACTTCATCCCGCAGTCTTACTACTGGTGGGCGGTCTACTACCGGACCGACATCTACGAGGAGGTCGGCCTCTCCGTTCCCGAGACGTGGGACCACTTCCTCGACAACTGCCGCGCGCTCGACGCCGCCGGCTACATCCCAGTGACCATCGGCACACGCTTCCGCTGGCCCGCCGGCGGCTGGTTCGACTACCTCAACATGCGGGTGAACGGCCCGGAGTTCCACATCCGGTTGCTCGACGGCCTGGAGAGCTACGAGAGCGAAGAGGTCCGCAACACCTTCGCGCACTGGCAGGAGGCGATGGACGCCGGCTGCTTCATCGACAACCCGTCCGCCTACAACTGGCAGGAAGCGGCCGACTTCATGAGCCAGCGCGAAGCCGGCATGTACCTCATGGGCCAGTTCATCATGGACGTCGTCCCCGAGGATCAGCAGCAATACTTCGACTTCTTCCGTTTCCCGATCATCGACGCCACCCTGCCCATCGGTGAGGACGCCCCTACGGACGGCTGGTTCCTCTCGGCCAACGCAGCCAACATGGAGAACGCCAAGCTGTTCGCCGAGTTCCTCGGCTCGCGTGAGGTCGCCGAGATGTGGGCCCGGGATCTCGGTCGCCTGGTCCTGCGCTCCGACATCGACCGGAGCATCTACACGGATACCCAACGCAAGGGTGCCGAGCTCCTGCAGAGCGCCGACTACATCGCGCAGTTCTACGACCGCGACACCCCCGAGGAGCTGGCTGGCCGCGGCATGGACGCGTTCGTCGAGTTCATGGCCAACCCGGACGCCCTCGACCGCATCCTCGCCGATCTCCAACGCGAAGCCGAGCGGGTCTTCGCCGCCCGCGAGTAGGTCTCACGACGTACTGAGCACGTGCCATGCCGGCCCGGGGCCACGCCCTGGGCCGGCATGGCCAGCCGCGAGCACCTGAGGAGGTGGCCGGCCTTGCGACACCATCCACTGGCCCCGTTGAGCTTCCTACTCCTGCCATTGGGACTCTACGTCGTCTGGGTCATCTACCCCACCTTCGCCACGATGGCCATGGCGTTCACCGATTGGGACGGCATCAGTGCGCAATGGAACTGGGTGGGCTTGGCGAACTTCGAGCGGCTCTTCGCGGACCGGGTCTTCTGGCTGTCGCTCGGCAACAACCTCCGCTGGGTCGCCGTGTTCGTCACCATCCCCCTGGCGATGGGGCTCGCGTTGGCGCTCGCGCTCAACCGCAACGTCCGCTTCGACCGCTTCCTGAAGATCGCCTACTACCTGCCGATGGTGCTGGCGTTCGTGGTGATCGGCCTGATGTGGGCCTGGATCTACCACCCCCGCCAGGGGCTGGTGAACAACACACTGTTCCACCTCTACGGCTTCGCCCAATCGCTCGGCTTCGACGTCAATCCGCTCGCGGCGCGCCGCATCGGCTGGCTGGGCGACCCGAACCTCGCCATGGGCTCCATCATCGCCGCCGCCACCTGGCAACACGTCGGTTACGTGATGATCCTCTATCTGGCAGGCCTCAAGACCGTCAACACCGAACTGCTGGATGCCGGCCAGGTCGACGGCGCCAGCCCCTGGCAGCTATTTCGCTACATCACGTTCCCGCAACTGGCCCCGGTCACCACCATCGTCCTGGTGATCACCGTCATCCAATCGCTGCGGGCGTTCGACCTCGTGTACGTCATGACCCGTGGCGGGCCCTTCAACTCATCCAACGTGCTCGCCAACTTCATGTACATCGAAGCCTTCATGAACTACAACATGGGCTACGGGGCCGCCATCGCCGTCGTTCTGTTCCTCATCAGCGTCGGCTTCATCGCGGCCTACCTCTACCGCGTCGTCCAAGAAGAGGAGCGCTGAGGTGCGGCGCCTCGTGCTGATCGTGGTCTGGGCCGGCGCGCTGCTGTGGCTCTTCCCCATCGGAGCCGCCTTCGTGACGTCGCTGCGCACCCAGACCGACATCTCCGCCCATGGCTTCTGGAGCGTCCCACGCGAGGTCAGCTTCGCCAACTACGCAGCCGCGTGGGATCGGGGGCGGGTCAACCGCTACCTGCTCAACAGCTTCATCATCACGATTCCATCGATCGTCGGCATGCTGGCGCTCTCCAGCATGTCGGCGTACGCGCTCGTGCGCTTCCGCTTCCGCTTCAACCGGGGACTCTACTTCATGTTCGTCGCGGGGATGCTGCTGCCGTTCCAGATCCTGATGCTACCCGTGTTCCAGCTGAGCAACCGGCTTGGGCTCTACGACACCCACCTCGCGCTGATCCTGTTCCACACGGCCTTCCAGATCGGCTTCTGCACCTTCGTGCTGCGCAACTTCATGCGCACTGTCCCGGTCTCGCTGTTCGAGTCGGCGGTCATCGACGGTGCGGGCGAGTGGACGATCTACCGACGCATCGGTCTGCCGCTGATCCTGCCTGCCTTCGCCGCCCTCGCGACCCTGGAGTTCACCTGGGTGTTCAACGATTACCTGTGGGCGCTGGTGCTCCTCAGCAGCGACAGCCTGAAGCCCGTCACGGCCGGTCTCTCCACGCTGATGGGGCAGTTCGTCAACGACTGGCCACTGATCGTGTCCGGCAGTCTGCTGGCGGCCGTCCCGACGCTCGTCGTCTTCTTCGCCCTCCAGCGCTACTTCATCGAGGGCCTGACCATGGGAGCGACCAAGGGTTGAGGCACCCGACGGCCGCTGCTCACGTTTACCCCGGAGGTTGATCGTGCAACTCGGCGTCTGCTACTACCCCGAACACTGGCCCGAGACCACCTGGGCCGAGGACGCGGCCCGCATGCGCGCCATCGGTCTCACCTGGGTGCGCGTCGGCGAGTTCGCCTGGAGCGAGCTCGAGCCCGAGCCCGGCCGCTACGACTGGGGCTGGCTCGACCGCGCGATCGACGGCCTCGGCGCCGCCGGCCTCCGGGTGGTCCTCGGCACCCCCAGCGCCACGCCGCCCAAGTGGCTGGTCGACCGCATGCCCGACATGCTGCCGATCGGCCGCGACGGGCGCGTGCGCGGCTTCGGCTCGCGCCGCCACTACGACTTCAGCCACGAGGGCTACCGCGACGAGGCCGCCCGCATGGCCGCCGCGATGGCGGAACGCTACGGCCGCCACGACGCGGTGGGCGCCTGGCAGGTCGACAACGAGTACGGCTGCCACGACACCGCGCGCACGGCGGGACCCGTGGCGCTCGCCGCCTTCCGCCGCTGGCTCGCCTCGCGCTACGGCACCATCGACGCGCTCAACGAGGCCTGGTGGACGCGCTTCTGGTCGATGCGCTACCGCTCCTTCGAGGAGGTCGAGCTGCCGCTGGGCGCCGTGACCGAGGCCGCCCCGGGCGCGAGGCTCGACTACGCCCGCTTCGCCTCCGAGGCCGTGGTCGCCTTCCACCGGCGGCAAGCGGACGAGATCCGACCGCGCTCGCCCGGCCGGCCGATCACCCACAACGGCATGCTTTTCTTCACCGACCTCGACGCCCACGCGCTCGGCCGCGAGCTCGACGCGATCACCTGGGACAGCTACCCGCTCGGCATGCTCGAGGAGTCGCCCCTGCCCGACGAGGTCAAGCGCCGCTACGCCCGCACCGGCCACCCCGACCTGGTCGCCTTCAACCACGACGTCTACCGTGGCGCGCTCGCGCCCGAACCCGGCGCCCCCTACCGCCCCTTCTGGGTGATGGAGCAGCAGCCGGGTCAGGTGAACTGGGCGCCGACCAACCCGTTGCCCGCGCCCGGCGCGGTGCGGCTGTGGACCCACCAGGCGATCGCGCACGGCGCCGAGGTCGTCAGCTACTTCCGCTGGCGCGCCGCTCAGGGCGCGCAGGAGCACCTGCACGCCGGCCTGCTGCGCCATGACCGCACGCCCGACCGGGCGCTGCTCGAGGCAGAGTCCGCCGCCCGCGACCTCGCGGCCCAGCCGGAACCGCCGGCGCGCCGCCGCGGACACGTGGCGCTGCTGCTGGACTACGAGGACCTGTGGGCCGCCCAGATCCAGCCGCACGCCGCGGGCTGGCGCGAGTGGCTCGTGTGGGTCGAGGTCTACGGCGCGCTGCGCGCGCTGGCGCTCGACGTCGACGTCGTGCCGCCCGACCGCGACCTCACGCCCTACGCGCTGGTGGTGGCCCCCTCGGCGACGATCGCCGACGACGCCCTCGCCGCCTCGCTGCGGCGCGCCCTGGACGCCGGCGCGCGGGTCGTCCTCGGCCCCCGCAGCGGCGCGTACCGCCGCGACATGGTCGTGCACGCCCCGGCGCCCGGCCCGCTGGCGGAGCTGAGCGGCGCCCGCGTCGGCCGCGTCGACACGATGCGGCCCGGCACGACCGGCGCGCTCTCGGCCCGCGAGCCGATGCTCGGCGTCCTCGAGCCGGCCGGCTACCACACCTGGGCCGACCTCCTCGAGCCCGAAGCCGGCACCGAGGTGTGGGCGACCTACGCGGAGCACGCCTACGCCGGCGAGGCCGCCATCACGATGCGACCGCAGAGCGCAGGCATGGTCGTCACCAGCGGCGCCTGGCTCGACGGCGCCACCTGGGCGCGGCTGCTCGGCACCCTGGCGCTGCAGGCCGGGCTCCCGGTGCTACCCCTGCCGGACGACGTCCGCCTGAGCCGCCACGCCGGCCGGCCACTGCTGCAGAACTTCGGCAGCGAGACGGCGCAGGTCGACCTCCGGCCCATCGGCGGACCGCTCGTCGAGGTGCCGCCGGTCGACGTCGCCTGGGTCGACCTGCCCGAGACCGCCGACGGCTGAGCGCCATCGCAGGATGAGCCCCGACCAGCGGCCCAAGGTCACGAGCCAGACAGTGGCCCAGCGGGCCGGCGTGTCGCGGACGACCGTGTCGTTCGTGCTCAATCGCCGCGACCAGGGGATCCCCGCGGAGACGCGCGAGCGCGTGCTGCGCGCCGCCGCCGAACTCGGCTACGTGCCCTCCGCGGCGGCGACCACGCTGGCGAGCGGCCGCACCCGTACGGTCGGCTTCGTCGTGTGCGACGCCCGCCACCTGCTGACGGACGCCTTCTTGCCGCAGGCGATCTTCACGCTGACGGAGGCGGCGCACCGCCGCGGCTTCCGCGTCATGGTGGAGGCGATCGACGACCCCCGGCGGCCGCACGCCTACCACGAGCTGGTGCGTGCGGCGCGCATCGACGGCATGGTGGTGATGAACCCGCGCGGCGACGACGGCCCGCTCGCCGAGCTCATCGACTCCGGCTACCCGGTGGTCACGATCGGTCGGCCACCCGGCGGCAGGGGGCATGCGCTCGACGTCGACAACGTCGTCGCCGAGCGCGCGGCGACCGAGCACCTGCTCGGCGGCGGCCGCCGCCGCCTGGCGCACCTCGGCTACGGCGCGGCGCGTTACACGACGGTCGCGGAGCGCGTCGCCGGCTTCCGGGCCGCGGTCGTGGCCGCCGGCCTCCCGTTCGACCCCGAGCGCGTCGCCTACGGCAACTACTCGGCCGACAGCGGCGCGGAGGCCACACGCCAGTTGCTCGCGCGCCTCGGACACGTGCCGGGTGCCGCGCCCCCCTTCGACGGCCTCGTGTGCGGCAACGACACCGTCGCCCTGGGCGCGCTGACCGCGCTGCGCGAGCGCGGCCTGCGGGTGCCCGACGACGTCGCCGTCGTCGGCTTCGACGACATCCCGATGGCGGCGCACGCCTGCCCGCCCCTGACCACCGTCCGCTCGCCGCTGCTGCAGATGGGTGCGGCGGCCGGCGAGCTGGCGCTCGACCTCATCGAGCACGGCCCGCGGCGCGCCGTCGTGCGCACCCACCCGACCGAGCTGGTCGTACGATCGTCGTGCGGGCGCGGTCCCCATGGGCCGGCGGCCCGACGCGTCCCCTAGGAGTCCCGATGCCCCACCCCACTATCGCCTTCGTCGGCGCCGGCAGCACCGTCTTCGCGAAGAACCTGCTCGGCGACATCCTGAGCTCCCCCGCGCTGGCCGAGAGCGACATCCGGCTGTTCGACATCGACCCCGCGCGCCTCGACCTCTCCGACGTCGTCGCCGGGCGGGTCGCCGAGGCGGTGGGGGCACGCCCGCGCGTCACCGCCACCACCGACCGCGAGCGCGCCCTCGACGGCGCCGACTACGTGCTGAGCATGATCCAGGTGGCGGGCTACCGCCCCGGCACCGTCCGCGACTTCGAGATCCCCAAGCGCTACGGCCTGGAGCAGACCATCGGCGACACGCTCGGCATCGGCGGCATCATGCGCGGCCTGCGCACCGTCCCCGCCATGCTCGAGGTCGTGCGCGACATGGAGCGCCTCTGCCCGGACGCGCTCCACCTCAACTACGTCAACCCCATGGCCATCGTCACCTGGGCGCTCAACACGGCCTCGCCGATCCCGACCGTCGGCCTGTGCCACAGCGTGCAGGGCACAGCGGCCCAGCTATCTAGGGACCTCGGCGTGCCCGAGGGCGAGCTCGACTACCTCGCAGCCGGCATCAACCACATGGCCTTCTACCTCAAGCTCGAGCACGCCGGGGTCGACCAGTACCCGGCGCTCAAGGCGTTGGCGGCCGAGGGGCGGGTGCCGGACTGGAACCGCGTGCGCTACGACGCCCTGCGGCGACTCGGCTTCTTCGTCACCGAGTCGAGCGAGCACTTCGCGGAGTACGTCCCGTGGTACATCAAGCGTGCCCACCCCGAGCTGCTGGAGCGCTACGCCGTCCCGCTCGACGAGTACCTCGGCCGCTGCGAGCTGACGGAGCTGGCGTGGCCGTACGCCGAGGCCGAGCTGCGCGAACCGGGCAGCCAGAGCATCGCCGATCTGCGCCAGGCGGTCGAGGCCGCCGGCATCCGCGCGATGCCACACACCACCGCGCACCACCTCGCCGAGTTCGAGCGCCTCCACCGCGTGGAGCGGTCGATCGAGTACGGCGCGACGATCATCGAGGCGATCGAGACCCGGGCGCCCGCCGTCGTCTACGGCAACGTGCCCAACGACGGCCTGATCGACGGCCTGCCCGACGGCTGCTGCGTCGAGGTCCCCTGCCTGGTCGACGGCAACGGCGTCCAGCCGGTGCGCGTCGGTGCGCTGCCGCCGCAGCTCACCGCCCTGATGCGCACGAACGTCAACGTCCAGGAGCTCACCGTCGCGGCCGCGCTGCGGGGCAAGCGCGAGCACGTGCTGCACGCGGCCATGCTCGATCCCCACACCGCGGCCGAGCTCACCCTCGACGAGATCGAAGCGCTGGTCGACGACCTGCTGCGGGCGCACGCGGACTGGTTGCCCGCCGAACTCACCGCGTAGGCCGTGTCCCGGGCCGGCGGGCGCGCCGCGACCGGCCGCGGTCCCGGGTGCGAGACTGGTCGTGACCAGCGACCGGAGGAACCCCCCGTGCCCACCCTGATCACCGTCCCCGCACCCCACGAGATCCGTCTCGAGAGCGTCCCCAGCGACCCAGCCGGGCCAGGTCGGGTCCGCATCGAGACGCTCTTCAGCGGCATCAGCGCCGGCACCGAACTGGCGACCTACCGCGGCAGCAACCCCTACCTGCACAAGCGCTGGGACGCCGAGCAGCGGCTCTTCCAGGCGGGCGAGACGCCCAGCCTCGCGTACCCGGTGCGCACCATGGGCTACGAGGAGGTCGGCCGCGTGGTCGAGCTCGGACCCGGCGTCGTCGCGCCGGCCGTCGGCGACCTGGTGTACGGCACCTGGGGCCACCGCACCGAGGCCGTGGTCGACGCCGCCTGGGCCGCCGCCCGGCGACTGCCCGACGGTCTCGACCCCCTGCTCGGGATCTTCTCGCACATCGGCTCGGTGGCGCTGAACGGGGTGCACGACGCGATGATCCGCATCGGCGACACGGTCGCCGTCTTCGGCCTCGGCGTCCCCGGGCAGATCGTCGCGCAGCTCGCCAAGCGCTCGGGCGCGACGGTCGTGGGCGTCGACCCGCTCGCCGATCGGCGCCGGCTGGCGGCGGAACTCGGCGCCGTCGACGTCGCCCTCGACCCCGCCGGGGGCGGCGTGGCCGAGGCGATCAAGGCGCGCACCGAGGGCCGCGGCGCCGACGTGTCGATCGAGGTGTCCGGCGTGGCGGCCGCCCTGCACGAGGCGATCCGCGCCACCGCCTACTCGGCGCGCGTCGTCGCCCTGGGCTTCTTCCAGGGAACGCCGTCCGGTCTCTCCCTGGGCGACGAGTTCCACCACAACCGCGTCTCGCTCGTCAGCTCACAGATCTCGGGCGTCGCGCCCGAGCAGAGCTACCGCTGGGACAAGCCACGCCTCGCGCGCACCGTCATGGCGCTGCAGGCCGCTGGGACGCTGAACCTGCGCCCGCTCGTCAGTCACGTGCTCCCCTTCGCCGAGGCCGCCGCGGCCTTCGCGATGCTCGACGCCGCGCCCGAGTCCGCGCTGCAGGTGGTGCTGACGACGGAGACGCCGCCGGCTACGGGCCCCGTCACCGCGACCGGGGGCGCGGCATGAACGGCGCCGTGCCGACCCTGCGCGTCGCGATGGTGGGCGCCGGCGGCTTCGCCGCCCGGCACCTGGAGGTGCTGGACCGTGAGCCGGGCGTGGAGGTCGTCGGTCACGTCTCGCGGGCACTCGCTGGGGCCGAGGCCCAGGCGCGTAGGTTCGGCGGTCGGGCCTTCGGCGACGTCGAGGAGCTGCTGGGACGCGAGCGGGTCGACGCCGCCTGGATCACCGTGCCGCCGCACGCCCACGGGGCGATCGAGCACGCGCTGATCGCGGCCGGCGTGCCGTTCTTCGTCGAGAAGCCGCTGTCGGCCGACCGCGCCACCGCCGAGGCCATCGGGCGCGCCGTGGCGGACGCCGGTCTGATCGCCGCCGCCGGCTACCACTGGCGCGCGCTCGACACGATGGCCGAGCTGCGCGCGCGGCTCGCTGCCGGCCCGCCGGTAGCCATGGTGACCGGTTCCTGGCACTCGAGCACCCCGCCGCCCTCCTGGTGGTGGACGCAGGCGCGCAGCGGCGGGCAGTTCGTCGAGCAGGCGACCCACCTCCTCGACCTCGCCCGGCACCTCCTCGGCGAGGCCGTCCTCACGCACGCCGTCGCCGACCGGCGCGAGCGACCCAGCTTCCCCGAGGCCGACGTGGCCGACGTCAGCGCCGCGACCCTGCGCTTCGACGCGGGCGCGCTCGGCGTGTTCACCGCCACCTGCGTGCTCGGCGCCAGCGCCCGCGTCGAGCTGCAGCTCATGCGCGAGGGCGAGCTCATCACGGTCACGCAGGGGTCGGTGGTCTACGACGATGGCCGCGAGCGACGCGAGGTACGCGTGACCGGCGATCCGGTCGCGACCGAGGACCGGGCGTTCCTCGAGGCGCTGCGCAGCGGCGACCGAAGCGTCCTGGTCTGCGATTACGCGGACGCACTGCGGACCCACGCGCTGGCGCACGAGGTGGCGGCGGCGGCCAGGTGAGGGGATCGGCGGCGCACGCCTAGGGTGACGGAGACGGCGTCCTCTTGCTCTGCGAGGCGCATTGAGTAAAACTACTCAGCATGGCTCGCAAACTGCACCGACCCGCCTTCGAGCGCGCACAGGTCGCCGTCCTCACAGGCCGCCTGCAAGAACCCCGCCGCTTCATCCAGGTCGTGGCGGGTCCGCGTCAGGTCGGCAAGACGACACTGGTCACCCAGGCGCTCGCGCGGCTCGATGTTCCCCACGTCTTCGTCTCGGCCGACGAGCCCACACTCCGCGATACCGCCTGGTTGGCGGCCCAATGGGAGCGCGCGCGGGCCGAGGCCAAGCGGTCACCGGAAGGCGCGATCCTGGCGGTCGACGAGGTCCAGAAGGCGGCGCATTGGTCCGAGACCGTGAAGCGACTGTGGGACGAGGATGGCCGCCGGGGCCTGGCGCTGCACGTCGTCCTGCTCGGTTCGTCACCGCTGCTCGTGCAGCAGGGTCTGACGGAGAGCCTGGCAGGCCGCTTCGAGGTCGTGCGCGCGCCCCACTGGTCGTTGGCCGAGATGCGCGCCGCGTTCGGCTTCGACCTCGAGGCCTACCTCAGGTTCGGCGGCTACCCCGGCGCGGCGCCGCTCGTCGGCGATCCCGAACGCTGGCGGCGGTATCTCCTCGACGCGTTGATCGAGACGACGATCGCGCGCGACGTGCTGCTCATGACCCGGGTGGACAAGCCCGCCCTCCTGCGCCGCACGTTCGAGCTCGGTTGCAGGTACTCCGGCCAGATCCTGTCCTACACGAAGATGCTCGGCCAGCTCCAGGAGGCCGGCAACACCACCACCCTCGCCCACTACCTCGACTTGTTGGCGGGCGCGGGCATGCTGACCGGCCTGTCGAAGTACGCGGGGGCGGTCGTCCGCCAGCGAGGCTCCAGCCCCAAGCTCCAGGTGTTCAACACGGCGCTGATGTCCGCGATCGCCGGACGACTCGACGCCCCGCCGGAATCGGCGTTCCGCGGCCGCCTCGCCGAGTCGGCGGTCGGCGCCCATCTGGTGAACGCCGCGACCGACCACGAGCTCGAGGTCTTCTACTGGCGCGAGCGCGACCGCGAGGTCGACTTCGTCGTCAAGTCGGGGCCCGACCTGCTGGCGATCGAGGTGAAGAGCGGCGCGGCCCGGACGCACCGGCCCGGCCTGGACGCCTTCACCCGCGCCTTCCCGCGGGCGCGCCCGCTCGTCGTCGGCGGCGATGGCGTCCCGCTGGAGGCGTTCCTGGAGCGACCCGTGCGGTCGTGGCTCGTGGCGTGAAGCGGTCGCGCAGTGCGTACCTCCCCCGCCAGATGCGCGATGATCGACACAAGATGACCGTCTTCGATCCCAGCGACCACCCCCACCGCCGCTACGACCCCCTGCGCGACCAGTGGGTGCTCGTGTCGCCCCACCGCACCAAGCGCCCATGGCAGGGCCAGACGGAGACGCCGCCCGCCGACGAGAAGCCGCGCCACGATCCGGACTGCTACCTCTGCCCGGGCAACGCCCGCGCCGGAGGCCACCGCAACCCCGACTACGACGGCACCTTCGTGTTCACCAACGACTTCGCCGCGCTGCTGCCCGACGTGCCTCCGGCGCCCGCAGACCGCGATCCGCTCTTCCGCGTCGAGGCCGTGCCCGGCACCTGCCGCGTCATCTGCTTCTCGCCGCGCCACGACCTGACCTTCTGTCAGTTGCCCGTCGCCGACATCCGCCGCGTCGTCGACCTGTGGGCCGACCAGACCACCGAACTCGGCCGCAGCTACCGCTGGGTGCAGGTGTTCGAGAACAAGGGCCAGCTGATGGGCGCCTCGAACCCCCACCCCCACGGCCAGATCTGGGCGCTCGACGCGCTGCCGACCGAGGTGGCCCGCGAGGACGCCAGCCAGCGGCGCTGGCTCGAGCAGCACGGGGGCGTCCTGCTGCTCGATGTCGCGCGCGAGGAACTCGCGCGCGGCGAACGCGTGGTGGTGGCGAACGACCACTGGGTCGCGCTGGTTCCCTTCTGGGCGACCTGGCCGTTCGAGCTCATGCTGCTGCCGCACGCGCGCCACGTCGCCCGCCTGGCCGACCTCACGGACGCGGAGCGCGACGCCCTCGCCGACGTCGCCAAGCGCGCCTTCACGCGCCTCGACAACCTCTTCCGCACCTCGTTCGCCTACTCGTTCGGCTGGCACGGCGCCCCCTTCGCCGACGACGCCGCCATCGACGCCTGGCAGCTCCACGCCCACGTCTACCCGCCGCTGCTGCGCTCCGCCACCGTGCGCAAGTTCATGGTCGGCTTCGAGCTGCTCGCCGAGCCGCAGCGCGACCTGACGCCGGAACAGGCGGCCGAGCGGCTGCGATCGCTCTCGGACGTCCACTACCTCGAGGCGGAACGATGAGCGCCGGCCGCGACGGCGCCGCTCCGACCCGTGAGGAGCACCCGCGCGAGCGGGCGGTCGCCGCCTTCACGGCTGCATACGGCCGCTCGCCCACCCATCTCGTGCGCGCCCCGGGCCGCGTCAACCTGATCGGCGAGCACACCGACTACAACGACGGCTTCGTGCTGCCGATGGCGCTGGAGCGGGCCGCGTGGATCGCGCTCGTGCCGCGCGCCGACGGCGTGGTGCGGCTGGCGGCCGACGACCTCGACCAGCAGGGCACCTTCGCCGTGGCCACGGCCCGCTCGCGCGACGCCCGCGGCGACGCTCGCGACCCGCAAGGCGGCTGGCTCGAGTACCCCCGGGGCGTCGCTTGGGCCCTCCAGGACATGGGTTACACGCTCACGGGGTTCGACGGCGCGCTCGCGTCCGACGTCCCGCGGGGCGCCGGCCTCTCCTCGTCCGCCGCGGTCGAGCTGGCGGTGGCGGCGGCCTTCGCCGCCTCGAGCGGGTTCGTCTGGGACCCGCCCGCCATCGCCCGCGCGATGCAGCGCGTCGAGAACCTGTGGGTCGGCGTCCAGAGCGGGATCATGGACCAGCTGATCGGCGCCGCCGGCGTCGCGGGTCACGCGCTGCTGATCGACTGCCGCGACCTCAGCCTGCGCCCCGTGCCGCTGCCGGACGGCGTCGCCGTGGTGGTGCTCGACACCGATACCCGCCGCACCCTCGTGGGCAGCGCCTACGACGATCGGCGGGCCGCCTGCACGCGGGTGGCGCGCGAGCTCGGCGTGGACGCGCTGCGCGACGCCGACGCGGGCGACCTGGCGGCGGCCACCGAGCGGCTCGACGCGGTCGACCTGCGACGCGCCCGGCACGTCATCGGCGAGAACGCCCGCACGCTCGAGGCGGCCGACGCGCTCGCCGCCGGCGACGTGGCGCGCCTCGGCAGGCTGATGGACGTGAGCCACGAGAGCCTACGCGACGACTACGAGGTGTCGTCGCCCGCGCTCGACGCGATCGTCACCGCCGCGCGGGCCGCGCCCGGCTGCCTCGGTTCGCGCATGACCGGCGCGGGCTTCGGCGGCTGCGCCGTGGCGCTCGTGGGACGCGACGACGTCGAGGCCTTCGTGGCGACGACCGCCGACGCCTACCGCGCGGCGACCGGTCACGAGGCCCGCGCCTACGTCAGCGCCGCGGCCGGCGGCGCGGGCCAGGAGCCGCTGGACGACGCGGAGAACGCCTAGGGCACCGAGGTCGCGACCCGCAACGGCGGCGCGACGACCGCCGCCACCTCGTCGATCGCTTCTGCCGCGTCGTTCGTGATCGCCGCCACCAGCGAGCGCCCCACCGCCCGCACCGCCGCCATCGCCGCTTCCTTGTCGACCGGCCCGACGCTGTGGCCGATGCGCTGCGCCAGCCAACTCGACACCAGGTGCATGGTGTCGTTGAGGTCGTGGTGGCCGCCCTCCTCGAGGACGAGGGCCAGCACCGGCGCCGCCGAGGCGTCCGCGAAGCGCGCGAAGCGGTCGCCGTTGGTGGGCGCGAAGTAGCCGAGCGCCGGATCCGAGTCGACGACGACGAGTGGCCGCTCGCTGCCCGACTCCAGGCGTGCCGGGTCGACCGGTCCCCACCACGGATCGAGTGCCAACACCGCGACGCAGCCGTCCCAGGCGTGGCACACGTCGACCGCGACCCCGCCGCCGGTCGAGTGGCCGATCGCGACGACGCGCTCGAGGTCGACGGCACTCACGAACGGGGCGAGATCGCTCACCGGCGCCAGGTCCCGCAGGACGCGGAGGAGGGTGAGCGTGTCGGCCGTCCAGCGCGACCCCAGGGCCGCGACCGCGTCGGCGTACCCCGGCACGTCGGCTGCAGGCAGGCCGACGTACGGCAACGTCGTCCCGTCGGGCAGGCTCGTCCCGAGCGCATCGCCCGGGTGGTCGATGGCGGCCACCACCGCGCCATGGCTCGCCAACTCCTCGACGAGGAAGGTGTTCTGCTGGCGGAATCCGCCCAGTCCGTGGTCGAAGGTGACCAGCGGCCAGCCGGACGCCTCGGGCGCGGGCGCCGGCTCGGCCGACCAGGTCGCATGGGTGCGGACCAGCGCGAGGTGGCCGGCCGCGAACGCCGGCAAGCCACCGCTGGAGGCCACGGCCGGCAGCACGGCGTCGGCACGATCGATCCATGGCGCGTCGGCGGGCGGCGGCGGGTCGGCCGCGACCGGGTACCACAGGCGCGCCATGCTGCGTCGCCCCGTCTCGACCGTGCCGTCCACCAGGACCGCGTCCGGCAACGCCAGCACGAACGACACGCTCCCCACCGCCCACGGCCCCGTGGGGGCCGGGAGGACCGGCACCGGCAGCAGCATGGGAACGGCCGCCGTCGGCAGCCACAGCAGGGTCCACAGCAGCGCCCGACCCCAGGGGCGGGGCCGCCGCCTGCGCCGGTTGGCGCCCCGCCGGCCCAGAACCGCCTTCGCGTGGGGCCGCTCCCAAGGCAACACCAGCACAACCACCACGGCCGCGAGGTAGGTCGGTCCCAGCGACCAACGCGGCCCCTCCAACGCGAGGTGCGCGATCCACGCGCCGCCGGCGGCGACCGCGAACACGCTCCGCCACGCCGCGCCCGCCTCCCCTCGGACGAGCATGCTGATGATGCGACCGGCCACCGCCGCGACCAGCAGCCACTCGAGGGGCCTCACCCGCTGCGACCCCCGGCCCCGTCGGCGCCGCCCAGCCGGAGCACCCCCGCCTCCGCGAGCGTGGCGATCTCCTCGTCGCTCACGCCCAGCGCCTCGCGCAGCACCTCGGCCGTGTGCTCGCCCAGCAGCGGCGACGGGCCCGGCGGCAGCGCCGCGGCCCCGAACGGGCTCGCCAGCGTCGGGATCGGGCCGGCGACCGGGTCGTCGACCGTCGCCACCATGCCCCGCGCGACCACCTGCGGATCGGCCAGTGCCTCGGGCAGCGTCAGCACCGGTGTCGCGGGCACCCCCGCCGCCACCAGGCGCTCGACCCAAACGGCCCGGTCCGCCGTTGCGAAACGGTCCGCCAGCGCCCCCACCAAGTCCTCGCGATGACGCAGGCGGGCTGCGTTGGTGGCGAAGCGCTCGTCGTCGGCCCAGCCCGGCTCGCCCACCACCGCGGCGACGCGGGCGAACTGCGTGTCGTTGCCGCAGGCGAGCACGAACGGCGCGTCGGCCGCCTCGAACGCCTGGTACGGCACGATGTGCGGGTGTGCGCTGCCCAGCCGCGCGGGCGCGGCGCCCGTCAGCAACGTCGCCTGCGCCTGGTTCACCAGGCTCGCGAGCGCCACGTCGAGCAGCGAAAGGTCGAGGTGCCGGCCGAGGCCCCCGGCGTCGCGCGCCCGCAGCGCGGCCAGCACGCCGACCGCCGCATGCAACCCGGTCAGTACATCGATCCACGCGACCGCCAGCTTGACGGGCGGACCGTCCGGCTCCCCGGTGGCCGCCATCAGACCCGAGATCGCCTGCAGCGCGGCGTCGTACCCGGGCTCGCGCGACCGCGGGCCGGTCTGGCCGAAGCCGGTGATCGAGCAGGTCACCAACCGCGGCTCAGCCGCGCGCAGCGTCCCGCTGTCGAGCCCGTAGCGCGCCAGGTCGCCGGCCTTGAAGTTGTCGATCACGACGTCGGCCCGCAGCGCCAGCCGGCGCACCAGGTCCGCGCCCCGCGGATCCTTCAGGTTCACGCAGATGCTGCGCTTGTGGCGGTTGGTGCTGAGGAAATAGGCCGATCGGGGCTCACGCCCCGATCGGCTTGGCAGATCGGCAGAGCCGATCTGCACGGCGCACGCGGACACGACCTCACGGCTCGTTCTGCTTGGCAGATCGGCAGAGCCGATCTGCTTGGTGAATCGGGGCGCTCGCCCCGATTCACACGCGAAGGGGGGTCCCCACCCGCGCGTGTCGTCGCCGCGGGGCGGTTCGATCTTCCACACCGTCGCGCCGAGGTCGGCCAGCACCTGGGTGGCGTAGGGACCGGCCAGGACGCGCGAGAGGTCGAGCACGACGACGCCGGAGAGGTCCACGCCGGAGTCTACCGCGCACCTGGCGGACGCCGCCGGGCCGCTCAGGTCAGGCCGCCCGGTGCCTTCGCGGCGACGGCAACGGGCGTCGCGTGCGGTCGGCTGGAGCGAGTGGCCCGACGCACGCGAGCGACAGCGCGCCGCAATCGGCGCTCCGGTTCAGCGCCCCAACAGGGCGAGTGCCAGGTCGGGCCGGTCCGTGATGATCCCGCCCACGCCCAGGTCGAGCAGCCGGCGCATCTCGGCCTCGTCGTTGATCGTCCACACGTCGAGGCGAACGTTGCGCTCGCGCAGGCCGCGCACCATCCTGGGCGTGACGATCTCGACCCTGCCCTGCCGCACGGGCACCTGGAACGCGTCCGCCGCCGGCAGCGTCCAGCGGCCTACGAACAGCAGGTTGAAGGTGTAGAAGTCGCGCACCTCGCCCGGTCCGGCCGAGGTGGCGACCTCCGGGCACGCCTGCCGGAAGGCCGAGAGGTTGGCGTCGTGGAAGGACGCCACCATCACCGAGTCGACCCGATCGGCCGCGCGGATGACCTCGCAGGTCAACTCGGGAACGCGCGGGTCGAGCGCCTTCATGTCGAGGTTGACGCCGACCGTCGGGAAGGCCTCGAGCACCTCGGCGAGGGTTGGGATGGCGTGGCCCTCCCCGCGGTGGGGGAAGACGTCGGCGGGACCGCCCGGCGGGCGCCAGCGGTAGGCGGCGTCCAGCGCGCGGAGCTCGTCGAGGGTCTTCTCCGCCACGGCGCCCGTTCCGTCCGTGGTGCGGTCGACGGTGTCGTCGTGGATCACCACCACCACGCCGTCGGCGGTGACCTGGGTGTCGAGCTCCAGGACGTCGACGCCCAGCGCGACGGCGCCCTCGAACGCGCGCATGGTGTTGCCGGGCCACAGGTGGTCGCCGCCCTGGTGGGCGTGGACGTGGACCCGGTCGGCGAGGAAATCGGTGTAGTAGGGGCGCGCCTCGCGCTGCTCGCCGAGGGCGGCACCGGTCAGGTAGACGACGGCGAGGAGGACGACGAGCGCACCGAGCACCCGCGCCAGGCGATCGGTGAAAGGCCTAGGCATGGGCGCATGTTACGCAGCGACGAGCGCTTCGGCCAGCCCAGACGAACGGGTCCGCCCGGTTCCTGGCGGGCACCCGAGTTCGGGCGGGCGCCCGGTTCCTGGCGGGCGCCCGAGTTCGGGCGGGCACTCGGACGAACGCCGCGCCCACCCTGGCGCGGCGTTCGTCGCGCATGCGTCGCGCGTTCAGTCCAGGAAGTCGCGCAGCTTGCGGGTACGGCTCTCGTGGTACTTCAGCTTGCGCAGCGCCTTGTTCTCGATCTGGCGAATGCGCTCGCGGGTGACGCCGAAGTGGCTGCCGACCTCCTCGAGCGTGTGCTCGCGGCCGTCGACGAGGCCCTTGCGCAGCTTGAGCACCATCGCCTCGCGCTCGCTGAGCTTGTTCAGCGCCTCGTCGAGCTCCTCGCTGAGGATGATCTTGCTGGCCTGCTCCACCGGCGACTCGATGTTCTCGTCGGGGATGAAGTCGCCGTAGAAGCTGTCCTCCTCGTCGCCGATCGGCGTCTCGAGGCTGAACGGCTCGCGCGTGAGCTTGAACGCCTCCTCGACCTTCTCGGCGTTCCAGTCGGGGCCCATCGCGTCGGCGATCTCGCCGAAGGTGGGCTCGCGCGACAGCTCCTGCTGCAGCCGACGGCTGGCGCGCGTCAGCTTGTTGATCGTCTCGACCATGTGCACCGGGATGCGGATCGTACGCGACTGGTCCGCGATCGCGCGGTTGATCGCCTGCCGGATCCACCAGGTGGCGTAGGTGCTGAACTTGTAGCGCCGGCGGTACTCGAACTTCTCCACCGCACGGATGAGACCCTGGTTCCCCTCCTGGATCAGGTCGAGGAAGCTCATGCCGCGCCCGTTGTACTTCTTGGCGATCGACACCACCAGCCGCAGGTTGGCCTCGATGAGGTGCTGGCGCGCCAGGTCGCCGTCCTCGACGATGCGCCCCAGTTGACGCCGGCGGCGCTCCT
This sequence comes from Trueperaceae bacterium, assembly GCA_011389865.1. Classification (GTDB taxonomy): domain Bacteria; phylum Deinococcota; class Deinococci; order Deinococcales; family Trueperaceae; genus JAABTL01. The sequence continues at coordinate 51,735 of JAABTL010000011.1, forward strand.
CGAAGTTGGCGGCCTCCTCCTCCAGCACGCGGCGGGCCTCCTCGCCCTCCTCGATGCGGCGGGCGAGCGAGATCTCCTCCTCGAGCGTGAGCAGCTTGACGCGCCCGATCTCCTGCAGGTACTGCCGGACCGGATCGTTCGTCTTGACCCGGGCGTCGGCCATCGCCTCGGCGCGGGCCTCCATCTCCTCGCGGTCGAGATCGCTCCGCTCCTCGTCGCTGAGCTCGTCCTCGTCGATCAGCTCGTCGTCGTCGAAGCCGCCCAGCTCGTCCTCGTCGACGACCTCGTCCTCGGCCAGGTCGGCGATCGACACGCCCTGCGCCTGCACGAGCTCCATCAGGTCCTCGAAGTTCGCCTGCTCGGGGTCGACGCCCGTCATCGCGACGGCCTGGTTGTAGGCGCCGGTCAACTCGACCGTGTCGACGGTGCCGGCCTCCTTCGCGCTCGTCACCAGCGCGAGGATCGGCGCCGACGCGAGCCAGCCGCTGGTGGGCATGGGCGCGGGCGCCGCCTTCGGCGCCTCGGCACCGCCGGCCGGCTCATCGGCGCGTGTCGCCTTCGCCTTGCCCTTGGCGGGGGTCTTCGCCTTCGCCGCAGCCTTGGGCTTGGCCTTCGGCTTCGCTTCTGCGGCGGCAGGTTCCGACGCGACGGCCGCGTCGGCTGCACCCTCGGCGGACGGCGCATCGGCGCCCGCCGCCTCGGCGGACGCGGGCTCGTCGGTCGCCTTCGCCTGGGGGGCGGCCTTGGGCTTCGCCTTGCTCTTCGGCTTGGTCTTGGGCGCGGCCTTCGCGGCGGGCTTCGCCTCGGCGGCGGGCACGGCGGCCTTCCCCACGGGAGCGGCCGCCTCGACGGCCTCTGCCGTCACGGCCTCCTCGACCTGGACTTCGGCGCTGCGGTTGGAGCGGGCCTTGGCCACCTTGCCTCCTCGGGATGTCGACCGGATCAGGGTTCGCCGGCCGCGTGCGTGGCGCGGCATGCGACGAAAGCCGGGCCAGCGGGTGGCCCGGCGAATGGACCAGAGAATCTACCACGCCGGGCGCCCAGGCGTGGCCTCCGATGAACGGTCCCCTCGTGTCGTGCGGTCAGCGGGTGCGGCGGGTGCAGAGCCCGCGGGCGCAGAGCCCGCGGGCGGCGCCCTTCGTCAGCCGTCGTAGCTCCCCGCCGTCACCCCCCCGCCGCTGCCGATCCAGTCGGTGTGGTGCATCTCGCCGCGCGGCCGGTCGACGCGCTCGTACGTGTGCGCGCCGAAGTAGTCGCGCTGCGCCTGCAGGAGGTTGGCGGGGCCGTTGGCGGTGCGCAGGCCGTCGTAGAAGGTCAGGGCGGCGGCCATCGCCGGCACGGGGATGCCGAGCCGCAGGGCCTCGGCGACCACCCGTCGCCAGCCGGCCTGGGCGCGCTCCACCGCGGCGCGGAAGAACGGCGCCAGGAGCAGGTGCTCGAGGTCGGGGTCGGCCTCGAAGGCGGCGGTGATGTCGTTGAGGAAGCGGCTGCGGATGATGCAGCCGCCGCGCCAGATGCGGGCCGTGGCGGCGAGGTCGGTCGACCAGCCGCGCGCGCGCACCGCGTCGCGCAGCAGCATGTAGCCCTGCGTGTAGCTGACGATCTTCGCCGCGTAGAGCGCCTGCTCGAGGTCGGCGAGGAAGGCGTCTCGGTCGCCGGCGAACTCCGTCGCGGGCCCGGGCAGCCCCGCGGAGCGCTCGCGCATGTCCTTCATCGACGACAGGTTGCGCGCGAAGACGGCCTCGGTGATCAGCGTGAGCGGCTGGCCCTGCTCGAGCGCCGCGTTGGCGGTCCAGCGACCGGTGCCCTTCTGGCCTGCGCGGTCGAGCACGAGGTCGAGGACCAGCCGGCCCTCCTCGTCGTAGGTGCCGAGCACGTCGCGGGTGATCTCGATGAGGTAGGAGTCGAGCACGCCCTCGTTCCAGTCGGCGAAGGTCGTCTGCATCGCGCTCGCGTCGAGCCCCAGCGCATCGCGCATGAGGTGGTAGGCCTCCGCGATCAGCTGCATGTCGCCGTACTCGATGCCGTTGTGCACCATCTTGACGAAGTGGCCCGCGCCGTCCTCGCCCATCCAATCGCAGCAGGGGACGCCGTCGACCTGCGCGGCGATCGCCTCGAACAGGGGACGGACGGTCTCGTAGGCATCGCGCGGCCCGCCGGGCATGATCGACGGCCCGAAACGCGCGCCCTCTTCGCCACCAGAGACGCCCACGCCCAGGTAGCGGAGCCCCTCCGCCTCGAGCCGCTCGCCGCGCCGCACGGTGTCCCCGAAGAACGAGTTGCCACCATCGATGATCACGTCGCCAGGCTCGAGGAGCGGCACGAGATCGTCGATCACGGCATCGACCGCCCGGCCGGCCTTGACCATCAGCATCACCCGGCGCGGACGCTCCAGCGAGGCCACCAGTTCCTGCAGCGTCTCGGCGCCGATCAGGTCGCCGCGCTCCGCGGCGGCGGCGCCCGTGCCGGCGAGGAACGCTTCGGTCGTGCTGGTCGTGCGGTTGTACACGGCCACCCGTGCGCCGTGATCGATCATGTTCAGGACGAGATTCTGGCCCATCACCGCGAGGCCGACGAGGCCGATCTGGGCGGGTTGGGTCGGGCGTGTCTCGGACATGGGGACCCTCCGGTTCGCCGCGCCGCTACCGGGCACGGCAGGCGCTCCAGTCTACCGCCCACCCCCGGGCACGCTTGCCCACGCGCGCCTCCCCGCGCGATCAGTTGTCGAGGATGAGCACGTACTCGCTGAAGGTGCGCACCGCTTCGGTCTCCGGCTTCGGCAGCGGCAGCTTGACCGGCACCGGCTCGACCCTCGGCGGCGGCCAGATGCCGCTGGCGCGCGGGTCGTGCTCGACCGTGCCACGCGCCTGCCCCGCATCGGAGGCGCGCGGGTCGCCGACGTTGGCCGCCAGCGGCTCGCGCTCGTTGGGGAGCTTCGCCAGGCGCTTGAGCAGCGCCTCGGCCCGGCCCGCGACCATCGGCTTCGCGTAGTGGAACCCCTGCACGACACCCACGCCGATGCGGTGCAGGTAGCGAGCCTGGGCCTCCGTCTCGACGCCCTCGGCCACCACCGTCTTGCCCAGCTTCAGGCCCATCGCGGCGATCGCCTCGACGATCGGCAGGGCGTCACCCACGACGCCCGACGGACCCAGAACGAGCTCGCGCACGAAACTGCGATCGATCTTCAGCGAGCGGATGGGGAGCTTCTGCAGGTACGCCAGCGACGAGTAGCCGGTCCCGAAGTCGTCCAGCGCCGTGCGGACGCCCATGGCGTCTAGCCGGCGCAGCGTCTGCACCGCCAACTCGAACTGGTCGATGAGGATGCTCTCCGTGACCTCGAGCTCGATGCGCGCGGGATCGACGCGCGCGTCGCGGATCGCCGTCTCCACCTGCTGCAGGAACTCCGGCTGGCGGAACTGCAGCGGCGACACGTTGATCGCCATGGTCACGTGCGGACCGTAGACGGCCCACGCCTGCGCCTGCCGGCACGCCTCGCGCGTGAGCCAGTGGCCGATCGGAACGATCATCCCCGCCTCCTCGGCGATGGGGATGAACTCGCTCGGCGGAACCATGCCCAGGTCGGGGTTGCGCCACCGCAGCAGCGCCTCGAAGCCGCACAGCCGGCCCGTCGCGAGCTCGAGTTGCGGCTGGTAGACGACCTCGAACTCCTGCTCGCGCAGCGCCGAGCGCAGGCGCCGCTCGAGCTCCAGGCGCCGTGCCTGCTTGTGCCGCTGGTCGCTGCTGGAGAAGTGGAAGGCGTTCTTGCCCCCGGTCTTGACCGCGTACATGGCCGCGTCGGCGCTGCGCACCATCGCGTGGACCGTCTCGCCGTCACGCGGGTGGAGGGCGACGCCGATCGACGCCGAGACGCTGATCGCCTTGCCCTCGACCTCCAGCGGGACGGCGAACAGCCGCACCAGCTTCTCGGCGACCGCGGCCGCCACCTCGGCCTCGCGCACGCCGGCGAGCGCGACGACGAACTCGTCGCCGCCCTGGCGCGCGATCAGGTCGCCGTCGCGGACGTTGTCCGCCAGCTGACGCGCGACGGCGATCAGCAACTGATCGCCCACCGCGTGCCCGAAGGTGTCGTTGACGAACTTGAAGCGGTCGAGATCGACGAACAGCAGCGCGAAACCGGGCTCGCCGCCGCGGGGCGCGCGGATCCAATCGTCGAGCCGCCGCTCGAACGCGCGCCGGTTGAGGGCGCCCGTGAGCACGTCGTACTGGGCGCGATCGGAAACGCCGCGATGGTGGCGAAGCTGGCTGAGCAGGATGCGGCCGGCGGCGGCGCCCCCACCGACCGCCACCAGCGCCAGCGGGAGCAGCAGCGCGCCGTCGTGGACGGCTGCACGCCAGCCAGCAGGCGCGGCGCCGTCGAGCGTGATGCCGAACCCCACCAGGGTCCCGACCACGCCGCCGGCCAGGACCGCGACCCCGGCACCGAGCGCGATGCCGGTGACGCCGACGGCCATGGCCCACGTCAGCACGGCGTACGCGCCGAGCTCGTCCCCGAAACGCGCGTTCACGGCCACGGCGGCGACCCACGCCAGGACGGCAGACGCGGGGAGGAGCCAGCGGTTCATGCCATCAAGCTTAGCCGCCGACACTATCGACACGCTCACGAGCTTGTCACGGGATCCTGACCGCTGTCGGATGGCGGCGCTGACCCGTCGGTGACGATGCCGCGGTAGCCTGAACCCATGGACGCACCCGCCTTCGTGCCCGGCGACGCGCTACCCGCCGCGCCCGCGCTGGCCGCCCGCGGACCCCGCTCGGTGGGGGTCACCACCCTCGCCCTCGGCCATCCGCAGCAGATCGACGTGCTGGGCTCGCTGGCGGCCGGCGAACCGATCCGCGCCACCCGCACGCTGTCGGCCGAGGTCTGGTACCCGTCGGTGCACGACGGCCGGACCGCCTACCTCGACCACCTCCCGCCGGCCACGCAGGACGCCGAGACCGCCCCCCGGCCGTTCCGCTTCGGCGGGCGCGCCGCCCGCGACGCCGAACCCGACCGGGCGCTGGGCCCGGCGCCGCTGGTGATCGTGTCGCATGGCTACCCCGGCTCGCGCGTGCTCCTCTCCTGGCTGGGCGAGAACCTGGCCAGCAAGGGTTACGCGGTGATGGCGCTCGACCACACCGACAGCACGCACGCCGACCGCAGCGACGTGCTGTCGTCGCTGCGCAACCGGCCCCTCGACATCGCGCTGGCGCTGCGCGTGGCGGCCGACCTCGAGCGCCACCACCCACTGCTGCACCACGTCTGGGATGCGGAGCGGGCGGCGCTCGTCGGGTTCTCCATGGGCGGCTACGGTGCCCTGATGGCGCTGGGGGCGGGGTACGACGCTGCGGCGCTCGCCCATCCGGCGTTCGACGTGCCGCTGTGGCGCGAACTCCTCGACGACCTGACCCTCGGCCAGCCCTTCTACGACGATCTCGTCGACGCGGTGACCGCCAAGGTCCGCTGCGCCGTGCTGCTCTCGCCCTGGGGCGGTTCCCAGGTGTGGACCGACGCCGCGCTGGCCCGGCTGCGGGTCCCCCTCTTCATCGCCGCCGGCAGCGAGGACGACATCGCCCTCTACCCGGCCATCCGGCGGATCTTCGAGGGCGCGTCCTCGGCCGACCGCTGGCTCCTGACCTTCGAGCACGCCCGCCACAACGTCGGCTGCAACCCCCCGCCCGAGGCGCTGCTGACCGCGTCGCACGAGAGCTGGTGGCGCTACGCCGACCCGGTGTGGGACACCCGCCGCATCCTCAGCGTGCTGCAGCACCACCTGACCGCCTTCCTCGGATCGCGCCTGCGCGGCCAGGCGCTCGACGACTACCTCGAGGGCGCCCTGACGGCGCCGGCCGGGGAGCCGTGGCCCGGCTACCCGCCCAGGTCGACCGTCGGGCTCCGGCTCGAGCGACGGCACGGCGGGACCGCCTCCGATCACCCATCCGAGGACGAGGACGACGTCGTGCGCGACCTGGCCGCGGCTACCTGGGCCGGTCTCACGCAGGCGTGGCGTGCGCACCGCGCTCGCGGGGGGCGAGCCGACGGGGTGTAGCATCGGACCATGGCCACCTGGATGCTCTCCGCCGACCAACAGCTGCTCAACCTCGACGCGGTCGAGTACCTGGACGTGATCGACGTCTTTCCCGACGACGCCGACCCGGCGGACGTCGAGGCGGGCACGGTGGCGCCCGCCTACGCCGAGCTGGTCGCCCATCTCGGCTCGGGCGACGAGGTCATCATGTTCGACGACGAGGATCCCGAGGTCGTGCTGCACGCCTTCGAGTTGCTCAAGGCGTACCTGGCGGCCGGGCCGATGTTCGATGCGGCCCGCGGCGGCCAGGTGCCCTCCGTGCAGGACCTGATCGATCGGTCGAGCGCGCAGAAGAACTGAACCCATACACCAGGTTGACGGGGCCGGCGCGGATGGTGTTGACTGACCGAATCACCGCCAGGAACACCGTAAAGCTCGATGTACCGCCCGACGGGAGGCCCCGATGACCGCACGGAACAGCCACGGCGCGGACACGAAACGCGCGTCCTCACCTGCGTGCCGTCGGCACCCATGACCGCCACGCAGCGTGACACCTCGGCCAGCGAAGCACGCCGCGCCCGGCTCGCCGCCGCCATCGATGCCGACTGGCCGTACCTCGAGGCCTTCGCCCTCGACCTCCATGCCCACCCCGAACTCATGTTCGAGGAGCACCGTAGCGCCGGCAAACTCGTCGGCTCCCTGCGGGAGGCCGGCTTCGAGGTCGAGGCGCCGGCCGGCGGCCTCGACACCGCCTTCATCGCCCGCCACGGCTTCGGGCCGGGCGGCCCGCGCATCGCCCTGATGGCCGAGTACGACGCTCTGCCCGAGATCGGTCACGCCTGCGGCCACAACCTGATCGCCACGGCCGCCCTAGGTGCGGCGCGCGCCCTACGAAGCGCACTCGAGGCCTCTGGCGGCGAACTGCTGGTGATCGGCTGCCCGGCCGAGGAGGGCGGCGGCGGCAAGATCTTGCTGCTCCGCGCCGGCGTGTTCGAAGGCGTGGATGCGGCACTGATGTTCCACCCGGGTTCGCGCACCATGACGATCCGCGGTGCTCTCGCCGCCGCCCGCGTCACCATGCGCTTCTACGGCAAGGCCGCGCACGCCGCCAGCACCCCGGAGCTCGGCATCAACGCGCTCGACGCCTGCCTGCTGACGTTCCACGCCATCAACGCACTGCGCCAGCACGTCAAGGACGAGACACGCATCCACGGCATCATCACGCACGGGGGCAGCGCCCCGAACATCGTGCCGGACTACGCCGAGGCGAAGTTCCTCATTCGCCACCGGCGCCACGAGGAGGTCGACGCCCTCAAGGAGCGCGTGTTGGCCGCCGCCCGCGGGGCCGCCGCCGCCGTTGGCGCCCGCGTCGAGTTCGACGAAGGTCTGGCGTACGCCGAGCGCAGGGTCAACGTCCCCATGGCCGCCCGCTTCGCTGCCCACCTCGAGGCACAGGGCGAGGCCGTGAAACCAGCACCGGCCATCGGCGGCGTGGGCTCGTCCGACTTCGGTAACGTCAGCCAGGTGGTGCCCGCCATCCACCCCTACGTCGCCATCGTCCCGGAGGGCGTTTCCGCCCACACACCGGAGTTCGCCGCCGCGGCCGCCAGCCCCGCTGGCATGCGCGGACTGCGCCTCGCCGCCACCGCCCTCGCCGCCACCGCGGCGGATCTCATCACCGATCCCGAGTTGCTCGCCGCCGCCCGCGCCGACTTCGGCGGCACCGCCGCCGCTGGGGGTACCGCATGACCGGGTTCCCCGCCCGGCCCGAACGGCCCCTGCCATGCTCGCCGCGCATACGGGAGTCCAGTCAGACCGTCGCCTGGCAGTCGCGCCACAACGAACGGCTGGGGACGTTCGCGGCGCAGCCGGCGAACTGAAGGTCCCCCAAGACCCCTTCGGGACCCGCCGGGCCCACCCCCCGGCGGGTCGCACGCCACGTATACTCCTCGGAACGGCGCCCCAGAACCTTTCGACGCCGCACGGCGAACCGTGCGACACCCCCACCTGACGTGACCGCCTATATCCTCCGTCGGCTCCTGCAGATGATCCCCGTCATCATCGGGATCACCTTGATCGTGTTCGTGCTGGTGCGAGTCTCGGGTGACCCGGTGGTCCTGATGCTGCCCGAGGACGCCGAGCAGTGGCAGATCGACGCGCTGCGCGAGGCGCTCGGGCTCGACCGGCCCCTCCCGACGCAGTACGTCATGTTCCTCCGTGACCTACTGCGCGGCGACTTCGGCACCTCGCTGCGCTACACCAACCAGGACGCCCTACCGATCGTCCTGGAGCGGCTACCCGCCACGCTGCAGCTCACCCTCGCGGCCCTGGTGGTGGCGGTGATCATCTCCTTCCCCCTCGGCATCATCGCAGCGGTGTACCGCAACCGCTGGCCCGACGTCACTGCCACGAGCTTCGCGGTGCTCGGCCAGGCGATGCCGAACTTCTGGCTCGGCATCATGCTGATCCTGCTGTTCTCCGTCACCCTGGGCTGGCTGCCGGTCTCGGGCCGCGGCGGCCTCGACTCACTGGTGTTGCCCGCCATCACGCTCGGCACCGCGCTCGCTGCCCTGCTCACCCGCCTCATGCGCTCGAGCCTGCTCGAGGTCTTGGGCCAGGACTACGTCCGCACGGCGACTGCCAAGGGCCTCCAGCGGCGGCTGGTGCTGCTCAAGCATGCCGTGCGCAATGCCCTGCTCGCCTACGTCACCGTGCTCGGCCTGCAGGTCGCCACGCTGATGGCGGGCGCCGTAGTCACCGAGCAGGTCTTCGCCTGGCCGGGCATCGGCCTCCTGGCCATCCAGGCGATCAACTCGCGTGACATGCCGATCATCCAGGGTGTGGTGGTGGTCGCCGCCCTGATCGTCATGTCCGCCAACCTGGTGGTGGACGTCCTCTACGCCCTCATCGACCCGAGGATCTCGTACACGTGAGGGCCACCTGGGCCTTCCTCCGGCGGCTGCTGTCGAGCCCGATCGCCGCGCTCGGTGCGCTCGTGTTCCTCACCTTCGTGTTGATGGCGCTCTTCGCGCCTCAGCTGGCACCATTCGATCCCATCGCCCCCAACCTGAGGGCCCGGCTGGTGCCGCCCGCTTGGGCGGGCGGCCCCGAGCAGCATCTCCTCGGCACCGACCACCTCGGTCGCGACATCCTCAGCCGCCTGATCTACGGCAGCCGCATCGCGCTCCTGGTCGGCATGGCCGGTGTGACGCTACAGGCGCTGCTGGGCATCACGCTCGGAATACTGGCTGGTTACTTCGGCGGCCGCCTCGACGTCGCCATCTCGCGGCTGATCGACACCCTGATCGCCATCCCGAACACGATCCTGTACCTCACCGTGCTGGGGGTGTTCGGCCCCAGCCTCGTCGGCCTGGTGCTCGTGATCGGCTTCATCGGCTGGACCACCTTCGCGCGGGTGGTTCGTGCCGAGACGCTGTCGGTCCGCAGCCGCGAGTTCGTCGAGGCCGCTCGCGCACTGGGTCAGCACACGCCCATCATCCTGTTGCGCCACGTGCTGCCGTCGATCATGGCGCCGATCATCGTGGTCGCCACCCTGAACGTGGCCACCGTCATCATCCTCGAGGCGGCGCTGTCGTTCCTCGGCTTCGGGGTGCAGCCGCCGACGGTCACCTGGGGCCGGATGCTGGCGGACGGCCGGAACTACGTGGCCACCGCATGGTGGCTGGCCACCTTCCCCGGCGTCTTCATCACGTTCCTGTGCCTGTCGCTCATCTTCCTCGGTGATCGGCTGCGCGACGTGCTCGACCCACGCCTCCGCGGCCGCTGAGCCGACGCTGCCCACGGAGGCCAAGGAAGGGGCGCCGCGGAGTGCGCGGCGCCCAGTTCACGTCATCGCCCCACGCGGGACGATCCAGGTCGTGGGTTCAGTTGACCGGCTTCGCGTCGAACATCCACAGGTACTCGTCCGGACGCGGCGACCAGTCGATCTCGTTCGTGACGCCGGCCATGTTCTCGAGCTGGAACAGGTGGACGTAGACCCGCTCTTCGGCCACGATGGTGAAGATCTCGCGGAACAGCTCGGCCCGCCGCTCCTGGTCCATCTCCACGAGCGCCTGCGCGTAGATCTCGTCGAAGTGCGGGTTGCACCACTGCGACATCATCGAATAGGTGCCGGCATCGCCACAACGAATCGCCGTGTAGGTGAGCGCCGCGTCGCCGAGCGAGTTCCCCAGCCCGATGAGGGCCATGTTCTGCACGTTCTCGGTCCGCCACACGCGGCTCTGGTAAGCGCTCCACTCCAGGATCTCGAGGGTGGTGTTGATCCCCACCGCCTCCAGCATCACGCCGGTGAGTTCGGCGATCTCGGTGTCGAGCGGGTAGCGGCCCGCCGGCCCCTGGATGTGGATCGTCAGCTCTCCGGGACCGTAACCCGCCTCGGCCAGCAACTCCACGGCGCGTTCGGGGTCGTAGACGTAGCTGTCGTGGAACTCCATCGGCGCCGCCACGATGCCGGGGCTGGCACGGCCGCGGACCGGGGTGCCGAGGCCGTCGAACAGCGCGTCGACCAGGAGCTGGTTGTCGATGGCGTAGTCGATGGCGGTGCGCACCCGCACGTCGCTGGTGCCGACCCCCTCGGTGTTCATGATGTACATCATCACGCGCGGGGTGGGCCAGGGCTCGATGCGGACGTTCTCCGCGTTCTCCACGCGCGCTCGGTCCGCCGGCGGGATGTTGGTGGCGATGTGCACGCCGCCGGTGAGCAGCTCGGCCACGCGGGTGGAGGCCTCGGGGATGGTGCGGTGGATCAGCCGATCCCAGACCGGGCGGCCGCGCCAGTGATCGTCGAACGCCTCCATGACGAGGCGGTCGTCGCGCCGCCACTCGACCACCTCGAAGGGGCCGGTGCCGACCGGGTTGTGGTCGCTGATGTTCTCCCAGCCACCGATCGCCTCGATGTGGTGCTTGGCGAGGATCGACGAGCCGATGCGGCTCAGGCGGCTGAGCAGCACGGGCTCGGGCTCGTGGGTGTGGATGATGATCTCGAACGGGCCGACGATCTCCACCTCGCGGATCTGGCGATACTGGCCGTACTCCTGCAGCGACGAATCGGTGGCCACCCGTTCGAGGGTGAACTTCACGTCCTCGGCGGTGAAGGGCTCGCCATCGTGCCACAGCACGCCCTCGCGCAACATGAAGCGCATCGACAGGTCGTCGATCCGCTCCCACGAGGTGGCCAGCGCGGGCTGCAGCACGCCGTCGGCGTCCTTGAACACCAGGTAGTCGAAGATGTTGACGTGGATGGCCTCGACGGCAGTGGTGTTGTGGTCGTGGATGTCCCAGCCTTCGTGGTCGATGCCCTGCGCCACGACGAGTTCGCGCACGGACTGCGCCGTGGCGAGGCTCAGGGCGCCTGCGGCGGTCACCGCCAGCGCCAGGGCAGCCAGATACCTCAGATGTCGTCTCATGAAGTCCTCCACGTGTCCGTCCGACGCAACCACGGGCGACGTCGCCGGTCGTGCGCCCCTTCGGCGCACGCGTCCCGCGATGTCCCATCGGCCCCGTCGACATTTCACGGTAGCCGCCCGCACGCACGGCGGTCAACCGTGACCGGGCGACGCGCTCTCGGCGTGCGGTGGTAGCTTGCGGGCATCGACCGAAGCCACCCCAGGGAGGACCCATGGACCTGAGCGCCGCCTTCGAACTGCGCCCCGACCTCGTTGCCTGGCGTCGGCACCTGCACGCCCACCCCGAGCTCGCCTACCAGGAACACGCCACCGCGGCGTTCGTGCGGGAGCGCCTCGAGCAGTTGGGCCTGCGTCCGTCGCCACCCCTGGCGGGCGGCACCGGCCTGACCTGCCTGATCGCTGGCGACACCGACGGCCCCACGGTCGCCCTGCGCGCCGACATGGACGCGCTGCCGATCCAGGAAGCGACCGGCGCGGACTACGCCTCCACGGTGCCCGGCGTCGCCCACCTCTGCGGCCACGACGCCCACACGACCATGCTGCTCGGCGCTGCAGCGCTGCTCGCCCGGAGGCGCCCCGAGCACGGCCACGTCAAGCTCCTCTTCCAACCGGCCGAGGAGGGCGGCGCCGGCGCCGCGCGGATGATCGAGGACGGCGCGCTCGAGGACCCCACCGTGTCCGCCGTCTTCGGCCTGCACGTCGACCCGAACCAACCGGTGGGCGCCCTGAGCGTCACGCCGGGGCCGGCCACCGCCGCCAGCGACGGGCTCGACATCGAGATCATCGGCGAGGGCGGCCACGCCGCGAGGCCTCACCAGGCGATCGACGCGATCGCCGTGGCCGCCCAGGTGATCGTCGCCATCCAGCAGCTGGTCAGCCGCCACACCGACCCGCTCCAGCCGCTGGTGATCACCCTAGGGAGGATAGAGGGCGGCTTCGCGCGCAACGTCATCGCGCCCAGCGTGCACCTGCAGGGGACGGCCCGCTCGTTCGACCCGGCGCTGCGCGATCGGCTACCCGCGCTCCTCGACCGCACGGTCGCGGGCGTCACGCAGGCCTTCGGCGCGCGCCACGAGTTGACCTACCGCACCGGCTACCCGTCGCTGCGCAACGACGCGGCACTCATCCCGACGCTCGCGGACGTCGTCGGCGAGTTGCTCGGCGAGGGCCGCCTCGCCACCGGCGGCCCGTCGCTGGGCGGCGAGGACTTCGCGTTCTACGCCCAGCGCGTACCCGGGCTCATGGCGCGCCTGGGCGTCCGCAACGAGGCGCTCGGCCTGGTGCACCCGCTGCACCACCCCCGCTTCGACCTCGACGAGGGCGCGCTGCCGCTCGGGGCCGCCGTCTTGGCGGGCTTCGCCCGCCGCTACCTCGCGACCCCCTGACGTCGGCCGCCGGACCGCTCCTGGTCGTGTCGGTATGCTCGGCGACATGAACGACCACGCCGACCCACGCGAGGGCGCCGGCCTCCTCGACGGGCTCACCGCTTCGCTCCGCCCCGACCAGCTCGACACCTCCCCGAGCGCGCTCGACCTGCACGCCCGGGGTGAGTCCTGGGACGCGGTCCAACCGCCGGCCGTCGTCGTCTACCCCGAGTCCACCGCGGACGTGCGCCGGGTGATGGCGCTCGCCCACGAGACCCGCACGCCCGTCACCCCCGTCGCCGCGAACTCGAGCCTCGGCGGCCACACCGTGCCCGTGGCGGGCGGCATCTCGCTCGATCTCACCCGCATGGACCGCGTCCTCGAGATCGCCGCCGACGACTTCCTCGCCGTGGTCCAGCCCGCCGTCACCTACCCGCGCCTGAACGAGGCGCTGCGCGCGACCGGCCTGTTCTTCCCCGTCGACCCCGGCGCCGAGGCCAGCCTCGGCGGGATGGCGTCGACCAACGCCTCCGGCACGCTGGCGGTGCGCTACGGCGTCACCCGCGACCTCCTGCTCGGCCTCGAGGTCGTCACGCCCAGCGGCCGGGTGATCCGCACCGGCGGTCGCGCACCGAAATCGTCGTCGGGCTACGCCCTCACCCAGCTCTTCTGCGGCGCCGAGGGGACGCTCGGCGTGATCACCGAACTCACCGTGCGCCTGGTGCCGCGGCCGGAGGCCGTCATGGGCGCGCGGGCCGCCTTCGCGGACGTGCGCGGGTGCGTTGCTTACGTCACCGACGTCATCCAGTCTGGCATGCCCGTCGCCCGCTGCGAGCTCGTCGACGCCGCCACGATCGGCGCGATCCGGCAGCACCTGGGCCTCGAGCTCCCTGCCCTGCCGACCGTGTTCCTCGAGTTCCACGGCGACGCCGCCTCGGTGCGCTCGGCGAGTGAGCTGGCGCTCGCCCTGGCCGAGGAGCACGCAGCCACCGAGGCCAGCCGCGCCACCGACCCGGAAGCCCTCTCCGCCCTGTGGCGCGCCCGCCACCAGGCCTACTACGCCACCATCGCCGCCCACCCGGGCATGGCCAACGTCATCACCGACATCGCCGTACCCGTGTCGAGGCTCGCGGGGGTGATCGAGGGGTCGCTCGCCGCCGCCGAGCGTACCGGCGCGCCCACCTACCTCATCGGCCACGTGGGCGACGGCAACTTCCACCTCGTGCTCTTCTTCCCACCGGACGACGGCGCCGCCCACGCCCGGGTGGAGGCGGCCTACGGCGAGATGGTCGAGCTCGCCCTCGCCGCCGGCGGCACCAGCACCGGCGAGCACGGCGTCGGCCTGCGCAAGCTCCCCTACGTCCGGGCCGAGCACGGCGACGCGGTCGACGTCATGTGGGCGATCAAGGACGCGCTCGATCCACGTGGGATCATGAATCCGGGCAAGAAACTGCCTGCCAAGGTGAACTGACTGCGTCAGTTCACCTTGGCAGGCTGCAGTTCGCCGGAGGCGAACTGCGCCTCCGCAAGGAGCGCTGCCGGCAACACACCGAACCGCCCGTGTGGTGAACTGCGCCTCCGCGGGGAGCACCGCCTGCAGAACACCGCCCAGCATCGCCGGCACGACACCGCATCGCGCCCGCAGTAACCTGAGGCATGGCGAAATGGGTCCCCTGGCTGTTGTGGGCGGGCCTCGTCGTCGCGGCCGTGGGCGGCATCGCCGCGTGGTGGGGGCAGCGCCAGGCCGCCAACCTCGCCGCACGGTTGCTGACCCGAGCCGCGGCCGAGGGACGGGCCACGCCCGAGGTGCCGCCGTGGCCCGCGGACGAGCCCGCTGCGCTGCGCCCCGACGCCGAGTCCTTCCCCTTCGATCGTGATCGGCCCACGCTGGTCGTCCTGCTGCACGGGATGACACCGAGCCTGGAGCTGGACGACACGGTCGGGACCCACGCCTACGCGCGGCGCTACTGGGGGTACCACTTCGTCAGGACGCTGCTGGGCGGGCAGCCGCCCCGGATCCCGGGCGGCGAGCCGTTCGACGCCGGCACCTGGCTGAGCGAGGCGCCCAGCGACGACGACCCGCGCCACGGGCTGTTGCTGCGCGACGACGGCAACATCGACAGGGCGGTCTTCGTCGTCACCCGCGACGGCGCCCGCGGACTCGGCGAACAGGTCGTCGCGACGGCGGAACAGATCGAGGCTGGCATCGAGCGCTACCGGCGCACGCTGGCGAACGCCAGGCCCGACGCCTCCGTGGAGGAGCTGGATCCGCAGCTCGTCCTCGTGGCCCACAGCTTCGGCGGCCTGGTCGCGCGCTACCTGCTGACCAACCCCCCGGTCGAGGGCGGCCCCTTCGGCACCGACGCCGCGACGCGGGCGCGCGCGGACGCGATCCGCGACCGCACGCTCTACCTCGTCACCCTCGCCACCCCACACGAGGGGTCGCCCGCCGCCGACCGCGCCGTCCTGTTGGCCGCGGTGGACGAGCTGCTGCGCGAGGAACTCGGCCGCCCGAACGCGTTCACACGGCGCTGGCTCGCGCCCCTCCTCGACGAGGGGGCCACGTTGCTGCGGCTCGAGGACCCGGTCACCGAACACCTGCGCACCGACGTGTGGGCCGCGCTCAACGACCCCGACGACGGCCTCCTCGCCGCGCACCGCGCGCGCCGCAACGACGGCAGCCCGGTACCGGTCTACGCGCTGGCGGCGCGCACCCCGGGCGGCCAGTTCTTCGTCGATCCGATGGTCAGCGACCGCATCGAGCTCGAACTGGCCGCCTGGTACGCCGAGCGACTGGACCTGGAGCCCGACTTCTACCGCGATTTCCTCCTCCAGATGCTGCTCGCGGATCCGACGATGCACGCGCTGGGCCTCCCGGAGCGAGGGTGGGGCGCGGCGGCCGAGCATCCGGCGCCGGACGAGGTGCTCGACCGCGTGACGCGCGTCCCGACCGCGCCCGAGCGCATCGTCTTCGGCCCCGAGGACGCGCGGGTGGCCATCGCCTTCGCGTCGCGCGTCGACTTCTTGCGGGGACCCTACGCCGGCGAGGTCGAGACGCGCGGCTGGCTCGGCCGCCTGTGGTGCCTGGTGGTGCGCTGCGGCGAGGCGCCCGGCGTCATCGACACGGGCTCGGTCGCCGACGTCGACCTGAGCGGCGTCGAGGAGCCCACCGTGGGCGTCGTGCGCGACCTCCTGCTCGGGCGCGAACCGCCGGGAGACACCCCGCCGATCGGGCAGCCGGAGGGGCGCGTCGGCGACGGCGAGATCGACGCCGACGGCGCCGTGCCCGTGGACTCCGCGCTCGGTTACCTCCTCGGCACCGACGACGGCCCCCACCTGGCGGCCGGGCGCGACTGGCGGGTCGGCGACGAGACGCTGCCGGGCAACTGGTACCGCCCCGATCTCGCCGACCCCGGCGCCGAGCTCCCGTGGACCTACCTCCACCACGTCGACCTGCAGTGGGCGCCCGAGGTCGCCGGTTGGATCGCCGAGGAGCTGCTGGGCACGGCGGGGCCGGACCCGCGAGGCGAGGAACTGAGCGGCTGGCGCTGATGCCCGAATGCATCCCGAGCGTTCGGTCGCCACCCCGTCCCGGTGGTAGATTGACGTGTCGTACAACTGAACCGCCACGAGACGCGACGCACTCCCCGCGACCCAAGGAGGTCCCACCATGAAGGTCCGTCCCCTCCGACTTTTCGTCCTGCTCGTGCTGCTGCTGTCGTTCGCGGCGGCCTCCGCGCAGGAGTTCGACTGGCGGCGCTTCGAAGGCAGCGAGATCCGCTTCATGATGAACCGCCACCCGTTCACCAACTGGCTCGAGCCGCTGGTGCCCGAGTTCGAGGCCCTCACCGGCATCGACGTCAACCTCGAGGTCTTCCCCGAGGACCAGTTCCGCCAGGTGCGCCTGCTCGAGGTCAGCAGCGGCGCCGACACGCTGGACGGCTACATGATCATGCCGGGCCAGGTGAGCGCGCAGTACCTCGGCGCCGGCTGGGTGCGCTACATCGACGACCTGGTCGCCGATCCCAGCCTGACGATGCCCGATCTCGAACTCGACGACTTCTTCGGCGGCGCCATCGGCACCTTCGAGGACGACGGCCAGCTCTTCGGCCTCCCGCTGCAGATCGAGTCCAGCCTGCTGTTCTACCGCGCCGACCTCGTCGAGGCCGCCGGCCTCGAGGGCCCGCCCGAGACGATGGACGAGCTGATGGACTACGCGGCCGAGCTCTCCAGCGAGCTCGTCGCCGGCTTCGCCATGCGCGGCCGCGGCGCCGCCGCCACCAGCCAGACCGTCAACCTGCTGTACTCGTTCGGTGGCGAGTGGCTCGACGAGGACGGCAAGTCGGCGCTGGACTCGCCCGAGAGCATCGCCGCGCACGAGTTCTACGCCGAGCTCATGCGCAACTACGGGCCTCCCGGACCCACGAACCTGCACTGGGCCGAGGTCACCAGCCTGTACGCCCAGGGCCAGGCGGCCATGATCTTCGACGCCAACGTCTTCCGCCCGATCATGGAGGACCCGGCACAGGCGATCGACATCGTGCGCGAGAACACCCGCTACGCGCCGCTCCCCGCCGGCCCGGCCGGCAGCGTCCCCGGCGTGCTGGTCTGGGGCCTGAGCATCAACCACGCGAGCCAGAACCCCGAGGCGTCCTGGTACTTCATCCAGTGGGCCCTGTCGAAGGAGAACCAGGTCCGCCTGGCGCTCTTCGGCGTGCCCGCCGCCCGCGCCTCCGCGTGGGCCGATGACGAGTTCCAGACGCGCGCCCCCGCCGACTGGATCGAGGCCTCGATGACCTCGTTCGAGAACGGCCAGCCTTACTGGAACCCGCCGATCATCCCCGTCGCCGAGGTCCGCGACGCGTACGGCCAGGCGATCGTCGCCGCCCTCGAGGGCCGCGACGTCGCGCAGGCGCTGGAGCGCGCCGCCGACGAGATGGACCGCATCATCGAGCGCACTCGCTGATCCTCGGACCTACCACCGGAGGGGCGGGCCCGGCCCGCCCCTCCCCTCTCGCCCCGACGGAACGCGCGGAGCCCCCTGGTGAAGACGGCCAATAGTTGGATCGACCGCCACGCCCGCCTCCTGTTCCCGTTGCCGGCGATCCTCGCGATCGTCGTGTTGATCGTCGCGCCCGTCGTGACGAACTTCGTTCTTTCGCTCTACGACTACTTCGTCGGTGGCCGCGCCTTCTTCGTCGGCCTCGAGAACTACCAGCGCGCCGCGACCGACCCGCGCGTCTGGAACGGGATCAAGAACACCTTTTATTTCACCTTCACCGCCGTGCCGCTGCAACTGCTCGTCGGCATCGGCATCGCGGTGCTCTTCAACCGTGATTTCCCTGGCAAGGGACTCGCGCGCACGATCATCTTGCTGCCGATGGTGGCGACGCCCGTCGCCATCGCGCTCATCTGGGCGCTGATGTTCAACCCCAGCCTCGGCGTCCTGAACTACTTCCTCGAGACCCTGGGGCTCGAGCGTTCCCTGTGGGTCGCCCAATCGAGCCTCGCGATCCCCTCGCTGGTGCTGGTCGACACCTGGCAGTGGTCGCCGATGATCGCCCTGATCCTGCTGGCCGCCATGCAGGGCGTGCCGACCGAGCATTACGAGGCCGCCCGCATCGACGGCGCCAGCGGCTGGCAGTCGTTCTGGCACATCACCATCCCCGGCATCCGCTCGGCGATCGTCGTCGCGCTGATCCTGCGCGCGGTCGACGCGCTGAAGACCTTCGACATCATCTACGTCATCACCGAGGGCGGACCGGGCACCGCCTCCGAGACGCTCAACGTGCTCGCCTTCAAGACCGGCTTCCAGTTCTTCCACGCCGGCTACGCCGCGACGCTGCTGATCTTCCTGATGTTCCTGGTGCTCGGCATCGCCGTCTTGCTCAACGCCGTGCGGAGGCGGACGACGTGAGCGGCATCGCCACGAACGCGCCCTCGCCCTCGCAGGTGGCCGCCCGCGCGCGCCGCCTGAAGCTGGTCAAGACCGTCGGCATCTACCTGCTGATCGCCGTCGTCCTGGTGATCATGCTCTTCCCCTTCTACTGGATGATCCTGACGAGCCTGCGCAGTCAGGTCGACAACGTCAGTCGCGTCCCCGTCTGGGTCTTCACGCCGACCCTCGAGAACTATCAGAACGTCATCGCGCGCAACAACTTCCTGACCTTCACCTGGAACTCCTTCGTCGTCGCCGCGCTCTCCACCGGCATCGGCCTCGTGCTCGGGCTGCCCGCCGCCTACTCGATCGCGCGCTTCAAGCAGGACGGCCTGGCGCTCGCCATCCTCATCGCCCGCCTGACGCCCTACATCACGTACCTCGTCCCCTGGTACCTCGCCTTCCGTGCGCTGGGGTTGATCGACACCTACCTCGCCCTGACGCTGACGCACCTGATCGTCGGCATGCCGCTCATCGTGTGGATCATGATCAGTTTCTTCGAGGGCGTCCCGCAGGACCTGGAGGAGGCGGCGTTCGTCGACGGTGCCACCCGCATCGGCGCCTTCATGCGCGTCATCCTCCCGCTGTCGACGCCGGGCATCGTCGCCGCCAGCATCCTGGCGTTCATCTTCAGCTGGAACCAGTTCCTGTTCAGCCTGGTGCTCTCGGGCCCCAACACGCGCCCCGTCCCGGTGGCGGTGTTCAACTTCATCTCCTACGGGCAGATCGACTTCGGCGGGCTCGGCGCCGCGGCGGTGCTCATCACCCTGCCCGTCGTCATCCTGACGCTCATCATCCAGCGCTGGATCGTCACCGGCCTGACGATGGGCGCCGTGAAAGGCTGAAACCATGCTCGCGCTGCGCAAGCTCGCCCTCGGCGAGACCCGACTGGTCCTGCAGGAGGTCCCCGAACCCGAGGTCCGGCCCGGCCACGTCGTCCTCGACGTCGCTGCCGCCGGCATCTGCGGCACCGACGTGCACATCCGCCGCGACGAGTACCGCTCCGAGCCGCCCGTGACGCTGGGCCACGAGGTCGCCGGCACGGTCGCCGAGATCGGCGCCGGCGTCGAGGGTTGGCGGGTGGGCCAGCGCGTCACCACCGAGACCTACTTCTCGGTCTGCGGCCGCTGCGAGCACTGCCGCACCGGCCGGCCCAACCTGTGCGCCCAGCGGCGCTCGATCGGCTCGTTCGAGGACGGCGGCTTCGCACCGCGCCTGCTGGTGCCCGCCACCAACCTGCACGCGCTCCCCGACGCGCTCGCGTTCCCCGAGGCCGCCCTGGTGGAGCCGCTCGCCTGCGTGGTGCGCGGCCTGCTCGAGTTGGGCAGGCTCGACGCCGGCGACCGCGTGGCAATCACCGGTCCCGGGCCCATCGGCCTACTGGCGCTGCAGGTCGCCAAGGCCGCGGGGGCCCGCGCCGTCATGCTCGGCACCGCGGCCGATGCCGCGCGGCTCGAGTTGGCCGCGAGCCTCGGCGCCGACGGCGTCCTGACGGTCGAGGCCAGCGACGGGCTCGCGGACGCCGTGGGCGACGCCCTCGGCGGCCAGGCCAACGTCGCCGTCGAGTGCTCCGGCGCCGCGCCCGCCGCCGGCCTGCTGCTGCAGCTGGTCAAGAAGGCGGGCCGCTTCGTCCAGGTCGGCCTCTACGGCCAGCCCATCACGCTCGACATGGATCAGGTCTGCTACAAGGAGCTGCAGGTCAGCGGCAGCTTCGCCACCACCCCGAGCTCGTGGTACCGCGCGCTGGCGTTGGCGGGATCCGGCGCGGTCTCGCTCGCGGCGATCGTCGGCGCCACCTTCGCCCTGCGCGACTGGGAGCGCGCGTTCGAGGCGGTCGACGCGCGGGTGCCGGGGAAGGTGCTGCTGATCCCCTGAGCGGGCCCGGGGGCCACGCGGTCGAGAGGACCGCCGCACTCAGCCCTCCCCGGGCACGGGCGGCGAGCCGGTGCGCAGGAGCGCGGTGACGGTGTCACGGTAACCGAGCGCGCGCGACAGCGTCTCGAGGGTCGCCCAAGTGGCCGCGTCGATCACGGCGCGCAGTGGCGGCAGGTGCCAGTTCTCGATCCCCTGCCGCACGCGGGCGTCGAGGCCAGGTGTGATGGTCGCCGCGAGGTAACAGGCCGCCGCCCGCACGGGCTCCCCACGCAGCTTCCACAACTGGCCGATCGCCTGCATCACCTCGAGCGCCTTGGGGGTCTCGCCGGCCTCGTCCAAGGCCCGCAGCGCCGCGCGCAGCGCACGATCGGCCGCCAGGAAGTCGCCCGTCATCGTGGACGCCACGCCGATCCAGTACATCTCGATGTTCCGGCGGCGCCGTGCGCCCACCGCCCGGTGGCGCCGCTCGGCCAGGCGAAAGGCCGCCAGCGCGGCCGCGAAGTCACCGACGGCGTAGCTGCAGTATCCGAGGTCGTGCAGCGCCTCCGCCTCGGCCAGCACGTCGCCGGCCTCGCGCGCAAGCAGCAGGCAGCGATCGAAGCCGGCACGCGCCACTTCGACGCGCGCGACGTACGCCGGCGACGGTGCCAGTGGCCCCCCGAAAGCGCGTGAGCGTCCCAGCGCGATGAGAGCACGCAGGCGCGTCGTGGCGACCCGCTCGATGGGGTCGATCCGCGCCCATCCGGCGCCGACCCCATCGAGCTCCGCCTCCGCCTCGTCGTAGCGACCGAGGTCGTACAGCACCTCGGCGGCCTGCCAGCCGGCGCGGCCGGACGCCGCCGCATCGCCGCATCTCGCCGCCAGCCCACGCGCCAGGTGAGCCCGCCGCAGCGCGCGGTGTCGCTGTCCCACGCGGTTCTCGACCGATGCGAGCACCGTGTGCAGGGCGGCCCGCACGCCGAACTCGCGTGGCCGCCGCGCCATGGCGTGTGCGAAGAGCTCGATGGCCTCCGCATGACGACCGCGGACGTCCAACAGCAGGGCCAGCGGCTCGACCACACCGCCGAGCTCGTCGGGCTCCACCGCGCGCCAGGCCGCGTGCAGCTCGGGGAGCTCCCGAACCCACGCCTCCACGCAGCCTGGACCGCGCGCGGAGCGCAGCTTCGCCGCACCGCGCCGCAGCTCGCCCAGGTAGTGCCACGCATGGCGCGCACGCGCCGCATCCAGGTCCTCGGAGCGGGCGTGGCGGACAAGGAAGCCACGCACGCGCCCGTGCATCGTCCAACGGTCCCCAGTCACGGCCTGGAGCCAGCCGGCGCGCGCCCAGCCGGCAAGGTCGGCGACCGTCGCGCCGGCGACCGCCTCGGCAGCATGCCGATCGAACACCGCCGCGAACACGCTGCAGGTCACCAGCCGCTCGGTCCGCTCGGGGGCCATGCCCTCGATCGACACCTCGAGCACGCACTCGAGGCTGCGGTGGCGCTCGGGCAGCGCGAGTGCCGCGTCACCGCCGATCGCGTCGGGGCGTTCCCGCGCGATGCGCGCGATCTCGCCGAGCGAGAACGCAGGCACCAGGCTGGCGGCCAGCACCAGACCGAGCGGCAGGCCCTCGACCGCCTCCACCAGGTCGGCGAGGGGCGCGCGGTCACCCGGCGCGAGCGCGAAGCCGGCGTCCGATCGCCGCGCGACGTCCACGAAGAGACGCGCGGCCGGGGCGTCGCGCCAGCCGCGGCCAAAGGGCCTGGCCAACCCGACGAGGCGGACGCCGACTTCGCCGGCGATGCCCACGGATTCGCGGCTCGTCACCATGGAGCGGCCCGCGGGCACACCCTCCAGTAACCTCATCAACAGCTCCGTGGCGCGATGGCGGGGTTCGATGCCGTCGAGCACCAAGAGTTGCCTGTGGCGCACGAGACGATCCCGGATCGCCTCGACGACCCGGTCCTCGCTGCCGCCCGTGACGCCGAGCGCGGCGGCGACGGCGTAGAGCACACCGGCTGCGTCCGCCACGCCGTCCACCGCCGCGAGGGCTACCGCGTCGTACCGGTGGCGCACGCGCGCGGCCAGCGCGGAGGCGACCCGGCTCTTGCCCACACCCCCGGGCCCCACGATCGACAGCGGCGACGCCGTCGGCAGCAGCGCCGCGAGGCGCTCCAGCTCCTCGTCGCGCCCGATGATCCGGGCCACCTCCTGTCCCTCCGCCGCCTCGCCCGCAGCGGTGACACCGGCACCCCACGTCCGGCCCCCGGACGTGCGCGCCTGCTCCGCGACGGCCGTCGTCGCAGGCGACGGCTCGACGCCGAGCTCCGCGCGCAGCACGCGCCGACAGACGTCGTACTGGTCGAGCGCGCTCGCAGCGTCGCCACCCGCCAGCGCGAGGCGCATCACCCGTCGGTGCGCGCGCTCGTCGAGCGGATCCTCCTCGAGCAGGGTGCGCAGCCAAGCGACGGCCGCATCGGGATCGTGCCCGGCCTCCGCCGACTCGGCCAGCCGCCACAGCGTCCGGAGGTAGAGGCCGCCCAACCGCCCGCGCTCCTGCTCCATCCAATCCACGAAGCCGGCCGCCGCCGGTAGTTCGAAGCCGGCCATGAAGACGTCGCGGTGGTGCCGCCCGCCCCCCGCCCCCCGCCACGCCTCGACCGCCTCCTCGAACCGACCGTCCATGACGGCGTGCTCGAAGCGGACGGCGTCGCAACCTGCAGCCAAGGCGACGCGCTGCCGACCGGCGGGCGCGTCGAGCACGTCGGCGTCGGGCAGCGAGCGACGCAGCTGGTGCAGCGCGACGCGCAGGTTGTGGCGCGCGCCCGGGCCCCACAGCAGCTCGGCGAGCTCCGCGCGATCGGCGCCACCACGCATCGCGACGTAGGCGGCCAGCGCGGTGAGCTTCGCCGGTAGGCGTAGGGCGCCGCCACCGCCCGAGAGCGCCGCGGACCCAAGCAGGACCACCTCGAGGACGTCCATTCTGGACAGCAACATAGCCCACCACGACGCACCATTGATGGTCCGTTGATGGCTCGCGGGCGAGATTGGTGCGCAGCCCAAACGCGCGCAAGGAGACCCGACGTGAACCCACACGACCCGATCCTCCGAACCACCAATCGCCCCGCCGCGATCGCCCTCGCGGCTGCGCTCCTCTTGACGCTCGCCGCCTGCGGCGGCGGTGGACCCGGCGGTGGCACGGCCACCGGCACCCTCGACGTCGACGTGACCGGACTGCCGGCCGGCACGGCCGCCGACGTCGCGGTCACCGGGCCCGGCGGCTTCGCCGACGCGCTGACCGGCGACGAGACCCTCACCGACCTGACCGTCGGCACGTACACGGTCGCGGCGCAGCCGGTCGACGCCCCGGTCCCGGCCGGCGCCACCTATGACCCCCTCGTGCCCAGCCAGAGCGCGGCCGTCCTCGCGGCCACGACCACGGACGTCACCGTCGAGTACGACCTGCACGAGTGCGTGATGTACGAGCCGAGCGTCGATGTCGGTGGGGATCTCAGCGGCGAGTGGAGCACGTCCGGTGAAGCCGGCCAAGTGGTCGAGATCGTCACCGCGCCGGCCGATCCCGGCGGCGGCTACGTCACCGTTCGCCTGCAGTCCACCGAGAGCATGCGTCCGCAACTCTTCGCGGAGGTGGTGCCCGAGGCGTCGTCGAGCATCGTCCTCTCCGGACAGACGACGACCGATCCCGCCATCAACCCGGATCCCACCGTGGTCGAGGCCGTCTTCGAGGTGGCGCCCAGCCGCTCCTACCAGCTCACGCTGCGCGGCCTCAACGCCGCCGGCGCGAGCATCACCTACCCCCAGGCGTTCACCGCCAGCTGGTCGTTCACCAGCCGCGTCGACTGCTACGAGCCGAACGACACCATCGAGACCGCGAAGGCGATCCCGATGGAGAACCCGATCAGCGCGACCTTCATCGCCGGCTTCCGCGACAGCAACTCGATTCCGGCCACCTCGGCGCCCACGCTCGACTTCTACCGCTTCGAGCTGCACGCGCCGAGCGCCGTGCGCATCACCCTCTCGGACGTCGCGGACGAGGTGCGCCCGCGCCTCGTCGTGTACGACGAAGGCGGCGGCCAGGTCGGCTCCGGCGCCCTCGCGCCGGCCGCCGGTGAGAACGCGGTGTACGAGTCCGCCGGCGCCCTGCCCGCGGGCTGGTACCGCGTCCGCGTGGACGTCGGCCTGAGCCCCTCCGACTTCCGGCGTTCCAGCCTCACCAGCAACACCGACACGGAGATCCCCCCGCACTTCCTGCAGGACTACACGCTGGTGGTCGAAGCGCTGGACTGACCGCCACGACCCGCTCGCACGCGCGACCCGCCCTCGACCTCCCGAGCGGCGGGTCGCTCGCCGTCGCCACGCCGGGCGACCCGACTGATAGCCGACTGAGACCCCACCGCTAGCCTCCTCCCACGCCCGTTCGCACGCCCGGAACGGCGGAGGAGGAAACCCATGCCCACCCGCTCCCGGTGGACCCGCATGCCGCGCCTCGCGCGCCCCGCCCTCGCCCTCGCGCTCGCCGCCCTGCTGGCGGCGTGCTCCGGGGGGCCGCCCGGGAGCGGCAACCCGAACCCGAACCCGACGCCGACGGACGACCCCGTCGCCTCGGCGCTGGACGCCCTCGGCGTCGACACCACCCCCAGCCCGCGCCTCGCACCCGACGGCAGTGAGCTCGGGGAGGACGACGCCCCGCTGGGCCCCTCCGCCTCGCTCGGCGAGCCCGAGGCCTTCACCGACGAGAGCGCCGCCAACCCGCACATGGAGCTCGTCCTGGCCAACCCGGACATCGCCGGCAGCACCCCGGTGGGCACCACCTTCGAGGTGCGCAAGCTCGAGGAAGTGGCGGTCACGCCGACCGGCACCATCGAGTTCGGCTCCGAGACGATCCTGGCCGACCTGAGCGCCGGCAACGAATGGGCCCTCCCGGACGGCGGCAACCAGTTCCAGACGCGCCGCGCCGTGGCCGCGGGCGACCTGGATGGCGACGGCTTCGACGAGATCGCCGCCATCTTCGTCGACGCGAGCGACGACGTCCTGAAGCTGCGCGTCTTCGAGGACGCGGCCGCCGGCTTCACCGCGCGGACCTCCTCGCTCGCCGCCGGCGCCAGCGTCGAGAGCCTGACGCTCCTCGCCTACGACGCCGACGGCGACGGCCGCGACGACCTGGTGGCGGCGATCGCCTACGGCGACCGCGTCGAGCTGGCCGTCCTCACCGGCAGCGTCGCCGGCTCCTTCTCGATCGACGCCGGCGCGACCACGACGCTCGATCCCCAGGTGGCGAACTCGACCCTGTACGTGCGCATGGCGGCGGGACAGCTCGACTACGACCTGGGCCTCGAGCTCGGGGTCGTGGTGAACGAGGCGACCAGCGGCAACGGTCTGGCGACGTACTACCTGTTCGACGACGCCAACGCCGGTCGCGCGCTCCTCCGTTCGGCCTCGGTGCAGGCGAACGTCGGCGGGATCGTCGCCGCCGAAGCGGCCGACATCAAGCTCGCCGACGTCGACGGCGACGGGCTCGACGAGGTGATCCTTGCCGGCGCAACCAACCTCGCCTGGGGGTGCAGCGACAACGACTTCTCTGCGCTCATGATCGCGCTGGACGACGAGCCCAGCGGTTTCACGCCACTCGGCGCGACGGTAGAGAGGCTCCTCTACCGGAACTGCAGTTCCGCTGGCGGCGACTGGAGGCGCCTGTTCGTGTTCCTGACCACCCCCGACCTTGACGGCGACGGCGTCCACGAGATCGTCGCGAACCAGCTCGTGTTCGACAACTTCGCCAACGCTGCTGCGTTCACGCGCCTCGCCAACGTCGAACTGCCGTCGGAAGCGTTCCTGGACAACAACGCCGACCGTGGCCAGCACCTGGGCGTCTCGGCGATGGAGATGATCGCCGCCGACGTCACCGGCGACGGCCGCGAGAACGTGCTGCTCTACCACCAGAACCGCGCCACGATGCCCGTCTGGGGCATCTCGGCGATCTCGTCGATCGGCGTGAACGGCTGGGCCCAGCTCAGCGAGGTGGCGATGCCGGGCACCTCGAATGGACAGGGCACCGCGCGTCCGATCGTCGTGCCCGCCAACGTCGACGAGGACGGCCCGGTCCTCAAGTACGGCGCCGGCAGCCACGAGCTCGTCTTCACCGAGCCGCTCATCATCGCCGCCATGGCGGCGCCGCCCTGCCAAGAGGGCATCGAGCAGAACCTCTTCTACTGCGTCACGCGCTTCGGCCAGGGGACCAGCTCGACGGTCGACGCCTCGCTCACCTTGACCGTCAAAGCGAGCGTGACCGCCGGCTTCGAGGCGGAGGTGAACGTCCCCTTCATCCCCGTGAGCGCCGGGGTCGAGATGCGCAAGACCGTGACCGCCACGGCCAGCGCCTGGGCGGGCGCGGCGTACACCGTCGAGAAGACCATCACCTACACCTCGGGCTCGCTCGAGGACGCGGTCGTCTTCACCTCGATCCCCTACGACGTCTACCGCTACGACATCGTCTCCCACCCCGACCCCGAGTTCGTCGGCAAGCAGATCGTGATCCGCATCCCGCGCGAGCCGGTGACGATGATCGCCGAGCGCGGCTTCTTCAACGACGCCCTCCCGAGCGGCGCGACGTCGATCGGCGGCAACGTCTTCGACCACACGCCGGGCGACCTGAGCAGCTACCCGTCGACCGCGCGGAAGAACTCGCTCCGCTCGCAGTACGGCGGCATCGAGTTCGGGCCCTCCGGCGTCGGCCAGGGCGGCGGCGACACCGAGCTGGAGATCGCGGTCTCGAGCGAGATCAGCGCTGGTGGCTCGCTGGGCATCGAGTACGAGAAGTCGGTCGAGGTCACCGGCGGCGGCGCGATCGCCGGCTTCAGCGTCGGGTACGGCGCCGAGGCCGCCCTGTCGATCACCAGCGGCTCGCAGACGACCTACACCGGCGTCGTCGGCAGCATCTCCGCCGCCGACTTCGCCGAGCACGCCTACTCGTGGGGGATCTTCACCTACGTGCAGGACGTGGGGGGCCAAGAGATCGAGGTCATCAACTTCTGGGTCGAATGAGCTGACCCGCGCCGCGGCGCGGTCGTGAGGGCGCCGCCCCCCGACCGCGCCGGGAAGGACCCGTATCATGCCGCGTGGACGACGCCGTGCTGCTGTTCGGGGTACCGCGTCGGCGCCGAGACGGCGTCGACGCGGTTCTGCCGCCCGGCCGCGCCACCGAGTTGGCCGCCCTCCTGGCGCTGCGCGCCGACTGGTTCGTGCGCGACGAGCTCGTAGCGCACCTCTGGCCCGACGCGGACGTCAAGCGCGGCCGCCACAACCTCAGCCAACTCCTCTACGCCGCACGCCGCAGCGCTTGGGGCGACGACCTCGAGGCCGAGCCGACCCGCGTGCGCTGGACCGTCGCCACGGACGTCGCGGCGTTCCGCCAGGCGGCGGCCGAGGGCGACTGGCGCCATGCCAGCGAACTCTACGCGGGCGACTTGCTCGAAGGGACCGCCGCCACCGGCGCCGACGGCTTCGACGCTTGGCTGCAGGGGGAACGCGAGGACCTGCGCGAGACCTGGCACGAGGCGCTGCGGCGCCACGCCACCGACCTCGCCGACGCCGGGCAGAGCGCCGAGAGCGCCCGGCTCCTGCGCCGCCTCCTGGCCAGCGACGACCTGCTCGAGGACGCCGTGCAAGCGCTCATGCGCCTCGAGGCGCGGGCCGGGCGCCGTGACGCGGCGCTGCAGGTCTACGACGCGTTCCGCGCGCGCCTCGCCACCGAACTCGGCCTCGAACCGCTCGACGCCACCGCCCAGCTCGCGGCCGCCGTCCGCCGCGGCGACCTGGCCGCGAACCTCGCCGAGCCAACCGGGCCGCACGCCGACGATCCGCCGGCTCCGGCGACCGCTGGCGACGTCGACGCCACGCGATCTTCCGAGCGCGACGTGAGGCCTGGCCCCGTCCGTGGCCTCGCCGCGGACGCGACCGCGTTCGTCGGCCGCGCGCTCGAGCTCACCGAGCTGCACGCGCGGCTCGCCGAGCCAGGCCGGCGCCTCGCCACCGTCCTCGGTCCGGGTGGCACCGGCAAATCGCGCGTCGCGCGCCAGCTCGCCCGCGAACGCGCGGGCCACTTCGAGGAGGGCGCAGCCTGGGTGCCGCTCGGCACCGCGGGGTCCGAGGCGGAGGCGGTCGCGGCGATCGCGGGGGCGCTCGGCATCCGGGTCGAGCCATCGGCCTCCGCGCTCGCGGCGCTGCTGGGCGATCAGGAGCTGCTGCTGGTCCTCGATCAAGTCGAGCACCTGGGCGACGGCCCCGATCTGGTGGCCACGCTCCTGGACGCCTGCCCGCGCCTGTGCCTCGTCGCCACCTCGCGCCACGCCCTCGACCTCCCGGGCGAGGCGGTCGTGCCGCTCGCCGGGCTGAGCGTGCCCCCACGCGACGACGCGCCCGACGCCGAGGCCTACGACGCGGTCGGGCTGCTGCTCCGCGCCGCCCACCGCGTCCGCCCCGATTTCCACCCGGAGGGACCCGAACGCACGGCGGCCGTCGCGCTCACGCGGCTCCTGGCCGGCAGCCCGCTCGCCATCGAGCTCGCGGCCGGCTGGTTGCGGGTGCTCGAGCCGAGCGAGCTGCTTCGCGAGGTGGCGCGCGACCTCGACGTGCTGCGCGCCGCCGACGGCGACGGCCCCGGCCCCCATACGAGCCTGCGGGCGGCGTTCGAGAGCTCCTGGACGCTGCTCGGCGATGGGGAGCGCGAAGGTCTGCGGCGGCTGGCGGTGTTCCACGGCGGTTGCACGCGCGAGACCGCGCGGGCCGTCGCCGACGTCCCACTTCGGGTGCTGTTGGCGCTGACCAACCGCTCGCTCCTCTACCGCGACGGCACCCGCTTCGCCGCCCACCCGGTGGTGCAGCGCTACGCGCAGGACAAGCTCGAGGCGCTCCCGGACCTGGCCGCCGACCTCGGCCGCCGCCACCTCGCCTTCTTCCTCGCCCTCGCCGAGGACGCCGACCGTCGCCTCGACACCCCGGAGCAGCGCGAGGCGCTTGCGCTCCTCACGGCGGAGGCCGCCAACCTGTCGCGCGCGCTCGAGCGCGCGATCACCGCCGGCGACGCCGACCCCGCGTACGCGCTGACGGCGGCGCTCGGGCGCTTCTGGCGCTGGCGGGGCCACCTGACCGACGGCTTGGCCTGGAGCGAACGCGTGCGCGCCCTGCCGCTTCCGGCACCGACCGCCGCGAGCGTGCGCGCGATGCTGGGCGAGGGCTTGCTGTTCGACAAGCAGGGGCGCTACGCGCGGGCCGACGCCGCCTTCGAGCGCGCCGAGGCCGACGCCGCGGCGCTGGGCGACCCGGGGCTGGCCACGGCCGCGCGCTGCGACCGCGCGATCGTCGCCTGGCGCCGCGGCGACCTCGCCACCGCCCGCACCCTGCTCGAGGACGTGTGCGCGAGCTACCGGGCGCTCGGTCGCGAGGTGCCGCTGGCCGGCTCGCTCGGCAACCTCGGCAACGTCATGCGCGACTCTGGCGATCTCGAGGGCGCGCAGGCGCTGTTCGACGAGACGCTGGCACTCGCCGAACGGGTCGGCCACGTCTGGGAGATGGCCAATGTGCGCAACAACAAGGCGATCGCCCTCGCTTACGCAGGCGACCTCGAGGCCGCGCGCGGCGAGTTCGAGCGCGCGCTCGAGCTGCAGCGCTCGATCGACAACCGCCCGGGCATCTCGATGTCGCTCACCAACCTCGGCAACGTCTACCTCGACACGGGCGCCCCCGAACGCGCCGAGGCGCTCTACCGCGAAGCGCTCGCGCTCTGCGAGGAGCTCGGCGACCGCGACGGTTTGGCGCACCTGCACGTCAACTTGGGGATCTTGGCGCAACGCCGAGGGGCGTACGACGAGGCCCACGAGCGCTACGGCCAGTCGCTGCGCCTACGGCGCGCGGCCGGGGCGCGGGCGCTGGCGACCCAGAGCATCAGCTGCTTCCTCGACCTCGCCGTCGCCCGCGGCGCCCACGAGCGCGCCCTCGTGCTCGCCGGCGCGGTGCGCTCGATGGCGTCGGCCATCGGCGCGCCGCTCACGGGGCCGCAGCAGCTGACCTACGACGACGCCCTCGCCGCCGCCCGAGCCGCGGTCCCGGACGAGCGCGCCACCGAGCTCGAGCGCCGCGGCGAAGCCCTCGGCGCGCGCGAGGCGGTCGCCTTCGCCCTGGCCGAGCGCGCGGTCGCCTGACCCCCGGTCGATCCGATCGATCGGGCCGTGACCTGACCCGCGCCCCGGCGCGGTCGGTGGAGATCGCCACCGACCGCACCGGGAGCGCCCTGATCGTGCCGCATGGACGACGGCGTCGGGCTGATCGGCGTGCGGCGTCGCCGCCGAGGCGGCAGCGAGCGCGGGGTCGATCCGATCAGTTCGGCGCCGGGGTGACCTCGATCTGCTCGAGGTGCGGCCCCGGCACCCGTTCGTCGTCGCCCGCCGCGGCCCATCTTTCATGGTCGATTGATGGTGCGTAGGGGACATTGCGGTCACGTC
>JAABTL010000012.1 GCA_011389865.1 Trueperaceae bacterium
TGGGCGAGCGCACGCCGGTGCCGGTGGAGGCGCTGGCGTTCGGCGTCGAGCGGACCGCGGCACGCCTGCGCGCGCTCGGCGCGGAGCCGCGCCTGCGCCTCGTGGACGGTACCCCCAAGACGACCGACAACGGTCACCTCATCGTCGACTGCCACCTGCCGGCCGGGACCTCGGCCGTGGCCGTCCGGGCGTTCGCCGCCGCCGTCGACGGCGTGCCCGGCGTCGTCAGCCACGGGCTCTTCCTGGGCCTGACGCACCGCGTGTTCCTCGCGGGCCCCGACGGCATCGAGGAGCTGTCGGCCGGGTGATCGTCGCCGTCGGCATCGACCTCGTCGAGCTCGCTCGCGTGC
The DNA here is from genome assembly GCA_011389865.1 of Trueperaceae bacterium. Classification (GTDB taxonomy): domain Bacteria; phylum Deinococcota; class Deinococci; order Deinococcales; family Trueperaceae; genus JAABTL01. The sequence goes on from JAABTL010000012.1 coordinate 351, forward strand.
GGCGTGTTTGGGGGGCGCACGGGGAGCGGTTCCTGCGGCGCTGCTTCACCGCCGCCGAGGCGGCGGCTGCCCGGGGTCGGGCCGACCCGGTGCCGGCGCTCGCCGCCCGCTTCGCGGCCAAGGAGGCGTTCCAGAAGACCTGGCCTGAGACGCTCTCGTGGCGCGACGTCGGGGTCGTCAACGCGGCGGACGGCGCGCCCCGTCTCGCGTTCTCGGAGCGCGTGGCGCGGCGCATGGCGGCGGAGGGATGGCGGGCCCACGTGTCGCTGACCCACGCGCGCGAGCACGCGGCGGCGGTGGTGGTGCTGGAGCGGGCCCCGACCTGAGCGATGGTGACGGAAGCGCCGCCCCCGGGGAGCCGGGGGCGGCGCGCCCTCGTCGGGCGTTTCGGGCGCTGCGGGCGCGTCGCGCGCCGTCGGTTCAGAAGCCCTCGGAGACGGCGTCCAGCTCCTCGCGGTCGATCAGCGTGATGCTGCGGTAGCCCGAGGCGATCAGGCCCTCGGAGCGCAGCTCGGTGATGATCTTCGAGACGCTCTCGCGGGTGCTCGCCGTGCCCTCGGCCACGAGCTCGTGGGTGGCGGAGATCACCGGGCGGCCGTGGGCGTCGAGGCGGGCGAGCGGCGTCCCCGCCAGCGTGAGCAGGTAGCGCGCGACACGCTGGCGCAGGTCGCCGGTCTGCAGGTGGTACTGGTACTCCATCGAGCGCTGCATCTGCACGGACAGCGAGCGGGTGATCGACATCAGGTCCTGCTGGTTGATCAGCGCGGGGTCGATGGCCTCGATCTGGGCGGTGGTAAGCGCCTCGGCGATCTCCTCGCGCTGGCCGTCCATGAACGCCTCCTCGCCGAAGAAGTCGCCGGGGATGAGGTGGCGGACGGTGAGGATGCGACCTTCCGGCGTCATGCGCGTGATGCGCACCAACCCGTCGCGCACGCGGAACACCGACTGCGCCGGGTCACCGGAGTGGTAGAGGGTCTGGCGGCGTTGGAAGGTCAGGGTCTGCACGGGGGCCTCCATGGCGTCGGCGTGAGCGGGGGTGGTGGGCTGAGGGGCGGCGCGAAGCGGACGGAACGTGGTCGTGCGAGATCCGGATGCGAGGCTCATGCGGTGACCTCCTGGGTCTCCACGGAACGGCGTCCGCGGGCGGGGAGTGCTGCGGCGCTCAGACGCCTGCCGACGCCGCTGCTCAGGCGTCGACCGGCACTGCGGGCTGCGTTGAAGCCGGAGAGGGTGACGCCCAGGGTGCCTTGCCCCGGGAACACCGTGTCGCCGGCGAGGAAGAGTCCATCGATGTCGGTGCGGTGCGACGGCGCCGCGAAGTTGGCGTTGGCGACGGTCTGCGGGAAGCCGCCGGCGGTGCCGCCGGCGCGCCGCGTGTAGCGCTCGAAGGTCCGCGGGGTGCCGGCCATGACGACGTCGAGGCCGCTGCGCAGGTCGGGGAGCAGCCGCTCCATCTGGCCCAGCAGCCGCTCGGTCATGCGCTCCTTGGCGGCGGCGTAGTCGGCGGGCCGCTCGGCGACGTCGAGCCAGGTCGCGGCGTCGACGTGGGTGGAGACCGTCACGGCGCGCTTGCCGGCCGGCGCGCGGCCCTCGTCGAACGCGGGTGAGATCGAGATCAGCAGGTTGCCGCCGTCGTGCACGGGGGTGGGGCCGCCGTTGGCTGCGACGTCGGTCACCTGCAGGAAGGGGCGGACGTCGGCCGGCAGCGCGCGCTCGTCGACGCCGAGGTAGAGCATGAAGGGGCCCCAGTGCGTCTGGTGGCTGCGCGCGCGCGGGTGGAGGCGGGTGCGGACGTCGTCGCCGACCAGCGCGGCGGTGTTCGCGAGCGGCACGGTGGAGATGACCACGGGGGCGCGCAACTCGCCACTGCGGGTGGCGACGCCGGCCACGCGCCGCCGGTCGTCGACGAGGATGGCGCGGGCCCGGGTGGCGAAGCGCACGCTGCCGCCGCTGCGCCGGACGACGTCGAGGAAGTCCTCGGCGAGCCCGCGCAGGCCGCCGTGCACGTACTGGGCACCGCGCCGGTAGACGTCGAGGGCGAGCGCGCCGTTGGGCGCCGCGCAGTCGTCCGCGGTCGTCTGCATCGCGTCGACGAGTTGGCCGTCGACGAAGGCCCGGTGCACCGGGTCGTCGACGCCGTGGGCGTCGAGCAGGTCGGCGACGCTGCGGCGCAGCTTCAGCAGCACGGGGAGCAGGGCGGGGTGGGCGGCGGCCGCGGTGTCGAGCAGGTCGCGGGGGGCGGCGAAGGGCATCACCGGGAAGCGCTCGGCGGCGTGCGCCAGGCCGCGCGCGAGCTGCGCGACCTCGGCCCAGAACGCACGCTTGGCGCGCTCCTGGCCCGGGAAGGCGCGGGCGACCTCCGCCGACCACGCCTGCCGATCGGCGTGCAGGTCGACGACGCGATCGCCCACGAGGACGCGGATCGCCGGGTCGACCGGGGTGTAGCGCGGCGCGATCCCGAGGCGGTCGTAGACGCGGCGGACGACGCCGCCGGGCTCGAGCCCCATGCCGACCGTGGCGCCGACGGCGAAGGCGTAGCCGTCCTGCTCGAAGCTGGCGGCGCAGCCGCCGGCGTGCTGGTCGCGCTCCACGACGACGACCCGGTGCCCGCGCGCGGCCAGCAGCGCGGCGGCGGTGGCGCCGGACATGCCGGCGCCGATGATCACCGCGTCCCAGCGCTCGGTCTTGGGTCCGGGGCGCGGGCTCATGCGCGCACGCCCTCCGCGGCGACGGCCTGCAGCAGTTCGGCCAGCCGCTTGAGCGCGACGGGGATGTCTTTGCCGAGGTAGACGCCGCCGGCGAGCTCGGCGCGCCGGGGGTCCTCGTCGAAGCCGTGCCCGCCGAAGGCGACGACGGGCGCCATCCCGTCGAGGTGGGCTCGCTGATCGAGCAGGAACTGGACGGAGTCGAGCGACGAGGCCGAGACCATCACGGCCGCCGGCTGCACGTCACGCGCCATGGCCGCCAGGTCGGCGACCGGCGTGTTCGCGCCCACGTAGAACACCAAGTAGCCCTCGCGGCGCAGCATGACGGCCAGCATCATCGCGCCGATCTCGTGCTGATCGTGGGGCGCGCAGGCGACGATCACGCGCGGGCCGTGGCGGTTGGTGCCGGAGAGGCTCATCAGTTGGCGCAGGCGCCCCTGGACGTAGCTCGAGGCGAAGTGCTCGGTGGTGGTGTTGATCTCGCCGTCGTGCCACCTCTGGCCGAGGTCGAGCATCGTGCTGCGGAACAGCTCGAGCACGACGTCCTCCAGGGGATGGAGGGCGTGCGCCTCGCCCACGACGCGGTCGGCCTGCGCCTCGTCGAGCTCGAGCAGTGCAGCGACCAGCTCGTCGCGCAGCTTGCTCATCGGACGCGGTCCGCGGGCGCCGGTCTCCTCGGAGCGCACCATCTCGGCGGCGCGCGAGGCGGGGACGCCGTCGTCGATGTAGCGCTTCATCGCGACGATGTGACGCAGCTCGTCGTCGCCGTACAGGCGGTAGCCGGAGGCGGAGCGCTCCGGCAGCGGGAAGCCGTAGCGCCGCTCCCACTGTCGCAGGGTCGCGGCGGGTACACCCGTTCGCTCCTCCACCTCGTTCACCGTGTATTTTCCCGTCACCGCCACGTTCTCACTCCCATCGACGCGGGCCGCCCGGCGCGCTGTCGTCAAGCGCTCGTACAACCTCTGTCGAAAGACTAGCGCAAACGTTGGACGAAGTCAATACACCGGTTGTGCCGCGGGCGACCCTTGGCGGGGCCGAATCCCGTCCAGAAGGGCATAGATGCCGCCTGAACAGGGTTGTACGCACTCCCCCTCCGCCTCGTGGGGCCCCACGGGCCCATCGGACCCACCCGGGGTAGCATGCCGGGCCATGGCGAGCGACGACCGGAAGCACGTGCACATCACCACCGACGGTTCGTGCGAGACGCGTACGGGTGACGGCGGCTGGGCGTACCGGCTGGCGTACGGCGACCACGTCCGCACGGCCAGCGGTTACGAGGCCGGCACCACCAACAACCGCATGGAGCTCACCGCGGCCGTCCGCGCGCTGGAGGCGCTGCGCGAACCGTGCCGCGTCACGCTGGTCACGGACAGCCAGTACCTCCAGCGCGCCTTCACCGACGGCTGGCTGACCACCTGGCAGCGGAACGGCTGGCGTACGGCCGACCGCCGCAGCGTCAAGAACCAGGACCTGTGGCAGCGGCTCCTCGAGCTGACCCGGATCCACGAGGTGTCGTGGTCCTGGACGCGCGGCCACGCCGGGCACGAGCACAACGAGGAGGTCGACGGCCTGGCGCTGCGCGCCCGCCGCGAGCGGCGCGGGCAGACGGCGGGCTAGCGCCGGTCGGCGTGAGCCCGCTGGACGAGTTCCTCGAGCAGGTACCCCAGCGCGCGGAAGCCGTCGAGCAGCGAACCCGGCTCGACCCATTCGCTGAGCCGGTGGGCGTCGCCGCCGCGCGCGACACCGAAGCCGATCGCCGGGATGCCCGCGGCGACCGCGGCGTTGGCGTCGGTGCTACTCGGCGCGACCCTGGCCTGGATGCCGGCGCGCTCCAAGGCCACGCGCGCCGCGCTCAGCAGCGGTTCGTCGGCGGTGCGGCCGGCGGGACGGTCGCCGACCACGTCGATCTCGAGATCGACCCGGTGGCGCCGCCCGACGGAGCGCAGTCGCTGCTCGACGCGCCCCACCAGCAGCGCCAGCGTGTCCGGATCGAGGCTCCGCACGTCGAGCGTCAGGCTGGCGGTCTCCGCGATCGCGTTGACCGACGAGCCACCGCTCGCCAGCCCGACGTTGAGGCTCGACCGGGGCTCGACCGGGACGTCGAGCCGGATGAGCGCGTGGATCGCGTCCCCCATCGCGTGGACCGCGCTCGGCGCGCCGCGGTCGCCCCAGGCGTGACCGCCGCGCGCGCGGAAGCGCGCGACCAGGCGCCGCGAGCCGACGGCGCCCGAGACCACCTGGCCGAGGCTGCCGTCGACGGCCACGAAGACGTCGACGCGGCCCGCACGGTCCGCGACCACCCGGCGCGCCCCGCGCAGGTCGCCGAGGCCCTCCTCGCCGACCGTGGCGGCCAGCGTGACGCGCGGCCGCCGGCCGCCGCGGCCGGCGGCGACCTCCTGGGCGAGCGCCGTCAGCACCGCCAGGCCGCCGCCGTCGTCCGAGACCCCCGGCGCGGCCCAGCGGCCGCCCTCGAGCTCGCGCACGCGCACGTCGGTCCCGGCCGGGAACACGGTATCGAGGTGCGCCGCGAGCACCACGCGCGGACCCTCGCCGCCCGGCAACTCGGCGACGACGTCGCCGAGGTCGTCGACCGCGACCTCCAGCCCGAACGACCGCCAGGCCGCGGCGACCGCCCCGCTTCGCTCGCCCTCGCCGAAGGGGGGCGAGGGCACCTCGGTGAAGGCCCGGAGGTGTCCCTGGAGACGCTCCAGCAGATCGGCATCGCCCACCGGCTCGACCCTGCCGCCCGCGGTAACCCGCATCAGGTCCTCGCTCCCCGTCCTCGCCTCAGAGTGGGTCGCCGCCGGGCTCGAGGGTGGCGATCCCCTCGCGCAGCGCGTACAGGGCCGCCTGGGTGCGGTTGTTCAGGCGCAGCTTGGAGAAGATCTCGGAGAGGCGGTTGCGGACGGTCTTCTCGGAGACGCCGAGGGCGTCGGCGATCTCGAGGTTGGAGCGTCCCTGGGCCAGCAGGCGGAGGATGTCCTCCTCGCGCTCGGTCAGCTCGGACAGCGCGTGGTCGGGGTGCCGCGGCAGCTCGCCGTAGCGCCGGAACTCGTCGAGGATCGACGCGGCCATCTCGGCGGACAGCAGCGTCTCCCCCGCGGCGACGCGCTGGATCGCGTCGATCAGGTCGTTGGCGTCGGCGTCCTTGAGGAGGTAGCCGCGGGCGCCCGCCTTGATCGCCTCGAACACGTAGCGGTCCTGGCGGTACATCGTCAGGATGATCACCTTGGTGTCGGGTTGCTCGCCGAGGATCGCCTTGGTGGCGGCAACGCCGTCGAGTTCGGGCATCTGAATGTCCATCAGGACGACGTCGGGACGCGTCTCGAGCGCGTACCGGACGGCCTCTCGCCCGTTGGCCGCCTCGCCGATGACGCGGAAGCCCTCCTCGCTCTCGAGGATGCTTCTGAGGCCTTGGCGGAACATGGCGTGGTCATCGCAGAGCAGCAGCCGGGTCATGGGCACCATGCTAACCGACCGTCCGGGTGCTACCGTGACGTGGTACCCGGACGCGCCGGCCCGGGTGCGCGATGGTGGCTGCTTCCGGGCTCCGCCATCGGCGAGGGTAGCCGGGGCGGCGCCCGCGGGGCGCGTGCGTACGGCGTGCTGTGGCGGCTTCGGCCGCCCGACAGCACGGCGCGCGGGCGCTGATCGCGGGCGCCGCCCCAGAGCGCCGCCTCGGGGCCCAGCCCCGGACGGCAGCGCGCGCGGCGACCCCGTGGACGACGAGCGTCCGCCGGCGTCGGAGGTACCGATCCATGATTCACCCCAAGGCCGCTCTGATCGAGCGGCTCCAGCGAGAGGGCCGCGGGCAACCCCAGTTCGTCACCCAGCGCGAGGGCCCCGACCACGAACCCACCTTCCGCTCCCAGGTCAAGATCCAGGGCAGGGCCTACGGCGATGGCGAGGGGGGCAACAAGCGCGAAGCCGAGCGCCGCGCGGCCGAGGCGGCACTGACGCGCCTCGACCGTGCCGCCGCCAAGGGCGGCGCGGCCACCGAAGGCGGCGCGGCCGCGGGCGGCGGCGGGGGCGGCAAGCGCAAACGCAAGTCCGCCGCGGGCGGCGGGCCCGCCACGCCGGCGGCGAACGCGAAGGGCGCGGAGCAGGCGGCCGACGCGGAGCCGGCACCCGCCGAGGAGCCCTTCGGCGGCCCCTGGCCGGTGTTCGAGCGCGTGCTCGCCGAGAGCCTGCGGATCGCCCACGAACGGGTCGACGCCGACCTGCGCGGCGACGTCGCGCTCGCCGGCGTCGAGGCTTTCGCGCTCAGGCTGTACAAGGACGTGCTCGAGGACCTCGGCGAGGTCGTCGACGAGGCCTGAAACGGTCGTCAGGCGTCGGCGCCGCCGACGTTCAGGCGGCGCGCAGCACGCTCGATGCGCGTGAGGTCCTCGGCCGCCTTCTCCTTGACCATCATCGCCAGCATCGCCGGGCTGAGCGGCACGCCGCCGGTGCCGCGGGCCTGCACGAGGTCGACCATCTTGGCGGCGAAGGCGCGCAGCGGCGTCTCCATCGCCAGGTCGTCCGCGTCGTCGGCGGCGACCACGTCGATGAGGTCGGCGTCGAGCCCGGCCTTGTCGCCGCGCACCACGACCACCACGCGGCCGTGCTCGGTGACCACCAGGAAGCGCTCGTCGGGGCGGCTCACTCGCTCGCTTCGTCCAGGAACTGCTGCAGCATCTCGGGGCTGACCGTGATCGGGGCCCGCCGCCGGCGGACCGCGCCGTACTCGAGCAGGCGCGCGAGACAGTGGCTGACGGTCTCGCGGGTGGCGCCGATCATCTTGGCGAGGTCCTGCTGGGTGAGGTTGAGGTCGATCACCGTGCCGCGGTCGCCGTCCTGACCGAAGTCCTTGGCGAGGCGCAGCAGCAGGTTGGCCAGCCGGCCCGGGGCGTCGAAGGCGCCGACCTCGGCCTGCGACACCTGCGCCTGCCACAGCCGGGTCGACATCACCTGGATGAACTTCATCGCGATGCGCGGCTGCTGCTGCAGCAGGCGCTGGAAGTCGGCCTCCGGCATGACGATCAGGGTGGTGTCGACCACCGCCTCGGCCTGGTTCGGGCGCCGCTCGCTGGGGAGCAGGAGGAGTTCCCCGAAGATGTCGTACTGGCCCAACAGCCCGAGGATCATCTCTTTGCCGTTGGGGAAGTACATCGAGATCTTCACCATGCCCTCGCGCACGAAGTACAGCGCGTCGGCCGGGTCCTCCATGTGGTAGATGACCTCGCCCTGCGTGAAGCGGCGGTACGGCGTGATGCGCGAGAGCTGCTCCAGTTCCTCTTCGGAGAGGTCCTGGAACAGCTGCGTGTTCTTCAGGTGCCAAACGAGGCTCGGGTAATCGGGCATCTGCACAGGAGTGTAGCGCGACCGACGCCGCAGCGTGGCCACAAGCCCTGGCGACCCACCGGCGTCAGTCGCCGGGGACCGCGATCGCCGCCGCCTCTTCGCTGAACGCGTCGATGCGCGCCATCGCCTCCAGGTACGACTCGATCTGGGTGAAGTCGCGCAGCTGGTAGGGCCCGACGAACACCGTCGGGGTGCCGCGCACGCCGATCTCCCCGGCGCGCGCCGTCGAGGCCTGCACCGCCTCGAGGTGGGTCCTGGCGTCCAGGCAGGCGGCCACGCCCTCGTTGCTCAGCCCGACCTCGAGCGGGAGGCGGGCGAAGAACGGCGCCGGGTCGGGCAGCGACGACCACGCCTGCTGCCGCGCGAACAGCGCGTCGAGGTAGCTCCAGAACGCCGCGGGGTCGTCGGGGTTGGCGTCCGCCACGCACTCGGTGGCCTCGGCGGCCAGGCCCGAGTTGGCGAAGCGACCACCGAGGACCAGGTGGTGGTACTCGAAGCGGACGTCGCCGCGCGCGAGCAGCGTCGCCTCGAGCGCAGGGAACACCTGCTCGGCGAAGCGGGCGCAGAACGGGCACTGCAGGTCGCTGAACTCGCGGATGACGTAGCGGGCGTCGTCGGGTCCGATGGCGTGCCGGGCGGGGAGGAACGCCTGCTCGGGCACCTCGGCCAGGTCGAGCGACCAGATCACGCGGTACGGCGCGGTCGTCCCGCTGACGTCGAGCGACAGGCGGAAGCCCTCGACCCCGACGGCGAAGGCGCCGGCGCCGGCGAGGTCGGGCAGGTTCTGCTGCAGGAATCCCGCCACGGGCTCCTCGATGGCGTCGAAGTAGCCGGTCGCCGCCGCGATGACGCGCGCCACGTCGGCGATCGTCTCCTCGTCGAACACGGCCTCCCCGCCCACGCGCGCAAGGGCGGACCCCCGCTCCTCGAGCCGCACCTCGGTCCCGGCCTCGGTCCGCGCGAGGGTCGGCGCCTCGTCTTCGGCGGCCTCCACTTGTAGGGCGGCCACCGCCACCATCTCGGCCAACGGCAGGCCGATCTGGGCGGCGGCCCACGTCGGTGCCAGCAGCACCGTCAGGGCGATGAGAACGGCGGGCAGTCGGCGGTCATGGGTCATCGTTCGGTCTCCTTGTGCAATGGCTCCGGTGGGGCCGCTCGGGGCGTCACCGGAGACGCAGGTTCCGTCAGGTCGGCGGCGCGGGCGTCGGTCACCCGCAGCAGGTCGTCGGTCGTCAGTTCGAGCAGGGCATCGCGGGCGCCGCCGCCGGCGACCACGGTGAGGCCCGGCGCCACGCGGCGCCCGTCCACCCAGGTGGGCAGGCGACGGCGGTGGCCGAACGGCGGCATCGCGCCGACCACGTAGCCGGTCAACGCGAGGGCCTCGTCGGCGGTCGCGAGCCGCACGCGCCTGCGCGAGGTGCCGAACGCGGCGGCCATGCGAGGGTACGACAGCCGGTCCTCGCCCGCCGCGACCACGAGTCGCGGCTCGCCGTCGACGAAGAGCACCAGGCTCTTCAGCACCCGCTCCGGGAGGAGGCCGACGGCGGCGGCGGCCAGCGGCACCGTGGGGGTGGGCATGCCGGGCCGCAGCAGGCGCGCGGCCACGCCGTGGTCGGCGCACCAGGCCATGAGCGCATCCGGCCCCAGGGGCGTCTCGCCGGCGCCGCTCACGCGAGGCGGTACAGGGCCCCGTACTTGGCGCGGACGTAGCGCAGGTAGGGCTCCGCCGAGAGCGGCCCGCCGGTGGCGCGTTCGAGCAGCTCCTCCGGCGCGAAGCGCGAGCCGTGACGGTGGACGTGCTCCACGAGCCACTCGAGGATCGGCGCGAAGCGGGCCGCGCGCACCAGCCCCTCGAGGTCGCCCAGGTCGCGCGCCATCGCCTCCCACAGCTGCACGCTGGCGAGCGTTCCGAGCGAGTACGTCGGGAAGTAGCCGAACATCCCCCACGACCAGTGCACGTCCTGCAGGCAGCCGTCGCGGTCGTCGGAGGGCTCGATGCCGAGCAGCTCGCGGCTCTTCTCGTTCCAGGCGCCGGGCAGGTCGGCCACGTCGAGCGCGCCCTCGACCAGGGCGCGCTCCAGCTCGAAGCGCAGCATGACGTGTAGGTGGTAGGTGACCTCGTCGGCCTCCACCCGGATCAGGCTCGGGCGGACGTCGTTGACGGCGGCGACGAAGGCGACCAGCGGCACGTCGTCGAGCGTGCCCGGGAAGGCCGCCTGCAGGCGCGGGTAGGCGCCCTCCCAGAAGGCGCGGCTGCGGCCGATCAGGTTCTCCCACAGGCGCGATTGCGACTCGTGGATCGCCAGGCTCACCGACGAGCCGAGCGGCGTGTCGGCGTGCTCCGCGGGCAGGTTCTGGTTGTACATGCCGTGGCCCGCCTCGTGGATCGTCCCGAACAGCGCGCTGGGCAGGAAGTTCCGCTGGTAGCGGGTGGTGATGCGCACGTCGCCCGGCCCGATGGTCGTCGCGAAGGGGTGGGCGGTGCGGTCGATGCGGCCGCGCTCGAAGTCGTAGCCCATCGCGCGCACCGTCTCGACGGCGAACGCCTCCTGGGCGGCCTCCGGGAAGTCCCGGCGCAGCACGCTCGTGTCCGGCCGTACGTCGCTCTCGCGGATGGCGCGGGCGAGGTCGACGATGTCGTCGCGCAGCGGGCCGAACACGGCCTCGACCCTGGCCGCGCTGGAGCCCCGCTCGTAGAGGTCGTGCAGGACGTCGTACGCAGGCGCCTCGTCGTTCAGCGCGGCCGCCTGCTCGCGGGTCAGGCCGATCATCGTCCGCAGCTCCGGCGCGAAGGCCGCGAAGTCGTCCTCGCGGCGCGCGCGCTCCCACACCTGCCGGCCGCGGACGCGCTGGCGCGTCATGGCGGCCACGAGGTCGGGTGGCATCTTCAGCGCGCGATCGAGCACGCGCCGCGTCTCGCGGACGAGGGCCCGCTCGTCGCCCTCCAGCCCGTCGCTCTCCAGCGCGTCCACCATCTCGACCAGGGCGGGGTCGGTGAGGTGCTGGTGTCCGAGGCGGGCCAGCGTCGCCATCTGCCGGCCGCGCGCCTCGGCGCCGCCCGGCGGCATGTGCGTGCTCTGGTCCCACGAGAGGAGCGCGGAGGCCTGAGAGAGGTGGCTGGCGACGGCGAGGCGTTCGCGCAGGGCGGTGAGGCGGTCGGCGGAGGTCGGCATGCGGCATGCTACCGGATGTGGCCGGCGAAGCGCGTCCAGGAGCACGTTCGCGCGCCCTGGACGGGCATGGTAGCGTACGCCGCATGGAGGCGTTCCCCGACGCTCGTCCGCTCTCCGGTGCCCGCCCGCTCGCGGGCGCCCTGCCCGAGGCTGCCCGCGACCTGCTCCAGCGCGAGCGCGCGGTCCTCGGCGACCTGCGCGCGCTCGTGGCGCGCGCGGAGCTCGGCGGCGAGGGCGAGCGCGACCTCGCGACCGCGCTCGACGACCTCGAGGGGCTGTTCCTGCTGGTGGTCGTCGGCGAGTTCAACGCCGGCAAGTCGACGCTGATCAACGCCCTGCTCGGCGCGCCGGTCATGCGCGAGGGGGTGACGCCCACCACCGACCGGGTGACGCTGATCGTCCACGGCGAGCGGGAGACGCGGACCGAGGTGTCGCCCGAGCTGGTGCGCATCACCCACCCCGCCCCGCGGCTGCGGGCGCTGGCGCTCGTCGACACGCCCGGCACGAACGCCGTGATCACGCGACACCAGGTGCTGACCGAGCGCTTCGTCCCGCGCGCCGACCTCATCCTGTTCGTCACCTCGGCCGACCGGCCGTTCACGGAGAGCGAGCGGGCGTTCCTGGAGCGCATCGCGGAGTGGGGCAAGAAGGTCACGGTGGTGGTCAACAAGGCCGACCTGCTGGAGGACGACGCGGCCGTCGCCGAGGTGCTGGCCTACGTCCGCGCCCACGCCCGCGACACGCTCGCTCACGAACCCGCCGTGGTCGCGCTGAGCGCGCGCGCGGCGTCGCGCGCGGCGACCGGGGCCGGCGAGCGCGGCGTCGCCGACGAGGCGACCGCCGGGCCGGCATCGCCCGACGGCCCCGGCGGGCTCACGGAGCCCAGCGGGCTCACGGAGCCCGGCGGCCTCGCCGAGCTGGAGCGGCTGCTGGCCGACCGCGTCGACGTCGACCGCGTGCGGCTGAAGCTCGAGGCGGGCCTCGGGGTCGGCTGGCACGTCGCCGCGGACGCCAGCGCGGCGATCGAGGCGCAGCGGGAGCTGCTGCGCGACGACCGCCGCACCCTCGACGACGTCGACCGGCAGCAGGCGCAGTGGGCCAAGGACGTCGCCCGCGAGGGCCGCGCCTACCTCGACCGCGTCAAGACCGTGCTGCTCGAGGTCGAGCGCCGCGGCGAGGTGTTCTTCGACGACACCGTGCGGCTGGGTCGACTCATCACGCTGCTGCGCGCCGAGAAGGTGCGCGCCGCCTTCGAGGAGCGCGTGCTGCGCGACGCCGCACGCGAGATCGACGAGGCCGTGGCGGGCATGAGCGACTGGTTCGTCGAACGCACCCTGCAGCAGTGGGAGGACGTCGTGGCGTTCGTCTCCGAGCGCCGCAAGGCCGGCGACGAGCGCGTGGTCGGCGAGGTCGGCGGGCGCTTCCGCTACGACCGCGCGGCGCTGATCGGTGCGCTGCGCCAGCGCGCCGAGGGCATCCTGGAGGGCTACGACGTCCAGGCGGAGTCGCGCCGCCTGGCGGAGGCGCTGCAGGCGAGCGTCCTCCAGACCGGCCTGCTCGAGGTCGGTGGCCTCGGCCTCGGCGCCGCGATCGTCGCGCTGGTGACCTCGACGGCGTGGGACCTCACCGGCATCGCCGCCGGCCTGACGGTGATGGGGCTCGGCCTGCTCGTCCTGCCGCGGCGGCGGGCGAAGGCGAAGCGCGAGCTGCACCGACAGATGCAGGGCCTGCGGGACGGCCTCGAGGGGAGTCTCGGGCGCCAGCTCGACGAGGAGGTCCAGCGCGCGAACGAACGCCTGACCGCGGCCGTCGCCCCCTACACGCGCTTCGTCCGCGCCGAGCTCGAGCGCCTCGACGCGCTGGCCGACGAGCTGGCCGTCGTGCGCGAGCGGCTCGCCGACCTGCGAGCCGAGGCGTCGCAGCTGACGACCGCGGCCGACTGACGACGAAGCCCGCGCGACCGCGACGGGGCGGTCGTGCGGCGACCGGAAGTCCCCGCGTCCCCGTGCCTCGCTGCCCGGCGCGCCCGCGGCCCCCGAGGCGCCGGCGCCTGCTACGCTTCGTGCGTGACGTCGCCCTTCCCCACCCCGCCGACCCCGTCGCCCGCGCGCATCGCCTTCCAGGGCGTCCAGGGGGCGTTCTCCGAACAAGCCGCGCTGCAGTTCGCCCCCGACGCCGAGGCGATCGGCTTCGCCAGCTTCGAGGAGGCCTTCGCCGCCGCCGTCCGCGGCGACTGCACCCACGCCTGCCTGCCGGTGGAGAACTCGCTGGCGGGCTCGATCAACCAGAGTTACGACCTGCTCACCGACTCGGTGCTCCACGTGGTGGGCGAACAGGTCGTGCGCGTTCACCACAACCTGCTGGCCAAGCCGGGCACCCGCCTGGAGGACGTCCGCCGGGTCTACAGCCACCCCCAGGCGCTCGCCCAGTGCCAGGCCTACCTGCGCAAGCACGGCTTCGAGGCGGTCACCGACTTCGACACCGCCGGCGCGGCCAAGCTGCTCGCCGAGAACGGCGGCGAGGGCAAGGCCGCCCTCGCCAGCAAGCGCGCCGCGGAAGCCTACGGCCTCGAGGTCCTGGCGCAGAACGTCGAGGACCTGGCCTTCAACTACACGCGCTTCTTCGTGCTGGCCGCGGACGCCGCGCCGCGCCGCGAGGGCCCGGCCAAGACGAGCCTCGTGCTCGCCACCCGCCACCGCCCCGGCGACCTGGTCGACTGCCTGGTCGAGTTCCCGAAGCACGGCATCAACATGACCAAGCTCGAGTCGCGCCCGCGCCGCGACAAGCCGTGGAGCTACCTCTTCTACATCGACATCGAGGGGCACGTGGAGGACGCCCACGTGGCCGGCGCGCTGACCGGCCTGATGCGCAAGGCCGCGTTCGTGAAGTTCCTCGGCTCGTACCCGGCCGCCCCGGCGCTGGTCGAGCTCGACTGAGAGGGAGGCCGCCATGCCCGACGCGCCAGCCCGAACCCCGACCGACGACGCCGACACGCTGCGCCTCGACGACGCGCTCAAGCTCGCCGGCGTCGCCACCACCGGCGGCGAGGCGAAGGTCCTGATCCAAGGAGGCGCCGTGCGCGTCAACGGCGAGGTCGAGACGCGCCGCAAGCGCAAGCTGGTCGAGGGAGACATCGTCGAGGTGGGCGACGACAGCTTCGAGATCGCCCTCAGCGACGACGACGGGGACGACGACGACACCGACGGCGACACGCGCGACGACAGGGACGACGACACGGACGACGACGGACGAGACGAGGACGACGACGACGAGGACGATGCGCCGCGCCTCGATGACGCCGAGTTGGCCCGTTGGGCATCGTGGGTCGAGGACCGCGTCGCCGACGACGACGTCGAGGCCGTGATCATCCGCCTGGGCGAGCTGCACCCCGACGCCCTGGAGGCCGTCTTCGCCCGCCTGCCCGCAGACGTCGAAGAGCACGTCCTGAACGCGCTCGACGAGGTCCTCGAGCGCGCCGAGGAGGACGACGAGGACGCCGACCGGCCCATGCAGGCCTGAGCGCCCGCCGTCACGTCGCGCCGGGCCGTCGCCAGGCGACGACCGGACGGTCGGGCGCGGCGTCGAGCTCGACCACCTCACCCGGCGGCAGCGCCTCGCGTGACCGGTAGCGGCCCTCCCACGGGCGTCGCCAGCGTGACGCCGTGCCCTCGCCCACCGCCACCGTCCACGCCTCCGGCACCCCTGCGCGCGCGCAGCGGTGCGCCCGCCAGCGCAGCGGCGCCTCGTGCTCGCCGACGAACACGGCCAACGCGAGCGCCGCCGCCGGGATGCCCCCGCCCGTGGCCCGCCAGGCCGGACCCGCCTCCCACACGGGTCGCACCAGCCCGACCTCCGGCCGCAACAGGTCGCGTTCGCCCAGCGCCACCGCCTCGCGGACCATCACCCGGTGATCGGGCAGCTCGCGGTCGAGCGTCGCCGCCAGCTCGGTGACGATCGCCACCACCCCGGCCCGCGGCGGTGGCGATGCCAGCACGACGCCGGCGACCAGTTCGAGGCCGGCGCCGTTCCGCAGGTGACCGCTGGCGAAGAGGTCGCGCAGCTCATCGAGGGTGACCGGGGAGCGGAGCATGCGCCCAAGCTAGCGCCCGCCCGAGGCCGCGCGCTCGACGCCTTCTCCGCGGCCGAGCGACGCTGGGCAGCGGCCGGGGGCACGCCGCGATCGTGGCCGAGGGCGGGCGACGGCGGCGCGGCAGCGGGTGGTACACTCCGCCGGACGCCGCGCAGGCGGCGCCTCTGGCGCCCGCGAGCGGCGGCCACCGCGCCCGCGGGAGTCACACCGTGGGCTCACCGTCCGAACGAGACCGTGGGACCTGGAGAGCGATGCCACGACGCGACGACATCCACAAGATCCTCATCCTCGGGTCGGGACCGATCGTCATCGGCCAGGCCGCCGAGTTCGATTACTCCGGCACCCAGGCGTGCAAGGCACTGCGCGGGGCCGGCTACGAGGTCGTCCTCATCAACGCCAACCCGGCGACGATCATGACCGACCCGGAGGTCGCCGACCGCACCTACGTCGAGCCGCTGACGCCCGAGTTCGTCGAGAAGGTGATCCTGGCCGAGCGGCCCGACGCGCTGCTGCCCACCCTCGGCGGCCAGACGGCCCTCAACCTGGCCAAGGCGCTGCACGAGAGCGGCGTGCTCGTGCGGCATGGCGTGCGGCTGATCGGCGCCAACTACGACGCCATCCACAAGGGCGAGGACCGCCAGGCCTTCCAGCAGGCGATGGCGAAGATCGGCATCAAGACGCCGGCCGGGAAGATGATCGGGTCGCTCGACGAGGCCCTCGAGTTCGTCGGCTCGATCGGTTATCCCGCGATCATCCGCCCGAGCTTCACGCTCGGTGGCACCGGCGGCGGGATCGCGTACGACGAGCGCGAGTTCCGCGACATCGTCCGCCAGGGCCTGCACGACTCCCCCGTGCACACCGTCCTGGTCGAGCAGTCGGTGCTCGGCTGGAAGGAGTACGAGCTCGAGGTGATGCGCGACGTCAACGACACCGTCGTCATCATCTGCTCGATCGAGAACCTCGACCCGATGGGGGTCCACACCGGCGACAGCATCACGGTGGCGCCGGCGCAGACGCTCTCCGACAAGGAGTACCAGGAGCTGCGCGACCACTCGATCGCCATCATCCGCGAGATCGGCGTCGAGACCGGCGGGTCGAACATCCAGTTCGCCGTCAACCCGGAGAACGGCGACGTGATCGTCATCGAGATGAACCCGCGGGTGTCGCGCAGCTCCGCGCTGGCCTCCAAGGCGACCGGCTACCCGATCGCCAAGATCGCGGCGCTGCTGGCCGTCGGCTACCACCTCGACGAGCTGCCGAACGACATCACCAAGGAGACGAAGGCGGCCTTCGAGCCGTCGATCGACTACGTGGTGACCAAGATCCCGCGCTTCGCGTTCGAGAAGTTCCCCGACACCTCCGACGCCCTCGGCACCCAGATGCGCTCGGTCGGCGAGGTCATGGCGATCGGTCGCACCTTCAAGGAGTCGCTCCAGAAGGCGATGCGCTCGTTGGAGCTCGACGTGCGCCACGCGTTCGCCGACGTCGACGAGCCCGCGCTCGAGGCCGCCCTGTACGGCAACCCGAGGCGCCTCGGCGCGGTCCTCGAGCTGCTGCGACGAGGCCGCAGCGTGGCCCTGCTGCACGAGCAGACGGCCATCGACCCGTGGTTCCTCGGTCAGCTGCGCGAGATCGTCGAGGCCGAGCACGAGGTGGCGGCCCTCGGCGACCCGTCGAGCTGGAAGTGGGAGACGTGGCGCGAGGCCAAGCGTCTGGGCTTCTCCGACGCCGACCTGGCGCGGCTGACCGGCGTGGATCCGGCGCGCGTGCGGGCTTGGCGCATCGCCAAGGGCCAGATGCCCGTCTACAAGACCGTCGACACCTGCGCCGCCGAGTTCGAGGCCTACACCCCGTACCACTACTCCACGTACGAGTGGGAGGACGAGGTCCGCGCCTCGACCCGCCGCAAGGTCGTCATCCTCGGTTCGGGGCCGAACCGCATCGGGCAGGGCGTCGAGTTCGACTACGCCACCGTCCACGCGGTGTGGGCGCTGCGCGAGGCCGGCTTCGAGGCGATCATGGTGAACTCCAACCCCGAGACCGTGTCGACGGACTACGACACCGCCGATCGCCTCTACTTCGAGCCGCTGACCTTCGAGGACGTGCTGAACATCGTGGAGCACGAGCGCCCCGAGGGCGTGATCGTGCAGCTCGGTGGACAGACGCCGCTGAAGCTCGCGAACGCGCTCCAGGCCGCTGGCGTGCCCCTGTGGGGCACGCCGGCGCACGCGATCCACGCCGCCGAGGACCGCGACGCCTTCCACGAACTGTGCACCCGCCTCGGCATCCCCCAGCCGGCCGGCGGCGTGGCGCGCGACGCCGCGGGGGCCAAGCGCCTGGCGCACGAGGTCGGCTACCCGGCCATGGTCCGGCCCTCGTACGTGCTGGGCGGGCGCGCCATGCGCGTGGTCCGCTCCGACGGCGAGCTGGAGAGCTACCTGCGCGAGGTCTACGCCGAACTCCCGGACGAACCCAGCATCCTGGTGGACGCCTTCGTGGCCGGCGCCGTCGAGGTGGACGTCGATGCCCTGTGCGACGGCCACCGCACGGTGGTCGCCGGGATCATGGAGCACGTGGAGGCGGCCGGCATCCACTCGGGCGATTCGGCCTGCATCACCCCGCCGGTGACGCTGGCCGACGAGACGATCGAGCGCATCACGGCGTACACCGTGCAGCTGGCCGAGGCGATCGGCGTGCGCGGCCTGATCAACGTCCAGTACGTGATCAAGGACGGTGAGGTGCTGGTGATCGAGGCGAACCCGCGCGCCAGCCGCACGGTGCCCTACCTCTCCAAGGCCATCGGGCACCCGCTGGCGAAGTACGCGGCGCTGATCGCCGCGGGCCGCACCCTCGAGGAGATCGGCCTGACCGAGACGCCGCGACCCGCCTTCTACAGCGTGAAGGAAGCGGTCCTGCCGTTCCTGAAGTTCCGCGGCGTCCAGCCCCTGCTGGGGCCGGAGATGCGCTCGACCGGCGAGAGCATGGGGATCTCGCCCGACCCGTACCTCGCCTACTACAAGGCGCAGCTCGGCGCCAACGTCAAGCTGCCGCGCGAGGGCCGGGTGCGGCTGATCGGCGAGGGCCTCGAGGCCCTCGCGCGGCGGCTGGCCGTGCTCGGCTTCGAGGTGGTCACGGGGGCGCCCGCCGACCTCGAGGAGATCGCCGGCGACGCGCTGCTGATCGATGTCGAGCACACGCCCGCCCTGCGTCGCGCGCTCGAGGAGGGGGTGGCGTACGTGACCACGCCCGAGGCGGCCACCTGGACCACCACGGCGCTCGAACGCGCGTCGGGGGCAGAGCTTCGCGTGTGGGCCCTACAGGACCTGCACCGCCCGGGAACCTTCAGCGGGGCGGCAACCGCACGCTGAGCGCCGGTCGGCGCCGCCTCAGCGGCGCCGGCGGGATCGCTTCACGGCCACCAGCGACAGGTCGACCTCGTCCGCCTCCGGCTCGTCACTTCCCAGGCCGGGACCGGCGAAGGGCCGCTTTGAGGGCTGCTCCACCGGCTCGAGCAGCGGCGTCTGCCGCGCGTCGCGTCCGCGCGCGCCCACGACCACCGGCGCGGCATCGCCGGGCACCGACCTGGCGTCGCGCGCTGCCCCCGCGTCGTCAGACGCGCCCGCGTCGTGAGACGCGCCCGCGTCGTGAGACGCGCCCGCTTCGCCGGTCGCCGCGGCATCGACGGGCGCCGCTCCTTCCGCGTCGGAAGGCGTGCCGGCGACCGCGTCGATCGGCTCGTCGCCCACCACGTCGGCGGCCTCGATGGGATCGACGTCGTCTGGCAGGCCGCGGACGCGGTCGCGCTGCCGCTCGGGCAGCCGGGTGCGCAGCGAGGCGGCGTAGGCGCCGATCTGGTCGAGGGCGTCGTGCACGCGGTAGCGGAGACAGAACTCGCCCGAATCGACGCGGCTGACCAGGTGCCAGGGGGCGTCGCAGAGGCGCTCGAGCACGCGCAGCGCCTGCTCGCGGGGGACGTCGGCCGATCCGGCGACGTCCTCGAGCATGAAGACGGCGGGCGCCTTCATCAGGGCCAGCCGCTCCAGCACCGCGGAGAAGGTCCCGCGCTCCTGGACGCGCTTGGCCACGGCGCGCTCGAAGCGATCGAGGCCGTACTCGAACAGGCCATCGCGCTCGAAGTGCGGCGCTAGGTCGAACGGGCCGATCGGCATGGTCGCCGATAGCTCGATGACCCGCTGCAGGCCCGCCCACGACCACAGGGTCGCCTTGGCGAGGTCCGCCGGGGCCACCAGGCGGTGGAGGTCGCGGTGGTCGCCGACGACCGCCATGTGGGTCGCGCCCGACTCGCGCCTGCGGGCGAGCAGTGCCGCCCAGTCGAGCCGCTGCCCATCCGGCAGCACGTGCACCAGGACGCGCTCGAAGCGCCGGCCATAGTCGGCGTGCAGCATGAGCTGGCCGTGCGCCAGGCCCTCGACCCGGTAGCCCAGCGTCGTGAAGGCCTCGCGCGCGCGCTTCGTCTTGGCGGGGTCGCCGGGGGGGAGCGACGCGGAGTTCAGGCCGGCGTCGGACAGGAAGAGCCCGGCGCGCGGCGCGGGACTGACGCGCGGCGACGGCGGATCGGAGCGATCCACGGGACGCGGCTCGCCGAGCCGATCGAGCCGCAGCGGATCGTCCGACGCCTGGGGCTCCGCGACGGGTTCCTTCGGTTCCTCGCGACGACGTCCCCACGGCAGGCGCAGGCGTCGAACCAGCGGCTGGTCCCAGGAGAACGACTCGGCATCCTCGCCGCCCGCGCGCTCGCTGCGGCGGCGGGCCGCCCGCTCGTCGCGCTGACGCCGGGCCGCCGCCTGGACGTCGTCCTCGGCGTGCGTCGCCAGCCGTTCACGCGTACGGCGCCGGGCATCGTCGAGCTGCTCGGCGTCCCGGAGGTCTCCGATGTCGGCGCCCGCGGCCGCGGTCGACGAGCCGACGACCTGCGCCAGCTCGTCCGCCTCGACCATGGCCATGATCTCCGCCTCGCGGGCGGCCTGGGCCTCGAGCGCGGCCTCGACCTCGGCCCTCGCCCGCGCACCATCGTCGCGTTCTGCCCGGGCGGCGGCCTCACGCTCCGCTCGGTCTGCGGCCTCGCGCTCCGCTCGGGCGGCGGCCTCGCGCTCGCGATCGCCGCGGCGTGCCTCCGGGCCCTCGCGGCCACCTTCGGCCCGTGCCCGCTCGACGGCGCCGCGGACGGGCGGCACGGCCAGGTCGGGCGCGGCGGCCGGCGCCGCGTCCGGCGCCGCCTCGGGCAGACGCGGCTGCCAACGGCCCTCGCGGAGCACCAGGCGGGGATCGCGTTCGAGCGCCTGACGGAGCGGGAAACCGCTGGGGAGCTCACCGTGCATCTCGCGGATCTCGGCCTCCGACATCGGCAGGCCCGCCTCGACGAGTTCGTCGAGCAGGCGGCCAACGACCTCGGGGCGGGTGAAGTCCGGCCGTCGCGGCCGCAGCACGGCGGTGATCGCGAAGCGGCCGTCCTCCTGGGGCCGAATGTGCAGCTCGTCGTTGACGGTCAGCTCGTGCGCCTCGAAGAACGGCGCGAGGCCGAGGACCCGCCGGCCATCCACCCGCAACGTGAACTCGACGTCCTTCTGCGGGTCGAGGGCGAGAACGTCGCCGCGCTCCGGAAAGACGCCGAGCAGGTTGAGCGGGAGGGTCAGGGACCCGGTCCGTAGACAGATCCGGGTGAGGGGGTAACGATATGCGTCGGCCATCAACACCCTCGATTCGATGGGGTTGGTGCGGGACGGGCCGCCTCGATCCCCGAAGGTTCGGGTACCACATGCGGTACCGAGGCGTCGCCGTACGTCAACATTTGTCGGAGCGTATCACAACTAGGCGACCCATGTGCACATCGACGACGTCAGGCACGGGTCTCCCGACACCACGGCCGCGAACCGTGGTGCCTCGGACCGTCGGCGCGAGCATGGGATCCCCGTCAGAGACGGGATTCGTGTCCCGTCGGGGCGAACCGGAGGCGGCGCCGCGGCGCCTCCGTGCTGGGGCGCGGGCGGGGCGTGACCCGGTGGTCGTCGGGCAACGCCTCGATGGCGGCGCGCAGATCCTGGCCACGCGGGCTGACGCCGGCGGTCTCGGCGCCGGCCTTGCGGGCGGTCCGGGTCGGTGCGGGCGTGGGCTTCGCCGCGGGCGGCGGCGCGGGCCGGCGACGGGCGTCGCGGCGGGCCGCTGCGCGGGGCTCGGCGGAGGGCACCGACGGCCGGCCACCCGACCGGCGCGACCGCAGCGGCAGCGCGCGGGCGGTGGGGGGCGCGTCGGCGTCGGTGGCCGCCTGCTGCGGCGTCTTCAGCGTCTCCGGCTGCGGCGCGTTCAGCCCGGCCACGACCTCGGCGTCGGGCGCCACCTCGGGCATCTCCTGGTCGCCCGGGAGCAGGTCGATCTGCCGGTTGACGGGGTTGGCGTAGAGGATGCGGACGTCGACGCGGTCGCCCATCCGGTAGCGCGTGCGCGTGTGCTTCCCCATCAGCATGAGGCTGTCCTCGAGGAAGACGTAGTAGTCGTCGTCGAGCTGGGACACGTGCATCAGGCCCTCGATGCCGTTGGGCAGGGCCACGAACACGCCGAAGTTGGTCACCCCGGCGACGGTGCCGGTGAAGCGCTCGCCCACGTGCTCGCGCGCCCACACGGCGTGGAAGTACTTGCTCAGGTCGCGCTCGGCCTCCTCGGCGGTGCGCTCGCGTTCGCTGACGTGATCGGCCAGCGCTGGGAACTCGTCGACCCAGCGCCCCTGCACCGCCTTCGTCAGCTTCTTGCGCAGCCGCGCCCGCAGCACCCGGTGGACGATCAGGTCGGGGTAGCGGCGGATCGGGCTGGTGAAGTGCAGGTAGTGATCGAACGCGAGGCCGAAGTGGCCCAGGTTGTCGGCCGCGTAGCGCGCCTGCTTCAGCGAGCGCAGCAGCAGCACGCTCACCATCTGCTGCTCGGGCTTCCCGGCCGCCTGCTTGAGCACCTTCTGCAGGTCGGCGGGCGACGGGTCGTCGAGGTCGACCTCGTACCCGAGGCGCTGCAGCGCCTTCTGCAGCGTGCGCACCTTCTCCTCGCTCGGATCCTCGTGCACGCGGTAGAGCGTCGGCACGCCCGCGTCGTGCAGCTCCTTGGCGACCAGCCGGTTGGCGAGGAGCATCATCTCCTCCACCAGCCGGCGCGCGGCGTTGCTGCGGACGGGCGTGAGGTGCAGCGCGCCGCGGTCGTCGACGTCCACCTTGGCCTCGGTGAAGTCGAAGTCGAGCGCGCCCGCGCCCATGCGCTGCGCGCGCAGCACCTCGGCCAGGTCGAGCAGCACCTTGACGTCGCGCTCGAGCTTCCGCTTGCCCTCGGGGAGGCGGTCGCCCTCGGCGAAGGCCTGCACCTGTTCGTAGGTGAGGCGGGCGTCGCTGCGGATGACGGTCTCCGCGAAGCGGACGTCGTGGACGTTGCCGTCGCGGTCGATCTCGACGAAGCACGACAGCGTCAGGCGGTCCTCGCCCTCGACCAGGGAGCAGAGGCCGTTGGAGAGCACCTCGGGGAGCATCGGCAGCACCCGGCCGGGCAGGTAGACCGACGTGGCGCGCGCCTGCGCGGCGGTGTCGAGGGCCGAACCCTCGATGACGTAGTGGCTGACGTCCGCGATGTGGACGCCGAGGCGGTAGCGCTGCGCCTTGCCGCGGCCGCCGGTGCGCTCCACCGAGAGGGCGTCGTCGAAGTCCTTGGCGTCGGCGCCGTCGATCGTGAAGGTCGGGACCTCGCGCGTGTCGCGCCGGCCCTTGAAGGCCGCCTCCGGCACGCGCTCGCCGAGCGCCTCGGCCTCCGCCACGGCGTCGGGCTCGAACTCGTCCTGCAGGCCGTACTTGACGATCACCGCGCGCGTCTCGACCACCGGGTCGTCGGCCTCGCCGAGCACCTCGTCGACCTCGGCGAACGGCTCCTTCTCACCCGACGCCTCGGGCCACACCATGCGGCCGACGATGCGCGTCCCGGCGGCCAGGGTGCCGACCGAGTCGGGCGTCAGCAGCACGCGCTCGCGCAGGCGCACGGAATCGGGGCGCAGGATCGCGTAGCCGCGGGCGTACTCCAGGGTGCCGACCACGCGGTCGTGGCCGCGGGCCACCACCCGCACCACCTCGCCGGCGGGCTTGCCGTTGTCGAGCGTGCCGGGATCGGGGCGCGCCATCACGCGGTCGCCGTCCCAGGCGCCGGCCAGCTTGTCGGAGGGCACGAAGAGGTCCTTCACCGCACGGTCGTCCGCGATGACGAAGCCGTAACCCCCCGAGGTGACCTGCAGTCGGCCCGCCAGCAGGTTCATGTGCTTGGGCAACCCGTAGGTCCGCCGCCGCGTGCGGATCAGTTCGCCGGCGTCCACCAGTTCGCCGAGCACCTCCCGCAGGGCGGGCCGGTCCTCGACCTCCAGCTCCAACTTCTGCTGCACGTCGTGCACGTGCCAGGGGCGCTCGGGGTGGTGACGGAAGAACTCCAGAACGTGCTCGCGGTCAATCGTGGCCATCACCGGCGAGCATAGCGCGCTCGTTGCCCGTGCCGTGTCCGATGGGGGCGGAAGGGGTGCGTGCGCGCCAGCGCGTCCGCGCGCGCCCGAGGGCGCGGGGCATGCGCTTGACCGGGCGCCTGGGGCGGGCGACGATGGCCGGCATGCGGGCCGGTCACGCGACACGCTCGGAGGACCCCTGGCGGCGGGCACGCGTCGTCGGCCGTCAGCTGGCGGGCTGGGCGCTGGCGAGCATGGCGGCGGGGGCCCTGCTGATCGTGGTCGCCGGCGGGACCGCGGAGGCCACGGCCGCCACGCTGCGGGCGCTGGCGGTCCAGTTCATCGTGTGGGGCGCCATCGATGGCGCCATCGCGGCGTTCGGTGAACGCGACCGGCGGCGACGCGTCGCCCGCGGTGAGGCCGACGATGCCGGCGCCACCGCGGCCTTCGGCGCGCGCCTGCGCCGCCTACTGCGGATCAACGCCGGTCTCGACGTCGTCTATCTGCTGGTCGGGGTCAGCCTGCTGCTCGCCTGGCGCACCCCCGAGGGCCTCGGGCACGGCCTCGGCGTGGTGATCCAGGGGGGTTTCCTGCTCGGCTTCGACGCTTGGCACGGCTGGCGCGCCTGGGACGGGCCGCCGCGCGCCGACGAACGCACCGGCGAGGGGCACGCGCGGCACTGAGCCGCGCACGGCGAGCGGTCTGGGGTCAGAGGCTGCGGTCGATCTCGCGCTGGGCCATGCCGACCAGCGCGTCGCGCGACGGCGAAGGCGCGAACGCGTCGAGCGCCGCGATGGCGTCCTCCGCTTGGGCCTGGATGACCGCCGCGGCCTGGCGATCGGTGCCGTGCGCGCGCACCAGCTCGATGACGCGCTCGACGTCGCCGTCCTCTCGCGCGTGGCGGCGCAGGATGGCCCGCGGCTCCTCCACGCCCGCCTCCAACAGCGCCAGCACCGGCAGGGTGGCCTTGCCCTCGCGCAGGTCGCCGCCGACCGGCTTGCCGAGGCGGTCCGGGTCGCCGAGCAGGTCGAGCAGGTCGTCCTGCATCTGGAACGCGCGCCCGTAGGCGAGACCGAAGCGCCGCAACGCGTCGCGCTGACCGTCCGGGGCGCCGGCGATCAGCGCCGGTGCCTCGAGCGCGGTCGCCAGCAGGGCGGCCGTCTTCCCCTCGATGACGCGCAGGTAGACGTCCATGTCGTAGGCCTCGAGCGTGGCCGCCTGGAACTGCAACACCTCGCCCTCGCAGATGAGCGCGGCGGTCTGCGACATCAGGCGCGTGAAGTCGCTGCTGCCGCTGCCCGCCAGCAGGCCGAGGACGCGGGCGAGCATGAAGTCACCCGACATCACCGAGACGACGTTGCCATAGCGGCGAAACGCGGCGACGGCCCCGCGGCGGGTCTCGGCGTCGTCGATCAGGTCGTCGTGCAGCAGCGAGGCGGCGTGGAGCAGTTCCACGGCGAGGGCCACCCGCATGCCGGCGTCGGGATCGGCGTCGACCAGGTCGGCGGCCAGGAAGGCGAGCGTGGGACGCAGGCGCTTGCCGCCGGCGCGGACGAGGTCGTCGCCGATCGCCTCGATGAAGGCGACGTCGGAGCGCAGCTCCGCGCGCAGGCGCGACTCGAAGGTGGTGAGGCGTTCGGCGACGATGGGCAGCACGGGCTCGAATGCTACCCCGTCACCTCGCCGACCGTCGCGGGCTCCGATTGCACGTAGTACGTCAGGCGCTGCAGGCCGGCGGAGAGGTCGACGGCCTCGACGCGCACGTTCTCGGGTGCGGTGACGACGACGGGGGCGAAGTTGAGGATCCCGCGAACGCCGGCCGCCACGAGCGCGTCGACCGCGCCCTGGGCCGCGCCGGCGGGGACCGTCAGGAAGACCAGATCGATGCTGCGCTCGGCCGCCACCTCGGCGAGCGAGGCGAGCGACTCGACCTGCACCGCCCCGATGCGCCGGCCGATCACCGCCGGGTCGACGTCGAACGCGGCGACGAGGCGGAACTCCTGGCGATCGAAGCTCGGGTAGTCGGCGAGCGCCTGGCCGAGTCTGCCCATCCCGACGATCGCGACGTGCCAGGGGCGGGTGAGGCCGAGGATGCGACGAAGCTCCCGCCGCAGCGTCGAGACCGTGTAGCCGGCGCCGCGGGTGCCGAAGCGACCGAAGTAGGCGAGGTCCTTGCGCACCTGGAACGCCGAGACGTGCGCCACGGCGCCGAGATCGTCGGAGGAGGCGGAGCGAACACCGTCCTGCTCCATCTCGGTCAGCACGCGGAGGTAGGTGACGAGTCGGCCGACGGTGGCAGCCGGGATCGCCGACATCAGCGCGGGAAGCTCTCGATCCCCTGGGCGGACAGCTGGCTACGCACCTCGGAGAGGCGGTCGGCGTCGAACGGGCCGACGAGCAACTTGATGAGGCCGTCCTCGCGGAGCTCGAACACCACCAAGCCGAGCGCGGCGAGGCGTTCGCGCAGGGGCGCGGCGGACCCGGCATCGGCGAAGGCGCCGACCTGCAGCGATCGACCGGTCGGCGAGGTCGCGATCGGGGCCGCCGGCGCCGGCGCGGGGGCGGGGGTCGGCGCGGGCGCGGGGGTCGGCGCAGGGGTCGGCGCGGGCGTCGGCGCTGGGGTCGGCGCCGGTGCGTCGCCCGGCGCGGGCGTCGAGGCCCCCGGCGTCGTCGCGTCGGGGCGGAAGCGGTAGACGATGGGTTCGATGCCGAAGCCGCCGGCCGCGATCCGCGACGAGACCCGCTCGGCCTCGGCCTCGCTGTCGTAGGGACCGACCAGCACGATCGTCAGGTCGCCCTGCGTGCCGGTGAAGACGGGGTAGCCAGCATCACGGACGGTCTCCGCCAGCCGGGCCGCGTTGTCGGCGTTGCCGAAGGCGCCCACGGAGACGCGGTACGGCGCCTCCTCGTCGGACGACGCCACGGGAAGCGGGGTCGCCGGTGTCGCGGCGGGGGCGGGCGCCGGGGCGGCGGCGCTGGGTGCCTCGGGCGCAGGCTCCGCCGCGGGTGGCGGCGCCGCGGTGGCAGGCGCCGGCTCTGGGGCCGCCGGCTCGGGTGCCGCCGGCTCGGAGGCCGCCGGCTCGCTGGGGGCAGCGGCCGCGGGCTCGGTCGGAACGTCGGAGCCGTCCGGCGCCAGGACCGACACGGAGCCCGGCGAGGCGGGCGGCGTGTCGGCCGTGGGTTCGTCGGGAACGACGACGGGATCGGGTTCTGGCGGGACGGCGGCCGGCGCGGTGGGCGACGGCGCCGGGGCCGGCGCCGCAGGCGTGGACGGGAAGAACGTGCCCCCCGTGATCAGCGTGGCGATGATGCCGCCGATGACGGCCACCAGCGCGAGACCGATCGCCAGATCGGGCCAGTTCCGACGCAACCAGTCCATGGTCCCCAATCTACCCCGCGTCGGGGTCAGCTCAGCGCGGCGCGCCGCAGGCCGGCTGGTAGCCCAGCTGGCAGGACTGCGTCCAGGAGGCGCGGGCGTCCTCGTCCCGCTGCTGCGCGTACAGCGCCCAGCCCAGGTGGTAGAGGCTCTCGGCGTCGCGCGCGTTCTGCTCCACCAAGAAGCGGTACACGCCCTCGGCGTCGCGGTAGCGCTCGGTCGCGAGGTAGGCCGCGCCGAGGTTCACGCGCGCCTCGATCGCGTTCGGGTCGAGCTGCACGGCGCGCTCGTAGAACAGGGTGGCGCCGGCGAAGTCACCCAACTGGTACTGGGCGAGGCCCGCCCACAGCTGCGCCATCGCGCTGCCGGGCCGCATCTGTACGACCATCGCGAACTCGTCGGCGGCGCCGGCGTAATCGCCCTGCAGGTAGAGCGCGCGGCCGATGATGAAGCGGGCCTGCGCCTGGGCCTCGGGCGACGGTGCGCGCTCCAGCGCCTCGCGGCCGGCCACCAGGGCGTCACCGGACTGGCCGAGCTGGTCGTACGCGCTCGCCAGCGCCAGGTGCACGTCCCCCTGGTCCGGGGCCAGCTGGATGGCCTCGCGCAGGGGCTCCAGCGCGGTGCGCGGCTGTCCGCCGGAGATGTAGGCCACCCCCAGGGCGTAGCGCGCCTCCCACGAGTTCGGGTCGACCTCGGCGGCGCGGCGGTACGAGTCGATCGCGTCGGCATCGCGCCCCAGCCCGCGCTGGATCTCGCCGAGCGAGATCAGCGAGGCGGCCTGGCCGGCAGCATCGCCGGCGTCGCGCGCCTTGCGCTCGGCGCGCTCCAGGGCCCGCAGTGCGCGGTCGACCTGGCCCTGCTCGAGGTAGACCTCGGCGATCAAGACGCTGAAGCGGTAGTCGCTGGTGCGCGCCTCGATGTCGGTCAACTCGACCAGCGCCTCGAGCCCGCGGCCGGCGGCCAACAGGGCGGAACCGCGCTGGTAGGCGAGATCGGTGTCGTCGGGATCGAGCGCGATCGCCTCGCCGAAGGCGTCGGCGGCCGGTCCGGGCTCGCCGGCGAGCACGAGCTGGGTACCGAGACCCGTCCACGCGTTCAGCCGGTCCTCGGGCGTCGCCTCTGGCTCGGCCTCCTCCAGCGCACGCTGGAAGGCCTCAGCGGCCTCGGCCGGACGCCGCAGGCGGGCCAGCGTCACCGCGCGGTTGAAGTGACCGTCGAAGCGGTCCTCGAAGAGGCGGGTGACCTCGCTGAAGGAGAACAGCGCGGCGGCGTAGTCGCCGCGGCCGTACTCGACCAGGCCGAGGCCGAAGTGCGCGTCGCCGACGAGGTAGTCGATCGCGATCGCCTCGAGGTAGGCCTCCTTGGCGCCCGCCAGGTCGTCGGCGTCGTACAGCGCGTCGCCCAACGCGGTCCACGCCTCGGCGTCGGCAGGACGCTCCGTCACGACGCGGCGGAGATCGTCGAGCGACTGCGCGCCCGCCACGGACAGAACCGTCGCGAACGCCATCGCCACCACCGCCAGCGCGAGCCAACGTCGAGCGCCCCGCTTACCTTCGGTCCTCTGCATGCCTGCCTCCAGATCGCTGCGCATGCGCGCCGTTGCCGTGCTGGACGGAATCAACATCGTTCATGGTAGCCGCCCGGCAAGCGCCGATCGTGTGAATTGCCGCACGGGCCGCGTCCCGTTCGGGCTCGAACCGTCACGCCGGCACGTACGTTCCTCGCACATCCTACGCGAGCGAAGGGGCGTCGCGTCGTGTGCGATGCCCCACGCCGTCCGCGAGCGACCCGCCGGCGTCGCGCAGCGCGAGCTGACCGCACGCCCCGCCGGTGTCGCGCCCGCGCGAGAAGCGGACCGAGGTGGACACGCCGGCGCGGGTCAGCACCTCCTCGAAGGCGCGCACCGCCGCCCTGGGCGTCGCCGCGAAGCCCGACCCGGGCCAGGGGTTGAAGGGGATGAGGTTGACGTGCACCCGCAGGCCGGCGAGCAGGCGGACGAGCGCCTCGGCCTGCGCCGGGCGGTCGTTGACCCCGTCGAGCATCGTGTACTCGACGGTGACCCGCCGTCCGCCCTGCGCCTGCCAGTCGTGCAGCGAGGCGACGATGTCGTCGAGCGGGTGGGCGTGGGCGGTGGGGATGATCCGCCGGCGGGTCTCCTCGTCGGGCGCGTGGAGGCTGACGGCCAGGACCAGCGGCAGGCGCTCCGCCGCCAGGCGCCGGATGCGCGCGGGCAGGCCGACCGTCGAGAGCGTGATGCGCCGCGGCGACATCGCCAGGCCGAGCGGATGGATCCACGTGCGGATCGCCCCGATCGCGGCCTCGTAGTTCAGCAGCGCCTCCCCCATGCCCATGAGCACGACGTTGCGCAGCTCGCGCGGCGCGAACCCCTCGTGCCAGGCCACGGCGAGCATCTGCGCGACGATCTCCCCGCGGGTGAGGTTGCGCCCGAACCCGAGCGCCCCCGTGGCGCAGAACGCGCAGCCCGCCGGGCAGCCGACCATCGACGACACGCACACGGTCTTGCGGCCGGCGTAGGGCATGTACACGGCCTCGGTCCGCTGGCCGTCGCGCAGGGTGAAGAGGTAGCGGACGCTGTGATCCCACGAGGGGAAGCGCCGCACCTCGACGAACGGGTCGATGTCGTAGCCGTCGGCGAGCTCGCGCCGCCAGGCGGCGGGGAGGCTGGTCATCGCCGCGAGGTCGCGGGCACCGTGGAGGTAGAGCCACTCGGCCAACTGGTGGCGCCGGTACCCCTGCCCCGGGCCGGGCACCGGCAGGGCGTCGAGGTCGAGATCGAACAGGCTGGGTCGGGGTGCGTCCATCCGGGCCAATCTAGCCGATGCCGCCCGCTGGGTGCGCATCGCACGCGCCGACGTCGGGCGCGGGTCCCCGCGGCCGCGGTGTTAGCATGCCGTCATCTCGTCGTCCACGTCACGCTGTGGGTGATGCCGTCACCCTCTGGGTGACACCGTCACGCCCCGGCTGACGCCGTTGCACGGTGGGTGACGAACGCAGCATCCACCAGAGAGGGAGGCCGTATGCCCCAACGTCTCGCCAAGACCGTCGGCATGGTGCTCGCCGGGGGGAAGGGCTCGCGCCTCCACCCGCTGACCGCGATGCGCACCAAGCCCGCCGTCCCCTTCGGCGCCAAGTACCGCATCATCGACTTCGCGCTGAACAACCTGATCAACAGCGGCATCTTCGGCATGTACATCCTGACGCAGTTCAAGGCCCAGTCGCTGACCGAGCACATCCAGCGCAACTGGCGCTTCGGCACCTTCTTCCAGGACTACTTCATCACCCTGGCCCCCGCCCAGATGTACCTCTACGAGGAGCTGGGCGCCGAGTGGTACCGCGGCACCGCCGACGCGATCTACCAGAACGTGCACCTGATCGACAACAGCGGCGCCGACCTGGTCGCGATCTTCTCGGGCGACCACATCTACAAGCAGGACATCTCGCACATGATCCAGTACCACCTGGACCACGGGGCCGACGTCACGATCGCCGCCTACCCGACCCCGGTCGAGGACGGCAACCGTTTCGGCGTCCTGCAGATCGACCGCGACTGGCACATCACCGAGTTCCAGGAGAAGCCGGCGAACCCCAACCCGATCCCCGGGCGGCCGACGCACTGCCTCGCCTCGATGGGCAACTACATTTTCAGCCGCCCCAAGCTGATCGAACTGCTGACGCGCGACGCCGCGCGCAAGGAGAGCGAGCACGACTTCGGGAAGAACGTCCTCCCCATGGCGCTCGACGAGGGCGCGAAGCTGCTGGCGTACGACTTCGCCCGCAACCCGATCCCCGGGCAGGCCGGACCGAACACCTACTGGCGCGACGTGGGCACGCTCGACTCCTACTGGGAGGCGAACATGGACCTCGTCGAGGTGCAGCCCGAGTTCGACCTGTACAACGAGGCCTGGCCGCTGCGGACCTCGGCCGAGTACTCGCCGCCGGCGAAGTTCGTGCACGAGGACGAGGGGCGCCGCGGGAACGCGCTGAACTCGATCCTGGCCGGGGGCGTCATCGTCTCGGGCAGCACCGTGCGCCGCTCGGTCCTCGCGCGCCGCGCCAGGCTGCACTCCTACAGCCTGGTGGAGAACAGCGTCCTCTTCGACAACGTCGAGGTCGGCCGCCACTGCACCATCCGCAACGCGATCATCGACAAGAACGTCGTGGTGCCCGACGGCACCGAGATCGGCATCGACCTCGAGGCGGACCGAGCGCGCGGCTTCACGGTCACGCCCCGCGGCGTGGTCGCGGTACCGAAGAGCTACCGCTTCAGCTAGGCGCGGCGTCCAGCTCGCGACGACGGGGCCATCCTCGAGATGGTCCCGTCGCTTACAGCCCGCTCATGGGCACCGGTGCTAGGCTGCCCCCATCGAGCGCTGCACCGCCGTGCAGGCGCATGGCCGGGCCGTCGCGAGGCGGCCGCCCGACCCCTCTGGAGGCAGCGTGAGACGTTCGTTCAATCCGTGGCTGATCGTGATGCTGATCATCCTGGCGATCTTCGTGTTCAACCAGTTCGGCGCCAGCGGAACGCCACGCGAGATCAACTTCAGCACCTTCACCTCCCTGGTCGACGAGGGGCGCGTGGCGCGCGTCGTGATCAACCGCAACGACGGCGTCGTCGACGGCGAGTTGCAGGCCGAGAGCCAGGTGGTCATCGACGGCGAGCCGGTCACGCTGCGCAGCTTCCGCGTCACCACCATCGTCAGCGACTCCCTGCTGCAGCGCCTCGAGGACAACGTCGGCGACGTCAGCATCCGCAACCCGCCACAGTGGATCGGTTTCCTCTTCTCGGTCCTGCCGATCGTCATCCTCATCGCGTTCTTCTGGTTCATCTTCATGCGCGCCCAGGGCGGGCCGAACCAGGTGATGCAGTTCGGGCAGAGCAAGGCCAAGACCTTCGGGCGCGAGAACAAGGTGTCCACCACCTTCGGCGACGTCGCCGGCCACGCGGAGGCCAAGCAGGAGCTCAGGGAGGTCGTCGACTTCCTCAAGAACCCGCAGAAGTACCTGCGCATCGGCGCCGAGATCCCCAAGGGCGTGCTGCTCGTCGGCCCCCCGGGCACCGGCAAGACGCTGCTGGCGCGGGCCGTGTCGGGCGAGGCCGGCGTGCCGTTCCTCACCGTGTCGGCATCGGAGTTCATGGAGATGTTCGTCGGCGTCGGCGCCAGCCGCGTGCGCAACCTGTTCGAGGAGGCGCGCAAGGCGAGCCCCGCCATCATCTTCATCGACGAGCTCGACTCCATCGGCCGCCGCCGCGGCGCGGGCATCGGTGGCGGGCACGACGAGCGCGAGCAGACGCTCAACCAGATCCTGTCCGAGATGGACGGCTTCGAGAAGGACACCTCGGTCATCATCATCGCGGCCACCAACCGGCCCGACATCCTCGACCCGGCGCTGCTCCGCCCCGGGCGCTTCGACCGCCAGGTGATGATCGGCCTGCCGACGATGCGCGAGCGCGAGGACATCCTCAAGGTGCACGTGCGCAACAAGCCGGTCGGCGAGGACGTCGACCTGCACCGGCTGGCGGGGGCGACCCCGATGTTCTCGGGCGCCGACCTCGAGAACCTGACCAACGAGGCCGCGCTGATCGCAGCCCGCACCAACCAACAGGTCATCACCTGGACCGACTTCAACGAGGCGCTCGACCGCATCACCCTCGGCCTGCGGCGCGGGAGCCTGGTCCCGAGCGAGGAAGAGCGCAAGATCCTCGCGTTCCACGAGGCGGGCCACGCGGTGACCTTCGCCGCGCAGCCCGACCTGGGGGAGATCCGCAAGGTCACCATCAGCCCGCGCGGCGGCGCCGGCGGGTTCATGGCGCCGCTGGGCAAGGAGGACATGTTCCTCAGCCGCGAGCGCTTCCAGGCGCAGCTGGTCGTCGCCTTCGGCGGCCGCGTGGCCGAGAAGCGCGTCACCGGCACGCTGTCGTCGGGCGCCAGCAACGACCTCAAGCAGGCGACCGAGACGGCCAAGCAGATGGTGCTGGACCTGGGCATGGGCGGCACCGAGTACGTCGCCTGGGGATCGGACCAGGGGCCCGTGTTCCTCGGCGGCGAGATCAGCCGCCGCAAGGACTTCTCGGAGGAGACCGCGCGCCAGCTCGAGGAGAAGGTCGAGGGCATCCTGCGCGACGCCTACGAGCGCGCCGAGGCGATGGTCGGCGAGCATTGGCACGCCGTCGAGGCGGTCGCCACCGCGCTCCTCAACGTCGAGACGATCGACGGCAAGCTGGTCAAGCGCGCGTACGAGATGGCGGAGGCCGGCGAGACCACCGAGGCGATCATGGACTACATCAACGAGGCGATCGCCGAGAACGAACGCGCCCTGAAGGTGGCGGCCGAGAAGCAGCGCAAGAAGAGCGAGGAGGCCCAACGGCGTGAGGAGGCGCAGTCGCGCCCGCAGGCGAACCCCCCCGCCCCGCGCCCCGCGGCCGAGGGCCACGGCGGCTGAGCGGCGCGGGCGTCGTTAGGCGACCCTGCGGTGCCCCTACTCGACGGCAAGTACGAGATCCACGGCGAGCGCGCCGTCGGACCCGGCGTCACGGCGTTCAGCGCCACCGCCCCCGACGGCGCGCCCGTGCGTGTCGAGTGGCTGGAGCTGCCGCCTGAGGACGAGGCCGCCTTCGAGCGCTACCGGCGCCTGCTCAAGCGGCTGGCGCGCGAGGGCCGGGCCACCGTCCAAGACGTGGTCGCCCGCCCCGGCGCGCGCTACGTCGCCTGGTTCCTGCCGCCCGACGGCAGCGGCCAGGTGCACGACGCCGGCCTGGAGAGCACGCTGCGCGAGGCCGGCTACGACCCCTCCGACGCCGAGGTACGGCGGGTCGAAGGGCACGCCCGGCTGGTGGCGCTCCCCTTCAGGCCGCCGGTCGCCGCGCCGCCGGGCGCGGCGACGGACCCTGGCAGGGCCGCCGCGCCGAGGCGCTGGGCGCCGCCCACCTCGCCCGCGGCCCGACGCTGGGCCTGGAGCCTGGCGCTGCTCGCCACCAGCGTCGCGCTGGCGTTCGTCGGCTTCGCCCGCCGCGCCAACGACGCGGTCGTCGTGCTGCCCGACGTCGTCGGAGCGGCCTACGCCGAGGCGGCCCCGCGGCTGCACGGGCTGGGGCTGCGGGTGCGCCCGAACCCGGTCGCGACCGACGAGCACCCCGTCGGCTCGGTGCTCGCCAGCGATCCCGGCGCCGGCCAGACGCTGCGGCCGGGGCGCGAGGTACGGCTCAGCGTCGCCCTCCCCACGGGGCAGCTCGCGCCCACGGACGTGCCGCGTCTGGTCGGGCTGACGTCGGCCGCCGCGGCGGCCGACGCGATCGACCGGGCGGGACTCCGTCTCGGGCGGCTGGTGCGCATCCACGTCGACGCCCCGGCGGACGTCGTGCTGGCCCAGACGCCGGCGGCCGGCAGCACCGTGGGGCGCGGCGCGGCCGTCGACCTGGTGGTATCGCTCGGGCCGCGACCCAGCCAGACGTTCGTGCCGGACCTCGTCGGGATGACGCTCGAGGACGCGAC
This sequence comes from Trueperaceae bacterium, assembly GCA_011389865.1. Taxonomy (GTDB): domain Bacteria; phylum Deinococcota; class Deinococci; order Deinococcales; family Trueperaceae; genus JAABTL01. The sequence goes on from JAABTL010000012.1 coordinate 35,019, forward strand.
CGCGCTCGCGGTGATCGCGGGCCTGGCCGAGTCCCAGGTGGTGGTGGAGCGCCTGCCCTCCGACGTCGCCCCGCGGGGCACGGTGTTGGCCCAGTCGTTGGCGCCCTACCGCGACGTCATCCTGGCGGAGGCGGTGCTGCGCCTGATCGTGGCCGACGGACCGGAGGCCGCTGACGATCGCGGCCTGCCGGTGCTCGGGGGCCTGGGCGAGGCCGAGGCGAGGTCGCTGGCCACCGGCTTCGCCATCGACACGGTGTACGTGTCGGCGATCAGCCTGCCCAACGGCGTCGTGGGCCAGTCGCTGCCGCCGGGCGCGCTCCCCGGTGACGGACGGCTGGTGCTCACCGTCAACGCGCAGCCGGTCCCGGTGCCGATCCCGCGGGTCGACGTCACGGTGCGCCAGCCCACGCCCCGCGCGTTGCCCTACCTGTGGTTCATCGAGCCGGGCATCCCGCAGGTGACGGCCGAGGTGACCGCCACCACGCTCGAGGGCGAGCGTTTCTTGGTCGGCCGCAGCCAGGTGCGCGGCGGCGGCCGCGTGGCCGGTACCTGGACCACCACCTACCCGGGCGTGGTGCGCTTCGACCTCACCTTGAACGGCGAGCCCTACGGGGGCTCGCTGCGCGTGCCGTGAACCGTGCCCCGGGCGTCGCTTCGGCGGCGCCCGGTCGGTGTAAAGTTGCCTTCGGCGATCTTGCATGAGACTTCATCGCCATCTGCCGATGGAGCCGCTCGTTCGCCGAACCCGCGATGCGACGCCCCGAAGGGAACCCCGTGCTGCAAACCTTCCGTGACCTGAGCCGCTACGTCCGCCGCTACCCGCGCGCGTACGGCCTCAGCGTCACCATGTTGGTGGGCTTCGCCTTCCTCAGCACGCTCACGCCGATCGTGGTCGGCCGCGCCATCGACGCCTTCCTGACCGATCGCATGACCATGACGACGGTCTGGGCGTACATCGGCGCCATCCTCGCGATCGGCCTGACCGCCGCCTCGACCATGGTGTTCGTCCGTCGTTCCCTGCTCAACGCCTCGTGGGAGATCCAGTTCGACATCCGCCACGATCTCTTCACGCACTTCACCAACCTCGACCCCTCGTACTACGACGACCACCGCGTCGGCGACCTCATGGCCCGGCTCACCGCCGACCTCAACGCCGTGCGCATGCTGGCCGGCGTGGCCGTCATGATGGGCGCCAACACCACCCTCGTGCTCGCCTTCACCCTCTACCGGATGTTCCAGCTGGACGCCGGGCTCAGCCTGCTCACGCTCGGCATCGTCCCCTTCATCACCGTCACCTTCTTCCTGCTGCTGCGCGTCGTGCACCGCCGCTACGAACGCGTGCAGGAGCAGTTCTCCAACGTCTCCGCGATGGCGCAGGAGAACTTCTCCGGCATCCGCGTCGTCAAGGGCTTCGGCATCGAGGACCGCGAGCTCGACAGCTTCGAGCGCCTCAACGACGAGTTCATCCGCCGCAACCTGGCGCTGACCAAGGTCGAAGGACCGCTGTTCCCCCTGATGGAACTCATGTTCGGCATCACCATCTCGGTGCTGCTGCTCGTCGGCGGCCGGCTGGTGCTCGGCCTCGGCGGCGACCTGACGATCGGCCAGTTCTCCTCCTTCGTCTTCCTCTTCGAGGGCATCCAGTGGCCGCTCATCGCCCTCGGCTGGATCGCCAACATCCTCCAGCGCGGCACCACGTCGTGGCACCGCCTGCGGGCGATCCTCGACGTCCCGACCAGGATCAAGGACGGGCCCGACACCCGCGGCGACGTCACCACCCTGCACGGCGACATCGAGTTCCGCGACGTCAGCCTGACCCTCGGCGGCCGCAAGGTGCTCGACCGCGTCAGCTTCCGCATCCGCGCCGGCGAGGCGATCGGCATCACGGGACGCACCGGGGCCGGCAAGACCCTCATCATCAAGCTCATCACCCGCCTGCTCGACCCCGATGAGGGCGTCGTGCTCATCGACGGCATCGACGTCCGCCGCATCCCGGTGGCCGTGCTGCGCCGACGCATCGGCCTGGTGCCGCAGGAGCCGTTCCTCTTCGGGGACACGATCGCCGACAACATCGCCTACGGCATCCCGGAGACCGACGACCCCGAGACCCGCGAGCGCCGCGTGCGCGAGGTCGCGCGCCTCGCCCAGCTCGAGGGCGACGTCGACGGCTTCCCGCTCGGCTTCGCCACCCAGCTCGGCGAGCGCGGCGTCACCCTGTCGGGCGGCCAGCGCCAGCGCACCGCCATCGCCCGCGCGATCATCCGCGAACCCAGCGTGCTGATCTTCGACGACGCCCTCTCGGCCGTCGACACCCAGACGGAGGCCAGCATCCTCGAGGGCCTGCAGCGCGTGCAGCAGGGGCGCACCACGATCGTGGTCGCCCACCGCGTCTCCGCCTTCCAGCACTGCGACCGCGTCCTGCTCTTCGACGACGGCAAGCTCGTCGAGAGCGGCACGCCCGACGCCCTGCTGGCCAAGGGCGGGTACTACGCCGACATCGTGCGCAGACAGCAATTGGAAGAGGACCTGGAGGCGACCCCGTGACGGCGCCACGAGAGAGCCGCCGCCGGCCCCTCGCCGACCCGACGATCGGCGGGATGGTCGACCCCGACTACGACGTCGAGCGGCTGAAGGCCCGGTTCCGGTCGCAGCGCAAGCGCACCCGCCGGAACATGCGCGCCGAGGGCGCCTTCGACGAGGACGGCGAGAAGATGCAGGGCTCGCTCGACCGCGGGCTCGCGCGCCGGCTCCTCGCCTACCTCGCGCCCTACCGCGGCCACGTGATCGGCGCGGTGGCGTTGCTGCTGACCTACTCGGCCATCGTGCCCGCCTTCCCGCGACTCATCGCGACCGCCGTCGACCGCTACATCGTGGCCGGAGTCGCCCCCTTCGACGCACTGACGATCGACGAGCGCTTCGCCGGCCTGCTCGGCATCGTCGGCATCTACCTCGGCCTGCGCGCGCTCAACTTCGGGCTGCGCTACGGCTACACCTACCTGGTGTCGTGGATCGGCCAGCACGTCATCTACGACCTGCGGCGCGACACCTTCGGCAAGATCCAGCGGCTGCACCTCGGCTTCTTCGACCGCACCCCGGTCGGCCGCCTGATCACGCGCATCACCAGCGACGTCGAGGCGATCCAGACGGCCATGACCGACGGGGTCGTCGGCCTGATCGCCGACGTCGCGCTGATCATCGGCCTGACGATCTACATGTTCACGATCGACTGGCGGCTGGCGATCGTCACGCTCACCGTGATGCCGCTGCTGTTCCTGACCCTGAACTACCTGCGCCGCCGCATCCGGGACGCCTTCCGCGTGGTGCGCCTGCGGGTGTCGCGCTCCAACGCCTACCTCGCCGAGAACCTCGGCGGCATGACCACGGTCCAGCTGTTCAACCGCGAGCAGCGCAACGCCAAACGCTTCGACGAGATCAACCTCAGCCTGCTGGACGCCTACGTCGAGCAGGTGCGCTGGTTCTCGCTGTTCTTCCCCTCGGTGAACATCGCCGGCGCCGTCGCGACGTCGCTCATCCTCTACTACGCCGCCTGGCAGCTCGTGGGTCCCGGCGCCGCGGAGGTGCTGACGATCGGCGTGCTGATCGCCTTCATCCAGTACGCCCAGATGTTCTTCCGCCCGCTGCAGGAGCTCTCCGACCGCTTCAACACCCTGCAGGCCGCGATGGCCTCCGCCGAGCGCATCTTCAGCCTGCTCGACACCCCCGAGCGGGTGACCGACAAGGAGGTCCCCATGCCGCTCGAGGGCCGCTTCCGCGGCGAGGTGCGCTTCGAGGACGTCCACTTCGCGTACGACGACGAGGAGTGGGTGCTGCGCGGGCTCGACCTGACGATCAAGCCCGGCGAGTCGGTGGCCTTCGTCGGCCACACCGGCGCCGGCAAGACCACCGTCATCAGCCTCGTGAGTCGCTTCTACGACGTCCAACGCGGCGCCGTGCGCATCGACGGCCACGACGTTCGCGACCTGGCCCAGAGCGACCTGCGGCGGCACGTGGGCATCGTGCTGCAAGACCCCTTCCTGTTCAGCGGCACGATCCGCAGCAACATCACCCTCGGCAACGACGACATCCCGCTCGACCGGGTCATCGAGGCCGCCCGCTTCGTCAACGCCCACACCTTCATCGAGCGGCTACCGTTGGGCTACGACACCCCGGTGCGGGAGCGCGGCGCCGGCTTCTCGACGGGCCAGAAGCAGCTGCTCGCCTTCGCGCGCGCCCTGGTGCAGAACCCCGACATCCTGCTGGTGCTCGACGAGGCCACCGCCAACGTCGACACCGAGACCGAGGAACTGATCCAGGACGCGCTCGCCAAGCTGATGCAGGGTCGCACCAGCATCGTCATCGCGCACCGCCTGTCGACCATCCAGGACGTCGACCGCATCCTGGTGCTGCGCCAAGGCAAGCTCATCGAGCAGGGCAAGCACGCCGAGCTGCTGCGCATCCCGGACGGTTACTACCGCAAGCTGTACGAGCTCCAGTACCAGGAGTCGCCGGTCGGTTGAACCCCGCGTCGGCGCGGCTCGCGCCGCGAGCGGCCCCGCGCATCGGGCGCGACCCACGCGGTTGGGCCCGCGTGGCGCGGGCCCTCGCGGCGTGCGGCCCCGCGCGGCCCGGGCCCTCGCCACCGACGCGTCAGCGAATGGTCACGCGGTAGACGAGGGTCAGCTCGTCCCCGGGCTCCATGTCGACCAGCACGGTCCAGCGCACGGTCGTGTAGGCCGTCGGGTCCGCGATCGTGCGATCGTCGCCCAGGCCGATGAACACGTTGTTCTCCGCGAAGGTCATGCCGTCGTCGGCCGAGAACTCGGTCAGCAGCTCGTCGCTGCTCGGCGTCGCGGAGCTCGGCACGAACTGGGTGCCCTCGAGGATCGGCACCGAGATGACGACGATGCCCGGCGGCAGCGTCTCGTCGCTCACGTTGGTGACGATGATGCGGTACTCCACCACCTGGCCGGGGCGCGCCTGGGTGGCCGGCGAGTAGCGGTCCTCGCGGGTGCCGTCGTCGCGCGTCACCTGGCTGACGACGTAGGTCTCGAGCACGGTCTCGAGCGGGTCGGTGGCCTGCGCGAGGGCCACCGTCGACACGAGCAGCAGCAGCGACAGGGCGGGGACGATCCACGGGCGCCTCATGCACACCACCGTAACGCTTCGGACTGTGGCGCGCCTGAGACCGGGCTTCACCCGACGCGAACGTCGGCCCGCGGCGTCACGGTGTCGTTCCCAGCCCCGCCGACCGCGCGGCCGCCAGGGACGCCGCGTAGGGCGCCGCCTCGTGGTAGCCCAGCGCCGACGCGCGCTCGAAGGCCTCGCTCAGCTCATCGAGCACACCGATCGGCCAGTCCTCGATCCCATCCCGTGCCCACACGATCCCCAACTCACGCATCCACGACCGCGCCCACGCGAACGCCGCCTCGCCGTGGCCGCCATCCGAGGCCGAGCGGAACCAGCGGCGTGCCTCGGCATCGTCGGGCGCCACGCCCAGGCCCTCCTCGTACAGCCGGCCCAGGCGCCAGGCGGCCTCGGCGTGGCCGGACTCCGCGGCGGTGCGGTACCACGCCGCCGCCGCCCGCGCGCTCCACGGCGCGCCGAGGCCCGCCTCGGCGAGGTAGCCGAGCATGAACTGCGCCGTCGGGTCGCCGGCGGCGGCGAGGCGCTCCCAGTGGCGGCGCGCGGCGGCGAAGTCGCCGTCGCGGTAGGCGTGGAAGCCGCTCGCGACGTCGAACGCCGCGCCGGCCCGGCTGGCCACCCACCACTGGCTGAGGATGAAGCCCGCGACCGCCACCGCCAGCAGGACGAGCAGGATGCTGCGGCGCCGGATGCGCGCCGCGGATTCGTCCGGCAGGACGCCGCGTCCGCGATCGTCGAAGACCATCCTCGAGGCCGTCTCCCAGGAGAGCGGCTCCGGTGCGTCCGCCTCCAGGGGCGCCGGCGCCGGGAGGTCGGGCTCCACGTCGATGGGCGGCGTATCGCCGGGCAACTGCGTCACCTCGCCCGCATCGGCGTCCAGCCGGGGTCCCCACGGCGGCGCCGGTTGGGGGCCCAACCCGCGCCACGCGGGCGGCGCGCCCGGACCGATCGGCGTCGCTTCCGACCCTTCGCGCGGCCAGGGCCTGCGCGAGTCGCGGCCCACCAGTGGCGGGTTCGGGTCGTCCCGCGCGGCCTCCGCTACGTGCCCACCGTCGTCCTCGAGCTCGGTGTCGTCCGCCAGCACGACGTCGTCCTCGAACTCGACGTCGTCCGCCAGCTCCACGTCATCGTCCGGTTCGACGTCGTCTTGCCGTCCCGGCTCCGGATGGACGACCGTGGGGCGCGGCAACGGCCAGCGGCCGGGACCCGCCCAGTCGTCGCTCTCGTCCGCCCCCCAGTCGCTCGCCGAGCCGAAGGGCGATCTGGTCGGGGGCGCCGGCATCGCCACGGGGCCGGGCTCGGGTTCGGCGTCCAGCTCGGCCTCCGGGTCGGACGCGGCCTCGGGCTCCAGATCGACATCGGGTTCGGGCTCGATCTCCGGTTCGGGCTCCGGCTCCGGTTCCGGTTCGGGCTCAGGCTCCGGCTCCGGTTCGGGTTCCGGCTCGAGCTCCGGTTCTTGCTCGATCGCCGGCTCGATCTCCGGTTCGGGTTCCTGTTCCGGCTCCGCGTCGGGCTCGGGCTCAGGTTCGGGCTCCGCGTCGGGCTCGGGGCGCGGTGGGGCCTCGGCCTCGGCCCCCCGGCCCCGACCTGCTGCGGGATCCGAGAACTGGACGCCCTCGAGCTCCTCCGGCTCCGCCAGGCGGATGACCACGCGCACGCCGGCCGCCTCGAAGGTCTGGGCGATCGCGTCGGCCTTGTCGGCCCGCAGCGCCCGGGTGATCGGGCCCGTCCGGCCCTCGATCAGCTTGCGCACCCGCTCCGCGGGCATCGACAGCCGCTCCCCGACCCGGGCGGCCACGATCGCGACCTCGGCATCTGGGACCCGTTCGACGACCTCGACCACGCACGCTCGATGGTTCACGTTGCTCGCCATCGTACACGGGGCGGCGAGGGCCGCGCACGCGTCCGCGTCCCGATCCGCGTCAGCGGTCGCGGGCGCGGGTGCGACCGCGATCGCCGTCGCGGTCGCAGGACCCGAGAGCGGCCGCCACCCCGCACGGGCCTACTTGGTCGACTGCATGGCGATGCCCTGCGCGAACTGCTTGCGCAGCAGGATCAGGACCACCAGCGGCGGCAGCATGATCATGAACAGGCCGGCCATGACGATGTTCCACTCCGCCGCCGCGCGCTCGGAGGTGTAGAGCATGCGCAGGCCGATCTGGGCCACGCGCATGTCCGCCTGGGTCGTCACGACCAGCGGCCAGAGGTACTCGTTCCAGATGTAGACGAACTCGATGACGAAGAGGGCGGCGATGTTCGTCAGCGACAGCGGGATGAGGATGTTCCACAGGTACTGCAGCGGCGTCGCCCCGTCGACGCGCGCGGCGTCGGAGAGCTCGTCGGGCACCGTGAGGAAGAACTGGCGGAAGAGGATGATGCCGGTGGTGCTCGCCAGGTAGGGGATCGTCAGCGCCCAGTAGGTGTTCAGCCAGCCGAACGAGGCCATCAGGTAGAAGGCCGGCAGGATGCGCACCGGCAGCGGCAGCATCTGCGTGATCATCGTCAGCGGGAACAGCAGCCAGGAACCGCGGAACTTGAAGTGGGTGAAGGCGAAGGCGGCCATGATCGACAGGACGATCTTCCCCACCGACACCGCGATGGCGATGAACAGGCTGTTGAAGGCGAGGCGGCCGAGGTTGATGCGCTCCCAGGCCACGAGCATGTTCTGCCACAGCTGGTCGCCCGGGATGAGGATCGGCGGGAACGCGTACGCGTCGCGGTGGGTGTGGGTCCCCATCACGATGGCGTAGTAGACGGGGAACGCGACCGCGATCAGGGTGACGATCAGGACGAGGTGGGTTGCAGCGTTGAGGAGCGCCTTCCGGTGCCTGCGCATCGACGTCACCCCCTCACCGGCTGTAGACGGCCCGGCGCGTCGACGTCCAGATCTGGAAGCCGGCGATGGAGGCCACCATCAGGAAGAGGAACACCGACTGCGCGGCTGCCTGCCCCTCGCGCAGGCGGGCGAAGCCGTCGCGGTAGATCTTGTAGACCAGGAACTCCGTCGCCTGGCCGGGCCCGCCCTGGGTCACCACGTCGAGCATGCCGAACACCATGAAGAACGCGTAGAGCGTGTTCACGAAGATGAGGAAGGCCGTGGTCGGGCTGAGCATGGGGAAGGTGATGATCCAGAACGCCTTCCAGGGCCCGGCGCCGTCGACCAGCGCGGCCTCCTTGAGTTCGTTGGGCACGTTCTGCAGCCCCGCGATGTAGAAGCAGATGTTGTAACCGAGCATGATCCAGATCGACGCGATGGTGACGAGCAGGAAGGCGCCCACCGCGTCGGTGGTGAAGTTGAGGCGGAAGCCGGTCATCGTCTCGAGCAAGGCCGTGAAGATGCCGACCGACGGGTCGAACATCAGGGCCCAGATGACGCCCGCGATCGCCGGCGACATCGCGTAGGTCCAGATGAAGGCCACCTGGTAGAAGGCGGCCCCTCGGATCTTCTGGGTGGCGAGCACGGCGATGAAGAGCGCGATCCCCAGGCCGACGCCGATGACGATGGCGCAGAAGAGCATCGTGTTGAGGAAGCTCTGAAGATACTCGGGCGAGCGCAGCAGCTCCGCGTAGTTGCGCAGGCCCGTGTAGACACGCACCCTCCCGAACGGCGAAACCCGGAAGAACGACATGTGGATCGCCTGCACGAAGGGGACGACGAGGAAAACGGCGATGACCGTGACGGTCGGGAAGATCAGGGCGTACGGCAGGATGTTGTGACCGGGGAACCTGTTCATCGACCCTCACTCATCGGGATCCTGTCGCGTGGCGCTGGTCAGCCAGCGCCGCGCGCTCGGAGAGCGGGCCCCTGGGGTGGGCCTCGGCCCACCCCAGGGACGACGGTGCGTCGACTACTGCGTGTCCGCGAACTCCAGGTACTCGGTCAGGAGTTGGTTGATGCGCTCCGCTGCGCGTTCCAGCACCTCGCGCGGATCTGCGCCGCGCGACGCCTCCTCCATCGCCACGCGGATGTGGTCGCGCGCGTCGACGAACGGGCCGATCCGGCTGCCGATCACGTTGCCGTTGTCGGTCCGGCCAGAGAGGATCTGCAGGAAGGCGGTGAGGTGGTTCGGGCTCTCCTGGAACCAGCCCTCGTCCATCAACCGCTTGAGGGCGGCGTTGGTGGCCGGGAAGTAACCGGTGTTCTGGTGCCAGAAGACGTCGACGTCGGGCTCCGCCAGGTACTTGAAGAACTCGAAGATGACGCGGAGCTCTTCCTCGCTGGCGTTGTTCGACACGTAGAGGCTGTTGCCGCCGATGATCGAATTGCCGCGCGGGTAGCCGTCGACACGCGGGATGAAGGCCGTCCGCACCTCGAAGTCGTCACCCACGGTGTTCATGATGCCGTCGAGCGACGAGGTGGACTGCAGCATCATCGTCAGCGTCCCCGAGGTGAAGCCGGAGTTCGGGGAGTACTCGGTGCCGGCGTAGAGCCACACGCCGTCCTCCGCCATCGCGCTCCACTTGGCGAACAAGGTGTCGGTGAACTCGGTGGGCCACATCACCTCGGTCGCGTGGCCGGCGCGCCCGTTGTCGTTGTCGACGTACGGCTGGTCGTGCAGCGCGAGCTGCTGCTCGAACTGCCAGTCGGGCCAGCCGAAGCCGATGACGTCGCGCACGACGCCCGACTCCTGCAGCTGCAACCCGTACTCGTGGACCTCGTCCCAGGTGGTGGGCGGCGCGTTCGGATCGAGCCCGGCCGCGCGGAAGTGGTCGGCGTTGTAGTACAGCATCGCCGTCGACGACGCGAACGGCCACGACCACAGGTTGCCGTCACGCGAGTAGTAGCGAACGATCGGCCCCACGTACTGGCCGAAGTCCCAGTCCTCGCCGAGCATCTCGGGAATCTGGTAGGCCGGGATGATCATGCCGCTGTCGTGCATGGCCTGCGTGCCGACCTCGTAGATCTGGATGAGCGGGGGCTCCTCCCCCACGGGGTACGCGCCGAGGAAGCGCGCGAGGCCCTCCTCGTACGTGCCCATCAGGACGGGGTTGATCTGCATGTTGGGGTCGCGCTCGTTGAACCCGTCCACCACCTGCTCGAGGACGGCGAGGCGCGAGCCCGTCATGCCGTGCCAGAAATCGACGACCTGCTGCGCGGAGGCGAACGTGCCCAGCGCCAGCATCGTCACCAACAGCGTCATCAGGATGAACCGCAATGACCGCATAGACGTCCTTCCTTCCGGAGCCCGTTTCGGTAGGACCGGACGCGTGCCGCGTCCGGGGTCGATCCATCGGTAGCCGTCTCACCTCCCTCCCCGGCGCGACGCGGGATGGGGAATCGGTACGCGGCGCGCACCCGAACGGCGAACTGGTCGTACCCCTACTATAGGCCCCCGCGACCGCGCGGGCCGCCGATGGGGCCCGCGCACGGCAACACACGGCATGCGCAAGCGCTAACGTGAGGCATGGCCACGTCCATCGGGGCACCCCGAGTGGGGGCCTCACCGCGGCCCGAGCACGTCTCCGCGAGCGAGCATCGGCGCTTCGCCCTCGTCCTCGCAGGCGGCGGTGCCCGCGGCCTCGCGCACGCCGGTGTGCTGCGCGCCCTCGAGCACGAGGGGCTCGTCCCCGCCGCGATCGTCGGCGTGTCCATGGGCGCCATCGTGGGCGCGACCTACGTCCTCAACCCCAACTGGTACCGCGCGCTCCTCGCGGCCGACGTCGCCAGCATCCCCGGCATCGCGCGCGAGACCGGCGAGCAGCGGGCCACCCGGCTGCGGGCGATCCTCGCGTCGGGGCGAGCGCTTCGACATCTGCTGCTGCGCTGGGGGGCGCTCACGCCGGCTCGACCCGCCATCGAGGCGCTGCTCGAGGCGCTGACGCTCGGCAAGCGCATCGAGGACGCCCGCATCCCGTTCGCCGCGGTCGCGACCGACCTCGCCTCCGGCCGCCGCGCCGTGCTGGCCAGCGGCCCTGCCGCCGAGGCCGTCTACGCGAGCTCCGCGCTCGCCGGCGTCCTGCCCCCGGTGGCGCTCGACGGCGCCCTGCTGGCCGACGGCTGCTACGCCGACGTGGCCCCCATCGACGTCGCCCGCGCGCTCGGCGGCGGCGCCGTGATCGCCGTCAACCCGAGCGCCGGCGTCCCCTCGCCAACGCCCCGCAACGGCCTCCAGGCCGTCCTGCGCGCCATGGACATCAGCGTCCAGCACCACGCACTCGTGCGCTTCGACCAGGCCGACCTCGAGCTCCGCATCCGCCTGCCCTTCCCCATCGGCGCCATCGACTTCTCGCACCAGCGCCTGTGCGTCGCCGCCGGCGTCCGGGCCGTGCGCGCCCAGCGCGCCGAGATCGCGGCCGTGCTCGGGTCGCCGGCGTCCGAACCGGCGACCGTTTGACAGCCACCCGGCCCCCCCGTACACTTGTGAACGCTTGGGGCTGTGGCGCAGCTGGGAGCGCGCCTGAATCGCACTCAGGAGGTCAGGGGTTCGAATCCCCTCAGCTCCACCAAGGGAAACTACGTCCTGCACGTAGGCTGGTCGTGAAGCGGTCTCGTTCACACGGGGCCGCTTCTGCGTTGGGGCGCGGAACTGCGTCCCGGGCCCGCGCTAGCAGGGCGCACCGAGCAGACCGTGCACGGTGCGGCCCAGCGCGTCGGTGGACAGGTCCTCGGGGGAAGGGGGCAGGTTCCCTTCACCGAGCAGCTCGAGCGCCTGCCGGCGGCTGACGGCTTGCGCGCCGGGGTGCCGGACGACCCAGCTCAGCAGTGTGGCGTTGAGGGCGGGGTCTTCGTCGGGCAGCGTGGCCCAGGTGACGAAGAGCTTGAAGAGCTCGGGCTTCTCGTGTCTGTCCCACGCGATCGTCAGTGCCCGCCGAAGCTGCGTTCGGGCCCGGTGAGGCTCGCCTCGCGCCACCAGGATCTTGGCCATCTCCCCGAACTGGACGGCGAGGCCCATCTCGTCACCGACGGCTTCGCTGCAGCGCACAGCGGTCTCGGCTCGCTGCTGGGCCCGTTCGAGGTCGCCCCGCAGGTAACTGCACTGGGCCAGGCCCTCCCACATGAACGCGCGTTCGTACGACAGGCCGTGCCGCTCGACGAGATCGAGTCCCTCGCGGAACAGGGCTTCCGCCTCCTCGGGGCGACGCAGGTCGGCCCACACCCTCCCGACGTCGCTCAACGTGCGGACCATGCCGACCGCGCGACCGAGACGCCGCTCGTAGCCGAGGACCTCCTCGTAGAGCCGCAAAGCCTCGTCGAGCTGCCCCTGATACCGTCTCGCCAGCGCCAGCCTCGAGGTGCAGCGGGCGAACGTGTCGGGGTCGCGCAGCGCTTCGGCGTGTGCCAGGGCGCGCTCGGCGTACGCAGCGGCGTCAGCGAAATGCCCCTTCCAGCAGTTCGTCACGACGAGTTCGCACAGGCAGTCGATCGTCAGCGCGAGCGCGTCGGGTACGTCCCCCGCGAGACGCAGTGCTGCGTGGGCGTGCTCGCCGGCGGCCGCGTGCCGGTCCAGCCGGCGTGCGAAGTAGGCCAACTGGTGGTGGAGGCGCGCCCGGAAGCGGGTCTCCGTGCGGGTCCCGAGGCGGTTCAGCGCGAGTTCGAAGAACGCGTTCCCCTCTTGCAGCAGGGCCCTGCCGGTGAAGAAGACGTTGAGAGCCTCGAGCGCCGCTTCGCAGAGGTCGAAGCGTCCGTGGTCGCAGGCCCAGCGCCAAGCGGCGCGGATGTTGTCGAGGTTCTCCTCGAGGGCCGTCAACGCCTCCGTCGGCGCCGCGCCCTTGAGCTCATCGCCCCGGTGTTCGACGAGCCCGAGGTAGTGGGCCGCATGCCGCTCCCGGTCGACCGCGCCCGAGGTCGACCGCTCGCGAGCGTACTGTCGGACGTCCATGTGCAGGGAGAACCGCCCCGCATCGGTCCTGCGCACCAGCGACCTGTCGATCAACGTCAGCAACGTCCTCGCGGCTGCGTGTGCGACGGCGTAGACCGCGTCCAGTTCGAAGCTGCCGTCGAACACCGCCAGGGTGCTTAGGACGCGCCGCTGCTCGTCGTCGAGGAGCTGCCAGGAGTGGTCGAAGACCGCGCGGAGGCTACGGTGGCGTTCGCTGAGCGCGTGCCCCGTCGATTCCAGCAGGTCGAGGTCGCGTTCGAGCGTGGCGACCAGGTCGGACAGGCGGTACAGCCGAACCCAGCTCGCGGCCAGCTCCAAGGCGAGCGGCATGCCGTCCAGCAGCGCGCACAGCCGAACGAGGTCGTCCCGGTCGGCCTCGTGCACGGTGAAGTCGGAGCGCGCCCGCCGGGCACTCCCCACGAAGAGCTGCACCGCGTCGTAGGACTCGAGGTCGCGGACGTGCGACGAGGACGGCACGGTCAGCCCCGCGAGGTCGACCACGGTTTCGCCGGGCAGGCCGAGCACGGTTCTCGAGGTGCACAGGAACGTGCACCGTGGCGCAGCGTCGAGGAGCTGCTGCACGAACGCCACGCCGCCGCCGATCAGGTGTTCGACGTTGTCGAGCACGATCAGCATGGCCCTGGGTCGCAGGTGGCGGAAGACGTCGTCCGCGATGGGGCTCGAGCCCGTCAACTGCAGCCCCAGGGCGGAAGCGACCGCGCTCGGAACGTCCGCCGCCGAGTGCAGACCCTCGAGCGCCACGAACGCCGCACCGTCCTCGAACGCGTGACGGCGCGCCTCCAGCACCTCCAGGCCCAGGCGCGTCTTCCCCACGCCCCCAGGACCCAACAGGGTCACGAGACGGACATCGGGTCGAGCCAGCAGGCTGCCGAGCTCCAGCAGGTCGGTGCGGCGCCCAACGAAGGGCGTGACCGGTCGAGGCGCGCCGGAGGCATGGACGCGAATCTCGCCCGCCGAACCGGGCGCACGCGCAGGGCCGCGCGCAGCGTCGTCGCGGATCGCGTCGGCGAGCTGCCGCGTGGACGCCATCGGCGTCATGTCGAGCTCCTCAGCGAGGCGTGCGCTGAACGTCCGGAAGGCCTCGAGGGCTCGCGCTCGGTCGCCCGCGGTCGCATACGCCCGCATGCACGCCTGAAGCACGTCTTCGTCCAGGACGTCGACCGCGAACACGCGTTGCAGCAGGTCGGCGGCATCACGCGCGCGCCCAGCCGCGCTCAAGTCGTCGGCGACGTGCAGCCCGGCGTCGCGCCAGCTCATCTGGAGCTCAGCGCGCGTCTGCTCGAGCCAGGCTTCGAACGCCGGCGAGTCGTCTCCGGGAACGCGTTCCAGGAACGTTCCGGCGTAGACGTCCACCGCCGCCTGCCAGTCGCCCGCGGAGACGGCCCTCACGAAGGTGCGGACGTCGGTGTCGACCACCCAGCGAACACGCAGCGGCTCCACCTCGAGGGCGTGACCGTGCGGACCGCGCTTGGCTTGGTACAGCAGTGCCCGCAGGCTCTGCTTGGCTTGGCGCTGCCCGGTTTCGGGCCAGAAGAGCGCCGTCAGTTCATCCCTGTCCACCCACGCTTGCCGGTACGCGAGGTAGCTCAGCAGCACGACGGGACGGGTGATCGGAGGCGCCTGCCACGATCCATCGAGCCGCAGTTTCGGTCCACCGAGAAGACGTACGTCGGGGGTCACGGTCGGCCGTCACCTTACCAGGCGGGCTCACTGGCAACGGCTCCGATAGCAGCGTCTTCTGCTTGGCTCGCTCGACTCGCTACCCGACGCGTCCGGCGCTAACGGGGTTAACGCCGTTCAGTCCGATCCGTACTGCGGCCGCTGCAAAGCGGCGACGCGAACGGCAGGCCGTCGCGGTTCGATCCAGGTCGCGATGCGCCGAACGACGCCCGCGATGCGCATGCGGTAGGACGTGTGGAGCGACGGCAGGCTGGACGCGACCCGGGCCTCGCGATGGAGGCGATCGATGCGCTCGTGAGCGTTCCGGTGGATGGCGCTCGTGTCATGCGGTGAGAACATGAGGTGCTCCTCTCGGGTGCTCGGCTGGGCCAACGGGAAGGTGCGCCTAACCGCACGGGCAGCGTACGAACCGGGGTGTGACCCAAGCGTCATCGAAGCGTGATCGAGCCGTCCTGGACGGCTGATCTCCGATCCCGAGCGCCGCCGTGTCCGGCGCTGGCGCTGGTCGCCGTCGGCGCCGACCGAGTCCATCACGTGCGCTTCCGCGGTGGTCGGCTCGATCGGAGCGTCCGCGGCGACCGCCGCACTCAAGAGGTCAGGGGTTCGAACCCCCTCGGCTCCACCAGGCAAGAAGCCGTCCCACACGGCGTTGACGTGGAGAGCGACTCCGCTGCTACGGGGTCGCTTCTCGCTTGTGGTATGTCCATGCGTTGGCCTGCGCCGCCGTGATACTGAACCGACCGTGCTAGGTTCTTCGGCATGAGAGACGCCGCACTCGTGGCGAGCGTCGCCGTGCTCCTCGCCCTGGCCGCGTGCGGGGGCGGGACCGCGACGGGCACATGGTCGGGCACCGTCACCACGCCCGGCAACACGCGGGGCTCACCCATGCTCCTGACCCTGATCGAGGAAGACGGCGTCCTCAGCGGCAACGCCTTCGTCGTCTTCATGAACCTCGACGTCGCCGGGACGCGGACGGGCGCGGACGCCTCGATGACGCTGTGGCGATGACCTTGTCGTCACCGCCGTGCAGCAGTCGGGACGGCCTGTCGTCGGGCTCGGCGAGGGCGGCAAGCGTTCTTCGGGCAGTTGGCGTCGCCAATCGGTTGCCCCAACGGGCGCCATGGAAGCCAGCTGACCACCTTCACTGCCGCGGCCCCCATGCACCCGTCGCTCGTCGGGCCCCGCAACACCGCCGCCCCGGGTGGCCAGGTGTAGGTCACCGCGAAGGGGATGGCGTATGTCGACGTCGACGTGCCAAATCCCGCCGCTCCGCTGGAAGTCGTCGGCCGCACCGGTACCGATCACTACATCCATCTGATCGACGGCTCACGCGCAGGCTCCGCCCTTGGGGCTTCCACGGCGCACCGTCCTCCTACACGAGCGACGGCTGGAACGCGCTCGCCAACCTCATGGACTACCTGATCTCCGCCCGCTGACGAGCCCTCACGCGAGCGACCGCCTGGGTCATCACCCGAGCGGTCGCTCGCGGATGCCGCCCGATGCTGGCATCCCGCTCGACGCCCGCGCCTCACCGGCGCATCGACATCGTGCCGCGATACACTGCGTGCCCTCGTTCCAGTCCATCACTCCGTGAAGCGACGTAACAGGATGGTGTGCCCCGGCTGCATGCCGCGCCCCGGCGGGTACTCGCACATCTCATCGATCTGGACGAGCGACATGGCATTGAAGGAGGTGAAGACCAGCGACCACGTTCCGACGTCGCCGGGGCTGCAGATCTGGGTCGCCTCGTCGCTCACGAGCGTAAGCACGCCCCCCTCGACGGCGTAGCTGCCGCTGTCGTCCGGGGCGGTGTCGAGGTGCGAGAAGGCGTAGGCGTGCCGGTAGCTACCCTCCGGCGACAAGCGCAAGCTTCCGGCCGTGCCCGTCCAGCGCCCGACGAGCGCCTCCTGCATGAGCCCATCGCGTTGGTCCGCGTCCAGCACGCGCAACATGCCCACGATCCGCTCGCCGTACACCACGTACACGCCGGTCGAACGCAACGGCGCCAAGCCCTCCGGCACCAGCTCGCCCCACATGCGCTCGCGCGTGATCAGCACCGCCCCGTCGCTGGCCACCGCCTCCAACTCGACCTCGAGCCGCACCGACGAGGTGAACATCCGCCGTACCTGATCCGACATCACCACGCTGAGTTTCGGCCCGTCGACGGCGCTCCAGAACAAGTCGTACTCGGCGAGCACGACGCTGGGTGCGAGGAACTCCCGTGCGGCGAACTCGTTGCCCTCCGAGATCGTCGCCGCGTAGCGCTCCACCACCTGGAACTGCACGGGCACCGGCCCATCGGCGAGAGCGAACGCGCCCATCACGAACGCACCCATCACCATGAGTTGACGAACGATCGACCGTGCCATGTCACGCCCCTTCCACGAGAAGGCGACCCGGCAGCCCGTCCGATCCGTCAACCAAGGCATGTCGTCTGTACGGCCATGCTAGCGCATCGATCGTCTCGCAGGCGTTCGATCAACGGAAGCGTCGGCCAGGGACCACGCGGCTCGCGCTGCGACCCTCGACGTCGCGGGGCCGCCGTGAACCCGCAGGGAACGTTCGCCCTGCCTAGGAGTGTGCCAACCCGCACCGGCGTGGCCCTCCCCCGCCCGCGGAGAGTCGCCGCATCGTGCGGCCAGATGTAACGATCTCGCCCGCGCACCACGGGTCGGAAGCCGCGCCCGCGCTCCGACGTGCCTTGGTCCGCCCGGCAGTATGCTGGTTGCACGGCGGTGATCGAATCACATCGGAGCGAACCTCGATGGGCAGATGCCGGACTGCCTCCCTGGCCACGCGTCGCGGGCGCGCCCGTCCTCGGTCTCAGCACCCAAGCCAAGGGAGAGATCGGCCATGGATTCGCGTCACCATGACTTCCAGCGACTTCCGCAGGGTCGTCTCGCGCTCGTGCTGCTTCTCACCGGGCTCATCCTGACGGCCGGTGTCGCGCCGGCCCAGGGGAGCAGTTCCATGTTCCGCGTCAGCTACGCGCGGCCCGAGATCCTCACCGACGTCACGTGGCTGGCCGAGCACCTCGACGACCCCACGGTGCGCGTCGTCGACGCCCGAATCCCCTTCGAAGGGGCCCTCTACGAGGCAGCGCACATCCCCGGCGCCGTGTTCGCCGACATGTTCTTCGGCGTGCCGATCATGCCGCCGGAGGCGTTCGCCGAAGCGATGGGCCAGCTCGGCATCGGCGACGACACGACCGTCGTCATCTACGACACGGCCGGCGGCGCGTGGGGCGCGCGCCTGTGGTGGGCCCTGAAGCTCCACGGGCACGACCGCGCCATGATGCTGAACGGCGGCCTGCGCCAATGGATCATGGCGGGGTTGCCCATCGAGACGACCGCGCCTACGGTCACGCCCACCACCTTCACGCCCGACACGAACCTCCGTTGGTTGGCGACGGCCGACGAGGTCCGGGCCGCGATCGACGACCCCGACGTCGCCATCGTCGACACGCTGCCTCTCCCCGTCTACCGGGGCGACAGCGTCCCTTACGAGCGGCCGGGGCACATCCCCACGGCGCTCAGCTTCCCGACGCCCGACACCATCGACGCCGTGGCGCTCACCTTGATGCCTGCCGAAGCGTTGTCGCACATGCTGGCCCGCTTGGGCCTCGATCCCACGCGCCGCGCCGTGACGTATTGCGGAGGCGGCTTCTACGGTGCCCATGGCGCCTTCGTTCTCTACCTGATGGGCTTCGACGACGTGTCCCTGTACGCCGGCTCGCTGATGGACTGGACCTCCGACCCGAGCAACCCCATGACGACCGTGCCGTGACCGAGGCCCGTCCCCCTCACGCCCCCAACGCGAAGAACATCGGGCTGAAGTAGGGCACCAGCCAGACGAACCACACGACCACGCTGAAGCGGTGAAAGCGCGTCAGCCACGCCTCGTCGCGACGCCACAGCACCGCCGCGGCCCAGACCGCGTGCACGAACATGAGGACGATCGCCAGCAGGCCGGTGAGCCCGTGGACATCGCGGGTGAGCCCGCCGGCGAACTCGAACATCATGCCGGTGCCCAGGGTGTCGAACGCCAGGCCGAGGACGAACATCGCCAGGTGCCAGGGCTTCAGCCGGCCCTGGAGCCGCTCGCTCCACACGCCGATCGTGTAGAACGCGAGCGCCAGGGTGATCGTGACCGTCGCGCCGACGGGCATGGACGCCTCCCCCGGCCCACGATACGCCCAGGCGCCACGGTCGCGGCCTTGTCCGGGCTGGCGGCATCCTCGAGCTTCAGGCGCCACAGTATCCGCGTCGGGTCGAGCAACGGCGAGTTCACCAGACGTCGTAGGCGCCCGGGATCGTGAGCGTGATCGACCAGCTTCCGCCGATGGGGACGATGGGCGAGGACAACGGCTCGACACCGTCCGGGACGCGGTGCGACTTCACGTGCTGGGCGTGGTACGCCGTCACGCCGTGGTGCGGGCCGGCGGCTACTAAGGTGATCGTGTCGCCGGGCTGGACGCACAGGCCCATCGGCTCGAAGAAGAAGGCGGGGATCTCCTGGCCCTCGATCGGGAGCGTCATCATCTGGACCTGGTGGTTCGTCTGCGCTGCCACGGAAGCAAAGACGAACGCGACGAGCAGCGTGGTGAGCATGCGGTGCATGGGACACCTCCTTGGGAATCCCTCGCGGGCGCGTCACGGCGCGTCCGCGCGAGTCGGTGTTCATCTTGGGCAAGGCTCGATGACCGACGGATGACCGGGCGACGACCGGCGATCGCCCGACCGCGACGGCCGACTGGCGCATGGCACACCCGCTCGCGCGCCTCAGGCACCCAGGGCGGCGGCCGCGGATGTGAAGTTCGTGAGGTTGACGGCTGGCATCAACAGGCGGATACTCGGAGGCAAGGACAAATGTCCCTACCGCCTGGAGCGCCCGGCCACGGCCGGACCCACGTCGGTACGAGGAGGGCAACCGATGCCGAGCATGCTTCGAACGCTTCTCGCAGCCGCCAGCTTGGTGCTGGTCCTGGTCGCCTGTTCGGGTGAGCCCCTGGCGGGCCCGACCGGCCAGCCCGGGGTCGAGCCGCTCACGACCGACGCCCAGGCAGGTCAGCCCATCCCCGACCGCTACATCGTGGTGTTCCGCGACGGCGTCGCCAACGGCCGGGCACTCACCACGCAGATGGTCCGCGGCGCCGGCGGGGAGCTGCACTTCAGCTACGAGCACGCCCTGAACGGCTTCGCGGCCACGCTGCCGGCGCAGGCGATCGCCGGCATCAGCCGCAACCCGAACGTCGCGTACGTCGAGCAGGACAGCGTGGTGACGATCGTCGGTACGCAGAGCGACGCCACCTGGGGACTGGATCGGATCGATCAGCGGGACCCGGATCTCGATGGGGTCTATAGCTTCAACGCAACCGGTGCCGGCGTCACCGCCTACGTGATCGACACCGGCATTCTCGGTGACCACGTCGACTTCGGCGGTCGCGTGCGCCAGGGCTTCGACGCGATCGGCCGCCGCGGCTCGGGCAGCGACTGCAACGGTCACGGCACGCACGTCGCCGGCACGGTCGGCGGCTCGGAGTGGGGCGTCGCCAAAGAGGTCAGCCTCGTGGCGGTCCGCGTCCTCGACTGCCGCGGCTCGGGCTCCTACTCCGGCGTCATCGCCGGCATCGACTGGGTCACGGGCGACGCGGTGGGCCCCAGCGTCGCGAACATGTCGCTCGGTGGCGGCTACAGCGAAGCGGTCAACGACGCCGTGGCCACCTCCGTGGCAGCCGGCGTGGTGTACGCGGTGGCCGCCGGCAACGACGGCGCCGACGCCTGCACCAAGTCGCCCGCCAGCACACCCACCGCGCTCACCATCGCGGCGACCGACAGCAGCGACACGCGCACCTCTTGGTCCAACTACGGCAGCTGCGTCGACCTCTTCGCCCCCGGCGCGGCCATCACCTCGGCCTGGCACACCAGCACGACGGCGACCAACACCATCAGCGGCACCTCGATGGCCGCTCCGCACGTCGCCGGCGCCGCGGCGCTGATCCTCTCCTCGACCCCTGACGCCACCCCGGCGGAGGTGGGGGCCGCCCTCGAGGGCAGCGCCACGACGGGCATCGTCAACTCGGCGGGCAGCGGCTCGCCCAACCTCCTGCTGTACACCGGCGACGGCTCCACGACGCCCCCGCCCAACGCGTCGCCCACGGCCGACTTCGCCGTCTCCTGTACCGACCTGAGCTGCACCTTCACGGACGCAAGCAGTGACGGCGACGGCTGGATCGCCGGCTGGAGCTGGAACTTCGGTGACGGAGGAACGTCGAACGAGCAGAACCCCGCTCACAGCTTTGAGTCCGCTGGCACGTACACCGTGCAGCTGACGGTGACCGACGACGACGGCGCGCTCGACAGCGTCAGCAAGAACGTGAGCGTGACCTCCGGAGGCAGCGGCAGCGCCGACACCCTGGCGCCGACGATCGACGCCTGGTCGACGACCAACACCTCGGCCGGCCCCTGGACCCGCTACGACGTCAGCTGGAGCGTCTCAGACGAGACCGCCCTCGCCAGCGTCGTCGTCGAGGCCCTCGACGGGACCACCGTGGTCAACTCCGTCACCACGAGCGTCACCGGCACCTCCGCGAGCGGCGTCAGCTCCGTCCGCCACCGCGGCCCGATCACGGAGATCCGCTTGACGGTCGTCGACGCCGCGGGAAACGACGCGAGCCAGGCCACATCCTTCTAGGTACCCGTCTTGGTCATCATGCTTGGATCGGCCGTGGCTCTCGGCCGCGGCCGATCCTCGCGATAGCGTTCGGGATGGTCGGCAGCTGACGCATGCAAGCCCGCGACGAGATCCCCAACGCCATCGACGTACCCAACGGTCGCCGGTTCCTCACCTCTCCTGCCCGCTGGCGACACGGACGTGCGGCTGGGAGGGGGTCCGACGTCGCAGCCGCGCGGGCGGCGACGTGGTTCGTCAGGCGCGACCTGACCGGCATCGAACGGACGCGGGTCGACGGGAACCGAGCTCGGTCACCCAGCGACGGCTAGCGTGGCTCGAACCCCAACCACCGCCGAGCGTTCCCCCGCAACAGCAGGTCCACGTCGGCGTCCTGCAGCCCGGCTTGGCGCAGCATCCCGGCCACCGTCGTCGGGATGTGGGCGAAGCCGCCGGCGTCGGGAAACCCGTAGGCGGGCCAGTACGACTTGCGCGCGAGGTCGCCGCTCAACAGAACCTGCCCCAGGTGGCCCCCCGACGCCAGGTCCACGACGAGCCGGACCCGCGCCTCGTCCGACAGGTACTTGCTCTTGGCGAACTGATCGAGCCCGATGTTGACGCCGGTGGCGGCGAGCTCGAGCAGGAAGGCCAGCTCGGGCCGGAAGTCGCAGTGGCCGATCAGCACCTGGTGCGGCGGCACGCCGCCGTCGACGAGGTGCATGGCCTGCTCGAGGGCCCAGGTCGCGCGCTCGGTGTGCGTGCCGATCGGCGCGCCCGTGGCATGGTGCGCAGCGACGGCGGCGTCGAGCACGCGCCGCTCTTGCGGTCCGGGACCGTCGCGACCGGTCGACGCCTTGATCAACCCCGCCCGCGCCGCCGGCAGCCCCGTCTCCGCCACCGCGTCACGCGCCACCCGGGCGCCCGACGCCGACAGCGCCACCCGCTCGGGCTCCAGGTACGGCACGGCGGCCACCGTCACCTCGGCGATCATCCAGGCGACGATCTCCTCGTCGCTGTGGCGCTCCACGATCGGATCGGCGAAGCGTCCCTTGTTGAAGCCGGTGGCCGCGACCACGTGCACGCCGCCGGCCCGCGACACCCGCTGCAGGGCGGCCGTGTCGCGGCCGTAGTCGACGGTGGTCATCTCCACCACGGCGCCGCCGCCGGCCTCCCGGAACGACGCGAGCTCGCGCACGGCGGCGTCCTCGTCGTCGAGGCGCAGGTCGGCGTCGAGCACGTCGGCCGGTGGCCGCGCGATCAGGTGTTCGTGCCCGAGCGTCAGCCCGAGTTCCTCGGGGGCGATGTCGCCCAGGACGGTCCGGATGATCACAGCAGCGCTCCCATCGCAACGAGCCGCTCGCGCACCATGCCCACGTCGACGCCGCGAAGGTCGCCGCCGGTCGCCAGCGCGGCGGCCACGCCGGCCGCCTGACCCATGGCCATGCACTGCGCCATGGAGCGCACCGAGGCGTGCGCGTCGTGCGACGCGGACAGGCAGCGTCCGGCCACGACGACGCCCTCGATCTCCCGCGGCAGCAGGCAGCGGTAGGGGATGTCGTAGGTCTCCCCGTCCGGTACGTACTCCCAGCGCGTGTCGCCGCCCGCGTGGTGCTCCTCGATCGGCGCCCCGCAGCGGGCGACGGCGTCGGGGAACCTCCGCGCCGCCAGGACGTCGTCGCGGGTCAGCCAGTACTCGCCGCGGACACGGCGGCTCTCGCGCACGCCGATCTGCGTGGCGAGCCCGCTGAGGTGGCCGCGCTCGTAGCCGGGGACGCGGTCGCGCAGGAAGCGGCCGTACTCGAACGCCTGGCGCCGGCCCTCGCGCTCGGCGCGCGAGAGCTGCTCGGGGTCGGTGGCGTCGACGCCGGCGACGCGCGTCATGTTCGTGTGCATGACGTGGGGGAAGGGCGTGATGTGGGCGCTCCCCTCGCGCCGGGGGAGGTCGTAGTCGCCGCCTTCGGCCGCCTCGGTCATGCGTGCCCACAGCTCGGCCTTGGGGAAGGCCCGCGCCGCGTCGACGTCGACGTCGATCATCCGGAAGGTGGTGGTGAGCGACTGGGCGGTCCCGTCGGCGCCGGCGTCCTCGAAGGGCCCCCCGGCACGGGCCACCACGTCGGCGTCCCCCGATGCGTCGACCACCGCCCGGGCCCGGATGGCGCGCAGCCCCTGCTTGGTGGCGATCACCGCGCCGGTCACGCGGTCGCCCTCCTTCAGGACGTCGACGAAGGTGACGTGGTGCAGCACCCTCACGCCGGCCTCCCCCGTCAGCTCGTCCCACACCAGCTTGAGGGTGTCGGGGTCGTAGGTGTAGCCGGCGCCGGCGCCGTAGGTGTTCGGCCGTTTCAGCACCATGCCGCGCCGCTCCAGGCCGGCGATGACCCGGTCGGGCACGCCGCCCACCACCTTGCGCTCGACGCTCCCGGGCGTGAAGAAGCCGTAGAAGGTGTCGAGCACCATCGCGCCGGTGCCGCCGAGGAAGCCGTAGCGCTCGATCAGCAGGACGTCGGCGCCCTGCTCGGCGGCGGCCACCGCCGCGCTGGCGCCGGCCGATCCGCCGCCGACCACCAGGACGTCGCAGGCGTAGGCCAGCGGCGCGCTCCAGGCGAGCTCGATGCGCCCGCTCACCCCGCCACGCTCCAGCCGCCCGCCACCTCGAGGACCGTTCCCGTCACGAAGCGCGCCTCGTCGGAGGCGAGGTAGAGGATGGCGTCGGCCACGTCGCCCGGCTCGCCGGGCGCGCCGGTCAGGGGCTGCCGCTCGCGCAGGTACGCCACGATCGCCGGGTCGCCCTGGGCGCGGGCGCTCATCGGCGTGGCGATCAGGCCCGGCGCGACGGCGTTCACCCGCACGCCATCACGGGCGTAGAAGGCCGCCATGCTGCGCGTCAGCGCGTCGATGGCGCCCTTCGAGGCGGCGTAGGCGTGGGTGGCGAAGTGGCTCGCGTTCGGGGCGCTGGCGAGCACCGAACTGGTGTTGACGATGGCACCGCGCCGCTGCGCCAGCATCGGCGGCAGGGCGAAGTGGCACACGAGGAAGGTGGAGCGGGCGTTGTTGCGCATGACCGCGTCCCACCCCGCGGGCGTGGCCTCGTGGACGGGGCCGTCGCCGTAGCGCCGGCCCGAGAGGCCGGCCACGTTGACGAGCACGTCGAGCCCGCCGAGCGCCGCGAGCGCCCTCTGCACCACGTCCCCCGCGTCCGCCTCGTCGGCGAGGTCGCCCGCCGCGCCGACGACGTCGGGCAGCTCCGCGCGCAGGGCGTCGACGCGCCCGGCGTCGCGGTCGGCGACGAACACGCGGGCGCCCTCGTCGAGGCAGCGCCGGGCCACGGCCAAGCCGATGCCCGACGCGCCGGTCACGAGCACGCGACGGCCCGCCAGGCGGCCCTCAGCCGCCATAGACCACCTTCACGCGGTCGCGGTAGTCGTCGTAGGTCGCCTCGAAGCGTTCGCGGGACGCCTCGGCGCCGATCTCGTACGCCGACGCCAGCACGAGCGGTGGCTGGCCGCGGGCCGCCAGGTCCTGCGCCACCAGCACCTTGAGCGCGTTGACCACCGCGGTGTTGCCGATCGTGGAGCCGGGCCCCACGCGGGCATCGACGCCCGGGACGTCGACCATGCTGTCGCCGGGGAGCGCGCAGTTGTCGATGACGAGGTCGGCGATGTCGGCGAGCTTGCGCCCGGAGCTGTGCTCGGAGGGGATCAGCGCCGAGTAGCTGGCCGCGATGACGGCGATCACCGTGAGCCCGCGCGCCTTGGCGCCCAGCGCCACGTCGACGGGCACGCCCTTGTTGCCCGATGTCGAGAACACGATCATCACGTCGTAGTCGCGGAACACGAAGTTGTCGAGGATGGGCTCGCCCAGCCCCTCCATCCGCTCGATGGCCATCGCCTGGCGTTGGCCGTTCGCGCCCACCACCTGCGTGTGGTTCGTCAGCGACAACTCGACGATGGGATGGAAGCCGGGGAAGCTGCCGTAGCGCGGGAAGACCTCCTCCACCGCCATGCGCGAGTGGCCCGAGCCGAAGAGGTGGACGAGGCCACGGCGCGAGATCGACTCGGCGCACAGCGCGGCGGCCCGCCGGATGGCGGGCAGCTGCGTGTCGCGCACGCGCTGCAGGATCCGCTCCGCCTCGGCCAGGTAGGTGAGGGCGACGTCGGGCGTGTCGGCGGCTGGCTGCGCGTCGCGCACGGGCGCGTCGGATCGATCGGGATGGGACATGCGTCCTCCTCGGGGTTCGCGGTCGGCCGGTCGTGCCCGGCGCGCGGGCGACCGCCGATCTCACCGCGCGCCGTGGAGCACGGCGAGCGCCATGGGTCGCGGCCAGTATAGTCGCCGCATGCACACGCCGCAGGGCGTCACCGAGGGACCTTCCGTGATCGGCGTCGACATCGGCGGCACCAACGTCAAGCTGGGGCGGTACCGGCCGGGCGCCCGGGAGCTCGAGGGCTTCCGGAGCCTGCCCACGGGCGCCGGGCGGCCGCACGAGGCGGTCCTCGGCGACCTCGCCGCCGCGATCCGTGAGCTGGCGCTCGAGGGCGGGTCGGCGCCGGCGGGCCTCGGGGTCGGCATCCCGGCCACGCTCTCGCGCGACGGCCGCGTCGAGGTGCTGCCCAACTTCGCGCCCGGCTGGCGCGGCGTGGCCGTGGCGGACTGGCTGACCGAGGCCACGGGCCTCCCGGCGGTGATCATCAACGACGCCCGCGCCTTCACGCTCGCGGAGGCGCGGGCCGGCGCGGCAGCGGACGTGGATTCGGCGTTCGGCGTCACGCTCGGCACGGGGGTCGGCGGCGGCCTGGTGCTCGGCGGCCGGCTCCACCTCGGCTACTCGGGCAACGCGGGCGAGTTCGGGCACCACGTGTTCGACCCGCACGGCCCGCGCTGCGGCTGCGGCAGCCACGGCTGCGTCGAGACGTACGCGTCGGCGCCCGCGCTGGTCGCGAGCCTCATGCGACCCTTCGTGCAGGGCATGGTGCCGGCGCTGGTGCGCCTGGCCGACGGCCGGCTCGACGCCGTCACGCCGGCACTGATCGCGCGGGCGGCGGAGGAGGGCGACCCCATCTGCCGTGAGGCGCTCGACCGGGTGGCGCTGGTGCTCGGGGTCGCCCTCGCGAACGTCACGACGCTGGTGTCGGTCGAGCGGATCGTGATCGGCGGCGGCATGGCGGGGTTGGGCGAGACGCTGCTCACACCGCTGCGGCGCACCCTGGCGGCGCACGCGCCGACCGCGGGCGACCGCCTGCCCGAGGTGGTGCCGGCGAGCCTCGGCGCCCAGGCCGGCAGCCTGGGGGCCGCGCTGCACGCGGCCGACGCGCTCGGGCCGACCTGACCCAGCATCTGCCCCGGCCCATGCGGCCGCCCGCGCGGTAGAATCAATTCCGTTCACGAGGCTAACGACGATCGCCGTCGGAAAGGAGTGGTGTGCGAGAGGCACGGGCTACGTTTTCCCCTACGTCCCACCCAGCACCGAGAGAGGACCTCATGCTCAAGAGACTTGCCACGACCCTCACGACCGTCTTCGTGCTCAGCTTCGCCATGTCGGCGATGGCGCAGAGCACGTTCTTCTGGATCTCCCACGGCGACCCCGCCGACCCCGTCTGGACCTACTTCCTGCAGGGCGCCGAGCTCTGGGCCGAATCCACCGGCAACACGGTCAACACCTCGTTCCACAGCGGTGACGTCCCCTCGCATCAGGAGGCGTTCCGGGCCGCCATCACGTCGAACGCCGCGGGCATCGTCAGCAGCACGCCCGACCCGGGCACGCTCAACGAGGTCATCCAAGAGGCACACGCCGTCGGCATCCCGGTCGTGATCATCAACACCGAGGACGCTCAGAGCGGCCGTGACGCCTACGTCGGCGGCGACACCGAAGAGATCGGCCGCCGCTGGGCCCAGTACCTCGTCGACAACGACTTCGTCGGCTCCGGCGACTTCGTCTGGCTCCCCGTCGAGGTCCCCGGCGCCACCTACCAGGTCCTGGCGACGAACGGCATCTCGAGCGTGTTCGATCCGCTCGGCATCACCTACGAGGTCACCGAGGCCAAGCTCGACCAGGCCGAGATCATCACCCGCATGTCGGACTACCTGCTCGCCAACCGCGACCGCATCGACGCGATCATCGGCCTCGGCGACCTGGTCACCGGCAGCATCGCGCGCGTCTTCGACCAGGTCGGCGTCGCCCCCGGCGAGATCCCCGTGGTGGGCTGGGGCAACTCCGCCGACACCGCCCAAGAGGTCCTCGACGGCTACGTGAACGCCGCCATGTGGCAAGACCCGCAGGCCACGAGCTTCATGGGCCTCTCGGTCGCCGCCATGGCCGCCGCCGGCATCCCGCCGGGCTTCGACATCATCGTCGGCACGCTCTACGAGGCCGACACCGCCCAGGTCTACCTCGACATCATGACGGACGGCCAGTAATCGCTAGCCGCCATCTCCGTTCGTCCGTGCGCGGGCCTCGCCTGCGCACGGACGAACGTCCTGGACCCCGCCGCTGCCCGAGCGACGCCGCCCCGACGGCGCGCCTTGCCCCCCTTCCCCGAAAGGGCTCATGAACACGACGATGCGCCCCGGTTCGATCCTCGTTCGGCGGTTGGTCGCCACCCCGGAGTTCCTGCCGTTCACCCTGGTGGCGGTGCTGATCACCGTCTTCGCGGTCCTCACCCCCAACTTCTTGTCGCAGGGCAACATCAGCAACCTGCTCGCGTTCACGCCCGAGCTCGGCATGATCGCGCTCGGCATGACGGTCCTCATGACCTCGGGCGAGTTCGACCTGTCGGTCGGCTCCGTGTTCGGCTTCACCCCGGTCCTGATGTGGACGCTGTTCAACGAGGGCGTCGCGCCCCTCGAGGTGTCGCTCGTCATCGCGCTGATCGTGGCCGTCGGCATCGGCTTCGTCAACGGCTGGTTCGTCACGCGCCTGCGGATCCCCTCGTTCCTGGTCACCCTCGGCATGATGATGACCATCCGCGGCGTCGCGCTCTACACGACCAGCGGCTTCCCGCAGCGCACCTGGCGCGCCGAGTCCTGGATCATGGACCTCGTCGCCGGCACCTTCTACATCGGCGAGTTCCGCCTCTACGCCTCACTATTTTGGTTCATCGGCTTCGCTCTGATCCTCGGCTACCTGATGACGCAGTCCCGCATCGGCAACTGGATCCAGGCGGCGGGCGGCAACCCCGTCTCCGCACGCGCCCGCGGCGTGCGCGTCAGCCTGACCAAGACCTGGCTCTTCATGCTGACCTCGTTCCTGGCCGCCTACGCCGGCATCACCAGCTCGATCCGCGTGTCGGCGGCGAACCCCAACAGCGGCACGGGCTACGAGCTCGAGGTGATCGCCATGGTCGTCATCGGCGGCACCGCCCTCGCCGGCGGCCGCGGCACGATCCTCGGCACCGTGCTCGGGGTCCTCATGCTGCGCATGATGCGCAACGGCATCGTGCTGATCGGCGTGCCCGGCCTGGCGTACAACATCTTCATCGGGGTGACGATCCTCGGCATGATGGCGCTGCAGTCGTACCTCGCCCGCCGGCACCCCACGGGGTCGGGCTGACATGGCCACCGACCTGGTACGCATGGAGGGCATCGCCAAGTCGTACGGTCCCGTGACCGCGCTCGACGGCGTCGACTTCTCCGTCCGCGAGAACGAGATCGTGGGCCTGCTCGGCGACAACGGCGCCGGCAAGTCGACGCTGATCAAGATCCTCTCCGGGACCGTCACCGCCACGAGGGGCACCATCTACGTGCGCGGCCAACAGGTGCAGATCCGCAACACCACCGACGCCATCAGGCTCGGGATCGAGACGATCCACCAGGACTCCGCGCTGGTGACGCAGCTGTCGATCGCCCGAAACCTCTTCCTCGGGCGCGAGCCGCTGGTGGGCCCCGCCATCCTCAACCGCATGGACAAGCGCATGATGAACGAGGTGGCCGGCAAGCTCCTGAAGGAGATCGGCATCACCAAGGACATCCCGGCGACCACCCCGATCAGCTCCCTCTCGGGCGGCGAGCGGCAGGCCGTCTCGATCGCCCGCGCGCTCCACTTCGACAGCGACCTGATCGTGCTCGACGAGCCGACCAACAACCTGGGCGTCGAGGAGACGCAGGGCGTGATGCGCTTCATGCGCAACGCGCGTGACTCCGGGCACTCGCTCATCTTCATCGCGCACAACATCCACCACGTCTTCCAGGTGGTCGACCGCATCGTCGTGCTGCGCCGCGGCAAGGTCGTCGCCGAGGACGTCGACCCCAAGCAGACCACGATCGAGGCCGTCGAACGGATCATCACCGGCCTGCCGGGCGACTGACCGGGCGCGTGCCGCCCGACGCCTTCGACCTCGCGCGCGACGTCCTGCCGCGGGTGCCCCGCAGGCTCGACCACCCGATCGGAGCGATCGGCGCGGGGTTCATCATGCGCGACGTGCAGCTGGTGGCCTACCGGGAGGCGGGCTTCCAGGTGTCGGCGATCGCCTCCCGCACCCCCGCGCACGCGCGCGCCGCGGCGGCCGCCCGCGGCGTGCCGACCGTGCACGACACCGTCGACGAGCTCCTGGCCGACCCCGGCCTCGAGATCGTCGACATCGCCGTCCCGCCCCGCGTGCAGCTCGAGGTCGTGCGCGCGGCCGTCCGCCAGCCCCACCTGAAGGGCATCCTGGCGCAGAAGCCGCTGGCGCCGACGCTCGGCGAGGCGGCCGAGATCGTGCGCCTGTGCGAGGCGGCGGGCGTGACCCTGGCCGTCAACCAGAACATGCGTTTCGACCCCGGCATCCGGGCCCTGCGGACGCTGCTGGCGCGCGGCGACCTGGGCGAGCCGGTCCTGGCCACGATCGAGATGCGGGCCGTGCCCCACTGGCAGGACTACCTCGCGGGGGAGGAGCGCCTCACCCTCCTGAACATGAGCATCCATCACCTCGACGCCTTCCGCTTCCTGTTCGGCGAGCCCGAGCGGGTCTTCGCCAGCGCGCGGAGCGACCCGCGGACGACGTTCGCGCACCGCGACGGGATCGCCCTGTACGTGCTCGAGTACGCCAGCGGCCTGCGCGCGGCCGCCTGGGACGACGTGTGGGCCGGGCCCGACGACGCCGCGCGCGACGACCACATTCGCTGGCGCGTCGAGGGCACCGCGGGCATCGCGCAGGGCACGGTCGGCTGGCCGTCGTTCCCGGCACGAGAGCCGTCGACGATCGACTTCGCCCTCCGGGGCGGCGGCTGGCAACGGCCCCGCTGGCCGTACGCCTGGTTCCCCGACGCCTTCGCCGGCCCCATGGCCAGCCTCATGCGCGCGATCGAGGACGGCGGCCCGGCCGAGGACGTCGACGGCCGCGACAACCTGGGCACGATGGCGCTCGTCGAGGCCTGCTACCGCTCGCTCGACGAGCATCGCGCCGTCGCGCCGGTTAGGCTGTCGCGGTGCCGGACGCCCTCGCCGCCAGCCCCGCCGACCGAGCGCTGAACCCACGCCCCGCGCGCCTGCACGGGGCACGATGAGCGGCCCGTCCGAGGGCGCCATCGTCCGCCGCTACCGCCCCGCCGACCGCGCGGCCCTCTACGCCGTCTGCCTGGCGACCGGCGCCGACGGCCAGGACGCGTCGAAGGCGTTCCGCGACCCGCACCTGCTCGGTCACCGCTACGTCGGTCCGTACCTCGATCTCGAGCCGCGGCTCGCGTTCACGCTCGAGGACGCCCATGGGCCCTGCGGCTACGTGCTGGGGACCGCCGACAGCGAGCGCTTCTACCGCGCCTTCCTCGACGAGTGGCTGCCCCCGCTGCGTGACCGCCTCCCCGAGCCGGGCCCCGACCCCGCGCGCTGGAGCGAGGACGACCGCCTGCTGGACGAGCTCCGCTCCCCCACCCTGACCCTCCCGGCCGACCTCGGCGCCCATCCCGCGCACCTGCACGTCGACCTGCTGCCGCGCGCGCAGGGGCTCGGTCACGGGCGACGGATGGTCCAGACCCTGCTGACGGCGCTCGCCGAACGCGCCTGCGTCGGCGTCCACCTGGGCGTGAGCCCACGGAACCAGCGCGCCATCGGCTTCTACCGGAGGCTCGGCTTCGAAGCGGTCCCGGCCGCGAACCCCGACGCCGGCACGCTGCTCATGGCGAGGGCGATCCCATGACCAGCGCGGCTGGCCCCGACGCGCCCAAGCCCACCGCACCCGCCCCCGACCCCGCCCTCCGCGCCCGCCACGCGCGCCGCATCACCGGCGCGCTGTTCCTCAGCCAGAGCCTGGGGTCCGCCGGCTCGATCGCCGCGGCGACGGTGGCGGCCATCGTGGGCGCGGAGCTGTCGGGCAACGTCGCCTGGGCGGGCGTGCCGGCGGCGGTGGCGCAGATCGGCGTCGCGCTGGGCGCCCTCTTGTGGAGCCGCGCGTCCGACCGCATCGGGCGCCGCAACGCGCTCTCGGGCGCGCTCGCCACCGGCGCCCTCGGCGCCACCCTGTCGCTCTTCGGCGTCGCCAGCGGCAACTTCGCGCTGGTGCTCCTCGGGCTCTTCGTCGGCGGGTCCGGCAACTCGGCCGTGCAGCTCGGGCGCTTCGTCGCCGCCGAGGTCAACCCCAAGGCGCGCCGCGCACGCGCGCTCGCCACCGTCGTCCTCGGCGGGACCTTCGGCAGCGTCGTCGGGCCCCTGCTGGTCGGGCCCACCAGCGCGCTGGTGACGTCGTGGGGCTGGAACGAGATCGCCGGGCCGTACCTGGCGACCGGCGTCGGCTACCTCCTCACGGCCATCCTGCTGTTCGCCTCGCTGCGGCCCGAGCCGCGCCTCATCGGCGAGGCGATCGCCCACGAGGAGCGCGGGCCGGTCGTGGCGGCGCCCGCGCGCGACCTGCCGCAGCTGCTGCGCGACCCGTCGGTGCGCACGGCGATCGCCAGCGTGGTGACGGCCCACATGGTCATGGTGGGGCTGATGCAGATGACGTCGCTGCACATGCACGGGCTGGCGCACCCCCTGACGAGCATCGCGATCGTGTTCTCCAGCCACACCTTCGGGATGTTCGCGTTCTCGATGGTGTCGGGCTGGCTCGCGGACCGCTGGGGGCGGCGGCCGGTGCTCGGGCTCGGCGCCACGATGACGCTCGTCTCGTGCCTGATGGCACCGCTGTCGCCCGAGCTGCTGCCGCTCTCGGTGGCGCTCTTCCTGCTCGGGCTCGGCTGGAACCTCTGCTACGTCGCCGGCTCGGCGCTGCTCTCCGACGCGCTGGCGCCGTCCGAGAAGGGCCGCATGCAGGGCTTCAACGACCTGCTGGTGGGCGGCGCGGCGGCGGCGGCGACGCTGATCGGCGGCTGGGTCATGGCCGGACCCGGCGGCTACACCACGATGGGACTGCTGGGCGCGGCCGCCACGGCGCCGCTCCTGCTGGTGGTGGCGCGGATGCCGCGGGCGCGGGCGGCGGCGGCGTAGGTCCCAGCGAGCCTCGCCCCGAGAGGCGCCAGAGCCCCGCCTCCCCTGCGCCTGGTACGCCGCCTCCGCGTCGCACGACGCCTTGGTGGCGCACACGCGTCGACGGGTAGGAGCCGCTCCGGACGCGCTACCATCGCGGGCATGGACCCCCTCAACGACCTCTCGCGACGAGCGACCGCAAGCCGCAACGTGGCGGAGGTGTCGACGTGACGCTGGACCACATCCTCCTGGCCGGCCCTGAGCTCGAGCCGCTCGAGGCGCTGGTGCGCGAGCGAACCGGCGTGGCTCCCGTGCGAGGGGGCCGGCACCTGGGGCACGGCACGCACAACGCCCTCGTCGGCCTCGGCGAGGACCACTACCTCGAGCTGCTGGCCGTCGACCCGGCGCAGGGCGGGGGGCCGTTCGCCGCGACCATCGCCCACCTGCGTGCCCCCGCGCTGCATACGTGGTGCGCGCAAGCGGGCGCCGCGGCGACCGTCGCCGAACGCGCACGCGCGCTCGGCCTGACGCCGCGGCGCGAGCGGATGCAGCGCCGGCGACCGGACAGGAGCATGCTGACGTGGGAACTCGTCTTCCTCGACGGCCACCCGTACGGTCCGTTGCTGCCGTTCTTCATCGACTGGCAGAAGGCGAAGCGTCCTTCCGCCGCGCTGCCGCGTGGGGTGAAGCTCTTGGCGCTCGTGCTGACGCACCCCGACGCCGACGGTCTCCGCAGCCTGCTGACGAACCTCGGCGGCGTACCGGACCCGGTGCGCGTGGAGCGGGGTGCGACCCCGAGCATCGCCGCCGATCTGCGCCACGAGGGCGGCACGTGGACCGTCGAGGGACCGCCGGCCGACACCGATGACGCCACTCCGGGCACGCAAGGGTAGGGCCACCTTGCGTCGGCTCCGGCCGTTCCCGCTTTGCGTCGGCGTCGTTCGGGCCCGCTACAACCCCGACTCCCCCGTCGCCTGGTAGGCGGCCTGCACGTCGAGCAGCTCCTCGGTGACGGCGTTCTGACGCTCGAGGTTGGCGGCGTGGCGCAGTTCCGACAGGCGCTCCTCGACGTTGCTCTCGGCGGACTCCATGGCGGCGAGGCGGGCGGCGTTCTCGGCCGCCTGCGAGGCGGCGAAGGCGCGCACCAGCAGCATCGCGAGCTGCTGCCGCACCAACCCCCGCAGCAGCTCCTCGCCCTCGAGTCCGAGCATGGGCAGGCGGTTCGTCGGCCACGGCCGTTCGCGCAGCTCGCGCAGCCACTCCAGGTCGAGGGGCAGCAGCTGCAACGTGTGCGGCCGGTAGGCGACACCGGTCGTCGGCCGGTGGTGCATGACGAGGACCCGGCTGACGCCGTGGTCGCGCTGCCACGCCTCGACCTGGTCGACGACCTGCAACACCGCCTCCTCGATCGCATCCACGCTGCCGGGCAGCCTCACCACCCGCTCGACGTCGTAGCCGAGCGCGGCGAGACGCGGTCGCAGCCGGCGGCCGGCCACCATCAGCCGCGGCGGTCCGTGCCGCTCGGCGAGCGGCTCCAACCGCGTGTGGGCGTGGCGCGCCAGGCGCTCGTTGAAGGGACCGCACAGGCCGTGGTCGGAGCCGAACAGCACGGCCGCCCAGGCATCGGAGTGCACCGGCACGAGGAACGTGGCCAGCTCCGGCTCCCGCCGCAGCAGCGCCTGGAACGCCAGCTCGAGGGTCTCGGCCGAGGCGTCGAGGGCCTTCACGGCCCGCCGCACCTGGCCGATGCGCACGGTGGCGAGCGCCTTCATCGTCTGCACGACCGACTGCAGCGTCTCGGTGCTCTCCACCCGCCGGCGCAGCACCTCACGCTTCGCCATCGCGCCCCCCCTCAAGCTCGTCGGCGACGTCGGTGACGAGTTCGCCGAGCCACTCCTCGTCCTCCTCGGTCAGGGCTTCGCCGGCATCGAGCCGCTCCAGCAGCTGGCCGTACTCCTCGCGCGCGCGGCGCCGCAGGTCGTGCTCCGCCGCCCGCAGCCGGTCGACCGGCACGACGTCGAAGGCGCCGCTGACGACCGCCCACAGGGCGACGATCTGGTCGCCGACGGCGATGGTCTCGAACGGTCCCTGGGTGAGGATCTCGCGGACCCGCCGACCGCGCTGCAGGGTCCGCTGCGTCTCGGCGTCGAGCTCCGTGCCGAAGCGCGAGAAGCCCTCGAGCTCCTCGAACTGCGTGTAGGCGAGCCGCAGGTCGCCCGCCACCGCGCGGTAACCGTCGTGCTGCGCCTTGCCGCCCACGCGCGACACCGATCGCCCCACGTCGACCGCCGGCAGCACGCCGCGCGCCGCCAGGTTGGGCGACAGGTAGATCTGGCCGTCGGTGATCGAGATGAGGTTGGTGGGGATGAAGGCCGATAGGTCCTGCGCCTGCGTCTCGATGACCGGCAGCGCGGTCAGCGAGCCGCCGTCCTTCAGCTGCGTGGCCCGCTCGAGCAGCCGCGCGTGGAGGTAGAAGATGTCGCCCGGGAAGGCCTCGCGGCCGGGCGGGCGGCGCAGCAGGAGCGACAGCTCGCGGTACGCGCGCGCGTGCTGGGTGAGGTCGTCGTAGACGATCAGCACGTCGTGACCGTCCTCCATCCACGACTCGGCGATCGAGGTCGCGGCGTACGGCGCGACGTAGCGCAGGCCCGGCGACTCGTGGCTGGCGGCGACTACCACGGTGGTGTACTCGAGCGCCCCGCGCTCGCGCAGGTCGGTGAGCCAGCGGGCGGTCGCCGAGCCGCGCTGGCCGATCGTGCAGATCACGCAACGCACGTCGCTGCCCGCCTGCGCCAGCACCGCCGACAGCGCGACCGTGGTCTTGCCCGTCTGGCGGTCGCCCACGATGAGCTCGCGCTGGCCGCGGCCGATGGGGAACAGCGTGTCGACCACCTTGAGCCCCGTCTGCAGCGGCTTACGAACGGCCTCGCGGGCGAAGATCGGCGCTGCCGGACGCTCGACCGGCCAGCGCCGCGAGGCGCCCACGGGCCCGCCGTCGTCGAGCGGCCGCCCGAGCGGGTCGACGACGCGGCCGAGCAGCGCGTCGCCCACGGGCACGTCGAGCACCCGTCCGGTGCGCGCGACCTCGCTGCCGGCCCCGATGGCGGCGTCCGGTCCCAGCAGCACCACCCCGACGTCGTCGCGCCTCAGGTCGAGGGCCAGGCCCTCCTCGCCGCCCGCGAAGCGCACGACCTCGTCCGCGCGCACCCGCGGCAGGCCGCGCACGGTGGCGATGCCGCTGCCGACCGAGGCGACCACGCCGACCTCCTCGACCTCGAGCCCCGGACGCCGGTCGCGCGAGACGCGACCGAGCCTCTCCAACTCGTCACCGAGCAGGTCCTGCAGCCGCGGCCGGTCGGGCACCTTCATCCGCCGTCCCCGCCCCCGGCCCAGTCGCGCTCGAGGTCATCGAGCTGCGCGCGGACCGTCCAGCCCACCCGCAGGTCGCCCGCGCGCAGCGTCACGCCGGCGATCAGCTCGGGGTCGCGCTCGAACTCGGCCTCCAACGCCGCGTCGTCGTCCTCGCCCAGCAGCGCTTCGCGGACCGCCGCCAGCAGCGCCTCGCGCCGCGCCCCGGTGGCCTCGAACGCGGTGGTGAACACCAGCTCGCCATCGCGGACGGCCTCCGCCAGCGCCGCGCGCTCCTCGTCGCCCAGTTCGCCCAACCGGTCGGCGAAGACCTCGATCGCCCGCGCCTCGAGTTCCTCGTCCGCGAGCTCGCGCCAGCCCTGCCGCAGGGCCTCGGCGACCACCGCCGCGACGTCGCCGCGCACGGCGTCGGCCAGCTCGTCGCGTTCGCGCTCCAGCGCCTCGCGCCAGCGCTCGCGGGCGGCCTCGGCCTCCTCGCGCACTTCGGCGAGGCGCTCCTCGCGCAGTCGCTCGGCCTCGCGCTCGACCTCGGCCAGCCGCTCGCGCCGCTCCTCCTCGAACTCCTCGCGCTCGCGCTTCAACTCCTCCGCCCGCGCCTCCGCCTCCTCGCGCGCCCGTTCGGCGGCGGCGTGCTCGTCGGCGATGCGTTGCTCGCGCTCGCGCATCACCCGCATGATGGGGCGGTATAGGAAGGCCCGCAGCAGCACGAGCAGCACGACGAAGTTGACGATCTGCGCGATCAGGGTGAAGACGTCGATCCCCATGCTGGCCCCCTACCGGACGCGCGGTCCCGACGGCGGCAGGTCGCATCCACGGCTGCCGCCACGGGCGCCGCAGATGCCGCGGGCGCCGCTCACGAGGCGCTCTGGACCGCGGTCCAGAACGGGTTGGCGAAGATCAGGATGAGCGAGATGACGAAGCAGTAGATGGCGGTGGACTCCACCATCGCCAGGCCGACGAAGAGCGTGCGGGTGATGGTGTTCGCCTCGTCGGGCTGCTGGGCGATCGCCTGCAGCGCCTGGGCGAGCGCCCGCCCCTGGCCGAGCGCGGGGCCGACCGAGCCGATGGCGATGGTGAGGCCCGCGATGAGGATCGAGGCCATGCCGATGAGACCGAAATCGCTCACTGCCGTACCTCCTCCACGCGGGCGCGGCGCTCTTGCAGCTCCGTGCCCGACGCGATGTAGACGATCGCCAGGATGGCGAAGATGTAGGCCTGGATGACCCCGATCAAGAGCCCGAAGGCCTGCATGACGACCGGGAAGAGCAGCGGCACCACCGACAGCAGGATCGCTGCGACCACGGTGCCGCTCATGACGTTGCCGAACAGGCGCACGGCGAGCGCCAGCGTGCGCGAGAGCTCGCCGATGAGCGTGAACGGCAACAGGAACGGCGACGGCCGCAGGTAGTTGCCGAGGTACTCCTTCAGGCCGAGCTTGGCGATGCCGAACACCGGCACCGCCACGAAGACGCACACGGCGAGCGCGGCGGTGGTGGTCAGGGAGCCGGTGGGCGGCTGGAAGCCGGGCACCACCGAGAGGACGTTCGAGGTGAAGATGAACAGGAACAGGGTGCCCACGAACGGCAGGTAGGGCTCCGGGTCCTGGTTGGTGACCTCGCGGATCTGGTCGAGAAGGAACGCCACCAGCGCCTCGAGCACGTTCTGCCCACGGCCGATGTCGCCGCTCGCGGTGAGGCGGCGGGTGACCCACCAGCTGACGATCACCAGCAGCGCCATGACCAGCCAGCTGAACGCCAGCGTGGCGTTGATCGTCCAGGGGCCGATCGCGAAGACCTCGATGGTGTCGGGGCTGAGCGTCACGGGGCACCTCCGGCGGCGTCGCGCTCGGGGTTCGGGCGCGCGGCGGCGGAGGGGGGCTCGCCCGCCGATCGCGGCCCGCTGGCGGGCGCCAACGGCTCGCCCGCAGATCGCAACCACGCGGAGAGGGCCACGCGCGCGACGAGGAAGCCGGCGAGGGCGAGCAGCAGGGGCACCACGCCCTGGCGCGCCAGCAGCGCCAGCGCCACGAGCAGCAGCGGGCCACGCACGGCGAACGAGGCCGCCAGCGCCCACCCGGGGCGCCGCCAACGCGACAACCGCGCCAGCGTCCACCACAGGCCGCCGAAGTACGCGCCGCCCAGCGCGAGGCCGAGCACCACCGCCGCCACCGCGCCGACGACGGTCACGGCGCGCCCCCGGAGGGGCCGTCGCCCGGGTCGGGCGGCGGGCGGTCGCGCGGGCTCGGTGGCGGGCGGTCGCCCGGGCTAGGCCGCGGGCGGTCGCCCGGGCTAGGCCGCGGGCGGTCGCCCGGGCCGCGGGGCGGGGCGTCGTCGAGCCCGCCCTCGCGGCGGAGCCAGAACCAGGCGTTGAGGCAGCCCACGACGATGCCGACCAGCATCATCATCAGCGTCCAGGAGTAGGGCGACGGGAAACGACGGTCGATCCACACGCCCAACGCGATGCCGAGCAGCGTCGGCACGGCCACCGACCAGCCGACCAGCCCGAAGAGGCCGAGCCCGTACCCCAGGCCGTGGCGGCCCTCGCGGCGCGCGCGCTCGCGGCGCTCGCCCTTGCGGGCGACCTCGCGCAGCAGCTCCTCGCCGGGGCGAGGGGCCGGAGCGTCCGCCGCGCGGTCTCGATCCCGCGCGCCATCACTGGCGCGTGCGCCATCACTGGCGCGTGCGCCGTCACCGCCGCGTGCGCCGTCGCCGGCGCCGGCGCCAGGCAGGTCACGCACGCGTTCAGGTGCCATGACGCCCCCGCAACGCGCCCAGCCGGCGCACGACGTCGCTCTCCAGCCGCGCCAACGCGGCCCGCGCGCGCTTGTCGCGCTCGCTCTGCGCCTCGTAGCTCTCGCGCACCGTGGCCGCCGCGTCGGCCGCGTCACCCGCGACCAGAGCGCGCTGGCAGGCGACCCGCACCTCGTCGCCGACCTTGACGAGCGCGCCGTGGTCGACGGCGACGGCCACCTCCTCGCCGTCCGGCCGGGTGAACGTCAGCAGCCCGGGCACGAGCACGGTGGCGATGTCGACGTGGCGCGGCAGCAGGCAGAAGCTGCCGGCGGGCGACTCCGCGATCACCTTCGTCACCGGCTCCTCCAGCACGACGTCGGTGGGGACGCTCAGCAGCAGCCTCACAGGCCGGCCTCCTCCAGGGTGCCGATCATGTAGAGGTTCGACTCGGACACGTCGGCCAGCTCGTCCGCCAGGATGCGCTCGCAGTCGGCGAGCGCGTCGCCGATCCCGACGGCCTTGCCCTCCTGGCCGGTGAACTGCTCGGTGACGTAGAACGGCTGCGTCAGGTAGCGCTCCAGCCGGCGGGCGCGCCCGACGGTGAGCTGGTCGGACTCGGAGAGCTCCTCGAGCCCGAGCATCGCGATGATGTCCTTGAGATCGTCGTACACCGCCAGCGTCTGACGGACCTCGCGGGCGATGCGGTCGTGGCGCTCGCCCACCGCCACCGGCGTCAGCATCGAGGACGTGGAGCGGAGCGGGTCGATCGCCGGGTAGAGGCCCTGCGCGGCGCGGTCGCGCGACAGCACCACCGTCGCGGACAGGTGCCCGAAGGCGTGCTCCACGGCGGGGTCGGTGAAGTCGTCGGCGGGCACGTACACCGCCTGCACCGCGGTGATCGCGCCGTCGGCGGTGCTGGTGATGCGCTCCTGCAGCTCGGCGAGTTCGGTCGCCATCGTCGGCTGGTACCCCATGCGCGACGACAGCCGGCCCATCAGGCCCGACACCTCGGAGCCCGCCTGCACGAAGCGGAACACGTTGTCGATGAGGATGAGCACGTCCTGGTGCGCGTCGTCGCGGAACCACTCGGCCATCGTCAGGGCGGTGTGCCCGACGCGGAAGCGGGCGCCGGGCGGCTCGTTCATCTGCCCGAACACCAGCACCGTGTCGTCGGCGACGCCGGCGTCGCGCACGTCGCGCACCAGCTCCTCGGCCTCGCGCGTGCGCTCGCCGATGCCGCAGAAGAGGCTCACGCCGCGGTGGCGGGCCGCCATGTGGTGGATGAGCTCGGTGATCAGCACCGTCTTCCCCACCCCGGCGCCGCCGAACAGGCCGGCCTTGCCGCCGCGCTCGAGGGGCGCCAGCACGTCGATCGCCTTGATGCCGGTCTCGAGCACCTCACTGCTGACCGCCTGGCGGTCGAGCGCGGGCGGGGGCTGCAGGATCGAGCGATGCCCGTCGGCCTCCACCGGGCCCCCGCCATCGATCGCGTCGCCGAAGACGTCGAACACACGCCCGAGCACCGCGCGGCCGACCGGCACCTGCAGCGGCGCGCCGCTGTCGCGAACGGCGTCGCCGCGGGCCAGCCCCGCGGTCGGGGTGGCCGCCACGCAGCGCACGGTGTGGGCGTCGAGCTGCGCCATGACCTCGAGACGGACGTCCGCGTGGGCGCCGTCGCCTTCGCCGTCACCCGTGTCGGCGTCGGCGATCAGGAGGTGGTGCAGCGGGGGCAGGTGGGACGCGAAGCGCACGTCGACCACGCCGCCGCGGACGGCGGACACGGTGCCTGCTTGCGGTTCGTCGCGTGCCAGGATGCATCACCTCGGTCCCGTCGGCGCGCTGGGTGGACCTGCGACCAGCCTAGCGCCCATGGGCCGGGCGGGTGGCCGCATCTGCGGACCGCGCCCCGGCGATGACGCGACGGTGACCCGCACGCGCGCCCGGCCTGCGATGATGGCGCGCGGGCGCGACCGCCGGGTACGCCGCCGCGCCAAGGGAGAGGAACCGCCGCATGCCGATGCGCCAACGCCATCCCGCCGCTCGAGGCTTCGCGCCCACGGCCCTAGCGCTCGCGGCCGTGGGCCTGACGATCGCCGCGGCGCTCGCGGCCCCGTGGCCGGCCCCCGCCGTCGACGCGCCGGCCACCGCTCCGCTCACCGGTGCGGCCGGCGCCTGCGCCGGCCCCTTCACCCCCATCCCCGCCATCCAGGGCGCCGGCCCCGAGGCCGCCATCGCCGGCCCCGTCACGACGATGGGCGTGGTCGTGGGCGACTACGAGGGGCGCCCGCCCGCGCTGCGCGGCTTCTTCCTGCAGGACCCGGTCGGCGACGGCGACCCCGCGACCAGCGACGCCATCTTCGTGTTCAACGGCGACGCCGACGACGTCGCGCTCGGCGAGCTGGTGCGCGTGCGCGGCACGGCCGGCGAGTTCCACGGTCAGACGCAGCTGGCCGACGTCGCCTCGATCGTCGTGTGTGGCCTGGGCGCCGTCGAGCCGGTCGACGTGACGCTGCCCCTGCCCCACCCCGCATACCTGGAGCGCTTCGAGGGCATGCTCGTGCGCCTGCCGCAGACGCTCACGGTCACCGAGCACCACCAGCTGGGACGCTTCGGCCAGGTGACGCTGTCGGCCGGCGGGCGCCTGCCGCAGCCGACCCAGGTCGCCACGCCGGGCGCCGCGGCCTGGGCGCAGTTGGCCGCCAACGACCGCAACCGCATCCTGCTCGACGACGACGCCAACGACCAGAACCCCGAACCGATCGCCTTCGGCCGTGGCGGCGAGCCGCTGAGCGCGAGCAACACGCTGCGCGCGGGCGACACCGTCAGCGGGCTCGTCGGCGTGCTGACGTACGGCTGGGCGGGGAACGAGGCGAGCGGTAACGCGTACCGCGTGCGACCCATCGGCGCGCTCGGCGGCGGCGTCCCCGCCTTCGAGCCCGCGAACCCGCGGCCCCACGAGCCGCCCGACGTCGGCGGGAGCCTGCGCGTGGGGGTGCTCAACGTCCTGAACTACTTCGACGACGCCTACCGCTGCCGCGGCGGCGTCCAGGGTCGCCCGATGAACTGCCGCGGGGCGAACAGCCGCGCCGAGTTCGCGCGGCAGTGGCCGAAGACGGTCGCCGTCATCGTGGGGCTGGACGCCGACGTGCTCGGCCTGGTGGAGATCCAGAACGACGGCTACGGCGACGACAGCGCGCTGGCCGACCTCGTCGACCGACTGAACGCGGTGACGGCGCCCGGCACGTGGGCGTACGTGGACGCCGACGCCGGCGTCGGCGCGGTCGATGCGTTGGGGCAGGACGCGATCAAGGTCGCGCTGCTCTACCGGCCCGACCGCGTCACCCCGGTGGGCGCCACCGCCGCGCTCGCCACGCCCGCCTTCGTCACCGGCGGCGACCGCGCCGAGCGCAACCGCCCCGCGCTGGCGCAGGCGTTCGCGCGGCGCGGCGACGGCGCGACCTTCGTCGCGGTCGTCACCCACCTGAAGAGCAAGGGGTCCGCGTGCGACGCGCCCGACGCCGGCGACGGTCAGGGAGAGTGCAATCGGGTGCGCACCGCGGCGGCCGCGGAGCTCGCCGCGTGGCTAGCCACCGACCCCACCGGCGCCGGCGACCCGGACGTGCTCGTCCTCGGCGACCTCAACGCCTACGCCCGGGAGGACCCGGTGCGGATGCTCGAGGCGGCCGGTTTCGTCGACCTGTTGCGCCTGCACCGGGGCGACACGGCCACCACCTACGGGTTCGACGGGCAGTGGGGCACCCTCGACTACGCGCTGGCCTCGCCGTCGCTGGCGTCCCAGGTGACCGGCGCGGCCGCCTGGCACGTCAACGCGGACGAGCCGAACGTGCTCGACTACAACGGCGAGTTCAAGAGCGCGGCGCAGCGGTCGCTGCTGTACGCGCCGGACGCCTTCCGCTCGTCCGACCACGACCCGCTGGTCGTGGGGCTCGAGCTCACTTCCCCCTGAGCGGCCTGCCCGTCAGGGCGAGGCCGGCATCACCACCCGCCCCCACACGCCGAAGTGGTCCGAGAGGTCGAGGTCGCCGTCGCGGATCGGCATCGCCCGGTTCCAGGCGCGCGTGGGCTGCGCGTGGTCGCCGGAGACGAGCACGTAGTCGAGCCACTCCCGGTCGCCCTCGGCCAGGGCGTTCGTCTCGGGGTCCCAGGTGAAGCGGGCATCGCCGACCACGGGCGGCCAGGCGGCCCGCAGGACCCGCAGCACGGTGTCGAGTTCGTCCGAGTAGGCGTCGACGTTGAGGTCGCCGGCGACGATCACCGGCTCGGTGGCCGGGATCCCCTGCGCATCGACGAACCGGCGCAGCAGGGCGAACTGCGCGGCGCGCACCTCCTCCACGCGACGCCCGTAGACCGACTGCGCGTGGGTCGTGAACACGTGGTAGACGCGCGTTCCCTTGCGGACGGCGGCGTACGCCACGCCCTTGTCCGCCAGGCAATCCGACCCGCTGCACAGGTCCTCGAAGAGCAGCTGCGCCTCGCGCTCGATCGGCCAGCGGCTCAGGATGAGGGTGCCGCCGTCTTGCCGCCAGGGCAACTCGCGCGCGCCGTCCACGCCCAGCAGCGCCGAGCGGTACGGGTACGCCTCGGCCAACTCGGCGAGCAGCGCCTCGCGGTGACGGTTGATGAAGAGCTCCTGCAGCACCAGCACGTCGTAACCGACCAGGTGCGGCGGCATGCGCGCGGCGCGGTCACTCTGCCCCGTGCTGGCCGCGAGCTCGGGCAGCAGCGCCGTGTTGAAGGTCAGGACGTCGATGACGTGGTCCGGGGTGGGGTCGGCGGGCTGGGCCCACGCCGGCGCGGCGAGGGCGAGCGCGGCGAGACCGACCAACAACCGGCGAAGGGAGAGC
The DNA here is from genome assembly GCA_011389865.1 of Trueperaceae bacterium. GTDB lineage: Bacteria > Deinococcota > Deinococci > Deinococcales > Trueperaceae > JAABTL01. The sequence continues at coordinate 78,688 of JAABTL010000012.1, forward strand.
ATGGCTCCATCATGAACCGGCGGCGGCGGTGGCGGTCGCCCCCTCCAGGACGACGTGGCGCCGCCCACCGCGCTGCTAGGCTGATTCCGAGGTGATCGTCATGACACGACGCTGGCTCCTCTGGATCGTTCCCCTTCTGCTCGTCGCCGCCGCGTGTGCGCCGGCCCCAAGCGTGGTACCCGCCCGCGACCCCGTGTTCTTCGCCGCCGCGCCGATCGACGTCTCCGGTAGCGTCATCCAGGCGATCTCGACGTCCCCCGGCCTCAACGACTCCACCGGCTGGATGATCACCCAGGCCGACACCCAGGGCGGCTTCGTCCGCGCCGAGACCCAGGTCACCGTCCCCGGCGGCTTCTTCCGGCGCATGACGACACGCACCGAGTTCGTCAGCGTGGTCGTCGCACCCGCGGGCGAGACGCGAACCCAGGTCGTCATCCAGCACACCGACGGCGCCACCGAACTCGCGGAGCGCATCATGCGCGAGCTGCGGGCGGAGTACGGACTGAACTGAGCGAAGGCGCCAACTAGGCATCGTGCTTGCCACAGACCCGGCGTGTCGACGGCTCCGGCGTTCCGTCGACACGCCGGGCCGGCCCGTCGATGGCGTCGACACGGGCCAGGGCGGCGCGCTCGAGCCCGAACCGCCAACCCGCGACCCCTCACCGGTACCGCCGCTTCCGGATCCTCCGTGCTAGATTCCAAGACAGGACCCCTTTCGGGGCGAGACCACATCGCCGCCGCCGCGGCGACCGCGGCCACGCCGAGACGCTCGCCTGAGACGCAAGCTCGGAGGTCACATCATGAGCCAGACCGATCTGGAGAAGGAAGTCGCCGCCCTCAAGGAGGAACTCGCCAAGGTGCGAGGGGACCTCGGCAAGCTCGCCGAGGATGGCGGGCGCGCGGCCAAGCAGGCGACGGACGCGGCCCAGGAAGCCATCGCGGCCGCCACGAAGCGCTTCGAGGCCGAGGCCCAGAGAATGGCCGAGGGTGTGCAGGACGCCGGCCGGTCGGCCGTGAAGGCCGGTGAAGGAGCCGTGGTCGGGGTCCAGGATCGGATTCAGGAGAAGCCACTGGCGAGCGCCGCGACCGCGCTCGGGATCGGCTTCGTGCTCGGGATGCTCATCAGCCGGAAGTCGTAGCACGTGGCGCAGTGCGTCGTCGGTGACGCCGCCGCCGCGCCGACGCTGCCGACCGCACCGAGTCCGCGAGGTGGTTGATGCGCGACGCGTTCAAGACGATCTGGTCCAACCCGTACGTGCGGGTGGTCGTCTTCTTGGTCGTGGCGGCCCTCCTCGTGCTGGTGTTCTTGGCCACCCTGCCCGCCGGTGCCCTGTTCCTGACGGCCTTGGCCATCGCCTACCTGCTGAACCCGGCGGTCGCGTTCCTGCAGGGACGCGGGATAGCGCGCCCGTTCACGGTGGCGCTCATCGTCATCGCGCTGGTGGCGGGCCTTTGGTTCGTGTCGCAGTACACCATCGGCACCATCGGCGCGATCATCACCGAGGGTGAAGAGGGGCTGACGCTCGCCGAAAGCGTGCCGGAGTTCATCATGTCGCTCCCCGACCGCATCGAGGCCTTGCTTCCCGCGAGCCTCCGGGGCCCGGCGAGCGGACCGCTCGAAGCGCTCGACCGGTTCATCGAGAGCCTCGGCGAACGGCTCGTCCCGCTCCTCGAGGAGTTCGCGGTGGGCACGTACGGGTTCCTTCGCGGCACCATGTCCCAGGTGTTCAACGCGGCCCTGGTGCTGATCATCACGGTGTACGTGCTGATCGACCTCGAGCGCATCTCCGCGTCGCTGCGGGGGGTGGTGCCCCTGCCGTACCGCCGGTCGGTGAGCTCGCTCGCGGAGACGCTCGACGACGTCACGGCCGCCTACGTCCGTGGCCAACTGCTCATCGCCGCGGTGCTCGGCCTCATGGTGTTCCTCGGGCTCAGCCTCGTCGGCCTCCCCGGGGCCGGCTTGATCGGGCTGCTCGCGGGGATCCTGAACATCGTGCCGTTCATCGGCACGGTCGTGCCGATCATCCCCGCCCTCCTCCTCGCCGTCGCCGGCGGTTGGGTGCAGGTGCTCCTGGTGCTGGTGGTGTTCGTGGTCGCGAACCAGATCGACGCGCACGTGCTGACGCCGCTGGTGCTGTCGCGGTCCACCGAACTGCACCCGGTGACGGTCATGCTCGCCGTCGTCGCCGGGTTCTCCCTCGGTGGCATCGTGGCCGCGGTCCTGGCGGTGCCCGCGGTCGCCTTCATCAAGGCGCTGTTCGAGGAGCACTACACCAAGACCGGCTTCTACCGCGAGGGTTGACAGTGATGATGGGCGGGCGACCACGGGCGCGGAACGCGCCCCGGTACCTTCGTCGGTTGACCGCGCCGGCGCCCGGCGCGTACACTTCGCCTCCGGTGGGCACGGGTCGTTAGCTCAACTGGCAGAGCAGCTGACTCTTAATCAGCGGGTTGTAGGTTCGAGTCCTACACGACCCACCACAGGAACCCCGTCCACGACGGCATTTTTCGACTGCGCCCAGTACGCTCTGTAGATCGTGGTTGGCGCGGCCTGGCGAGTAGGTAGCGAGCCATCGTTCCTCCAGAAGATTGGGAATCGGCGAGAACCCCACTTCGGAACGGAGCGAACGATGGCTCAGCTCAAGGATATGCAACTGCCGGCCGGCGCGCGTGAGGCGCTGGTCAACGACCCGTACTTCCTACGCCAACTCGTCGAGGCGGCCCTCAACCGCTCTTTGGATGCCGAGATCACCGAGCACCTGCAGGCTGGCCCGTACGAGCGCTCGGACGCCCGCACGGGCTACCGCAACGGGTACCGCGCAGCACCGTCAGTCGCCTGGTCGGCAACCTGGACGCCGACCTGAAGGCCTGGCGTGAGCGCCGGCTGACGATGGCGTACCCGTACCTGATCGTCGACGCCAGGTACGAGCACGTGCTCGTGAACGGGCAGGTCGTCAGCCAGGCTGTGCTGGTCGTCAAGGGCTTCCGCAAGGACGGCCTGCGGGAACCCGCTCGCCGTCGAGGTGGCGGACACCGAGAACGAGGTGACGTACGAGGATCTCTTCCGGCGGCTGAAGGACCGCGGCTTACGCGGCGTGAAGCTGGTGACCAGCGACGATCACCGGGGCCCGGTGAACGCCATCCGGAAGCACTTCCAGGGCGTCAGCTCGCAACGCTGCCAGGTGCACGTGGCCAGGAACGCCCTGGTAAAGGTCGGCCGGAAACACCAGCGGGCGATCTCCGAGGACGTCCGCGCCGTCTTCAACGGCCCATCCCTCGAGTGGGCACGCGAACTGAAGAGCGAGGTCGTCGAGAGCTGGGCGCGCACCCATCCACACGTCGCGGAGTGGCTGGAGACGGCCCTGGAGGACGGCCTGGCGTGCTTCGGCGTTCCCCGAGGCGCACCGGCGGCGCATCCGCAGCACCAACGGCCTGGAACGCTTCAATCAGGAGCTCAAGCGCAGGATGTCAGAGGACACCGTACTGTCGCGTTTAGGGGACATCCAGTTTCCCGCAGTGGCTTGAGCGCCGCCTGGGTACCTTGCCGGTACTCGAGAGGCGATGGTGGCGAAGCAGAGGTAGCACTTGGCCAATCTGTCCGACCTCTTCCCGTCGAGAGACCTCAGCTGGATCAGACTTCTCGAACGTAATGCTCGCACCAGGAACGGCAGGAGCCAACAGGTACGGCGAGAGGAAGACAGCCCGGGGATCCGAATGCACAAACATGCAACCGTTCATGCGTTGGACTTCGCATGCGTCTGAATGCCCTTTCGCTGTAGCGCGCTGTCTGCGAACCCTCCTTCGTCAAGACCGCGCAAACCGGATTCGCATGATTGCGCTTGACATGCGGTAGTGGCGTAATTACACTTGGCGGGCGTCAAAGATGCATCCAGAGGTCTCGCCAACGGCGGCAACCTCCCGAACGGCACCCGACAGGGCTCGACCGTAAGACCGAGTCGCAAGGACCGTAGACGGGTCACGACCTAGAACCCGCGGATCGGATAGGACGCATCGGCGCCATCAAGTTGCTCGCGGCGATCGGCGCTGCGACGCGCGCCCCCGTTCCTTATCCCTCGAGAGGACCCTATGGCTCGAAATCCTTCCGTGTCCACAGTACGTCATGCACCCATCATCGCTCTCCTGTCTTTGGCGGTTGCCTTGTTTCT
>JAABTL010000013.1 GCA_011389865.1 Trueperaceae bacterium
ACCTCGTCGCGCGCCACGGGCTCGCGCCCGACAGCCCCGTGCTGTTCTCGACCCTGACGCTCTTCAGCGTCTCCGCCGCGCTAGGCGGCATCGTGGCGGGCGCGCTGGAGCGCCGCGCGCCCCGCTCGCTGCTGATCGTCTCCAGCATGCTCGCCTCGCTCGTGCCCTTCGGCCTGCTGTTCGTGTTGGCGCCGGGTACCGTGGGTTACTTCGCGGCCGTGGTGGCCGCGGGGGCCCTGGTCAACGCCGGCCTGCCGCTCATGGTGGTCGCCGCGCAGGACCTGGCCCCGCATGCCATGGGCGCCGCCTCGGGCCTGCTCATGGGGTTCACCTGGGGCACCGCGGGCCTGCTGTACGTCGGCGTCGGGGCCCTGCAGGAGAGCCTCGGCCTGTTGCCGGCGATGGCGCTGGCGTACGCGCTGATCGTGCCGGCCGGGGCGCTGGCGCTGGCGGTGATCCGGCGCGAGGAGACGGCCGCTCGCGACGCCTGAAGCGCCGGCAGCGAGTACGGGTTGGCCTTGGTTCTCGACGGCGCGGGCCGCGGCGATCGAAGCGCCGCGGCCCGCGATGTGACGGACGGTGGATCAGGCCTTGCCGGCGGACCCGAACACCTCGAGGCGCTCGGCCACCACCTGGCGCATGAGGTCGCGCGCGGGGCCGAGGATCTTGCGGGGGTCGAACTCCTTGGGCTTGGCAGCCAGCGTCTCGCGCACGGCGACCGTGAACGCCAGCCGCAGGTCGGTGTCGGTGTTGATCTTGGCGATGCCGTGCTGCACGGCCTCGCGCACGTCGTCCTCGTGGATCCCCGAGGCGTCCTTCAGCTGGCCGCCGGCGGCGTTGAGGCGCTCCACCAGGTAGGTGGGCACGCCCGAGGCGCCGTGCATGACCAGCGGGTGCGGCAGGATCGCGGCGATCTCGCGGATGCGCTTGTGATCGATGTAGGGCCGGCCCTTGCCCTTGTTGGCGCCGTGGCTGGTGCCGATCGCGACGGCCAGGAAGTCAGCGCCGGTGGCCGCCATGAAACGCTCGGCCTCGTCGGGCTTCGTGAGGATCGCGTCCTCGGCGGCGACCACCACGTGCTCCTCGACCCCGCCGAGGCGACCGATCTCGGCCTCGACCGACACGCCGGCCGCGTGCGCGGCGTCGACGACGCGCTTGGTCTCGGCGATGTTCGTCTCCTCGTCCTCGTGGGACTTGTCGATCATCACCGAGGTGAAGCCGAGGCGGATGCAGCGCACGCAGCTCTCGAACGAGCTGCCGTGGTCCAGGTGCACGGCCACGGGCACGGTGGCCTCGCGCCCCATGCCGAGCACCAGGTCGACGAGCGGCTTGCCGCCGTACTTGAGGGCGCCCTCGGAGAGCGCCAGCAGCACCGGCGAACGGGCGGCTTCACAGGCCTCCAGAACCGCCTGGGTGATCTCGAGGTCGTTGGTGTTGAAGGCGCCCACGCCGTACTTGCCTGCGCGGGCGGCCTGGAGGATGTCGAGTCCAGTCGCGAGAGGCATGGGTGCAGTCTACCACCCGGTCATGAAGCCGCTTTCCGCCGTGTCCCGCACGATCTCGTTCCACGTCGGGTCGTCGGCGACGCCGCCGAGCGCCGCCGCCGCTGCGTCGGTGGAAGCGCGGATGGCGCCGCGCAGGTCCCACCGCGCACGGTCGCGCTCGCCCACCACGTTCGACACCGCCCGGAGCTCGGCGAACGGCACGCCCAGGCGCGCCGCCACCGCCGCGGCGGCGGCGCCCTCCATGCTCTCGATGGAGACGTCGAAGCGCCGCTGCATGGCGGCGCCGCGTTCCACGTCCGCGGTTACCGCGTCGAGCGTGGCGAAGCGGCCGCGCGGCAGCCCGCTCGCTGACGCGAGCAGGCCCGTCCAGCGGGCGTCGGTGGGCACGGCGCGGTCGGGCGCCGCCAGGTCGGGCGCCGCCCGCTCGCCGGGGCGCGCAGGGAGCAACGGCACCCTCAGCCCCTCGAAGTCGGCCCACCCGTCGTCGCCCGCGACGCCGAGGTCGAGCTCCAGGTCGGCGTCGGCCAGCATCGTCAGCCCGACGCTGAGGAAGCTCCCCAGGTAGGCACCGCCGACGCCGACCTGCAGGATCGCCGCCGGCCGGTGCGCCCGCACGGACCACGCCAGGCCGGCCGCCGTACGGGCCTTGCCGACACCGAGCGCCTGCGCCACCACCTCGAGCCCGGCGAAGCGACCGCGAACGGCCTCCGTCCAGCCCGTGTCGGACGACTCGGGGCCGTTCAGGCGCTCCACCAGCGGCGCCAACTCGAACGCGGTGGCCGCGACGACCAGGATGGGCGCGATCGGCGTCGGGGCGGGGCCGCTCACGCGCCGGACGGCGCGCCCAGGTCGAGGAGGGCGCGCACGAAGGCGGCGGCGTCGTAGGGCTGCAGGTCGTCGGCCTGCTCGCCCACGCCGATGAAGCGGATCGGCACGTCGAGCTCGCGGGCGATCGGCAGCAGGATGCCGCCCTTGCCGGTGCCGTCGAGCTTGGTGACGATGATGCCGGTCAGTCCGACGGCGTCGTGGAAGCGGCGCGCCTGCTCGAGGCCGTTCTGCCCCGTGACCGCGTCGAGCACCAGCCAGGTCTCGCCGGGCTCGCCGGGATCGGCGCGGTCGATGACGCGGCGGACCTTCTTCAGCTCCTCCATCAGGTTGTGCTTCGTGTGCAGCCGACCCGCGGTGTCCACCAGCAGGAGGTCCGCGCCCGAGACCTTGCGCTTCTGGGTCGCCTCGTAGGCCACGGACGCCGGGTCGCTGCCGTCGGGGCCCGTCGTGGTCGTGATGCCGAGGCGCTCGCCCCACACGCCGAGCTGGGCGCTGCCGGCGGCGCGGAACGTGTCGCCCGCGGCGAACTCGACCCGCTGGCCATGGCCCTGGTAGTAGCGACCGAGCTTGGCGATGGTCGTGGTCTTGCCGACGCCGTTGACGCCGACCACCATGATCACCCGGCCGCGCACCGGCACCATGCTGCGGTGGACGTCGAGGTCGAAGCCGACGCGCCTCAGCTTGCGGCGGGTGCGGTCGCGCTCGAGTTGGTCGAGCAGCGCCTGCTCGAGCGCCTCGCGGAAGCCGACGCCGCGCTCGCGGGCGGCCTTCGTCTCCTCGACGACCTCGGCCGCGAGCTTCGCGCCGACGTCGGCGGCGATGAGCGCCAACTCGAGGTCGTCCCAGCCCAGTTCCCAGTCGTCGCCTCGGCGCACCGCGCCGAGGGTGACGAGTTCACGGGTCCTGCCGAGGCCCTGGCGCAGGCGGTCGAACCAGGCCACCCTCAGCTCCGCTCGGCGGGCATGGGCGGTCGACGCTTGCCCTTGGCCGCGGCGGCCTTGGCGGCCGCCTCGGCCTCCGCCTTGAGTCGTTCGGGGTCGTCATCGGGGAGGCCCTCCTGGATCGCCTGCAGCGCCTGCCCGAGGCGCGTCAGCGTGCGCCCGCGGCCCATGATCGCGACGAGGTCGACCACGGCTGGCGCCTGACTGGTGCCCGTCAGGGCGACGCGCAGGGGCATGAGCACCTTGCCCAGCGGCACCGCCTGCCGCTGCACGTAGTCGTGCAGGAGGTCGTCGATCGCGTCGTCGTCGAAGAACTCGAGGCGGGAGAACTCGCGCTCGAGGTCCTCGAGGTACGACTGGCCGGCCGCCAGCCGGCGGCGGGCGTCCGCGTCGTAGGTCACGCGTTCGACGTAGAAGTAGTCGGCCTGCTCCGCGAGTTCGGCCAGCGTCTCGGCCCGCGGACGCAGGACGTCGACGACGTCGAGCAGGTAGTCCTCGTCGCTCGGGTCGTGGCCGCGCTCGACGAGCCAGGGCGCGAGCCGCGCGCCGACGGCCTCCAGCGACAGGACCTCGCGCAGGTAGCGGGCGTTGAGGTTGCGCAGCCGCTTGAGGTCGAACACCGGCCCGCCGAGCGAGACGCGCTCCAGGTCGAACGCGGCGACGAACGCCTCGAGCGTGAACACCTCGCGCCCGTCGGGCATGCTCCAGCCCATCGTGGCCAGGAAGTTGACCAACGCCTCGGGCAGGATGCCCTGCGCGCGGTACGACTCGGCGCTGGTGTCCATCTTGCGTTTGGAGATCTTGGTCTTGTTCGCGTCGGGGTTGCGCAGCAGCGGCAGATGGGCGAACACGGGCGGCGTCCAGCCGAAGGCGCGGTAGAGCAGGACGTGCAGCGGGGTCGACACGACCCACTCCTCGGCGCGCACGACGTGGCTGATGCCCATGAGGTGGTCGTCGATCACGTTGGCGAGGTGGTAGGTCGGGTAGCCGTCGCTCTTGAGCAGGACCGCGTCACGGATCTCCGCGTTCGGCACCGACACGTCGCCCCGCAGGAGATCGTGGAACGTGGTGTGCCCCTCGTCGGGCGTGCGCAGGCGCACGACGTGCGGCTCGCCGGCCTCGGCACGGCGGCGCTGCTCGGCCGGGTCGAGTTCGCGGCCGCGACCGTCGTAGCCGGGGTCGATCCCGCGGCGCTGCTGCTCGAGGCGCATCGCGTCGAGCTCGTCGGCGGTCTCGAACGCGCGGTAGGCGTGGCCCTCGGCGAGCAGCCGGTCGATGTGCTCGCGGTAGATCGCGAGTCGTTCGCTCTGGCGGTAGGGGCCGTGATCGCCGCCGATCCCCGGGCCCTCGTCGGGCGGCAGGCCCAGCCAGCGCAAGACGTCGATGATGCGCGCCTCGGCGGCGGCCACGTAGCGGGCGCGGTCGGTGTCCTCGACGCGGAGGACGAAGCGGCCGCCGTGCCGCTTCGCGTACGCGTAGTTGAACAGGGCGACGTAGGCGGTGCCGACGTGCGGGTCACCGGTGGGCGACGGTGCGATGCGGGTGACGACGGGCATGGGGCGCCTCCTACGGTCCTCCATGGTACCGCGGGCCGCTCAACCCAGGGCGAGCCGCGCGAGCGTGATGCCGGCGACCAGCCACAGGTAGGGAGCGAACACGCGGAAGCGGCCGCGCCGGAGCACGGCGAACAGCACGAACAGCGCGGCGTAGCCGACGACGGCCGAGGCCACGGTCATGCCGACGAGCACGCCCCAGTCGAAGTCGGCGCCCGCGACCTCGCCGACCGTCAGGACGGCGACGCCGGCGGACGCGAGCAGGTACATCAGGAACGACAGGCGCGGGGCGAGATCGGCTGAGCCGCCGCGCCACAGCAGCGCCACGATCGTGGCGCCGGAGCGGGAGACCCCCGGGACGACCGCCAGCCCCTGCGCGGCACCCGCGACGAGCGCGTCGACGAAACCGAGGTCGCGGACGGTGGCCTTGGGCCCGCCGCGAGGCGCGGTCCACAGCAGCGCGCCGGTCGCGATCATCGCCAGCGACACCGGCAGCGGGGCGTTGAGGTCCTCGAACACGGGCCGCAGCAGCAGGCCGATGACGACGGTGGGCACGCTGCCGACGAGCACCAGGAGCGCCAGGCGCCAGCCCTCGCTGCGGCGCCCCTCCGCGGAACGCAGGCCCGCGACGAAGCCGCCCGCGGCGGTGAGCACGTCGCGCCAGAGGAACGCCAACACGGCGAGCAGGGTGCCGGTGTTGGTCGCGAAGGTGACGACCGCCGGCAACTGGTCGCCCCAGCCGAGGTGGTAGTTGGTCAGCACCAGGTGGCCCGAGCTCGAGACCGGCAGGAACTCGGTGAGGCCCTGGACCACGCCCAGCATCACGGCTTGGATCGCGTCCATCGGTGGCCTCCTCTCGGCCCTGGTGCAAGACGTGCGGCGCGAGGCTCGAGGCCGCGCGCCGCACCGGGATTCGGGATCGGGCGTGGACGGACCACGCCGGGACGTCGGTTCAGCGCTTGCTGTACTGCGGGGCGCGCCGCGCCTTGCGCAGGCCGTACTTCTTGCTCTCCACGATGCGCGCGTCGCGGCTGAGGTAGCCCCCCGACTTCAGGGCGGGCCGGAAGTTGGGGTCGACCTTGACGAGCGCCCGCGCCACGCCGAGCTTGATCGCGTCGGCCTGACCGCTGGGACCGCCGCCGGCGACGGTGATCAGCGCATCGTAGCGACCCGCGGTGTTCGTCACCTTCAGGGGCTCGAGCGCCTGGACGCCGACGAGGATGCCCCGGAAGTAATCCTGGAACTCCTTGCCGTTCACGGTGATGCGACCCTGGCCGGGGCGCAGGAAGACGCGCGCGATCGCCGCCTTGCGGCGTCCGGTGCCGTAGTACTGTTCCATCAGCGGATCTCCATGGGGGTGGGCACCTGGGCGGCGTGCGGGTGCACTTCGCCGGCGTAGACCTTGAGCCGGCGGATGAGCTTGCGGCCGAGCCGGTTCTTGGGCAGCATGCCCCAGACGGCCCGTTCGAGGACGCGCTCCGGGTGCTTGTCGAGCATCTCGCGGGCGGTCGTGGTCTTCAGGCCGCCCTGGTAGCCCGTGTAGCGGGTGTAGACCTTCTGGTCCAGCTTGTTCCCGCTGAAGACGACCTTGTCGGCGTTGACGACGATGACGAAGTCGCCGCCGGCCTGATGCGGCGTGAAGTCGGGTTTGTGCTTGCCACGGAGCACGCTGGCGACCTGGGTCGCGAGGCGTCCGACGGTCTGGCCGGTCGCGTCGACGACCACCCAACCTGGCGTGGGCTCCTTGGGAAAGTACGTGCTCATGCTGGGCGCACCTCTCGGGTTCACCCCAGACGCGTGGTCGCGACGGGGCGGGTGCGCGGCCGGGTGATCAGGGTGACGGTGGTGGTCGTCATGGCCGACGCGCGCGAAACCAAACGCGAGCGTAGCACAGGCGCGCGTGCGCGGCAAGCAAGCGGCAGGCGAGACGCGGCGAGGGCCAGGTCGGCGACGCCCGCGGCCCGCCGTCGCTCGCGGGTTGGCGGGAGGCAGCCCCGCGGGAGCGACGGCCGGGTCAGCCTGGCGGGTCGCCCAGCTCACCCAACTGCTTGATCTCCTCGATGAAGCGGTCGACGGAGTCGAAATCGCGGTAGACGGAGAGGAACCGGATGTAGGCGACGTCGTCCAGGCCCTTGAGGAAGTGCAGCGTGCGGCGACCGATCTCCTCGCTGGCGATCTCGGGCACCTGGACCTCGTCCTCGAAGCCGTACGCGAACTCCCGCAGCTGCTTCTCCGTGATCGGACGCTTGTTGCACGCGATGCGCAGCTTGTCGAGCAGCTTGTCGGGGTTGAACGCCTCGAGGCGACCCGAGCGCTTGCGTACCATCAGCGCCTCGAACTGGGCCCGCTCGTAGCTGGTGAAGCGGCGGTGGCAGGCGCCACACTCGCGCCGCCGGCGGATCGCGGTGCCCTCGTCCGCCGGCCGCGAGTTGACCACCCGGGTGTCGTTCGAGGAGCAGTACGGGCACTTCACGCGCGACCGATCCGTCGCCCAGGGTCGGGGGCGGTCTCGTCACCGGCATCGTCGCCCACCAGCTGCCGCAGGGCCGTCTCGGCGGCCGTCAGGTTCGCGTCGTCGAGGCCCTCGTCGAGCAGGGGATCGAGGTCGGGCTCGCCGTTGCCGACCGGCGAGTCCTCCAGGTCGTCGTCGCTGTCGTTGTCGTCCTGGCGCACGCTGTCGTCGAGCGCCGCCTGGACCTCCGGCAGCAGGGCCTCGATGACCTGGGGGGGCGGTGGCAGGGCCACGGCGATCTCCGCCCCGTGGACGCCGCCGCCGGCCTGACCACCGAGGAGGCGGACCAGGTGCACCAACTGGGCGTCGTGCCGCGGATCGGAGGCGGGTCGCGAGGGGACGACCACGTTGACCCGCAGGCCCCGAACCGGTTCCGCGAAGGCGTCGAGCAGGTCGGCCTCGTCGCTCAGCGCCAGCGGCGCCGGGAACGCGGCCGCGAGTCGGGCGAGGGCACCGCCGACCGCGGCCAGGTGCGGGCGCTCGGGGTGCGGAGCGGGCGCGACGAGGACGACCCAGCTGCCGGGCGCGGCTCGCTGGGCCGAGCGGAGCACGAGCACGCTGCTGCGCACGGTCTCGTCGAAGAGCTCCACGAGCTCGCCCTCGGCGAGGTGATGGAAGGGCGTGGCGCTCTCGAAGGAGGCGACGTGGACGACGCCCGAGAGGCTGCCGAAGATCTCCCACACCTTGGCGAACGCGGCCTGGACGTCGAGGGCGGCGGTCGGGTCGGCCTGGATGGGGATCGCCTGGCCCCCGAGTTCCTCGATCTCGGCGGCGGTACGCGCGGCCAGATCGACGTCGCGGTCGGCACAGACGACGTCGTAGCCCGCCTGACCGTACGCGATCGCCACCGCTCGTCCGAAACCCTGGCCCACCTGCGTGACCAGGACGACCTTCGCGCGCTCCATGCCGACCATGATACTCCTGGGTGGTTGCGGCGCGGCCGCGAGGCGGTAGCATGTCGCGCGGGCCAGCGCCGGCCCCCGAGGAGGACGTATGGCCCTGGAACGCTGGTTCCGCCGCCAACGACCGACGCGTGGCGACGATGATGCGACCCCGGCGGGCCTGTGGGTCAAGTGCTCGGCATGCCACGCGCAGCTGTACCGCAAGGACCTCGTCGCCCACCTGTACGTGTGCAAGGAGTGCGGCCACCACGAGCGCATGCCCGTGGCGGCGCGCATCGCGATGCTCACCGACGAAGGCAGCTTCGAACCGTGGTCCGGCGACGTGCGGCCGGTGGACGCGCTCGGGTTCGTCGACGTCGAGCCGTACGCCGAGCGACTGGCCGCCGTGCAGCAGAAGGCCGGGCGGCCGGACGCCATCGTCACCGGCGCCGCCCTCATGGAGGGCGAGCCCGTGGCCCTGGCGGTGATGGACTTCTCGTTCCTCGGCGGCTCGATGGGATCGGTCGTCGGTGAGGAGATCGCGCTGGCCGCGGAGCGCGCCGGCGAGGAGGATCGCGCGCTGGTGATGGTCGCCGCCTCGGGCGGCGCCCGCATGCAGGAGGGCGCGCTGTCGCTGATGCAGATGGCCAAGACCACGGTCGCCCTCGAGGGCCTGGCGTCGCGCCGCTTGCCGTACGTCTCCGTGCTCACCGATCCGACGACGGGCGGCGTCACCGCCTCCTTCGCCACGCTCGGCGACGTCATCTTCGCGGAGCCCGACGCGCTGATCTGCTTCGCCGGCCCCAGGGTGATCCAGCAGACGATCAAGCAGGACCTGCCGGCCGGTTTCCAGCGCGCGGAGTTCCTGCTGCGCAAGGGCATGATCGACGACGTGGTGCCGCGCGGTGAGCTCAAGCGGCGCCTGGCGGCCGTCATCGGCCTCCTGCGGGCGGGCGCCGCGACCATGGTGCCCGGCGCACTGCCGGCGGGTGCCTGAGCGTGGCGCTACCGTTCGAGAAGCCGATCGAGGACCTCGAGTCCAAGATCCGCGAGATGCAGGCCTACGCCGATGAGCAGCAGGTCGACCTCGCCGAGGAGATCTCGCTGCTGGAGCAGCGACTGGAGCGCCTCAAGCGCGAGACCTTCGCCCATCTCACCCGCTGGCAGCGGGTCCTGGTCGCGCGGGCGCCCGGGCGCCCCACCGCGCTGGATCACGTCGGGGCGTTCGTCGACGACTTCGTCGAGCTGCATGGCGACCGGGCGCTGGGGGACGACCCCGCGCTGGTCGCCGGCCTAGGCCGCGTGGACGGGGCCGGCGTCGTCGTCCTGGCGCAGCAGAAGGGGCGCGACACCAAGGAGAACATCCACCGAAACTTCGGCATGGCGCACCCGAGCGGCTACCGCAAGGCGATGCGCATGATGGAGATGGCCGACAAGTTCGGCCTGGCGGTCGTCGCGCTGATCGACACCCCCGGCGCGTACCCGGGCATCGCCGCCGAGGAGCAGGGGCAGGCGTGGGTCATCGCCGAGAGCATTCGACGGATGAGCCGCCTGCGGGTCCCCGCGGTCGCCGTCGTCGTGGGCGAGGGCGGGTCGGGCGGCGCGCTGGCGATCGGCGTCGCGAACCGGGTCCTGATCCTGGAGAACTCGGTGTACTCGGTCATCAGCCCCGAGTCGTGTGCCGCCATCCGCTGGCGGGACGCCGCGGAAGCCCCCCGCGCGGCCGAGGCGCTCAAGCTGACGTCGGCGGACTTGCTCGAGCAGGGGGTGGTCGACGAGATCGTCGCCGAGCCGCTCGGCGGCGCCCACAAGGATCCGGCCACGGCCGTGGCCGCGACGGCGACCGCCGTGCGTGCGGCGCTGGCGAGCTTGCGGGGCCTGCCCGTCGAGGAGATCGTGCGCGCCCGCTCCGAGCGCTTCCGTCACATGGGGCGGGTGTTGGTCGACAGCGCCTGAAGCAGCCGCGCGACGCCCGCCGCCGCGCCCCCGGGCGCGCCGAAGACGGCCGTCCCAGCCACCAAGACGTCGGCGCCCGCCGCCGCGGCGCGGGGCCCGGTGACGGGGTCGATGCCGCCGTCGACCTGCAGTCGGCAGTCGAGCCCGCGGGCGTCGATCCACGCCCGGACCGTGCGCAGGCGCGCGTCGCTGCGCGCCAGGTACGCCTGGCCGCCGAAGCCGGGGTCCACCGACATGACGAGCGCGAGGTCGATCTCGTCGAGCGCCGCCTCGATGGCGCTCAAGGGGGTCAGCGGGTTGAGCGCGAGCCCCGCCTTCAGGCCGCGATCGCGGACCGCCCGCAGCGCGCGATGGGCGTGCGGCGTGGCCTCGGCGTGGACCGTGATGCCGTCCGCGCCGGCGTCCGCATAGGCGTCCACCCAGCGCTCGGGCGACGCGATCATGAGGTGCACGTCGACGTACGCCCGGGTCGCCTCGCGGACGGCGCGCACCACGGCGGGTCCGAACGTCAGGTTGGGGACGAAGTGGCCGTCCATGACGTCGACGTGGAGCCAGGTCGCGCCGGCGTCGACGACGGCGGACGCCTGCTCCGCCAGGCGACCGAGGTCGGCTGCGAGCAGCGAGGGGGCCAGCACGGTGGGGCGCACGCCGCGAGCGTAGCATCCGGCCGCCGGGTTCGGTCGGCCGGACGCGGGTTGCGCGGCGGAAGTCGCGCCGAGGGTCAGGCGACCGCCAGCGCGCCCTCGCTCACCGTCACGATCGCCTCCTCGAGCAGATCGAGCCCCTCGGCCAGCTCGGCGTCGCTCATGCGCAGCGGCGGCAGCAGGCGGATGACGTTGCCGTAGGTCCCGGTCGGCAGCAGCACGAGGCCGCGCTCGCGGGCGTGGGCCACGGCGCCGTTCACCAGCTCCGGGTCGGGCGTGACGCCGTCCTCGCGCACGAACTCCAGGCCGATCATCGCGCCCGCGCCGCGCACGTCGCCGAGGCCCGGGACGCGCTGCCGCAATGCGTTCATGCGCGCGCGGATCGCCTCGCCGATGGCGGCCGCGCGTTCGAGCAGGCCCTCCTCCTCGATGACCTCGAGGGTGGCGAGCGCGGCGGCGCAGCCGGCGGGGTTGCCGCCGAACGTGCTCCCGAGCATGCCGGGTCCCACCTTGTCCATCACGTCGGCCTTGCCGACGACGGCCGCGAGCGGGAAGCCGCTGGCGAGCGCCTTGGCCGTGCACACGAGGTCGGGCTCGAGGCCGAAGCGGTCGACCGCCCACCAGTGGCCCGTGCGGCCCATGCCGGCCTGGACCTCGTCGTCGATCCACAGCGCGCCGATCCGGTCGGCGTACGCCCGCAGGCCGCGCAGGTAACGCTCGGGAACGGGGATGAAGCCGCCCTCGCCGGCGATCGGCTCCAGCAGGAACGCGGCGACCTCGGTCTCGCCGATGGTCGTCTTGACCAGGTCCTTCAGCTGGGCCAGGTAGGCGTCCGCGACCGCGTCCTCGTCGTGAAGGCCGAAGGGGTTGCGGAAGACGTACGGGAACGGCGCGCGGTAGATCTCGGCCGCGCGCGGCGCGAAGCCCGCCTTGTAGGGGTTGGCCTTGCCCGTCAGCGAGAGCGTCATGTGGGTGCGGCCGTGGAAGGCGTGCGTGAAGGCGACGATGCCCTGCCGGCCGGTCGCGACGCGGGCGATCTTGACGGCGTTCTCCACGGCCTCGGCGCCCGAGTTGATCAGGAAGGTCTTCTTGGGCGAGGGCCCGGGCGCGATGCGCCCCAGCGCCTCGGCCACGCGGATGTAGCTCTCGTGCATGCCGACCGCGAAGCACAGGTGCTGGAAGCTCCCGACCTGGCGCTGGACCGCCTCGACGACCTTCGGGTGCGAGTGGCCGACGTTCATGACGGCGATGCCGACCGACCAGTCGAGGTAGCGCTTGCCGTCCGCGTCCCACACGTAGCTGCCCTCGGCGCGCTCGGGGAAGAAGGGGTGGACGCTGTACGCGGCCTGCGCCACGGCGGCCTGGCGGCGGCGGCTCAGCTCGTCGTTGTTCATGGCACGACCTCCATTCGAACGCCCCCGATCGGGGGCGCCTTTCGGTTCGGTGGCGCATCGGCAATCCCGCTTGCGCTTCATATGAGTATGCGCCTCATGGCCGTCGGTACGCAAGTGAGCGCGCGGGCGCGAGCGGGCGTAGGCTGGCCGCATGACGTCCGACTCCGCGATTCCGGCGTCCGAGAGCGTCGTCGTCGTCGCCGCCGAGCCTGCCTTCGAGCCCGCCGCCGCCGCGGTGGCGCGGCGCCTCGGCTTGCCGCTGCTCGCGGTCGACGCGTGGCGCGGCGGCGCGGGCGGGCCGGTCGTCCTGTGGTGGGACGCCGAGGGCCTGGCCCTGCGCGGGTCGGCGGCGTCGCGCGCGCGACCCGTTCGCCCCGTTCGCCCGCTCGCCGCCCGCGCCGGGCGCGACCCGCTGCTCCGGGCGGTCGGCCGCTGGGAAGAGGTGCTCGACGCCACCGCGGGCCTGGGCGGCGACGCCGCTACGCTGGCTGCCGCCGGTCGCCAGGTGACCCTGATCGAGCGGAACCCGGTGCTCGCGGCCGTCCTGGCCGATGCGCTCGGGCGCTGGCGCGCCGACGGCGTCGGGGCGGCGGGCAGGATGCGGCTGGTGAGCGGCGACGCGCGGGACCACCTCGCCGCGGCGGCGGCCGACGTGGTCTTCCTCGACCCGATGTACCCGGAGCCGCCCGGCGGGGGGCGCGCCCGCACGCGTGAGCGCGCGCCCGCGCGTAGGCGCGCGCCCGCGCGCAAGGCGGAGGGACCGCACCTGCTGCGCTTGCTCGCGGGTGACGACGACGATCAGGACGAGCTGCTGGCCGTGGCCCGTCGCGCGGCCCGCCACCGGGTGGTGGTCAAGCGGCCGCGCCACGCGCCGCCGCTGGCAGGTCGCACGCCCAACGGCGTGCTGCCGGGGAGGACGGTCCGTTACGATCTGTACGCACCGGAGGAGGTCGACCCGTGAACGACGTCTCGCCCTACCCGCCCGTCCGCCGCGTCGCCGTGCTCGGGGCCGGCACGATGGGTGGCGGCATCGCCGCCCTGCTGGCCGGGGCCGGTTACGAGGTGGTCCTGACCGATCCCGCGCCCGAGGCGGGGGAGCGCGCCCTCGCGCGTATCGCCAAGCGCGCGCCGCAGGCGAGCGTCACGTTCGTCGCCACGCCGGAGGCGGCGGCGGCCGACGCGGACCTGGTGATCGAGGCCGCGCCCGAGCGCATGGACGTCAAGCTCGATCTGTTCCGCCGGCTCGACGGCGCGGCACCCGCGCACGCCGTGTTGGCCAGCAACACCAGCCAGCTCTCCATCACCGCGCTCGCGGCCGCGACGTCGCGGCCGGCCCAGGTGTGCGGGATGCACTGGTTCAACCCGCCGGAGCGCATGCACCTGGTCGAGAACGTGCGCGGCCTCGCCAGCAGCGACGCCACGATGGCGACCGTACGCGCCGTCGCGGAGGCGTGCGGCAAGACGGTCGTCGAGGTGGCCGACCGGCAGGGCTTCGTCAGCACCCGGATCCTGGCCGCCAACCTCATCGAGGCGATGCGCATGTACGAGGAGGGTGTCGCGTCGGCCAGCGACATCGACGCCGCGGTCAAGCTCGGCCTGAACCACCCGATGGGTCCGCTCGAGCTCGCCGACTACGTCGGCCTCGACGTGATGCTCGCCATCGCGGAGTCCCTGACCGACGCCCTGGGCGAGCGGTTCCGCCCGCCGCAGGGCCTGCGCAAGCGGGTCGACGCCGGGTTCCTCGGGCGCAAGTCGGGACGGGGCTACCACGAGTACCCGCCGCGCGACGCGTGAACCGCGCGGCGGGGCCCGAAGCGTGCGGCCATGGCGAGGAGCGGCGTCGCGGTTAGGCGACGCCGCTCCTCGCACCCGTTGGCTGGCCCTCAGGGATTCGAACCCCGACCGACTGGACCAAAACCAGTTGTCCTGCCATTAGACGAAGGGCCAACGCCCGCGGGGGAGCTTCCCCGCAGCGCCGATGATACGGAGGCGGTGGCGGCGAGGTCAAACCCATGGCGAAGAGCGGTGCCGCCGTCAGGCGACACCGCTCTTCGCACCCGTTGGCTGGCCCTCAGGGATTCGAACCCCGACCGAGCGGACCAGAACCGCTTGTCCTGCCATTAGACGAAGGGCCAACGCAGGCGCCCATCAGGCTAGCCGGCGCGGGCGGTCCGGGTCAAGGCATGGCGAGGCACGCCGGGTCACCCAGCGCCAGCTGGCACGCGCGGCCGCACGAGGACGTGGTCGCGGCGGCCGGGGCCTGGACGACGGTGGCGGCCCCGTGATAGCCTCCCTGGGCTCCGGCGGCGTTCACGTCGCCCGCAAGCCACGATGGAGAGGTGCCGGAGTGGTTGAACGGGACGGTCTCGAAAACCGTTGTATCGCTTTGCGGTACCGTGGGTTCGAATCCCACCCTCTCCGCCATTCCCTCACGCGCGCGCCGGCCACGGCGCGCGCGCTCGTGCATCGTGGCGCCGGCGCCGGTCGCTCGCCGGCGCGCGACCGGCGCCGACCGGTCGCCCGACCGGCGACCCACGGAGGAGGCCGTCGACCATGCCGCTGACCCTCGTCGATCACCCGCTGGTGCAGCACAAGCTGTCGGTGCTGCGCGACCACCGCACCACCGTCCGCGACTTCCGGGCCTTGTGCACCGAGATCAGCGCCCTCATGGCCTACGAGGCCATGCGCGACCTGCCGCTCGAGGACGTCACGATCGAGACGCCGGTCGCCGTCGCCACGGCGCGGCGTCTCGCCGGCAAGAAGCTGGCCGTCGTGGCGATCCTGCGCGCGGGGTTGATCATGGCGGACGGCATCCTCGGGTTGGTGCCGAGCGCGCGCGTGGGTCACGTCGGCCTCTACCGCGACGAGGAGACGCTCAAGCCCGTCCAGTACTTCGTCAAGCTGCCCGGCGACATCGCGGACCGCGACGTGTTCGTTCTCGATCCGATGCTGGCCACCGGTGGCTCGGCCGTGGCGGCCTTGACGCTCTTGCGCGAGCGCGGGGTCGAGCACCCGCGGCTGCTGTGCATCATCGGCGCGCCGGAGGGGGTGGCCGCCGTCGCGGCCGCGCACCCCGACGTCGAGATCATCCTCGCCGCCCTCGACGAGCGGCTGGACGAGCGCGGGTTCATCGTCCCCGGGCTCGGCGACGCCGGCGACAGGATCTACGGCACCCGGTGACGCCCGCATGCGTTCGCTCGCACCGCCGGTGTGGCGTACATCGCTCATGTTGGGTCGTGCCACCTCGGTACACTGACGCGTGGCCCCCGAACTCCTGACCCACGCGCCACTCGTCGTCGCCACCTTCGCCGTGGCGGCCGGCCTCGTGGCGGCGTTCGTCCCGCGCGTGCGCGACTTCGCCCACCGCATCGGCGCCGTCCAGCGCGGCGGCGGCCAGCACGGCGCCGGCACGCGCGTCCACCGGGGGGCGCTGCCCAACGTCGGTGGCATCGCGATCTTCGGCGGTTTCCTCACCGCCGTGCTGATCGGCAGCATCGTGGCGCCGCAGGCGGTCGCGGCGCACCGCGTCGAACTGCTGGCGATCGTGTTGGGCGGCACGCTGATGATGCTGGTAGGCCTGATCGACGACCTGTACGAGGTCTCGCCGGCGCTGCGCCTGGCGACCCAGGTGGCGGCCGCCGGCATCCTGGTGGTCAACGGCATCACCATCGACTTCGTCACCAACTACTTCGGACCGACGCCGTTCCTGTTCGTGCCGCAGACGTTCGCGGCGCTGCTGACGATCCTGTGGGTCGTCGGGTTCGTCAACGCGTTCAACTTCATCGACGGCCTCGACGGGCTCTCCTCGGGCATCGCCGCCATCGCCAGCCTCAGCCTGCTGGCGGTCGCACTGCAGTTCCCGGACCGCGGGGTCTCCGTGCTCCTGCTGGCGGCGGTCGCGGGCAGCGCCCTCGGCTTCCTGCGGCACAACTCGAACCCGGCGACGATCCACATGGGCGACTCGGGTGCCTACTTCCTCGGCTTCCTGCTCGCCGCCGTGTCCGTGCTGGGCGCCCTGAAGGTCACCGCCGCCGTGACCGTCGTCGCGCCGATCCTCGTCCTGGCGCTCCCCGTCGTCAACATCACGCAGGTCACCGTGCGTCGGCTGCGCCGCGGACACGACCCGACGCTGGCCGCCAACGACCACCTGCACGACCTGCTGCGCGTCCGCTCGGGCAGCCCCCGGGTCGCCGTCTACACGCTGTGGGCGGCCGCCCTGGCCTGCGGCGTCCTCGGCATGCTCGCCTCCGCCACGCCGGTGTGGTTGGTGATGGCGACGATCCTCGGCTCCGTCGCGCTGCTCGTCGGCGTGACGTGGCTGCGGTGGCGGGAGGTCCAGCGCACCGAGGCGCTGCAGCAGGGCGCGTGACCGGCGGGGCCGGCATGGCCACCGTCGTCGTCGCGTTCGGCACCCGACCCGAGGCCTCCAAGATGGCGCCGGTGGTGCAGGCGCTCGAGGCCCACCCCGCGCTGCGCCCGCGCCTGCTGGTCACGGGCCAGCAGCGCACCCAGCTCGACCGCATGCTGACGATCTTCGGCCTACGGGCGGACGCCGATCTCGACGTGATGACCGAGCGGCAGACGCTTCCGGAACTGCTGGCGCGGATCGTCCCGGGCGCCGCCGAGCGACTGCGGTCGCTCGCCCCGGACTACGTCCTCGTGCACGGCGACACGCTGACGACGTTCGCCGTCGCGCTCGCCGCCTTCTACGAGGGGCTGCCGGTCGGGCACGTCGAGGCCGGTCTACGGAGCCACGACCTGCGCCAGCCGTATCCCGAGGAGGCCAACCGGCGCCTGACCGACGTGCTCACCGACCTCGACTTGCCGCCGACGCCGCTCGCGCGCCGCCACCTGCTGGCCGAGGGCAAGCCGGCCGACCGGATGGTCGTCACCGGCAACACCGCCGTCGACGCCGTGCGCTGGGCGGTAGCGCGCGCCGTCCTCCCGCCGCACGTGCCGCACGGGCGGCCGCTCGTGGCGGTCACCCTCCACCGGCGCGAGAACCTGCCGCGCATGGCCGACCTCGCCGTCGCGCTCGCCGAGGTCGCCAGGGCGCACCCCGACCACCACTTCGTGTGGCCCCTCCACCGCAACCCCTTGGTCCGCGACGCGGTGCGGCCGGTGCTCGAACGGCTGCCCAACGTCGCCCTCGAGGACGACTGGGACTACCTGGCCATGCTCGCACTGCTGCGCGCCGCCCGCCTGGTGATCACCGACAGCGGGGGCCTGCAGGAGGAGGGGGCTGCGCTGGGCGTGCCCGTCGCCGTCGTGCGCGACGTCACCGAGCGGCCGGAGGGCGTCGACGCCGGCGCCGTCAGGCTGGTCGGCAGCGACCCGGCTCGGCTGGCGGGGCCGCTGCGGGCGCTGCTCGCCGACGCCGCCGCGCTCGCCGCGATGCGGGCGGCGCCCAATCCCTTCGGCGACGGCCACGCGGGCGCGCGCGTCGCCGCCGCGGTCGCCTGGCGGCTCGGGGCGGGACCACGGCCGGCCGACTGGGAACCCGGCGCGTGATCGCGCATGACCAACGGCTGCGCTCCCGGCGCCCGCTGGCGGGCGCGGAGCGCGACGGCGACGGATACCTGCTGCGCTGGCAGGGATGCGGCGTCATGGGCGTGGTCAACGTGACCCCCGACAGCTTCTCCGACGGCGGTCGCCATCTCGCGCCCGCGGCGGCCGTCGCCGCGGCCCGCGCCCAGTGGGCGGCCGGCGCGACCTGGATCGACGTCGGCGGGGCCTCGACCCGACCGGGCGCGACCCCGGTCGCGGCGGACGTGGAGGCCGAACGGGTCGTACCGGTCGTGCGGGCGCTGCGCGCGGAGGAGCCCGGGGCGCGGATCTCCGTCGACACCTCGGACCCGGGGGTCGCACGCGCCGCGGTGGTCGCCGGCGCCGGACTCGTCAACGACGTCCGCGGTCTGCGCGACCCCGCCCTGCGGGTCGCCTGCGCGGAGCTCGGCGTCCCCGCCGTGGTGTCGCACCTGCGCGGCGAGCCGGCGACGATGCATCACGCGCCGGCGTTCGACGACGTCGTCGCCGAGGTCGTGGCGGAGCTGCGGGCCGCTCGCTCCCTGGCGCTCGACGACGGCGTCCCGGACGTCGTGCTCGATCCGGGACTCGGCTTCGGCAAGACGACCGCGCACAACCGCGCGCTGCTGCGCGCCACGGCCGAGTTGGCGGGCCTCGGAGGTCCGCTGCTGGTGGGTGCCTCGCGCAAGCGCAGCCTCGGCGAGGTGGCGGGCGAACCCGTGCCGGAGCGGCGCGACGCGGCCTCGCTGGCCGCGCACCTCTACGTCGCCGCCCGCGGCGCCGCGTTGGTGCGCGTCCACGACGTGGCCGCCCACGTGCAGGCGTTGCGCATCTGGAGGTGGTTGGGTGGCTAGGATCGTCCTGCAGGGTCTGCGCTTCCACGCGTACCACGGCGTCCACCCGGAGGAGCTGCGCTTCGGCGCGCCGTTCGTCGTCGACCTCGAGCTCGAACTCGACCTGCCCGAGGTCGACGAACTGGCGCGGACCGTCGACTACGGCCGCGTCTACCGGAGGGTGGCCGCCATCGTCACCGGCGAGCGCCACCGGCTGATCGAGTCGCTCGCGCATCGGCTGGCGCGCGACGTCCTCGCCGAGGAGCCGCTGGTCGCCGCGGTCACCGTGCGGGTCCACAAACCGCACGCGCCGCTGCCGGGGGTGGTCGGCGACGTCTTCGTGGAGGTCGAACACGCCCGCTGAGGGCCGTGGCCAGGACGCCCCGCTGGCGCACGTCGCGCTCGGCGGGAACCTCGGCGACCCGCTCGCCGCGCTGATCGCCGCGGCGACGGCGCTCGGTCGCCTGGGCGAGCTCGTCGCCGTGTCGGCGGCGTGGCGGACGGATCCCGTCGGCGGACCCGCGGGGCAGCCCGCTTACCGCAACGCCGTGGCCCTATGGCATCCAGCGCCGCCGTGGCGCAGCCCGACGGCCGCGCTGGCGGCGATGCTGGCGGTCGAGCGCGCGTTGGGGCGCGAGCGTCGAGAGCGCTGGGGGCCGCGCCGCATCGACCTCGATCTGCTCGCATGGGACGCCGCCGTGGAGCGCGCCCACGGGGCCCTGCGCGAGCCGAGCGGCCGCCGTGGGTGGCCCGAGCTGCCGCACCCGAGGGCGCTGGAGCGCGCGTTCGTGCTGCTGCCGTGGGCCGAGGTCGCCCCTGGTTGGGTCCACCCAAGCGCCGGGCGATCGCTGGCCGATCTCGCCGACGCGATCGATCGCTCGGGCGTCGAGTCGCTGCGCGAGGCCGGCGCCCTCGGCGGGGCCGAGGCCCTCGCCGGGGGCGAGGCCCGGCGCTGGGAGTCGGCCTTCGGACGGCTCGCCGGCCCCTGGTAGACTCCCGGCGTGCGCGTCCTCGCCATCGCCGATCCGCACCTCTCCGGCGCGGAGCCGAAGCCCATGGACATCTTCGGGCCCGGCTGGGCGGGCCACCCGCAGGCGTTCTTCGACGGTTGGCGTCGCGTGGTGCGCGACGACGACCTCGTGCTGGTCGCCGGCGACATCTCGTGGGCGATGCGCCTCGAGGAAGCCCGCGTCGATCTGCAGGCGATCGCCGCCCTGCCGGGCACGAAGGTCATGCTGCGCGGCAACCACGACTACTGGTGGCCCTCGCTCGCGAAGCTGCAGGCGGCGCTGCCGCCGCGCATGCACGTCGTTCAGAACGACGCCGTCCGCGTCGGCGACGTGGTCGTCGGGGGGACCCGCGGCTGGATCTGCCCCGGCAGCCCGGGCTTCGGCGAGCACGACCTGAAGGTGTACGAACGCGAGGCGCAGCGGTTGTCACTGTCGCTCGCGGCCATGACCGCGCTCGGCGGCGCGTACCGCGTCGTCATGCTGCACTTCCCGCCGACGAACCCGCGCGGGGAGCCCTCGGCCTTCACCGAGGCGCTGAGCGAGGCGCGGCCCCACGCGCTCGTCTTCGGCCACGTCCACGGCGACGCGCCGGTGGCCATGCCGCAGCTCCCCGGCACCGAGGTCGCCTTCGTGGCGGCCGACCGGGTCGGCTTCGAGCCCGTCGTGCTCGCCGGCTACCCGCCGCTGGGCGCGGCCCGCGGCCCCTGCTAGACTCGCTGGCGACGGCCACGACGGCCGCGATCAGGAGCCTCCATGGACCACCCTCGTCAGCCCCCGCACCCCACCGACGCCGGGGTGATCCGGTGATCGCGCTCGGCCTCGATCTCGGCGGAACCAAGATCGCCGCCGCCGTCGTGCGCGATGGGCGCGTGATCGAGCGCGGCCGCCTGGAGACGCCGCAGACGGGCTTCGCGGACGTGTTGGACGCGCTCGTCGCCGCCGCCCGGCCCCTGCTCGACGCCCACCCGGAGGTGCCCGTCGTCGGCATCGGCTGTCCGGGACCGCTCGACTTCGAGCGCGGTCGCGTCCGTTTCGCGCCCAACATCGCCGGCATGGAGGACGCCCCGTTGGTGGAGGCGCTCGAGGAGCGCCTGCGGCTGCCGGTCGTGCTCGAGAACGACGCCAACGCCGCCGGGTACGCGGAGCACCGCTACGGGGCCGCGCGCGACCTGGCCAGCAGCATGTACGTCACCCTGTCGACCGGGATCGGCGGCGGGTTCTTCGTCGGCAACGAGGTCCTGCGCGGCGCCCACGGTCTGGCGGGGGAGATCGGGCACATGGTCCTGTTGCCCGGTGGGCCCACGGGCGGGGACGGTCACCCCGGCACCTGGGAGGCGCTGGCGGCCGGCCGCGCGATCGCGCGCGATGCCAGCTACGTGTTCTCGCGGCAGGTGTCTACGGAAGAGACGTTCTCCCTGGCGCGCGACGGGGATCGGCACGCGCTGGCGATCGTCGATCAGGCCGCCCGCTTCACGGGCCTGGCGCTGGGCAACCTGGTCAAGGTCGTGGACCCCGCCGGGTTCGTCCTGGGCGGCGGCATGACGGCCGTGGGGGACTTCTACTTGGGTCGCGTTCGCGCGGCGCTCGCGGCGGCGCTCGTCGGTTACCCGGCGGTCGAGGTCCGGGTCGCCGAGCTCGGCGGCAACGCCGGGGTCGTCGGCGCGGCGGCGGTCGCGGATCACGTGTTCGACGGGCGGATGGCGGGCGTCGAGCGATGAGCCCCGACGCCGCCGGTCTCTTGCTCGCGGCCGCCGGGATCTTCGCCCTGCGCATCCTGGACGTGTCGATCGGCACCCTCCGCATCGCCTTCCTGGTCCGCGGCCGCCGGGCGATCGCCGGCGGCCTCAGCTTCTTCGAGTCGCTCGTGTGGTTGACGGCCGCGGCACAGGTCATCACCAGCCTCGACGCGCCCATCAAGTTCGTGGCGTACGCCGCGGGTTACGCCACGGGGACCGTGCTCGGCGTGTCGATCGAGCGCTGGATCGGCGCAGGCGACACGCTGCTGCGGGTCATCACCCCGGTAGGGAGCCCGCCGGTCGAGACGCCGCTGCGCGACGCGGGCTACTACGTCACCTCGCTCAACGCGCAGGGTCGTGACGGCGACGTGCGCGTGCTCTTCACGGTGCTCTCTCGCCGCAAGGTGCCCGCCGCGCTCCGCATCGTCCGCCAGGCGAGCCCGAACGCCTACGTCACGCTGGAGGCCACGACCCCGGCCCGCGCCTCGTCGATCGGCGCCTCGCACGTGCGCAAGTAAGCGTGTGGTGGGGTGCCCAGGGGCATCCCCGCGCCACCGGCGGGCTGGCCATTCGACATCCCGTCGCCACCGCCCGCGTCAGCCGAGCTCGAGGCGCGCGAGCCGGCCCTCCGGATCGCTCCACGCGGCGACGGGCCGGCCCAGCGCCCGAGCGGCGGCGGCGGCGACGGCCGGATCGGCGCGCAGGTCCGCGGCGTGAACGAGGACCGGGCGGGGCGCTGGCAGCCACCCGCGTCCGCCGCGCACCCGCGCCAGGCTGGGGGAGAGGAGCCAGTCCTCGGCCCAGATGCGCTTCACGGCGATGAGCGCCGGTCGTCCGCGACTGGCCGCGACGCCGGGCGCGCCGGGCCTGCGCACGGTCAGCCGCGAAGGCAGGTCGCCCAGGGCGGCGTAGAAGGTGTCGATGACGGCGTCGAGCAGGGCGTGGTCGCGCACCCAGGCGGCGGCCGTCGGCAGCAAGTCCTCGACGTCGTCCTCGTCGGGATCGCCCGGGTCGAGCTCCGCGAGCAGCGCCTCGATGCGCTCCGGCAGGTTGTTCCAGCGGTAGAAGTCGCCCTCGACCTGCGCCGGAACGACGGCCATCGGCGTGACGGGAACCCCGTGCGCCTCCGCGCGGCGCAGCCAGGCGAGCTCGGATCCCTCCTCCGCGGCGTCTCGGGGCCGTTCACTGTCGAACTCGGGTGCGGCGGGGCGCTCTCTCGGCACCCGGCCAGTGTAGCCGCCGCGGCCAGAAAGCACGTCCCATGGCGCACTCAGTCGGGCGTGATAGCCTCACCCCGATGATGCAGGGGGCAGCGACGAGTTCGAGCACCTGCGCGCGCGCGCATGAACGCGCGCGTGCGCATGAGCGCGCGCGTGCGCATGAGCGCGCGCCCGCCCACACGCGCCGAGGCGCCGGCCGGGTCTGGGTCCTGGCCCTGGCGCTGGTCGCGCTCGTCGGGCTCGGCGGTTGGCTGACCGCAGGCCTGCTCGTTGGCGAGGAGGTCCGGGTCCCCACCGTCACCGGGCTCGACTACGAACAGGCGGCGGCGCGCCTGCGGGACGTCGGCCTCGAGCCCAGCCCCTACGCGGAGCTCGACGCCCGCGGGCGGGCCAACGAGGTCCTTTCCCAGGCGCCGGCCGCCGGCCAACCGGTGCGGCCGGGCCGTGTCGTGGCGGTCGGCGTGAACACGCTGCCGGAGACGCGCGTGGCGCCCGACCTGGTCGGACTGCGGGAGGCCGACGCCGTCGCCCGCGCGAGCGCCGTCGGCGTGGTCGTCGGACGGGTCGTCTACGTGCACGCCGAACGACCGGTGGGCACCGTGGTCAGACAGGATCCCGCCGCTGGCGTGGCGCTGGCGGCCGGCCAGGACGTCGTCGTGTCGGTGAGCCGCGGGGCCGTCGACGTCCCCTTCGTGCTGCCCGACCTCCGCGGCCAGCCGATCGAGGTCGCCGAGGTGACGCTGGCCAACCTCGGCGTCCGGCACGTCGAGCGGGTGGCGGCCGCCGTCAGCTTCGACCGCGCCGGAGCCGTCACCGATCAGCGCCCGCCTGCTGGAAGCGAGGTCTTGGCCGCGACGCCGGTCACCCTGGTGTACGCGGTCGAGGGGACGCGGGTGGTGCCGGTTCCGGACCTGGCCGGGCTCCCGCTGTGGCGTGCGCAGCTGGCGCTGCGGGCGGCCCGGCTCGAGCTCGGCGCGGTCCGCCGCATCGAGGACACGTCGCTGCCCGATGGTGTCGTCGAGGCGATGCCGGCGGGCTACACGGTCGTCGGCAGCCCGATCGCGGTCGTCGTCAACGGTTCCGGCGGGCAGCTCGAGCTCGACGGCTACGACGGTCTGCTGTGGTCGGGCGAACTCGACTGGCCGAGCGAGACGGGGCGCCTGCCGGCTGCCGGCGCGCCCTCCGGTGGCGCTGTCAGCGGGTCCGAGAGCGGGTCCGCCAGCGGGTTCGCGAGCGGCGTGCCCCTGCCCGACGGGTCGGTGCCGGAGCCCGCTGAACCGGACGTGCCCGCGCCCGGGACGGCCAGGACCGAGTTGGACGGCAGTCGCATCATCCCCTTCCGCTTCGACCCGGCGTCGGTGGGTATCGCCAGCCTGGCGCGCGAGGCGTACAGCCTGAGGCTGGTCATCTCCGACGACGAGGGCGAGCGGGTGGCGTTCGATCGCGAACTGGCGGCGGGCGAGCGCGTCGAGATCTCGGTGCGCGTCGTCGGGGACGAGGCGATGCTGCAGACCTTCATCAATGGGTCGTTCTTCCAGGCCTGGCGACCCTAGCCGGCTTGCGGGCGTCGCCGACGCGGCGCCTGGTTCGTGAGTCAGTTCGCGTCGCCACGGGCGCGGTGCCGCGTAGACTGCGACAGGTTCCTACCGAGGTGTCGCGATCGGCGACCCGGCCGAAGGAGGAGACGTGCACGAACCCGATATCGCCCCGCTCGCGCGGCGGCTCGCCGAGGAGAACAACGTCGACTGGCGCCGGCTTTCGGGCACGGGTGAGGACGGTCGGGTGGTCGAACGTGACGTCCTGGGGTATCTCGCCCGCGTCATGGCCGGCGACGAGGCCATCGATCCGACGCCCGAACCGGTGCCGGAGGGCATGGAGGCGTGGCCCGCCGACGACGTCGGTAGGTACGCTGCGAGCGACGCCGACGACGACGAACCCACGTCGCCCCCGACGCTCGACGACGACCTGTTCCTGTTCGAGGATCCGACGCCGCCCGAACCCGGCGAGGTGGACGACGCGTTGTTCGTCGCTCCGGACGGCGGCGAGTCGAGGGGAGGGCCGGTCGCGCAGGAGGCGACCGTTCCCGAGGAGGAGGACGGCCACGTCATCGAGGCGCCGAGCGGTGCCGAGGGCGAGCGCGAGGGCGAGAGCGAGGACGGTGTCTGGCTCGTGGGCGACGACGCGGTCGAAGAGGACGCGGCGTCGAGCGTGCCGGCGGAGCCAGAGGCGGCCAGCCTCGTCGAGGCGACCGACCTGGACGGGTCCGACGCGGGCGTCGAGATGCGGATCGACGAGCTCCCCGACCTCACCGGTGGCCACGACGACGTCGGGGCCCATGCCGGAGAGGACGAGCGCGCGAGGCTGGCGGGCGGGCGGGACGCGCTCGAGCTCCCCGACCTCTTCGCGGAAGAGGGCGGCGCGAACGACGACGCGGCCGCCGTGCATGACGACCTCTCGCTCGACGCCGACGCGCGGGACGACGCGGCCGCCGTGCATGACGACCTCTCGCTCGACGCCGACGTGCGGGACGACGCGGCCGCCGTGCACGACGACCTCTCGCTCGACGCCGACGCCGGCCCGGAGCCGCTGGACGTTGGGGCGGACGCCGACGCCGTGCCGGACTTCTCGGGTGCCCCGAGCCCGGAACCGGAGGTCGCCGCCGGACCCGCAGAGGCCGAGATCCCGCTGGAGCCCACGCCGCCTATCGGCGCGCGCGACGACGGTGGCCCGGCCGCGGTGCCCGGATCGGCGCAGCCCGCGTTGGCCGTCTCCCTCGTGCGCCACGGACAACTGTGGCGTCGACGGATCGACGATCGGACCCTGCGGCAGGTGGCCTCGGACGCCGCCGCGGCCCTCGACGTGTCTCCCACGACGGTCGTGCTGCTGCTGATGGCGCGGGCGGCCAGTCGCGCCGGCGTGGCCAACGGCTCGGTCGACGCCTGGCGCTGGCGCCGCGAGGGCGCCGACAGGCTCGCCATCGATCCGGACGCGGCGGTGCACGACGCTGCCCAGCGCATCGAGACGCGCGCGGCGGGTGCCGATGCGCCGCCCGCCAGCCTCGTCGTGGCGGATCTCGGCGGCATGGACGTCGACGAGGCGGTCCTCCACCTCGAGGCCCCCGTCCTGGCGCTGGGGCGATCGTCCGCCGACGGCGCCTGGCTCAGCCTCTCCGGCGACGACCTCGATGGCGGCGCGGCGTCCGGTCTGGCGCGGGTCGCCGAGTTACTCGGATCGCCGGTCCGCCTGTTGCTCTGACGCCGGCTCGAGCGGCAGTAACAACCACATCGCCGGATACGCCAGCGCGGTGATCCCGAGGGACGGCAGCAGGCTGAGCAGCCAGATGCCGCGCACGACGTTGGCGCGAGCCCCGACGAAGTCGGCGATGCCGCCGCACACGCCGCCGAGGACGCGTCGCCGGCGGCGCAGCAGGGGCGCGCTGGCGCCGACCGGCCGTCGTGCACGCCGTTGCTGGTGCCGCAGGGGGTCGTCGACCCTCGATGGCGTCGGGTCGGTTGGGGTCACGCTGCCGCCTGCGGCAGCCAGGGCCAACGCGGGAGGACGGCCGCGTCCGCGAGGGCGGCATGCACGGTCGCCTCGAGCGCGCGGACGTCGGTGCCGCCGAAATGGTCGGGCACGACCGCGAGGTGGCGCAACGCCTTGGCGTAATTCCTGCGGCCGCCGCGCGCCGAGCCCATCACGTGCGCCTTGTGCAACGCGGCGCACAGGAGGATCACGCCGGCGGCCCACGCCCGCGACGTGCCCTCGGCGGCCAGCCACCAGGGCTCGAGCGCCTCGTGGGCGTCCCAGTAGCGACCCGCCTCGAAGAGCCCGATGGTCGTGGTCCAGGCGGGTTCGCGCGCGATGTCGGGCATGGCGGACAGGTTAGCGCGCCGGCCGCCGAGAAACCGTGCGGTGGGACGGTGTGCGGCCCCGTCTCGGGCGCGGTAGATTGCGTCGCATATGGCCAACGTTCCACACCGGGTCGTCGTCGCCGTCAGCGGTGGCTCGGGCATGCCCTACGCCGTCGACCTGCTGCAGGCGCTGACCCGGATCGAGGTCGTCGAGACCCATCTGATCGTCACCGCGGGCGCCAAGCTGGTGCTGCCGACCGAGATCGACCTCCCGCTCCCCGACCTGCTGGCACTCGCCGACGTCGTTCACAAGGATGGCGACCTCGGCGCGCCGATCGCCTCGGGCAGCTTTCGTGCCCACGGGATGGTGGTCGTGCCCTGTTCCGCGGGCACGCTGGCCAAGGTGGCCCAGGGGTTCACCGACAACCTCGTGGCGCGCGCCGCCCACGTGTGCCTCAAGGAGCGTCGGCCCCTCGTCCTGACCGTCCGCGAGGCACCGTATCCCAGGCCGATGCTCGTCAACCTGCTGGCGGCCCACGACGCGGGTGCCACCGTGCTGCCGGCCTCACCGGGCTTCTACCATCGGCCCGGCTCGGTCGCCGAGCTCGTCGCCGGCATCACCGCGCGCACGCTCGACCTGCTCGGGCTCGAGCACCGGCATGCCCCGCGTTGGCGCGATGACGACTGAGCGCGTCGCCGGCCTCGTGCCGGCGGCGGGCAGCGGCGACCGGCTGGGGAGAGGGCCGAAGGCCTTCGTCGAGTTGGCGGGCACGCCGATGCTGGCGTGGACCGTCGCCGCGCTGGCGCCGTGGGTCGACGAGCTCGCGGTCGCGGTCGCCGAGTCCGACGTGCCTCGGGCACGCGAGCTGCTCGCGCCCTGGTCGGCGCGCATCGACCTGCGCCTGATCGCCGGGGGCCCGACGCGTCAGGGGACCGTGCGCAGGCTCCTGGAGACGGTCGACGCCGAGGTCGTGGTCGTCCACGACGCGGCCCGTCCGTTCCTCGACGCCGCCACCGTCCGCGCCGTGATCGCCGCCGCCTTGGCGCACGGCGCCTGCTCGGTCGGCCAGCCGCTCGCCGACAGCCTGGTGCGGGTCGCCGACGGCGGGCCGGTCGACCGGGCCAGCCTGCGCGCGGTGCAGACGCCGCAGGCGTTCCGCCGCGGCGTGTTGGCGCTGGCCCACGCCGAGGCGGAACGGAGCGAGGCGTCGGCGACCGACGACGCCGGCCTCGTGTGGCGCATGGGTCACCCGGTGGTCTGGGTCGACGGCGGCGGTCACCTGTTCAAGGTGACGACGGCGAGCGATCTGGCGCTGGCGGAAGCGGTCGTCGCGGCGGGTGCGCTGGGGGTAAGGCTGCCCGCGGGCACCGGCCCGTGAGCTGCCTCGAGGACGCCCCGGCCAGCGTCGCTGGGACCCGCGTCGGCATGCGGGAGGCGGCGCCGGCCAAGCTGAACCTCGGACTCCGCGTCCTCGGTCGGCGCAGCGACGGCTTCCACGAGCTCGACTCGCTCTTCGTCCGGCTCGACCTCGCCGACACCGTGGTCGTGCGGGCCGCTGCCGATTCCGTTGGCGGGTCCGGTGGGGCCGGCACGCGCCCGGCCGCCTACGCCACGCCCGTCGGTGACCGGCTGGCGCGGGCCCCCGCCGGCGACGCGTGGCTGGACGAGCGGCCGCTGGCCCTCGGACCCGACAACCTCGTCCTCCGCGCGGTCGCCGCGTACCGCCGGGCGGCGGCCGCCGCGGGCGTCGCGGTACCGCCGGCGGAGCTCGAGCTCGTCAAGCGCATCCCGTGGGGGGCGGGCCTGGCCGGCGGATCGGCGGACGCCGCGGCGACGCTGCGGGCGGTCGCCGCGGCGTGGCCGGCCCGCGTCGACCTGCCCGCGCTCGGCGAGACGCTCGGGTCCGACGTCCCGTTCTGTCTCTCGGGCGCCGCGGCTGCCCGCGTCGGCGGTCGCGGCGAGCGCATCGTGGCGACCGAGGTCCCGTCGCTCGAGCTCCTGCTCGTGTACCCGGGCGTCGAGGTGTCGGCGGGCGCCGCCTTCGGCTGGTGGGCGGCCGAACCCGTCGACGTGCCGCCACCGGACGAGGGGGCCCTGCGCGCCGGCAGGCGCGTCCCCCTGCACAACGCCCTGGAGCCGTCCGTGGCGGCACACGTGCCCGCCGTGCGGGACGCGCTCGCCGAGCTGCGTGACCTCGGGTTGGGGCCGGTCGGCATGAGCGGCTCGGGGTCGACCTGCTTCGCCTGGGCGGCGGACGCGTCCGCCGCGGCGGACGCGGCGCGCGACCTCGCCGGGCGGCGGCCCGACTGGTGGGTGCGCGCCGTCCGCGGCGCGAACGCCGCCTAGGCGCAGCGTGGACCGCGAACGGCGCCTGAGCCGCGACCGGCACGTACGCCGCACGCGCCGCCCCAGTCAGAGCGGGTCGAACTCTTGGCGGGCCGAGACCGGCCGGCCGCTCTCGGCGCTGGCGTAGCTGGCCAACACCAGCCGCACGGCCTCGCGGCCGTCCTCGCCGGTGCACGCGACCTCTCGCTCGCCGCGCACCCCCGCGAGGAACGCCAGCACGTGGCGGGCGTGAGCGGAGGCGCCGGCGAAGCGGTGCTCGCTGACGTCGGTGTCGCCCCAGGTCGTGCCCGGCGAGGTGCGGTGCGCGTGGCGCACCACGGGCACGCCCGTGCGGTTGGTGTACTCGAAGGTGCCCTCGCTGCCGTAGAGCCACCAGCCCTCTTCCCAGCCGGTGGCGGTCCAGGCGACCTCGACGGTGCCGATGGCGCCGCTCTCGAACGCGAGCGAGACGTGGCCGGTGTCCTCGACCTCGACGTCGAACTTGCGGTGGGCGACCCGCGCGAAGACCTCCGCGACGTCGCCGCCCAGGTAGCGCGCCAGGTCCATCAGGTGGCAGCCGTTGTCCAGCAACGTCCCGCCGCCGGCGAGCGCGCGGGTGGCGAACGACGGCTTCACCTCGCGCGCCCCCGCCCAGTCGTGGGCCTGCCGCAGGCGCACGTGCGTCAGCGTGCCGAGGTCGCCGGCCGCCAGCATGCGCCGCGCGAGATCGCCCGCCGCGTGCGAGCGCAGTTGGTGGTTGACCATGAGGACGACCCCCGCGCGGCGGCAGGTGGCGATCATGTCGTCGGCCTGCTCCAGGTCGAGGGCGATGGGCTTCTCGCAGAGCACGTGGACGCCAGCGGCGGCGGCCGCCAGGGTCGCGGGGTGGTGCACGGCGGTGGGCGCGCAGATCGACACGGCGTCGAGGTCCTCGGTGGCCAACATGTCGTGGTAGTCGGGGTAGGTACGGGTCACGCCCCAGGCGCCCGCGCGGGCCGCCAGGGTCGGCGCGTGCACGTCGGCCAGGGCGACGACGTCGGCGCCCGCGGCGAGGTATCCCTCGCGATGAAGGCCCGCGATGCCGCCCACGCCGATGATGCCGATGCGGGGCGGGCGGTTCACGCCCCGGACTCCGAACGCGTCACGCTCAGATGTGCTCCTTCGTGGGGTTGGGGACGGGTTCGAGTTCGCGGCTCTGGAAGCACTTCGAGGCGTCCACGGTGACCCGGCGACGCGCCCAGAGCGCGGCGTTGGCGACGATGCGGCAGATCAGGGGGTGGTGGTAGGTCGGGAACGTCTCGTGCCCGGGCCGGAAGTAGACGACCTGACCGTGCCCACGACGCCAGGTGCAGAGGCTGCGGAACACCTCACCGCCCTGGAACCAGCTGATCATCAGCAGCTCGTCGGGCGTGGGGACGTCGAAGCGCTCCCCGTACATCTCCTCCTGCTCGAGCTCGAAGTAGGCGGGGACGCCCTCGAGGATCGGGTGCGAGGGCTGCAGGTTCCACAGCCGCTCCTTCTCGTCCGCCTCGCGCCAGAGCAGCGACGCGTGGCTGCCGAGCACCCGCTTGAACGGTTTGGAGAAGTGCCCCGAGTGCAGCACCACGAGCCCCATGCCCTGAAGGACGGCCGCGTGGACCTTGGCGGCCCAGGCGTCGCTCACCTCCGCGTGGGCCTTGTGGCCCCACCAGAAGAGCACGTCGGTGTCGGCCAGCAGCTCGTCCGAGAGCCCGTGATCCGGCTGTCGCAGCGTGGCCGTGCGCACCAGCGCGTCCGGGTAACGCTCGAGGACGGCGTCCCGCAGCGCGCCGTGGATGCCGTCGGGGTAGATGCGCCCGACGACCTCGTGCTCGAGCTCGTGGAGGTACTCGTTCCAGATGGTGACCTTGAGCGGCGCCATGGCGGGAGTCTACCGCCGCGGCGAGGGGGCGCTGGGCCCCCGCTGGTTCGTCGGGGCGCGTACGCCTCGAAGAGGCGCCTGCGCCCCGACGAACACCTTCACCCCGTGACGGCCCCCTCGGACGCGCTGCCGACGAGCTTGGCGTACTTCGCGAGCACGCCGACGGTGTAGCGCGGCTCGGGCGGGGTCCACGCCGCGCGGCGGGTGGCGAGCTCGGCGTCGTCGAGCGCCACCGCCAGCAGGTTGCGCTCGGCGTCGATCGTGATCGTGTCGCCCTCCCGCAGCAGGCCGATCGGCCCGCCCACGGCCGCCTCCGGCGCCACGTGCCCGACGACGAGGCCGTAGGTGCCGCCCGAGAAGCGCCCGTCGGTGATCAGGCCGACCGCGTCGCCGAGGCCCTTGCCGATGATCGCGCTGGTGGGGGAGAGCATCTCGCGCATGCCGGGGCCGCCGACCGGTCCCTCGTAGCGGATGACGAGGACGTCGCCCGCCGCGATGCGGTCCTCGAGGATGGCCGCCATCGCGTCCTCCTCCGACTCGAAGACGCGCGCCGGGCCCGTGATGCGCGTCTGCTTCAGGCCCGACGTCTTGGCCACGGCGCCCTCGGGCGCGAGGTTGCCGCGCAGTATCGCGAGGTGCCCCTCGGCGTACTTCGGGCGTTCGAGGGGGAGGATGACGTCCTGGCCGGCGGGCGGCGACGACGGCAGGTCGGCGAGGTTCTCGGCGACCGTCTTGCCGGTGATCGTCATGCAGTCCCCGTGCAGCAGCCCGGCGTCGAGGAGGAGGCGCATCACCTGGGGGATGCCGCCGGCGCGGTGGAGGTCGGTGGCGACGTAGCGCCCGGAGGGCTTGAGGTCGCACAGGTGGGGCGTTCGCCGCCGGATCGCCTCGAAGTCGTCGAGGTCGAGCGGCACCTCGGCCGCCCGGGCGATCGCGAGCAGGTGCAGCACGGCGTTGGTGCTGCCGCCGACCGCCATGACGACGGTGATGGCGTTCTCGAAGGCCTCGCGGGTCAGCAGGTCACGCGGCCGCACGTCGTCGGCGATCAGCCGCAGCAGGACCTCGGCGGCCCGCTCGGTCGAGCGGGTCTTCTCGTCATCTTCGGCGGCCTCGGTGCTCGAGTAGGGGAGCGACAGGCCGAGCGCCTCGATGGCCGACGACATCGTGTTGGCCGTGTACATGCCGCCGCACGAGCCGTTGCCCGGGCACGCGTGCTGCTCGATGGCGCGGAAGGTCTCGAGCGGGATGCGCCCGGCGGCGTACTCGCCGACCGCCTCGAAGACCGACACGATCGTCAGGTCCTGGCCGTCGTGGTGGCCGGGCTTGATCGTGCCGCCGTAGACGAACACGGCGGGGACGTTCAGGCGCGCGATCGCGATCATGGCGCCCGGCATGTTCTTGTCGCAGCCGCCGATCGCCAGCAGACCATCCATCGACTGGCCACGCACGACCGTCTCGATGCTGTCGGCGATGACCTCGCGCGATACCAGCGAGCACTTCATCCCCTCCGTGCCCATCGAGATGCCGTCGCTGATCGTGATCGTGCCGAAGGTCTGCGGCATGCCGCCGGCGCGGCGCAGCGCGACCTCGGCGGCGGCGGTCAGGTCGCCCAGGCCGGCGTTGCATGGGGTGATCGTGCTGTGGCCGTTGGCGATCGCCACGATCGGCTTGTGGAAGTCGTCGTCGGTGAAGCCGACGGCGCGCATCATCGCGCGGTTGGGCGCGCGGTGGTCGCCTTGGGTGACGATGGCGGAGCGGCGGTTGGGGGCGGTGCTTTCGGGCATCGGGGTCCTCCGAGAGGGGCATCGTACCCGCGCCGGGCGGCGCGGGCACGGGAACCGGCGCGCCGGGCGGCGGCGCCGGCTGACGCTCAATCCGCCGCAGCGGTCGCGCCCGGGTCGCCGGTCGCGACGCGTGCCGGCAGCGCCGCGACGACGGCGGCCGTGAAGGCCGCCGTGCCACGCGTCCCGCCGAGGTCGCGGGTGGGATCCTCGGCGAGCGCCGCGCGGACGGCCCCCTCGAGCGCGTCGGCCGCCGCGGGCGCACCCAGGCCGAAGCGCAGCATCATCGCGGCCGACAGCAGCGTGCCGGTCGGGTTGGCGAGGTCGCGACCGGCGATGTCCGGGGCGCTCCCGTGCACTGGCTCGTAGAGGCCGATGCGCCCGCCGAGGCTGGCCGACGGCAGCACGCCCAGCGAGCCGGGCAGCACGGCGGCGAGGTCGGAGAGGATGTCGCCGAACAGGTTGGCGGTCACCACGACGTCGAAGGCCCGCGGGTCGCGGACGAGCTGCATCGCGGCGTTGTCGACGTACAGGTGGTCCAGCGTCACGTCGGGGAACTCGGCCGCGTGCACGCCGACCACCACGTCGCGCCAGAACTGGGAGACGTCGAGGACGTTGGCCTTGTCGACGCTGGTGACACGGCCGCGCCGCAGACGCGCGGCCTCGAACGCGCTGCGGGCGATGCGCTCCACCTCGTACCGCTCGTAGACGTCGGTCGAGACGCCGCGGTCCGGGCCGTTCTGGGAGGGCTTGCCGAAGTAGATCCCGCCGGTCAGCTCGCGGACGATGAGCAGATCGGTCCCGCGCGCGATCTCGGGCTTGAGCGGCGACAGGTGTTCGAGGCCCGCGAAGACCGCCACCGGGCGCAGGTTGGCGTAGACGCCCAGGTGCCGCCGCAGGTCCAGGATGCCGCTCTCGACCCGCAGCGCGCGCGGGAGGCGGTTCCATGGGTGGTCGCCGACGGGTCCGCCGGCCGAGCCCATCAGCACGGCGTCCGCCTCGAGAACCCCAGCCTTGGTCACCTCCGGCAGTGGCGCGCCGTGGTGGTCGATGGCGTGACCGCCGAACGGGAGCGGCGTGAAGTCGAAGGTCAGTCCGGCGCGCGGCGTCAGCGCCTCGAGCACCTCGAGGGTGGCGTCGACGACCTCGGGCCCGATGAAGTCGCCGGCGAGGACGGCGATGCGGTGGCGCGTCACCCGCGCTCTCCGGAGACGTAGGGGAGGCGCTCGGCGGTGGCCGCGATGGCGGCGTCGTGCTCGAGCAGCTCCACCAGCGGGTCGTAGCGGCCACGGATCAGGGCGTCGCGGGCGGTGGCCGGCAGCGAGCCGGCGTAGCTGCGCCCGCCGACGGTCACGGTCGCGGCGGCCACGTCGATGGTGAGCTCGGCGGCCGGGTCGGCCTCCACGAGCGCGGCGACGGCGGCGAGGTCGTCGTCGCCGAGCGCCAGGCACGTCATGCCGAGGGTGGTGGCGTTCTGGAAGAAGATCTCCGCGAACGACCCCGCGATCACCGCCCGGAACCCGGCCCGCACGATCGACTGGGGGGCGTGCTCACGCGAGCTCCCGCAGCCGAAGTTGCGCCCCGACAGCAGGACGGTGGCGCCCTGTCGCTCCGGGCGATCGAGCGGATGGCCGAGCGGGCGGCCGTCCTCGGTGAAGCGCACGTCCTGGAACAGGAACTCGCCGAGGCCATCGAAGGTGATCGCCCGGAGGTAGCGCGCCGGGATGATGCGGTCGGTGTCGATGTCGTCTCCGGGGACGACCACGCCTCGACCGCGCACGTGCAGGATCGGTTCGAGCGCCATGTCAGGCCTCCCGTGCGCCGAAGACGGCGCGGGCATCGGCGACGGCCCCCGTCACCGCGGCCGCGGCGACCATGACGGGGCTCATGAGCACGGTGCGGCCCGTGGCCGAGCCCTGGCGCCCCTTGAAGTTGCGGTTGCTGGAGCTGGCACACAGCTCGTCTCCCCGGAGCTTGTCGGGGTTCATCGCCAGGCACATCGAGCAGCCCGCGGCCCGCCACTCGAAGCCGGCGTCGATCAGCACGCGGTCGATGCCCTCGCGTTCGCAGGCCTCCTTGACCAGCGTCGAGCCCGGCACGGCGATGGCGCGGACGCCGCTCGCGACCTTGCGGCCGCGCAGCACCGCCGCGACCTCGCGGAAGTCGCTGAGGCGGGCGTTCGTGCACGAGCCCAGGAAGGCGACGTTCACCGGTGTGCCGGCGATCGCCTGGCCACCCTGCAACTGCATGTGGGCGAGCGCCTCCGCGACCGACGCCCGCTCACCGGCGGGCACCTCGTCGGGGTGCGGCACGCGCTCGTCGATGAAGACCGCCTGGCCGGGGTTGATGCCCCAGGTGACGGTCGGGGCGATGTCGGCGGCGTCGATGACGACGACGTCGTCGTACGCGCAGCCCGGGTCGCTGGCCGTCGCCCGCCAGCGGGCCACCGCCTCGTCCCATGCGGGGCCCTTGGGCGCGTACGGGCGCCCCTCCAGGTAGGCGAAGGTCGTGTCGTCGGGGTTGACGTAGCCACAGCGCGCGCCGCCCTCGATCGACATGTTGCACACCGTCATCCGCTCCTCCATGGTCATCCGATCGAAGACGTCGCCGGCGTACTCGTAGGCGTAGCCGATGCCGCCGTTGACGCCGAGGGTGCGGATGATGTGGAGGATGACGTCCTTGGCGTAGACGCCGGGCCCGAGTTCGCCGTTCACCTCGATGCGGCGCACCTTGGGTTTCGTCATCGCGATCGTCTGGCTGGCGAGGACGTCGCGTACCTGGCTGGTGCCGATGCCGAAGGCGACGGCACCGAAGGCGCCGTGGGTGCTCGTGTGGGAGTCGCCGCAGGCGATCGTGGTGCCGGGTTGGGTGATGCCCTGCTCCGGCCCCACCATGTGCACGATGCCCTGGCGGCCCGAGCCGAGGTCGAAGTAGGTGATGCCATGGAGAAGGCAGTTCGCCCTGAGCGCCTTGATCATGGCGTCGGCCAGGGGATCGTCGAACGGCTCGTGACGCTGGTCGGTCGGGACGATGTGGTCGACGGTGGCGAACGTGCGGTGCGGCATGCGCACGGAGAGGCCGAGGTCGTCGAGCATGCCGAAGGCCTGTGGGCTGGTGACCTCGTGGATGAGGTGCGTGCCGATCAGGAGTTGGGTCTGGCCGTTGGCCAGGGTGCCCACGGCGTGGGCGTCCCAGACCTTGTCGAAGAGGTGGCGGGGCTCGTTCAAGGGGGCTCCTCGGGGCGCGCGCTCAGGGCGCCGGCGCGCGGTGGTCGCAGGATGAACACGCCCCCGGCCGAAGGGGTTCGACCGGGGGCGCGACGGGGCCGGCGGGTCGCCTCAGCGAGGCGGCACGACGACGTTCGCACCCGGCCGGCGTAGGGGCAGGGTGTGGCGCTGCTGGATGACCCGCAGCCGGCGGCGTGTTCGGGGACGCGACTGCATGGGCCAGAGCGTACGCAGACCGGCGGCGGCTGTCAACGCCGGCCGACCGTGGGCGCGCCGCCGCTCGCCCACGGTCGGACGCTCAACCGCGTCCGCCGCGTCCGACCGGCGGCGAGCCGCCGGGGGTGCGTCCGAGGTTGCCGCTCGCCGCGGGACCGGCCGAACCGGCCGCCGGACGCGCGCCGGCCGTCGCGGCAGCGGTGCCGGCCGCCGAACCGCCCGACGTGACGAGCCGCTCGAACTCCTTCTGGTCGACCGAGCGGTTGAGGCCCATCTCGAAGCTGATGACGCGCTTGAGGTGCAGGTTGGCGAGGCAGGCGTCCATCGTCAGCATGCCGAGGTTGCCGCTCACCTGCATCGAGGCGAGGATCTGGTGGGTCTTGCCCTCGCGGATCTGGTTGCGGATGGCGGGCGTCGCGAGCAGCAGCTCGTACGCCAGGGTCCGCCCCTCGCCGGAGAGCCTGGGCAGCAGCTGCTGCGTGAAGATCGCCTGCAGGTTGTTCGCCAGCTGCACCCGGATCTGCGCCTGCTGGGCCTCGGGGAAGACGTCGATGATGCGGTCGACCGCCTCGGGCGCGGAGTTCGTGTGCAGCGTACCCAGGACGAGGTGACCGGTCTCGGCCGCCGTCACCGCGGCATGGATCGTCTCGTAGTCACGCATCTCGCCGACCAGGATGACGTCGGGCGCCTGCCGCAGCACCGACCGCAGAGCGGCGTGGAAGTCGCGGGTGTCCTCGCCGATCTCCCGCTGGTTGACGATGGAACGCTTGTGGGAGTGGAAGAACTCGATCGGGTCCTCGACCGTCACGATGTGCTTCGCGGACTCGTTGTTGATCTGGTCGATCATGGTGGCGAGCGTCGTCGACTTGCCGGAACCCGTGGGGCCGGTAATGAGCACCAGGCCGCGCGGGAGCCTCGCGACGTCGGCCATCTCCTTCGGCACCCCGAGCGTGTCGAACGACATGACGTCCTCGGAGATCGTGCGCATCACGCCGCCCACGGAGCCGCGCTGCTGGAAGCAGTTGACGCGGAAGCGCCCGTGGCCCGCGAGGCTGAACGAGAAGTCGAGGTCCTTGCGCTCCTCGAAGTTGCGTTGCTTCTTCTCGTCCATCATCGAGTACATCAGCCGGCGCGTGATGTTGGGGGTCAACACGTCGTGCTCGGTCGCCCGCCACTCACCGTTGACCTTGAGCATGGGGGCCAGTCCCACGGTCAGCACCAGGTCGGATGCGCGCCGCTCGACGGCGAGCTTCAACAGGTCGACGATGTCCACCTGGGTTTGGGTCGATCGGATCTGATCGGCCATGGGGCCTACCTCCTGGTCAGTCGGCCGTCCGGGCCAACACTTCCTCGAGCGTCGTGATGCCCTCGAACGCCTTGAGCATACCGTCCTCGCGAAGGGTCTTCATGCCGTGCTTCGTCGCGAGTTCCTTGATCTCGAGCGCCGACGCCTCCTTGACGATCGCGTTCGAAAGCTCATCGTCGATCGTGATCAGCTCGTGGATAGCGTACCGCCCGTTGTATCCGCTCCCGCCGCATTTCTCACATCCGACGCCGCGGTAGAGCTTCTTGCCGCGGATCTCGTCGAGGTCGAGGCCGAGGCGCCTCAGCACGTCGGGCTCCGGCGTGTACTCGACCCGGCAGTCGCGGCAGACGCGACGCACCAGGCGCTGGGCAAGCACGCCGATCAGCGACGCCGAGACGTTGAACGGCTCCAGGCCCATCTCGACGAGGCGGACGACGGCGCCCGCGGCGTCGTTGGTGTGCAGCGTCGCGATGAGCAGGTGACCCGTCAGCGCGGCCTCCATCGCGATCTTGGCGGTCTCGTGGTCGCGGATCTCGCCGACCATGATGATGTCCGGGTCCTGCCGCAGGAAGGCCCGCAGGGCGCGGGCGAAGTCGAGCCCGGCCTTGAGGTTCACCTGCGTCTGGTTGATGCCCGGGATCTCGTACTCCACGGGGTCCTCGACCGTCGACACGTTGACGTCGGGCGTGGCGATGCGCTTGAGGATCGAGAAG
The DNA here is from genome assembly GCA_011389865.1 of Trueperaceae bacterium. Lineage (GTDB taxonomy): Bacteria > Deinococcota > Deinococci > Deinococcales > Trueperaceae > JAABTL01. Next base: position 37,860 of record JAABTL010000013.1, read on the forward strand.
GTGGTGAACGACTTGCCCGAGCCGGTGGGGCCCGTGATGAGGAACATGCCGTAGGGCTTCTGGATCACGTCGGTGAAGCGCTGGAAGTTGTGCGTCGCGAAGCCGAGGTCCTCGATCTCGGGGATCGAGGTCGCCTTCTTCAGGAGGCGCATGACGGCCTTCTCGCCGTACACGGTCGGCAGGGTCGAGAGGCGCAGGTCCACCTCGGTGGACTTGTCCTTGTAGCGGATGCGCCCGTCCTGCGGCACCCGTCGCTCGGCGATGTTCAGGCCGCCCATGATCTTGATGCGCGCCGCCAACGCGCCGGCGGTCGCCTTCGGCATCGTCATGTACTCGCGCAGGCCGCCATCCTTGCGGACGCGCACCACCACGTGCTCCGGCCTCGGCTCGATGTGGATGTCGGACATGTCGTTGAGAATCGCCTCGCGGATGATGTTGTTGACCACCTTGACCAGCGCGTTGTCGTCGATCGCGCTGGTGTCCACCTCGACCTGCGCCCCGCCCCCGCCGACCTCCTCGAGCATGGCCTTGGCGAGCTCGTCCATGTCGGCGCCGTCGCGGTAGAAGCGGTTGATCATCCGCATCAGCGAATCCTCGGTCGCCACCGTCGGCTGGATCTCCTTGCCGGTGATCAGGCGGATGTCGTCGAGCGCGAACACGTGCCGCGGGTCCTTCATCGCGACGATCAGCGTGTTCCCCTCCAGCCGGATGGGCATGACCGGGTAGCGGCGCACGGTGTGCTCGGGGACCATCGTCACGACCATCGGATCGATCTTGGCGGTCGAGTCGTCGAGGTACTCGAAGCCCAGCTGCATCGCGAGGCTCTTGGCGAGCATCTCGGGCGAGATCTTGCCCGACTGCACCAGCGTGTCCTCCAGGCGACCGCCGCCGGAGCGCTGCTTGTTGAGCGCCTCGTCGACCTCCGCCTGCGACACGTACCCGAGGTCGATGAGCACCTCGCCGAGCGGCTTCACCTTGCCGAGCTTGGTCTGTTCCTCGAGCGCCTTGCGCAGCTGCTCGCGCTTGATCTTCTTGCCCATCAGCAGCGTCTCGCCGAGGCGGCCCTTGTCGCCGGCGTACATCTTCTCGATGCGGCGCTGGACCTGCGCCTCGGTGCTGCCGACGAACGTCGCCGGTCGCTGGATGATCGCCTCGACGTCCCCGACGCGTCGCGGGTCGGCCAGGGCGATGACGACGTGCTCGCCGTCGAAGCGCAGCGGCACGGCGTTGAACTGCACGGCGTCGAGTCGCAGGAGCTGGCTCGAGAGACGCTCGTCGTACGGCAGGTTCTCGATGGCGGGCTCGAAGGGGAGCTCGTACTGCTCGGCGAGCAGCTCGGAGAGCCGGTCCGCCGTGAGGTGGCCGCGCTTGAGGAGGATGCGGCCGAGCATCCCGCCGGTGCGTTGCTGCTCCGTGACGGCGTCCTGCAGCTCCTCCTCGGTCAGCAGGCCGTGGCCGACGGCCAGCGTCCCGAGGCGTCGACCGGTGTCGAGGTGGACGTCGCTGGGCGGCGTGAGGCCCAGTTCCGGGTAGTAGGTGGCCAGGCCCCAACGGATCTCGTTCTGCAGCCCCTGGTAGGGCTCGACGACGCAACCGGAGGCGTCCTCGATCTCCTCGATCGCGAGGGCGTCCAGGGGGTCCTCGAAGGCGACCCGCAGGCGATGGCCGTCGACCGCGAAGGCGAGCGCGCCGATCTCGTACGCCGTCGTCGCCGGGACCTTGGCCAGGGCCTCGGGCATGACGTCGACGCGCGGGAGCATGACGAGCGGGATGCCGATGGACTCCTCGACGGCGCGTGCGATGCGCTGCTCCGAGATGACGCCGATCTGCACGAGCACGTCGGCCAGCCGGCCGCCGACCTCGCCGTGACGGCTGATCGCCTGCTGCAGGGCCTCGTCGCTGACGTAGCCGCGTTCGAGCAGCACGGCACCCAGCCGCTTGTCACCGATCGAGAGGACGGGCACGGTCACCTCCAGCGAGCACCCAGCGCTCCAGGCGGCGTGCCACCCGGGTATGGGGGTGGCGGCCCGGCGTCAGCGGCGCGACGAGCACCGACGTCAGCCCGGCGCAGCGCGCGCCGAGGACGTCCGTGAAGAGTTGGTCTCCGACCATCGCCGTCGTGGCCGGCGTGGTGCCGATCGCACCGAGCGCCCGCCGGAAGGCGAACCCGAAGGGCTTGCCCGCCATCGCGAAGGCGGGCACGCCCAGGCGCTCGCCCAGGGCGGCGATGCGGCCCGAGGTCCCGTTGGACAGGATCGCGACGCGCACGCCCGCGGCGTGCAGTTCGTCGAGCCAGGCGAGGGCGTCGGAAGACACCGGGCCGTCGTCGCCGGGGACGAGCGTGTCGTCTGCGTCGATCAGCACGCCGCGCACGCCGCGCTCCCGCAGCCACGCCAGGTCGATGGCTGCGACCGAGGCCACGTGGAGGTCGGGTTCGAGCATCCGACGACTGTAGCACCGCCGCCCACGCGCGTTCGCGATGACCTTCACGTTGGCGCCCCCGCGTGGGCGAGCGCGGCGTGGAGCGCTGCCAGGAAGGGTTCGGGGTCGTCGAGGTAGGGGTGGTGACCGCCCTCGAGGAAGGCCGTGACCGCCCGTGGCAGCTGCTCGAGCGCCAGCTCCGCCTGGTCGGGGTAGCAGCTGCCGTCACCGGTCGCCAGCAGCACGGCCACGGGCCCCCCGATGCGGTCGAGCTCCTCGCTGACGTCCACGCGCCACGGGTCGCTCAGGCCGACCGATTCGCTGGGCCCGAGGAGCACGGACGACTCCGCGTGCTCGAGCTGCAATCGCGCCGATGGGTTCGGGAAGAGCAGCGCGTCGAAGAGCGGTTTGGCGCCGGCGGCGGCGAAGGCCGCGTCGACCAGGGCGTCCGGATCGCGGGTGCCGTCCCCGTCACCGTCGCCCGCGTGCGCTCGGCGGTGCAGCGTCGCAGCGAGCACGGGCATCGACAGCCACGGGTTCAGCCACACGTGGCCGCGCACCAGGTGCGGGTGGCGGATCGCGAGGCGCACGGCGACGGCCGCGCCGAAGCCGTGGGCCAGGGCGGTCACGGCCGGGAGGCGCAGGGCCTCGGCCACGGCGGCCGCGTCGTCGGCGAGCGTGTCGAGGTCGAAGGCGGCGTCGGCGTAGCTGCGGCCGCCGCCCCGCTGGTCGAGGTAGACCATGCGGTACGGCTCGAGGTCCTCGCCGAGGAGCTCGCGGAAGGCGTGGGCGGAGGCGCCTGGGCCCCCGTGCAGGAACAGCACGGGTGGTGCCTCGGCGGGGCCGACCTGCTCGACGTACAGGTCGGCGCCCTCGCGGACCAGGTGCAGCGCGTCGTCGACGAAGCCAGCGCTCACGGCTCCACCGTCCGGAAGCGCCAGATGCGGGTTCCCGCGTCCCCCGCCACCTCCGGCCCGCCGCGGGCGGTGAGCAGCCACAACCCGGGTTGCTCGCTGCTCGCGAGGAGCTCGACCTGAGCGCCCCCCTCGCGCAGGCGACGGGCGAGGGCCTCGAGCGTGGGGCGGGCGTCGGCCCCGGCGCGTTCGAAGAAGCGAACCTGCTGATCGCCGGCGGGCTCCGGAGCATGTCCCATACCCGCATGCTAGCCCTCGAGCGCGTCCCGGCGCCGTCGCACGCGACGCCACCGTCACCGCCCGCGGTGCCGTCCGCCGCCGCCGGCCGCGGGCGTCGCCACCGACCCCGACGCTCGCGGGAACCCATGCTAGCGTCGCCCGGGAGACCTCGAGATGCACTTACCGTCGAAACCACGTCGACCCGCCGTCCGCAGCCTCGAGGAACTGCGGCCCTTCGTTCGCGACGGTCGCTACCGCCTCGGCCCGCACGCCACGCGCCACGCCATCGCCGAGGGCTTCACGGAGCGCGACGTCGTCATGACCCTGCTGCATGGGCGCGAGCTCGCTCGCTACCTCGACGACCGCCGCCTGCTCGTCCTCGGGTGGCTGCCCGCGGGTCGCCAGGTACGCCTGCCGCTGCACGTCGTCGCCGAGTACGGCCGACCGCGCTGGGTGGACGTCGTCACCGCCTTCATCCCGCGCGACCCGCACCGCGTGGTGTCGCGCCGACGGCTGGCCCAGATGCTGCGACCGCATCCGGAGGACGCGGCCACGCAGGGCGACGCCGGACAAGACGAACGCGTGGGGTGACGCTCAGGGCAAGCGGAACAGGGCGCGCGCGTTGGCGTCGAGGCGCCCCTCGAGGTCGCCGGCGTCGCTGCCTCGCAGGCGCGCGAGCTCGGCGGCCGTGAAGCGCACGTTGGCCGGGACGTTCGGGCGCCCCCGCCGAGGCACCGGCGCGAGGTACGGGGCGTCGGTCTCGACCAACAACCGGTCCTCGGGGACCGAGACGGCGGCGTCGCGCACCGCGGTCGCCTTCGGGTAGGTCAGGTTGCCCGCGAAGGACACGTACCAGCCGAGCCCGAGCGCCACCTCCAGCAGCCCCGGATGGCCGTTGGTGCAGTGCAGGACGCCCCGCCGGTGGCCCAGCTCCGCGAGGGTCGCCGCCGCCTCCCGTGACGCAGGGTCGTCGTCCCCTTGGGGGTCGCGCACGTGGAGCACGAGCGGCAGGTCGCGGCGGCGGGCGAGTTCGCCCTGCCAGCGGAAGCTGGCGAGCTGCTGCGCGAGCGGCACGCGGTCCCAGTAGAGGTCGACGCCCGTCTCGCCGACGCCCACCACCCGCGGGTGATCGAGCGCGGCCTCGATCGCCGCCACGATCTGGGGATCGCTCGCCTCCGCCGCCTCGTTCGGGTGGATGCCGACGACGGCGAAGGTCCGCTCGTCCTCGTCCGCCAGCTGCAGCACGGGCGCCAGGCGCGCGTGATCGGTCGCCACCGTGATGACGGCCGCGAGGTCGTGGTCGAGGGCGAGCGCGAGGTCACCGCAGCGGTCCAGATGGCAGTGGGTATCGATCACCCGACCAGGCTAACCGGAGCACGGCGTAAGCGTGCCGTCATGGAACCGTGATATTCCCGTCAGTGGAGAGGCGCTACCTTGCGTCATCGGATCCCACGGGTCCACCCGAGCCACGCGGTGGCCGGCGGTGAGAGGAGTGCAAGCCATGATGCAGGAGTCGTTCACGCGGGCCGAGCCGCTTCATCAGCTCAGCGGCGAGGAACTGGTCAAGATCATCGATCGCTGCGAGCAGGCCATCGCCGACGGCAGCGCCGCGCTGCCCGACTACGAAGCCTTCGTGCTGGCCCAGCGCGAACTGGCGCGTCGCACCTGGACCTGAGCGCGCCGCTCGAACGGCGGCCACGATCCGCCGGCGCCTCTCATCTGCAGCGACGCTACGGGTGACATCCTGATTGGGTGCACCACAGCCGGCGCCGCAACGCGACTCACCCCGCCTGGTCGGTCGGGTGGGTCGTTCTCGTGTTGGCCGCTTGTGCCCCCGCCAACAACGCCGTCGTCGCGCCCGGCGCGGCGCCGTCCGCCGAGCCCGCCATGCGTCCCGTGCTGCCGCTGCTGGCGGCGTTCGAGGGGAACGCCTCGTGGTACGGACCCGGGTTCGCCGGTCGCCGGACGGCCAGCGGCGAGGTCTTCGATCCCGGTCAACTGACCGCCGCGCACCGCACGCTGCCGTTCGGCACCGTGCTGAGGGTGACCAACCTCGCCAACGGCCTGAGCGTCCAGGTCCGCATCAACGACCGTGGACCCTTCAAGCCCGATCGCGTCATCGACCTCTCCCGCGCAGCGGCCGAGGAGATCGACATGCTCCGCAGCGGCTTGGCGCGCGTGCGGGTCGAGCCCCTCCAGTTCGGCGCCGGCGCCGTCCGGCTCGCCGTCGCATCCGACCTGCGGGGGTTCGAGGCCCGTTCCGAGCAGTACCCGGCCGGGCAGCTGCTGCTCCTCCACTCCGAGCGCCAAGGCGACCCCCTCGTGGTGCGGGTCGTGGGCGGCGACGTCGGAACGGGTGCCGATCTGTTCGTGGCCCCCGAGCTCTACCTCGCGCTCGGGCCGATCGTCACCCTCCGCGTCGACTGACCCCCGCGTCCCCCGGGCGTAGCGCCGCGGCCAGGTCGCCGGCGAACGCCTCCAGCTCGGCGACGTCCGCCGGGTCGCGCATCCGCCCCACGCGCTCGACGAGCGCGGAGCCGACCACCACGCCGTCGGCCACCCGACCGACGCGTGCGGCGGTCGCCGGGCTCGCCACCCCGAAGCCGACGGCGACCGGCAGGCCGGCGGCCTCGCGGGCACGACGGACGAGGTCGGCCACCTCGTCCGGCACGCCGTCGCGGGCGCCGGTCACGCCGGTGACGGAGACCGCGTACACGAAGCCGGTGCACGCCGAGGTCACCCGACGGATGCGCTCGTCGGTCGAGGTCGGCGCCACCAGGAAGACCGTCGCGACGTCCGCCTCCCGGGCCGCCTCGATGAGCGACTCGCCCTCGTCGGGGGGGAGGTCGGGCAGGATGAGGGCGTCGACGCCCGCCGCCGCGGCGTCGCGCACGAAGGCGCCCTCGCCACTGCCGGCCGGCCCGCGGTAGGCGAACACCGGGTTGTAGTAGGTCATGACGGCGATCGGGACGCCGGTCTCGCCGCGCAGGCGCCGGACGAGTTCGAGGGTGGAGCGGGTGCTGGCCCCGGCCGCCAGCGCGGCCTCGGAGGCGCGCTGGATCGTCGGGCCGTCGCCGAGCGGGTCGCTGAACGGCAGGCCGACCTCGATGAGGTCGGCGTGGCGGGCGAGGGCGTGCCCCGCGGCCAGCGAGCGGTCGGCGTCCGGGAAGCCGGCGGTGAGGTAGGCGACGAGGGCGGCGCGCCCCTCGCCGGCGGCGCGGGCGAAGGCGGCGCGCACGCGGTCGCCGCTCATCGGGACGCCTCGAACGCGCCCGGCTCGTTGGCGAGCCGGCCGGGCTCGTTGGCGAGCCGGCCGGGCTCGGCGAGCAGCCGGGCGACCTCGGCCACGTCCTTGTCACCGCGCCCCGAGAGGTTGACGACCACGATCTCGTCCGCGGCCATCGTCGGCGCCTCCTGCAGGACGTACGCGAACGCATGGGCGGTCTCGAGAGCGGGGATGATGCCCTCCAGCTCGGCGACGCGGCGGAACGCGGCGAGAGCGTCCCGATCGTCGACGGCGACGTACTCGGCGATCCCGGCGTCGGCGAAGTAGGCGTGCTCGGGCCCGACGCCCGGGTAGTCGAGGCCGGCCGACACGCTGTGCGCCGGGGCGACCTGGCCGTCGTCGTCGTGCAGCAGGTACATCAGGGCGCCGTGCAGCACGCCGCGGCGGCCCGCGGTGATGCTGGCGGCGTGGGCGCCGCTGGCGATGCCGTGTCCGGCCGCCTCGACGCCGACGAGGCGCGGCCGCGCCTCGGGCGGCAGGTAGGCGTAGGGCGCGAACAGGCCGATCGCGTTGGAGCCCCCGCCGACGCAGGCGACCGCCAGGTCGGGCGCCGGCCGACCCTCGAGCGCCTGCAGCTGGGCGATCGTCTCCTGCCCGATCACGCTCTGCAGGTCGCGGACCATCATCGGGTAGGGGTGGGGCCCGACGACCGAGCCGATGATGTAGAAGGTCGAGCGCACGTTCGTGACCCAGTCGCGGATCGCCTCGTTGGTCGCGTCCTTGAGCGTGCGGGTGCCGCTGGTGACGGGCCGCACCTCGGCGCCCAGCAGGCGCATCCGCACGACGTTGAGCTCCTGCCTGCGGACGTCCTCCTCGCCCATGTACACCACGCACTCGAGGCCGAAGAGCGCGGCGGCGGTCGCGGTGGCGACGCCGTGCTGGCCGGCGCCCGTCTCGGCGATGACGCGGCGCTTGCCCATGCGGCGCGCGAGCAGCGCCTGGCCGATCGTGTTGTTGATCTTGTGGGCGCCGGTGTGGTTGAGGTCCTCGCGCTTGAGGTAGATCTTCGCGCCGCCGAGGTCGGCGGTCAGGCGCTCCGCGAGCGTCAGCATGCTCGGGCGGCCGACGACCGTGCGCAGGTAGTGGCCGAGCTCGTCCTGGAAGGCGGGGTCGAGGCGGGCCGCGCGGTAGGCGGCCTCGAGCTCGTCGAGCGCGGGGATCAGCGTCTCGGGGACGTAGCGGCCGCCGTAGGGGCCGAAGCGGCCTCGGGCGTCGGGCAACGGGTACATGGGCACCTCCGGTCGGGTGCGGGATCGTGGGGGTCGGGCGTCGGGGCGGGCTCAGGGGTGCGCGACGGGCGCGGGGCGACGCCACCAGAACTGGTGGCGCACCTTGAAGGCGCGGGGCGTGCGCGTGCGCGGCCGCGGTCGCATGCCGGGAATCTACCGCGTCGGTCGGGTGGCGGCAAGCGGCCCGCCGGCCGCGGTCCGTGACCCGCGCCTCACGGCTGGCGGACCCAGGCGTCGAGGTCCGCGGTCCAGCGCGTCGGGCCGTCGGGCCAGCTGGCGGTATCGCACGCGCGCAGCGCCGCGGTCGGCGTCAGCGCCCGCGGCGCCGCCAGCCACCCGAGGGTCGTCGCGAGGGCGCCGACCACGCGCTCGGGGTCGGCGCCGCCCGCGCGCAGCTCGGCCAGCGTCGCGCCGCCGCGCCGCTTGGCCATGCGCGTGCCGTCCGCGTCCTGCAGCAGCGGCGCGTGCGCGTACGTCGGCGCGTCCAGGCGGAGCGCGCGGGCCAGCGCGAGCTGGGTGCCGGTCGCCGCCAGCAGGTCGTCGCCGCGCACCACCTCGGTGATCCCCATGGCCGCGTCGTCGACGACGACCGCCAGGGCGTAGGCCCACAGCCCATCGCTGCGGCGCACCACGACGTCACCGACGTCGCGGGCGAGGTCGAAGCGACGCACCCCGCGACGACGGTCGAGCGCCTCGACCTCGCCATCGACCGCGTCGAAGCGCGCGCGCTGCGCCGGCGTGCGCCCCTCGCGCCGGCGCGCCTCCGCCAACGCCGCGCTGAGCCGCCGCTCCGCGGCCCCGTACACCGGCCCGGCGGGTCCGTGCGGGGCGGAGGCGGCCTCGCGCAGGTCGCGGCGCGACAGCCAGTCCTCGGCGAGGCGGCCGTCGGCGGCCAGGCTTGCGAGCGCGGCCAGGTAGTGCTCGCCACGTTCGCTCTGCAGGTAGGGCGCGTGCGGCCCGCCGACGTCGGGCCCCTCGTCCCAGTCGAGTCCGAGCCAGCGGAGCTCGGCGAGGTTGCCGGCGACGGCCGTGGGCACCGTGCGGGGCCCGTCGAGGTCCTCGACGCGCACCACGAAGGCACCGCCCTGCGACCGGGTCGAGGCCCAGGCCAACAGGGCGGTGCGGGCGTTGCCGAGGTGCAGCGAGCCCGTCGGAGAGGGCGCGAAGCGCCCGCGGACGGTGCTCAGAGGATGCCCGCCTGGCGCATCGCCTGCTGCACGGCGGCGGCCATGTCGGTGGGGGTCGGGGCGACGACGACGCCGGCCGCCTCGAGCGCCGCGATCTTCTCGGCCGCCGTGCCCTGGCCGCCGCTGATGATGGCCCCCGCGTGCCCCATGCGCTTGCCGGGGGGCGCCGTGGTGCCCGCGATGAAGCCGGCGACGGGCTTGGTCATGTGCTTCTCGATCCAGGCCGCCGCGTCCTCCTCGGCGCTGCCACCGATCTCGCCGATCAGGATGACGGCCTCGGTCTCGGGATCGGCCTGGAACTCGGCGAGCACGTCGACGAAGTTGGTGCCGTTCACGGGGTCGCCGCCGATACCGACGGCGGTGGTCTGGCCCAGGCCGACGTCGCTCAGCTGCTTCACCGCCTCGTAGGTCAGCGTGCCGGAGCGGCTGACGACGCCGACCCGCCCCGGGCGGTGGATGTAGCCCGGCATGATGCCGATCTTGCACTGCTGTGGCGTGATGACCCCCGGGCAGTTCGGGCCGATCAGGCGCGTCGCCTTGCCCTGCAGGTAGCGCTTGGCGCGCACCATGTCCTGCACCGGGATCCCCTCGGTGATGCACACGATGAGCGGGATGCCGGCCTCGGCGGCCTCCATGATCGCGTCGGCGGCGCCCGCGGGCGGCACGTAGATCACGCTGGCGTTCGCGCCCGTGGCGGCCACGGCCTCGCGGACGGTGTCGTACACCGGCAGGTCCACCGCGTAGCGCGCGGGGCGACCCGGGACGCCGCTGGCGTCGCTCTCGCCCTCGAAACGGTGGTGGCTGCCGCCGCGGCCGGGGTGGACGGCGCCGACCATGTTCGTGCCGTAGGCGATCGCCCTGTCGCTGTGGAACTGGCCGACCTTGCCCAGGCCCTGGACCAGCACGCGGGTGTGGATGTCGACGAAGCGGCTCATCGGGTCAGCTCCACGATCTTGCGGGCGCCGTCCTTCATGTCGCTGGCGCTCACCAGGCCGGGGATGCCGGCCCCCTCGATGATCTCGCGGCCCAGCTCGACGTTGGTGCCCTCGAGGCGCACCACCAGCGGGACGCCCAGGCCGACGTCGCGCACCGCGGCGACGACGCCGTTGGCGATCGTGTCGCAGCGCATGATGCCGCCGAAGATGTTGACGAAGATCCCCTTGACGTTCGGGTCGCGCGTGATGATCTTGAAGGCCGCCGTGACGTTCTCGGTGGTGGCGCCGCCGCCGACGTCCAGGAAGTTGGCCGGCGAGCCGCCCACGTGCTGGATGATGTCCATCGTCGACATGGCGAGCCCGGCACCGTTGACCAGGCAGCCGATGCTGCCCTCGAGCTTGATGAACGACAGCCCGTAGTTCGACGCCTCGACCTCCGCGGGGTCCTCCTCGCTCAGGTCGCGCAGCGCCACGACGTCGGCATGGCGGAAGAGCGCGTTCTGGTCGATCGATACCTTGGCGTCCAGCGCCAGCACCTCGCCGGCGCCGGTGACGACGAGCGGGTTGATCTCGACCATGTCGGCGTCCAGGTCGGACGCCGCGCGCTCGAGCGCGGTGAGGAACGCCACGCCGCGGGCGAAGGCCTCGCCCTGCAGGCCGAGGGCGAAGGCCAGGCGGCGGGCCTGGAAGCCCGCGAGACCGACCGCCGGGTCGACCTCCTCGCGGACGATCTTCTCGGGCGTCGCGGCCGCGACCTCCTCGATCTCGGTGCCGCCCTCGGTGGAGGCCATGACGACGTTGCGGCCGACCGAACGGTCGAGGACCACGGACACGTACAGCTCGCGTTCGATGTCGATGCCCTGCTCCACGTAGAGCCGCTGCACGAGCTTGCCCTCGGGGCCCGTCTGCACCGTGACCAGCGTGCTGCCCAGCATCCGTTCGGCCAGGGCGAGAACGCGTGCCTCGGCCGCCGCGACGTCGCCGGCGCGGCCCTCGAGCACCACGTTGACGCCCCCGAGGTCGGGGTGCTCGACGAAGCGACCCTTACCGCGGCCGCCGGCGTGGATCTGCGACTTCACGACGACGACGGGCACGCCGGTCGCCTCGATCAGCGGGCGGACGGCGGCCTCGGCCTCCGCCGGACTGGTCGCCATGCGCCCCTGTGGGACGGCGATGCCCCGCGCCGCGAGGAGCGCTTTGGCCTGGTACTCGTGGATCTTCAAGGGGTGACCTCCTGGTGTGGGCCGTCACGGTCGCGGCGTCGCGAGCGGCGGTTCGGCAGCGCCCCAGGCTACCCGTTGGCCGCGGACGACGCAAACGAGGCCGCGGTGCGGCGGGGCCGGGCCGATGCGGACGAGAGCGTGCGGCTTCGAACGGCGGCCGGGCGCCCGGGCGCGCTAGCATGTCCGCATGATTCGAACGGCGATCCTCACCGTCTCAGACAGGTCGGCCGCCGGCCGCCGCGAGGACCGGTCGGTCCAGGCGGTGCGCGAGGTGCTCGCCACGGGCCCCTTCGTGGAGGTCGACTACCAGGTCGTCCCGGACGAGCAGGCGATCATCCGCTCCAAGCTCCGAATCCTCACCGAGGGCGACGGCGTCGACCTGGTCCTGACGACCGGCGGTACCGGGCTGGCGCTGCGCGACCGCACCCCCGAGGCGACCCTCGAGGTCGTCGAGCGCACCGTGCCCGGGCTCGCCGAGGCGATGCGCGCGGGCGGCGCCCGTGACGATCCCCGCGCGTGGCTGTCGCGCTCGGTCGTCGGCGTGCGGCGCGCGACGCTGGTCGTCAACCTGCCGGGCTCGCCGGCGGGTGCGCGCAGCTCGCTCGCGGCGATCGCCGGCGTCTTGCCGCACGCGGTCGACGTCGTGCAGGGACGGACGGGCGAGGGGGGCACGCGGGCGCCGGCGGCGCCCGAAGACGGGCATGCCTGAATCGACGCTCGCGCTGGTCGGGGCCTGGGTGCTCGTGTTGCTGGGGCTCGGCATCGCGGCCCTCGGCGTCGTTCTGCCCGTGCTGCCCGGGGTCCCGGTGGCGCTGCTGGCGACGGTGTTGGCCGGCTGGCTGACCGGCTTCGAGCGCATCGGCGTCCCGACGATCGCCTGGGTGGCCGTGCTCGCCGCCCTGGCGCAGGGCTTCGACGTGCTCGGCAACGTGATCGGCGCACGGCGCTTCGGGGCGGGCCGCGCGGGGCTGTGGGGCGGCGCGATCGGCGGCATCGTCGGCCTCGTGCTGCTGCCCCCGTGGGGCTTCCTGCTCGGCGCGTTCGCCGGCGCGACGGGCTTCGAGGCGCTCGCCGGCAGGCCGCTGCCCGAGGCCTGGCGCGCCGGTGTGGGCGCCCTCCTGGGCGCGCTCGCGGGCGTCGGCGGGAAGCTCGTCATCGTCGTCGTCATCGCCATCGTCCTCATCGCCCGGCTGGTCGGGGCCTGAGACTCGACCGCGTCGGCTGGTAGCATCGCGCGACCGCCGCCGGCAGACGCTCGGCGCCTCGGAGGAACGATGGACCCCATCCTGATCTCGATCGGACCGCTCGCGCTGCGCTGGTACGGCGTGCTCATCGCGTTGGGCGTGGTGCTCGGCGCGGCGTGGACGCTGCGGGCGGCCCGCGCCCGCGGGCTCGACGGCGAGTGGCTCCTCGACACGGCCCCCTGGATGGTCGGCGCCGGCATCATCGGCGCCCGCATCGTCTACGTCGTCACCAGCCCCTCGGCCTTCTTCGGCCCGGGGGGCGACCCGTTGCGCGCCCTCTACGTCTGGGAGGGTGGCATCAGCATCCACGGCGCGGTGATCGGCATCGTGCTGGTGTTGTGGTGGCGTGCCCGGCTCAAGGGGTACGACGTCTGGCGTTACCTCGACGTCCTGTCGCCGGTGGCCGCCCTCGGCATCATCGGTGGGCGCATCGGCAACTTCATGAACGGCACCGATACCGGCGGACGACTGACGGACTGGGCGATCGGCTTCACCTGGCCCGAGCCGGGCACCCCGACCCTCGGCGCGTTCGGCCGCCTCGTGTTCGGCGATCCCCTGTGGCAGTACGGGCCGCCCGTGTGCCGCACGGTGCCCGTCGGAGAACCGTGCGTCGTGCACCTCACGCCCCTCTACGGCGCGCTCGTCGGGTTGCTGTTGGTCGGCATCGTCGCCTGGGCGCTCGCGCGGCTGCGCACGCCAGGCGCGGTGTTCCTCAACCTGGTGTTGTGGTACTCGCTGCTTCGCAGCGTGCTCGAGGAGCCCTTCCGCGACAACCCGCTGTTCCCGCAGGTCTATGTCGATCCGGTCGGCGGCGTCGGCCTCCTCACGCTGACGCAGGTGTTCAGCGTGCCGCTGGTGCTGATCTCGCTCTACCTGCTGTGGGTCCGGGGCGCGGGCGCCGAACGATGAGCGGCGCCCGCCCCACGGTGATCGTGCTGGCCGCGGGGCAGGGGACGCGCATGCGCTCGCGGTGGCCCAAGGTGCTGCATGCGGCCGCCGGCCGGCCGCTGCTCGACCACGTGCTGCGGGCGGCCCGCGAAGTGGACCCCGAGAAGATCGCGGTCGTCGTTGGGCACGGCGCCGACGCCGTGCGGCGGCGCTTCGCGGAGGCGGGCGTGACCTTCGTCGATCAGCCCCGCCAGCGCGGGACGGGCGATGCGGTGGCCTGCTGCGCGGCGGCGGTCGCGGACCGCCCGGGCCCCTTCGTCGTGCTCTCCGGCGACGGCCCGCTGGTCACGCCGGCGTCGCTCAGACGCGCGCTGGCGGCCCACGCGGCGGCGGGCGGCGAGGGCATGACGCTGGTGACCTACGAGGTGGAGGACCCGACCGGTCTCGGCCGGGTCGTGCGCGGACCCGACGGCCGCGTGAGCGCGATCGTCGAGGAGCGCGACGCCGACGCCGCCATCCGGTCGCTGCGCGAGGTCAACCCGGGGACCTACGTCTTCGACCACCGCCTGTGGTCGCTCCTGGGCGAGCTCGACGACGACAACGCCGCCGGCGAGCTCTACCTCACCGACCTCGTCGCGGCGTACGCGCGGGCCGGGCTGCCGGTCCGAGCCGAACGCAGTGACGACGAAACGCGCCTGCTGGTCGGCGTGAACGACCGGGCGCAGCTGGCGCTGGCCGATCGCCTGCTGCGCGACCGCCTGCGGCGGCAGTGGCTGGCGGCCGGGGTGACGATGGTCGACCCCGGTTCCGTCTACCTCGACGACACGGTCGAACTCGCGCCCGACGTCACGCTGGGGCCCGGGGTGGTGCTGGCGGGCGCGACCCGCGTCGGCGAGGGGGCGACGGTCGGCGCGTACGCCCACCTGACGGATTGCACCGTGGGCGCGGGCGCGCGCGTCGGACCGCACACGGTCGCGATCGGACGCAGCTTCCCGCAGCTCGCGGACTGACGCGCGCGCAGCGCGCCGGCCCGCGAACACGTCAGTCGCCGCGGATCAGGCGCCAGGCGCGCAGGCCCTGACGGACGCCTGCCGCGTGGTTGCCCTCGACGAAGCGAACGCCGCGCCGACCGCGCAGGTCCTCGAGCTCGGGCGCGTGGTTGCCGACGACGATCGCGCGGAACGGCCCGGTGAGCATCTCACGGTCGTTGCCGGAGTCGCCCGCGACCGCGATGCGCTCCTCGGGCACGCCCCACGCCCGCGCGAGCCAGCGCACGGCCTTGCCCTTGCCCGCACGCGGCGGCAGCACGTCGATCAGCGTGCCGCGCGAGGCGACGACCGTCGCCTTGAGGCCGGCCTCGCGCAGCGCCTTGCGGGCCCGGTCGGCGGTCGCCTGCGCGTCCTCGGCGAAGTAGCTGAGCTTGACCTCGGTGCGGGCCTCGTCCGGCTGCGGCTTCAGGCCGCGCAGCCTGGCGAGCGTCTCCTCGACGTCCGGCCCGTCCCAGCCGGACTTGAGGTGGGCGGTCCAGCCGCGCTCCGGGATCCACCGCGGACCGTCGCCGGTACCGTCGTGCCGGGCGTAGTGGATGGCGGTGCCGACGTCGCTGATGACGAGGGCGGGGGCCGGCAGCGCGAAGGCCTCGAGGGCCTCCTCGATCAGGGCCAGCGAGCGACCGCTGGCGAGGCCGAGCACCAGGCCGTGCTCGGCGACGTCGTCCGCCAGGCCCGCGAGCGCCTCGTCGTCGTGCTCGCCGTCCTCCTCGATCAGGGTGTGATCGATGTCGCTGATCAGCCATGGGCGGTCGCTCCCGAGGCGGTCGACGAGATCGGCGCGCCACGGCGAGGCGAGCAGCTCCTCGGACGGGAGGCGAACGAGCGGCTCGACGACCTCCTCGAGGTAGCGCTCGGCGTGGGCGGCCCACGAGAAGTGCTCGCGCACGCCCTCGATGCCGGCGCGCGAGTACCGCTCCCAGGCCTCGCGGTCCGTGAGCAGCCGCCGGAGCGCGGCCTGCATCTCCGCGGTGTCGCGCGCGTCGATGAGCACGCCCGCGCCGGTCGCGCCGATGATGTCGCGGGGGCCGCCGTGGCCGGTCGACACGACGGGCAGCCCGGAGGAGGCCGCCTCGATGATCGTGATGCCGAAGTTCTCGACCAGCGCCGGGTTGATGAACACGCCGCCGCTGGCGG
Organism: Trueperaceae bacterium; assembly: GCA_011389865.1. Taxonomy (GTDB): domain Bacteria; phylum Deinococcota; class Deinococci; order Deinococcales; family Trueperaceae; genus JAABTL01. Next base: position 53,592 of record JAABTL010000013.1, read on the forward strand.
CGGCCAGCCGGTAGAGGACGGGGATGTCGACGTCGGGCTCGTGCCGCTTCGGCAGCGCCAGCTTGCCGTAGAGGTCGTAGCGGTCCAGCAGCAGCAGGAGCTCGGTGAGCACCTCGCGCTCGTTCTCCTGCATGTCACGGATGTCCTTGCGCACGCCCGCGAAGATCGCCAGGTTGGCCAGCTTCTGGAGCTCGGGGTCCTCGCCGTAGGCCGTGACGAGGCCCTCGATGTTCTTGCGCTTGTCGGGGCGTGAGATCGCCAGGATCAGGGGCTTCTCCGGGTGCGTGAGGAAGCGGGCGATCTCGCGCTGCATGCGCTCGCGGGCGCGGCGCACACCGTCGCCCGGGTCGAAGCCCTCCTCGTCGTCGCGCAGGTAGGGGTAGAAGCGCTCGACGCTGATCCCCGGCGGCAGCACCTCGTAGGTTGCCGACGGCGCGGCGTCGTACAGCTCGTAGCCCTTCTCGACCTCGTGGCGGGTCGAGGCGATGACGATGTCCGCGTCGGCGAGCATGCGCTCCTCGACGTCGATGCGGTGAAACAGGTTGTAGCGCGACTCCATCGCGTCGAGGTCGACCCCGGCGCGGCCCAGCACGTCGCGCTTGTTGCGACCCAGGCTGTGTCCGGTGAACACCAGCGGCACGCCGAGGCGCGCGGCGAGCTCGTGGGCGACGTGGCCGGCGTCGGCGTAGTGGCCGTGCACGAGGTCGGGGAAGCGCCCCTGGTCGCGGAAGAGCCGCATGGTGGCGGGTACCAGCTCGTCGAGGTAGGGCCAGAGCGTCTCCTTGCGGCGGTAGCGCTCGCCGCCGCAGCGCAGGCGCACGATGCGCGCGGCGCCCTCCTCGTCGAGCGGCTCGATCTCGCGGTCGTAGTCGGCGGAGACGTGGCGGTCGTCGATGCGGCGCGTGATCAGGTCGACGGCGTCGACCTCCGGCCGCCGCGCGAGCGCCTGCGCCAGCTCGACGACGTACTTGGTCTGGCCGCCGGTGTCCGCGTCGCGACCGAGCTCGAGATCGCGGCCACGGATGAGGCCGTGGACGCTGATCATGACGAGGTACAGGCCACCGGCCCGGCGCTCGTCGCGGTTGGGTGGGTCGCTGTCGGTCATGCCCGAGATTACCAGGGCCCCGCGTCGGCGCCGGTTCGGCGATCGTCGCGCTGCCGCGGCGGCGCCGACGCGGCACCGCTGCGGGGCCGCAGCGACGCCACCGGCGCGGCCCCGCCGGCGTGCTAGGCTCTGCGCTCGGAGGGCGCCCGATGTCCCTGCTCCACAAGCCCCGCGCCGTGCTCGCCCTCGAGGACGGCACCGTCTACTACGGTTACGCCTTCGGCTTCACCGGCCGCACGGTCGGCGAGGTCGTGTTCAACACGTCGATGACGGGTTACCAGGAGATCCTGACCGACCCGTCCTACCACGGGCAGATCGTCACGATGACCTACCCGCACATCGGCAACTACGGCGTGTCGGTGTACGACATGGAGTCCAACCGGCCCTACGCCCGTGGCTTCATCGTGCGGGAGTTCTCGCGCCTGTCCAGCAACCACCGGGCGCATCAGGACCTCGCTTCGTTCATGCAGCAGTACGAGATCGTCGGCATCGAGGGGGTCGACACCCGGGCGCTGACGCGAAGGCTGCGTACCGGCGGCGTCGTCAAGGGCGTGATCCACCACGGGGAGGCCGACGAGGCGCTGGAGGCCGACCTGGTGGCGCAGGCGCGCGCGCACGAGGACATCGACGGCCGCGACATGACGCCCGAGGTGACCACGCCGCTGCCGTACGCCCGCCCGACCTTCCGCGACAACCCCCGGGTGGTCGTCATCGACTTCGGCATCAAGCACTCGATCGTGTACAAGCTCGAGCAGGCCGGGGCCGAGGTCATCGTGGTGCCCGCGCAGACGACGCCGGCCCAGATCATGGCGCTGGATCCCTACGGGCTGGTGCTCTCCAACGGCCCGGGCGACCCGGACGGCCCGAAGTACGCGCACGACACGGTGTGGCAGCTGCTCGGGCTCCTGCCGACCTACGGGATCTGCATGGGCCACCAGCTGCTCGGGCTGGCGGTCGGCGGTCGGACGTACAAGCTCAAGCACGGTCACCACGGAGCCAACACGCCCGTCAAGAACGTGATCACCGGCGAGGTCGAGATCACCAGCCAGAACCACAACTACGCGGTCGACATCGATTCCATCCCCGGCCGGCAGTTCGTCGCCACCCACGTCAACCTCAACGACGGCACGCTCGAGGGGATGGCGCATCAGCGCTACCCGGTGTTCAGCGTGCAGTACCACCCCGAGGCGAGCCCGGGGCCGCACGATGCGAACTACCTCTTCCGACGCTTCATCTCGGAGGTCAACGCCTTCGAGGGCGCGACCGCCGTCCCCGCCGTGAGCCTCGACGGTCTCTGAGCGGCCGTCGCCTCGGTGGGCCCGCGGTCGTCAGCGGTCGGCCGAGTCGAGCCACAGCGTCACGGGGCCGTCGTTCACGAGTTCGACGTGCATCGCCCGGCCGAACGTGCCGCTGGCCACGGGCACGTCGGCACGACGCAGGCGCTCGATCAGCTCGAGGTAGACGCGTTCCGCGGCGTCGGGCGCGGCCGCGGCGGAGAAGCCCGGGCGGCGGCCGCGGCGGGTGTCGCCGTAGAGGGTGAACTGGGACACGACGAGCAGCCCGCCACCGGCGGCGACGACGTCGAGGTTCATCTTGCCTGCCGCGTCGGGGAAGACCCGCAGGTCGAGCAGCTTGGCGGCAGCCCAGGCGATCTCGTCGGCGCCGTCGCCTGGGGCGACGCCCACCAGGGCCAGCAGTCCGCGCTCGATGCGGCCCACGGTCTCGCCTGCGTCGGCGCCTTCGGCGCGGCGGACCTCGGCCCGCGTCACGCGCTGCAGCAGCAGGCGCACGTTCAGCCGTCCCCGTCGCCGCCAGGGCGGGGAGCGTCCGCGTCGACGTCGGCCGCGTCCACGGCCGCTGCGTCGGCATCCGTCGCGCCGGATCCCGGCGCGCGGCCGGCCGTCGTGGCGAGTCGCCGGCGGATCTCGTCGCGCGCGTGCATCAGCGCGTCACGCTCGGTCGCGTCGAGGCGGCCCAGCGTCTTGTCGGCGAGCATCTCCAGGAGGTCGAGGCTGCGTTCGGCGGTCCGGCGGGCCAGTGCGCCGTCGCGGGCGAGCCGCGTGACCATGGGAGAGGAGAGCTCGCCCAGCGCGGCCTCGGCCGAGCTGCGCAGCGAGTGGACCAGACCGACGAAACGCGGATCGGGCATGTCGCGACCGCCTCAGAACAGCGGCGTCGCCGCTGCCGTGTCGATGACCAGGGGACCATGCTTGGGACCGAGCTCCGCCAGCACGGACTTGAGCGCCTTCATGTCCTGCCAGGTCTCCCACTTGGGCGAGCCGACCTCGCGGCTGGGGTTCCGTAGGAGGTAGGCAGGGTGGTACAGGGGCAGCAGCCGGACACCGTGCCAGCTCGCCCACCGTCCCCGAAGCCGGGTGATGCCCTCCTTGCTGTCCAGGAACCACTGCGTCGGCACGTTGCCCAGGGTGGCGATCACCTGCGGTCGCACGAGACGGATCTGCTCGAGCAACAGGGGCACGCTGGCGGCGATCTCCTCGGGCCTGGGGTTGCGGTTGCCCGGTGGCCGGAACTTCACCATGTTGGTCACGTACACGTCGGCGCGGTCGATGTCGACCGACGCCAGGACCTTGTCGAGGAGCTGACCTGCGCGCCCGACGAACGGCCGGCCGGAGAGGTCCTCCTCCTCACCCGGGGCCTCGCCGATGACCATCAGGTCCGCGTCCGGATCACCGTCGCCGAACACGAGCCGGTCGGACAGCTCGGCCAGCGCGGGCGGCCTGTCCGCCGCCCGCGCCTCCAGTTCCGCGAGCGTCACGGAACGCTGGAACCGGCTTCCTCGGAGGGCGCCGCCGTGTCGGCGCGGACGTCGCCGCCCTCATCGCCGCCCAGCGACGGCCGCTGGTTGCGTGCCTCGCGGCGCACCTTCGGCTCCAGGCCGATCATCAGGAAGAAGTTCTCGAGCGCGTTCTCTCTCGCGCGCAACTCCACGTGGGCAGGGTCGTCGCTGCCGGACGCGAAGGGAAGCTTCTGGTACACGTCGAGTGCGGCCTTCACGACGTCTTGCGGACCGGCCCGTTCCGCGATCTCCGCGAGCTCCGCGTAGACCTCGCGGCGAGCTTCGGCGTGGCGCAGGGACGCCTCGGGGTTGGCGGTCTCCGGCGCACGCAGGACGTCCTGCTTGGCGATGCGGCGGTAGTGCTTGAGGCCTCGGACGATGTCATCCGAACTCAACACGACCCGTACCTCCATCATGTGCTCCTCCTCCGGCGGCGTCGGGTGCGCCGGTCCACCCAAGTGTAGGCTGTGCGACCCCGCGGGGGCCTGCGGCCTCCGGCCCGCCGCCGCGCCGCTGACCGGCCCGACGGCACGACCGCGTCAGGCGCGCAGCGGCCGCCCCAGCGGCGGCGCCGTGTCGCCGTGCTCGCGCTCGAGGACCTCGCCCGTGGCACGCCGGAGGTCATGCAGGGCCTCCTCGTCGCTGCGCCAGCCACAGGCGCGACACTCCAGCTCCTCGAAGCCCTCCGCGTAGACGAAGCGCCAGGTGGGCGCCGCGCCGCACGCCGGGCAGGCGGGACCGTCCTCGTGACCCTCGGCGTCGAACATGCGTCTACGGTACCCCGCGCGCGCTTGCTACCGTGGGGACATGTCCGCCTACCAGGTCGACCGGGTCCGTCGTCGCTTCGCCGCCCTCCGGGCCGGCGAGGTCCGTTACCTCGACAACGCGGCGGGTGCCCAACTGCCGGACCGCGTGATCGACGCCGTCGCCGAGGCGCTCGCGGCGCTGCAGGTCAACGTCGGCGCCGCCTACGCGCCGAGCCGCCGGGTGACGGCGCACAAGGAGGCCGTGCGCGCGAGGACGGCGGCCTTCCTGGGGGCGGAGGGTCCCGGCAACGTCGCCTTCGGTCCCAACGCGACGACCCTGGTCACGCTCCTCGCCCGCTCGGTCGGGGACGCGCTCGCCGCCGGGGACGAGGTCGTGGTGACGTCGCTCGATCACCACGCGAACGTCGATCCTTGGCGGGCCCTCTCGGCGCGCGGGGTGGTCGTCCGGACGTGGCGTCCGCGGGCGCCGTTCGGCACCCTGCACGTGGAGGACCTGCACGAGTTGCTGGGGCCGCGCACGCGCGTCGTCGCCTTCACGGCGGCCTCGAACGCCGTCGGCACGCGTACGCCGGTCGCGGAGCTGGCGGCGGCCGCGCGGGAGGCCGGCGCCTGGGTGATGGTGGACCTGGTCCACGCCGCGCCCCACGAGTTGCCGGACGTGGGCGGGATGGGCATCGACATGGCGGTCTTCAGTCCCTACAAGGTCTTCGCGCCGCACCTCGGCGTGCTCTACCTGGGTCCGCGGGTGCGCGACCGCCTGACCCCGCCGAAGCTGGCGTTCCATGCCGCGGACGCGCCCAACGCCTGGGAGCCGGGCACGCAGTCGCAGGAGGCGATCGTCGGCTGGGGCGCCGCGCTCGATCACCTGTTCGAGATCGGGTCCGAGGTCGACGACACCGTCGCGGGCGACGAGCGGGCCGCCTGGCGCGCGGCCTACGCGGCGATCGCCGCGCACGAGGAGGCCCTCTGCGGCCGCATGCTGCACGGGCTCGACGCCCTCGGGTGCGAGCGCTACGGCCTGCCCGGGGTGGAGGAGAGGACCGCGACCGTCGCGTTCAACCACCCCGAGCGGGCGCCCGGCGAGGTCGCCGACGCGCTCGCCGACGCCGGTGTGGCGGTGGCCGCCGGCCACTTCTACGCGCATGACCTGATCATGCGCGAGCTCGGCCTCGCCGAGCGCGGCGGCGCCGTCCGGGCGAGCGCCGTTCACTACACCGATGCGGCCGACGTCGACGCCCTGCTGGAGGCCCTCGCGAGGGTCTGAACGCGCGCTCAGCGAGGGTCAGGCGGCGGCCGGGTCGCGCAGCAGCGCGCGGGCGTGGCGTCGGGCGACGTCGCCGGCGTCGCCGGCGAGCATGCGGGCGAGCTCCTCGACCCTGGCCTCGCCCGCCAGCGGGGCGACGCGGGTGACCGTCCGACCCTCGGCCTCGGCCTTGTCGACCCGTAGGTGGTGGTCGGCGAACGCGGCGACCTGCGCCAGGTGGGTCACCACCAGCACCTGCCGACCTCGGGCGAGGCGCGAGAGGACCTCGCCGACGGCGCGGCCGCTGCGGCCGCCGAGTCCGGCGTCCACCTCGTCGAACACCAGCGTGGGCACGGCCGACCCGGCCGCGGCGTGCAGCGCCAGCATCACGCGCGACAGCTCGCCGCCCGACGCCACCTCCTGGAGCGGCGCCAGCGGCTCGCCGAGGTTCGCCCCGAAGCGGAACGCGACCCGCTCGGCACCGTTCCGACCGGCCTCGGCGAGCGGTTCGAGGGAGATCTCGAAGCGCCCGTGCGGTAGCGCGAGTTCGTGCAGCACGGAGGTGACGGCGGGCGCCAGCTGCGCCGCCGCCCGCGCGCGGCCCTCGCTGAGGGTGGCGGCGGCGGCCCTCAGCCGCGCCGTCGCGCGCGCCTCGCGCTCGACCAGCGCGGCGTCCTCGGCCTCGGTGCCCGTCAGGCCGTCGAGTTCTGCCGCGAGCGCGTCGCGCATGGCGAGCACGCCGGCGACCCCGGCGCCGTACTTGCGTTCGAGGCTCTCGATCTCGGCCCTGCGGGCCTCGAGGCGGTCCAGCTCGCCGGGCTCGCTCTCGAGCCGCTCGAGCGCGCGCTCGAGCTCGTCACCGATCGCCTGCACCGCCGCCAGCGCGTCGCGCGCCTCGCCGGTCAGCCCCTCGAGTTGGGGGTCGTGGCGGGCGGCCTGCGTCAGGGCCCGCACGGCGTCCGCGAGCCGGTCCGCGGCGCTGGGCCGGTCGCCGCCGTCGTCGGCGGCGCTGAGCGCCGCGAGGGCCTCGGCGACGCCTTCGCGGACGCGTTCGACGTGGCGCAGCACCGTCAGCCGTGCGTCGAGTCGAACGTCCTCGTCCGGCGCGAGGTGCGCGGCGTCGATCTCGTCGACCTGGTAGCGCAGCAGGTCGAGCTGGCGGGCGCGGTCGCGGGTGGCCGCCCGCAGTGCGACCAGGCGGGCCCGGACCTGCTGACGCTCGTCCCAGGCGGCGAGTGCCTCGGCCGCGGCCGTCGCCGCGCCGGCGTCGAGGTGCAGGTCGAGGAGGCTGCGCTGTTCGGCGGCGTCGAGCAGGGTCCGGTAGGCCTGTTGCCCGAAGATGCCGAGGCGCGTCGCCAGCGTCGCCTGCAGCTCCGCGACGGTGACGATCTCGCCGTCGACGCGCGCGACGTTGCGTCCGTCGCGCACGATGCGACGCGCGGCCGTCAGCGGGCCCTCGCCGCCCCAGGTGGCCTGCACGAGGGCGGCGTCGCGGCCTGAGCGCACGACGCCGTCGTCGGCCCGACCGCCGGCGAGCAGAGCGAGCGCGTCGACCAGCAGCGACTTGCCGGCGCCCGTCTCGCCCGTCAGGACGTTCAGGCCGGGACGGAGTTCGACCACCACCCGGTCGGCGATCGCGAAGTCGAACAGCTCGAGCGTGTGCAGCACCCACGCATGCTAGCGCGGAGCGGGTGGCGGGCGAACGGGTGGCCCGATTCCGGCCTAGGACGCGTCGGTCGCGGTCGTTCCGCCGGGGCGGCCGGCCACCCCGCGCAGCTCCGCCTCGACGGCCTCGAGCAATCGGCGCTCGGCCGTGGCCAGGTCGACGCCCTCGAGCGTCGCCCCGGCCGCCGCGTCGTGCCCGCCGCCGCCGAGCGCGACGCAGATGCGCCGCGCGGACGCGCCGCCGCGTGAGCGGACGCTCAGCTTCACCGCGCCGCCCCGCTCCTTGAGGATCGCGGCGACCCGGGTGCCCTCGGCGTAGCGGAGTTGACCGACGTAGTCGTCGGAGTCGTCCTCGCTCTCGCCGAGCGCCTCGCGCATCGCCAGGGTCTGGTCCGCCAGGACGACCTCGCCGTCCAGGCGGAAGCGCACGGTGGCCATGACCAGGGCGAGCATGCGGAAGAAGTCCGGGTGACGCCACTGCAGGCGGTCGGACAGCTCGGCGTAGGCGACGCCGGCGTCGATCAGCCTGCCGGCGGCCTGGAGCGCTCGACGGTCGGTGTTGCCGAAGCGGAAGTGGCCGGTGTCGGTCATCAGGCCGGCGAGGCACGGGGTGGCGAGGCGCGCGTCCCATTCGACGCCGAGGGCGTCGACGACCTCGGCCACCATCATCGTCGCCGAGGCGTAGCGCGGATCGACCCAGGCGACCTCCGCCGTTCCCGGGTTGGTGCCGTGGTGGTCGACGTTGACGACCTGACCGCCGCTCGTGGGGACGCCGGAGGAGCGCGCCGGGTCGCTGTCGAGCACGACGACGAGGGCGTCGCGCGGGCGCTCGGTCAGAGGGTCGACCAGTTCGCCGTCGTCGACGAGGAAGCGCAGGAAGCGCGGCGGCGGCGTCATCGGCGTGATGACCTCGCGCCCCAGGCGCCGCAGCGCGCGCGCGAGCGTGAGGACGCTGCCGACCGCGTCGCCGTCCGGGTCGGTGTGGGCCACGACGACGTACGGGCCTTGGTGGTCGAGCAACGCGCGGGCGACGCGGTGGGCTTGGGGATCGATCGTGTCCATGCGGCGGACGATACCAGCCAAGCGCGGCGGCGCGCCGGCGTGGTCGCCCCGGCGAGGAGGCTCCGTGGTCGCCCCGGTGCGCGGAGGTGCTGCCGCTCGCGTGGCGGTCGCAGCGCGGCGGCGATCTCATCGTGTTCGCGGCTCGGCGGTGGTCGCGCGGTGTTCGCCCTGCGGCGGCGGTCTCATCGTGTTCGCCGCTCGGTGGCGGTTTCATCGTGTTCGCCGCTGCGCGGCGAACACAGGGTGTTCGCCCTCCGGGCGAACACACAGTGTCGGACACGTCGCGGTTCGCACGGACCCCAGCGAGTATCGTTCCGCCATGATGGATCCTTGGCGCCAGACGGGTTCCGCGCAGGCGGCCGCCACCCACGTGCGGCCCCAGCGGCTGCGGCCGGCCACCTTCCTCCTGCTCGCGCTCTTGGTCGCGGTGGCGTGGCCTTGGATCGCCCGGCCCGAGCCCGAGCTACGGCGGGTGCAGAGCGGTCCGCCGCCAGTGGTCGCGCCGACGGGCGACCTGCTGGCGGCCTTCGACCTGGCGCGGCCGGCGACGGTGCGGGTCGAGGCGCGCTGCGCGACCGCGTTGGGGGGGCGCCAGGTGCTCGGCGTCGGCACGGGGTTCTTCTTCCAGCCCGACGGCGCGTTGTTGACCGCGTACCACGTGGTCGACGCCGCGAATGCGGCGCGCGATTGCCGGGTCGTGTACGTCGGCGTCGATGCCGAACGGCGCGAGTACCCCCTCGAGCTCGTGGGCTTCGACGCGTACATGGATCTCGCGGTCATGCAGGCCGGCGTCGAGGGCCTGGTGCCGTTCATCCCCCTGGCGTCGTCGCTGCCCAACCCGGGGACCTCGGTGGTCGCGATCGGCAACTCGCGCGGGGACTTCCTGTCGGCTCGTGCCGGGCAGGTGACGCGTCTCGGGGTGCGGGCGGGGCGCGCGGACTTCGCCGACGACACGATCGAGCTGACGAACGCGCTGGCGCCCGGCGACTCGGGCGGTCCCGTCGTCACCAGCCGTGGGGAGGCGGTCGGCGTCGTGTCGTACATCTCGTTCGATCCCGGCGGGATGAGCTCCGACGTTCCCCTTCCGCCGTTCCTGATGGGTCTGGCGTTGCCGCGTCAGTTCGCCGCATACGCGGTCCCGGTCGAGGCGACCTCCGAGCTGGTTTCGGCGCTGCTGGCTGGCGCCGAGCGGGACGTGCCGGTCATCGGCTTCAGCTGGCAGCAGGGGTTCGACTACGACCCCGCGACGTTCGACGTCGACCTGGGGCCGCGTCCCGGGCCGATCGTGGGCAGCGTGGCGGTCGGCGGGCCGGCGGCCCGGGCGGGCCTGCGGCCCTATACCGTGACGCCCGTGTTCGACGCCGAGGGCAACCGGGTCGGCTCGACGGCCGAGGCCGACGTGATCGTGGCGGTCGATGGCGTGGCGACGCCGACGTTCGCGTCGCTGCTCGCGGTGGTGCGCTCCAAGGTGATCGGGCAGGTGGTCGAGCTGACCGTGCAGCGCGGCGGCGTGACCTACCGCATGCCGCTCGAGCTCGGCGCCAAGCGGGACGTGTTCGCCAGCCAACGCTGAGATCGAGCCGCTCTCGAGGCCGTTCCTTGCGCTTGCCCGGGGTCGTCGACGACGACCCCGGGCAAGCTCGTGGAGGTTGGCGTCGGGCGGCGGTGTGGGGTCGCGGGAAAGGCGGCGCCCCCCGACGGGGGATCGGGGGGCGCTCAGGGGGTGCCTCGGGTGGGGGGACCCGAGGCGGGCCTCGAGGGGGGCTCGAGGCCGGGGTGCCCCGGGTGGGGACCCGGGGTGGTGGGCGATGGTGGATTCGAACCACCGACCTCGTCGTTATCAGCGACGCGCTCTAACCGACTGAGCTAATCGCCCTCGCCCAAGCGCCCGAGCTTGCGGCGTCCGCGCCCGGGGTCGGGGCGCGCACGCCCGTACTCTGGGCCGACACGCCCGGAGGCGCGAACAGGAGTGTACCCGCGGCCGCTCGGGGGTGTCAATTCGCCGGGTAGCATGCGCCCATGGTCGAGATCCTGCATCTGGCGAAACCGCGCGGCTTCTGCGCCGGCGTGGTGATGGCGATCGACGCGGTCGCCGAGGCGGCGGCCGACAACGCGGCCCGCGGCGATGGTGACGTGGCGGTCTACCACGCGATCGTGCACAACCAGACGGTGGTGGACCGGCTCGCGGAGGAGCACGGCGTCCACTTCGTCGAGGAGTTGGCGGACCTGGACGGCGTCCGTGCGTCGGCCGCCGAGGACGGCCGCCGCCTCTCGGACCTCGTGGTCTTCAGCGCGCACGGCGTCAGTCCGGCCGTCCGCGCCGAGGCGGTCCGCCGCGGGCTGACGACGCTCGATGCCACCTGCCCGCTGGTGACGAAGGTCCATACGGAGGCGAAGAAGTACGAGCGCGCCGGCTACCACATCCTGCTGATCGGCGACTCCACCCGCCACCAGGAGGTCGTGGGGACCTACGGCGAGGCGCCGGCGTCGACGACGGTGGTGAGCGTCGTCGGCAACCGCCACCCGGATCCGGGGCTCGCCGACCCGCACACGGTCACGGTGCCCGACCCCGAGAGGGTCGTCGTGTTGACGCAGACCACCCTGTCGGTGGACGACACGATGCGCACGATCGACATCCTGCGCGCGCGCTTCCCGGCGCTCGTGGTGCCACCGCGCGACGACCTCTGTTACGCCACCAAGAACCGTCAGGACGCGGTCAAGGCGATCGCCCCGCAGGTCGACGCGTTCGTGGTGGTCACCAGCACGACGTCGTCGAACGGCATGCGGCTCCTGGAGCTGGCCGAGGACCTGACGCGGAGGGCGCTGCGGGTGGAGGGCACCGCCGACCTCGACCCCGCGTGGTTCGAGGGCGTGCGGAGCGTCGGCGTCACCAGCGCGGCGTCGACGCCGGACGACCTGGTGCAGGACATCGTCGCCTGGTTCAGGGGGCGGAACCCCGACCTGCGCGTGGTCGAGGAGGGCGAGTGGGAGGACATCGAGTTCCGCAAGCCGAAGCGCGTGCCGCCGCCGGCTGCGGGGGTGGGCGGGAGCGATCCCGGGGCCGCCGACGAGGCGTGAGCGTGGGGATGGAGCGCGGCACGCGGCGCGGTCCGCCGCGACCGCTGTCGGTGGCGCCGATGATGGATTGGACCGATCGGCACTACCGCCGCTTCCTGCGCGGTCTGACGCGGCGGACGCTGCTGTACAGCGAGATGGTGACGGCCAACGCCGTGCTGCTCGGCGACCGGGAGAGGCTGCTGGGCCACGACGACGTCGAGCGTCCCGTCGTGCTGCAGCTGGGGGGTGACGATCCGGCCCGCCTGGCGGAGGCGGCGGTGGTGGCGGTCGCGTGGGGGTACGACGAGGTGAACCTCAACGTCGGTTGCCCGAGTGATCGCGTCCAGCGCGGCCGCTTCGGTGCCTGCCTGATGGCGGAACCCGCCCTGGTGGCCGACGCCGTGCGTGCGATGCGCGGGGCGGCGCCGGTACCGGTGACCGTGAAGCACCGCCTGGGGATCGACGAGCTCGATCACGACGCTCACCTGCACGCGTTCGTGGGCGGACTGGTGGCTGCCGGCGTCGACCGCGTCGTCGTGCATGCCCGCAAGGCCTGGCTGAGCGGGCTCTCACCGAAACAGAACCGGAGCGTTCCGCCGTTGCAGCACGAGCGGGTGGTCGCCCTGAAGGCGGCGTTCCCCGGCCTGCGGGTGGAGACCAACGGTGGCGTTCGCGACCTCGACACGGCGCTCGACTTCCTGCGGCGCGTCGATGGGGTGATGATCGGGCGGGCGGCGATCGAGGACCCCTACCTGTTGGCGGAGGCCGACCAGCGGGTGTTCGGCGACGAGCGACCCGTGCCGACGCGGGCGGAGGCGGTGACGGCCTACTTGCCGTACGTCGAGGCCCAGCGTGCCGCCGGGACGCCTTGGACGGCGCTGGTGAAGCCCGTGATCCCGCTGCTGCGCGGCGTGCGCGGCGCCCGGGCGTGGCGGCGGACGCTGACCGAGGGGGCCACGCGGCGAGACGCCGGACCCGAGTTGCTGGCCGCCGCGTTGGCCGCGCTGCCCGACGAGGTCGCGCTCACCAGCGGGTCCGCGCTGGCGCGCGGGTCCGCGCTGGCGCGCGGGCCGGCGCCTGCTCCCGAGCGGCTGATAGACTGCCGCGCATGACGGAACCCACCTGGGTGCGCGGCATCCGCGGCGCGACGACGGTCGAGGAGGACCGGGCGGAGCTGGTGCTGGAGGCGACCCGAGAACTCCTGTCGGCGATGCTCGAGGCCAACGGCATCGACGACTTCGAGCCGATCGCCGCCATCTTCTTCACGACGACGCCGGACCTCGTCTCCACCTTCCCGGCGGAGGCCGCGCGGGAGCTGGGGATGCAGCGCGTGCCGCTGATCTGCAACCAGGAGATCCCCGTGCCGGGCCGTTTGGGCCGTGCCGTGCGGGTGATGTTGCAGCTCAACACCCGCAAGCGCCAGGACGAGATCGTCCACGTCTACCTGCGGGGTGCGAAGGCGCTACGCCCGGACTTGATCAGCGCGCAGTGAGCGGCTGCGCCGGCCGGCGCCAACCAGCGCCATCGGTCGATCGCGATGCGCCGATGTAGCCGCGGTCGTTCCTGCTGCGCGAGGCGGGGGAGCAGCCCATGGAGAGCCCCCCGGCATCGTTGCCGGGGGGCGTGTGGGCGGGGTGTCGTCGGTGTTCCGATCAGCGCGGGGGGCGTTGGTTGCGGCGCATCTCGGCGAGTCGGGCTTCGGTCGCCTGGTGGATCAACAGGATCGTCAGATACATCGTCGTCCTCCTATGGACATAGTATAGGAGACTTCCAATGTTGTCAACCCCCCATCGGGCTATGCCGATGAACCGTTCTCCGAGTCCGCCCCCTCGACCACGGCGGCCTCGAAGCCGGCGAGGAGCCCGTGCAGCGCGTCGCGGTCGAGGCGGTGGTACGCCTTGTTCCCGCGGCGCTCGATGTGCACGAGGCCCGCATCGCGGAGCAGACGCAGGTGCCCGCTCACGGTCGGCTGGCTGACGCCCAGCTGCTGCGCGAGGTCGCCGACGGTGAACTGGAGGCCCTCGAAGCGCGCGATCACCGCCAGCAGCATCGCCCGCGTGGGATCGGCGAAGGCCTTCATGCGCGGCGCCAGCTCGGCGACCCGCTGCGCCGTGCGCTCGTGGACCCGCTCCGCCTGTACGCCGAAGCCGATGTAGACGATGCCGTCGACCTCGAACAGGAACCCACCGGAGACCGCCAGGCCCATCGGCACGACCAGCACCCGCCCCTCCTTCTCGGCCTTGCGGATCTGAGCGACCGCCGCCTCGAACTGGGCGAAGTGGTGCCGGGGGAAGGAGTTCAGGACGTCGCCGGTCGCGCCGAGCTGCGCCATGAAGGCGGCGGCGGCCGCCTCGACGGCGGGTCGCCGTTCGCGCTCCCAGTACGGGCCGAGCAGCCGCCACAGGCCTCGGTGCGCCTGCGCCCACACCTCGGCCGTCTCCGGGTCGCGCAGCACCTCGAGCCGCGAGGCGATCCGCTCGGCCTCCTTCTTCAGCGCCGCCGAGTCCGTCACCCTGCTCTCGCTCAGGTAGCGCCCCGGCAGCCGGCCGAAGTCCCGCAGGAAGCGCTCCGGTTCGGGATCGCGCACGTAGCCGAAGCGCGTCGCCAGCAGGAACGCTTCGGCCCCCGCATCGTCGTGACCGTGCTGCCGCCAGAAGTCGGCGACGGCGCGCAGCGCCTCGGGCGCCTCGACCGAGAAGCGGCGCAGCCACGCGGGCGGCGTCGACCCGGGCCCGGGCGGCACGCCGCGCTTGGTCGCGAAGAAGCTGGCGTAGAGCAACTCGAAGACGGGGGAGGCGATCGCATCGACCCGGCCGGGCTCGCGGGCGGGGGCGCTGAAGGTCAGGATGGCGTCGTCATGCTCCATAGGCATGCGCCTATGATATCACCCGCTGGGTTGCTCGTCGCGCCACTCGCGCACCGGGATCAGATCGCCGCCCTCGACCACCGCGTTGGTCACCTTGTGACCACGGTTCATCGTCACCTCGAGCGTGGCCTGGTCGAGCGTCTTGGACCCGACCAGCATCTTGCGCACGAAGTAGCCACCGGGGACGAGGCTCATCTCGCTCGTCTTCGAGAGGCGCACGCGGATGACCTCGCGGTTGCGCGTCGTCTGCACGCGCGCGTGGAGCGCCTGGCCGTCGTCACGGAAGCGCGGGTCCTGCCGTCGGAAGATGCCGAACACGAGGTGAGTGTACCGTACCGACATGGCCGAGCCCACGACGCACAGCGGGCCGTTGCGCCGCGCGTTCGATGCCGCCGTCGCGGCCGCGCATCCGGGCGCCGCGGCGCGTCCCCACCTCCCACCGTTGCCGCGCGGACGCCTGCTGGTGGTCGGCGCCGGCAAGGCGGCCGGCGTGATGGCCGCCGAGGTCGAGCGCGCCTACCCGCCGGGGTCGGCGGTGGCAGGCCTGGTCGTCACCCGCCACGGCCAGGGGCGGTCGGGCGGCGAGATCGAGGTCGCCGAGGCCGCGCACCCCGTGCCGGACGCGGCGGGGGCCGACGCCAGCGAGCGCATGCTGGCCCTCGTCGACGACGCGGGTCCCGACGATCACGTGCTGGTCCTCGTCTCGGGCGGCGGGTCGGCGCTGCTCGGGGCGCCCGCCGGGCTGAGCCTGGACGGCCTGCGCGAGGTGGTGGAGGCGCTGCTCCGCAGCGGCGCGGACGTCCGTGAGATGAACGCCGTCCGCCGGCGTCTCGGCCTCGCCGCCGGCGGACGCCTGGCGGCCCGGGCGTGGCCCGCGCCGGTCACCGCGCTGGTGGTGTCCGACGTCGTCGGCGACGACCCCGCCGACATCGCGAGCGGGCCGACCGTGCCGGACCCGGGCAGCGACGACGAGGCGCTGGCGATCCTCGACCGCTATGCCATCGCGGCGCCCGAGGCGCGCGCCCGCCTGCGGGCCGGCGCCCACGCTCCCGCGCCGGCGGCCTCCGACCCTGGTTGGGCGCGCGTCCGGACCACGGTCGTCGCCTCGTCGCGCGGCGCGCTCGACGCCGCCGCCGCCAGCCTTCGCGCCGCCGGCTGGCCGGCCTTCGTCCTCGCCGACGACGTCACGGGCGAGGCGCGGGTGGCCGGCGCGCTCCACGCCGCGGTCGCGCGCGCCGTGTTGGCGGGGCGCGGCGCCGCGGCGCCGCCCTGCGCCTTCGTCAGCGGGGGAGAGACGACCGTCACCGTGCGAGGCGACGGGCGGGGCGGGCGCAACACCGAGTTCGCGCTGGGGCTGGCCCTGGCGCTGCCCGACGGCGCCCCGGTGTGGGCGTTGGCCGCCGACAGCGACGGCATCGACGGGCACGGGACCCATGCGGGCGCCTTCGTCACCCCCGAGCTGTGGCGGCGCGTGTCGCGGGAGACCGCGCGGGCCGCGCTCGAGCGCAACGACAGCGTTTCCGTCTTCGAGGCGGCGGGCGACGTGCTGGTGACCGGTCCGACGGGCACGAACGTCAACGACCTGCGGATCGTGTTGGTCGGCCGACCGGCGCCGCGTTAACCTCGACGACGTGCCGGAGCGCCTGATCGCCCTCGACCCCGACGGACTCGCCGCGGCTGCCATGCGCGCCGCCGACGCGTGGCGCGCAGGCGAGTTGGTGGCCTTCCCGACCGAGACGGTCTACGGGCTCGGCGCACCGGCGCGCGATCGCGAGGCCATCGCCCGCGTGTTCGCCGCCAAGCGCCGCCCCGCCGACCATCCGTTGATCGTCCACCTGGCCGACGGCGCCGCCCTGGGCGAGTGGGCCCGCGACGTTCCGCCGGCGGCCCGGCGTCTCGCCGCCGCCTGCTGGCCGGGGCCGCTCACGCTGGTCCTGCGGCGCCGCGACGACGTCCCGGACGCGGTCACCGGTGGGCAGCCCACGATCGCCCTGCGCGTGCCGGGCCACCCCGTCGCGCTCGCCCTCCTGCGCGCCTTCGGCGACGGCGTGGCCGCGCCGTCGGCGAACCGTTTCGGGCGCGTCAGTCCGACCACGGCCGAGCACGTGATGACCGACCTCGCCGACGTCGAGCCGCTGTTGGTCGTCGACGGCGGTCCCTGCCCCGTCGGTATCGAGTCGACGATCGTCGACCTGACCGGGGCGCGACCGGTCGTTCGACGGCTCGGCGGCGTCGGCCTGGCCGAGCTCGCGGCGGCACTCGAGATGCCGCCGGCCGCCCTGCCCGTCGCGATCGCCGCCGCCGGCGGTGACACGCCGCGGGTGCCGGGCGCGCTGGCGCGCCACTACGCACCCGACACGCCGGCGCGCGCCGTGCCGGTGGGTGCGGGCGACCGCGCACCGGTGGGGGTCGCCGTGCTGGCACGACGCCCCGCCCCGACCGGCCGAGCGGGGGCCTGGGTCACGCTGCCGGACGAGCCCCGCGCGGCCGCCCGCGCGCTGTACCGCGCGCTGCGCGAGCTCGATGCCGCCGGCGCCGACGAGATCTGGCTGGAGGCGGTGCCCACCGACGACGCGTGGGCGGCGATCGCCGATCGGCTGGCGCGGGCGGTGGCCGCACGCCCCGAGGAGGAGACGACGTGAAGGAAGCCAACGGTTCCGTGCCGGCCGCCGAGCCGGCGACGACGCACGCCTCGGGCACGCTTCCCGGGTCCGCCGCCCGCGCGCTCCCCCGGTCGGGCCGCTGGCCCGAGGTGCTGCTCCTCATGGGGAGCACGTCCGACTGGGAGACGATGCGCCATGCCGACGCCGTGCTCGCGGAGTTGGGCGTGGACCACGGCTGCGCGATCGTCAGCGCCCACCGCACGCCCGAGCGGCTCGCGGACGTCGCCCGGCGCGCGGCGGAGCGAGGCGCCAGGGTGATCGTCGCCGGAGCCGGCGGCGCGGCCCACCTTCCGGGGATGCTGGCCGCGCACACGCGCCTGCCGGTGTTCGGCGTCCCCGTCGAGAGCCACGCCCTCTCGGGGCTCGACAGCCTGCTGTCGATCGTGCAGATGCCGCGCGGCGTGCCCGTCGGCACGCTGGCGATCGGCCCGGCGGGGGCCGTCAACGCCGCGCTGCTCGCCGCAGCCGTGCTGGCGCTGGGCGACGATGCCCTCGCCGCCCGCCTGGAGGCTCGGCGCTCGGAGCAGGCCGAGAAGGCCCTGGCCGAGCCGCTCCCGACCGAGCACCGCTTCGAGCCGTGACGGCGGGCGAGGGGTCCGATCGCGTGCCCGCGACGCCCGCAACCGGACCGATCCTGCCCGGAGCGACGTTGGGCGTCCTCGGCGGCGGTCAGCTCGGGCGCATGTTCGCCGTCGCGGCCCGCCGCCTCGGCTACCGGGTGGCGGTGTGGAGCGACGAACGCGACGCCCCCGCGCTGGCCGCCGCCGATCTGCCGACGCACGCCCCGTACGACGACGCGGCGGCCCTCGCGGCCTTCACCGCCGCGATCGACGTCTGCACCGTCGAGTTCGAGAACCTGCCGGGCGAACTCCTGCGAGAGGTCGAACGCCACGTGCCGCTGCGGCCGTCCGCCGACGCCATCGCCGCCACCCAGCACCGCGGGCGCGAGAAGCGCGCGCTGGCGGGACTCGGCGCGCCCCTGGCGCCGTGGCGACCGTTGGAGGCCGCCGGCACGCCGCAGGCCGCCGCGGCCGCGCTCGAGGCCGCGACCGCGCAGACGGGCCGCCCCGCCGTCCTCAAGACGGCCGGCTTCGGCTACGACGGCAAGGGCCAGGTGGCGATCCCCGCCGACGGCCCCTGGCCCGCAGCGGCGCTCGCGCTGCTCGCCGCCCAGCCTTGCGTGCTCGAGGCCTTCGTCGACCTGGCGCTGGAGCTGAGCGTCGTCGTCGCACGCTCGCCCGACGGCCAGGTGCGCGCCTTCCCGGTCGCCGAGAACCACCACGCGCGCCACGTGCTCGACCTGACGGTCATGCCCGCCAGGGTCGCGACCGACGTCGCCGACCGCGCGGAGGCGCTGGCACGGCGCGTGGTGACGGGCCTGGGCGTCGTCGGTCTCGCTTGCGTCGAGCTCTTCCTCACCCGCGACGGCGACCTGTGGGTCAACGAGGTCGCGCCGCGGCCGCACAACTCGGGACACGTGACGATCGAGGCCTGCCGGGTCGACCAGTTCGAGCAGCAGGTGCGGGCCGTGTGTGGCCTGCCGCTCGGCGACCCCGCCGCGGTGCGACCCGGCGCGATGACCAACCTGCTCGGCGACCTGTGGGGCGGCGGCGAGCCCGACTGGCCCGCCGCGCTCGCCGTCGACGGCGCCCGGCTCCACCTCTACGGCAAGGCGGCGGCGCGCCCCGGTCGCAAGATGGGCCACCTCAGCGCGGTGGCCGAAGACGCGGACGCGGCTGCGGCGCTCGTCCTCAGGGCGCGCGCGGCGCTGACCCGCGGCGGCGGCCTCGCCGGCGCGGCCACCCCTGCCCCCGTCCCCCGCTCGCACGCGTAGTCTGAGGCGGCCATGCAGAACGTGCTGCACCTCACCACCGCCAGCCGCGAGCGCTTCGAGCGCGCCCTCGAGGGCTGCCGAGACGTCCTCGCGACGCTGCCCGTCCGCGACCGCGACCTGTTCGAACTGCGCCTCGAGCGCTGGTTCCAGCACCTCGACGACGGCCTCGGCGCCGTCTACGGGCGGCGACCCGACTACGACGAGTTCGTCCCGCGGCTCGTGCGCACGCTGGCCGAGCAGCACGCCTCCCGTCCCGAGGCGCTCAAGCGCCTCGACGTCGAGCGCGACCTGACGCCCGACTGGTTCCAGCGCGAGCGCATGGTGGGGTACGTCTTCTACGTCGAGCGCTTCGCCGGCGACCTGCTCGGCGTGCTCGACCACCTCGACTACCTCGAGGAGCTCGGGGTCACCTACGTGCACCTGATGTACGTGCTGCGACCCCGCGAGGGCGAGAACGACGGCGGCTACGCGATCGCCGACTACCGCGACGTCGACCCGCGGCTCGGCACGATCGACGACCTGGTGGTGGTGTGCGACGCGTTGCGCGAGCGCGGCATGGCGAGTTGCGTCGACCTCGTCCTCAACCACTGCGCGGACAGCCACGACTGGGCCCGCGCGGCGCGCGACGGCGACCCGCACTACCGGGACTACTTCTACACCTTCGCCGATCGCGCCGAGCCCGACGCCTTCGAGCGCACGCTGCCCGAGGTCTTCCCGGACTTCGCACCCGGCAACTTCACCTGGGTGGGGGAGATGGAGCGCTGGGTGTGGACCACCTTCCACGGCTACCAGTGGGACCTCAACTGGAGCAACCCGGAGGTGCTCCTCGAAGTCGTCGACATCATGGGCGAGCTCGCCAACCGGGGCGTCGACGTGTTCCGCATGGACGCCGTGGCCTTCATGTGGAAGCGGCTCGGCACCGACTGCCAGAACCAACCGGAGGTCCACGACCTGCTGCAGGCGCTGCGGGCGTGCTCCAAGATCGCCACGCCCGCCGTGGCCCACAAGGCCGAGGCGATCGTCTCGCCCGGCGACCTCATGCACTACTTCGGCACCGGCCGACGCTACGGCAAGGTGGCCAACATCGCCTACCACAACAGCCTGATGGTGCAGACGTGGTCGGCGCTGGCGAGCCGCGACGCTCGCCTGATGACCCACACGCTGCGCGCCTACCCGCCGGCGCCCCCGTCGATCGCCTGGGGCTGCTACGTGCGCTGCCACGACGACATCGGCTGGGCGGTCACCGACGAGGACGCGGCTGCGGTGGGCTGGTCCGGCGGCGCCCACCGCGCCTTCCTGTC
The DNA here is from genome assembly GCA_011389865.1 of Trueperaceae bacterium. Classification (GTDB taxonomy): domain Bacteria; phylum Deinococcota; class Deinococci; order Deinococcales; family Trueperaceae; genus JAABTL01. The sequence continues at coordinate 73,952 of JAABTL010000013.1, forward strand.
GGACTTCTACTCCGGCCAGTTCAGCGGCAGCTTCGCCCGCGGCGCGGTCTTCCAGTACAACCCAACCACCGGCGACCGGCGGATCTCCGGGAGCTGTGCCAGCCTCGCCGGGCTCGAGGCCGCCTTGGACGCCGGCGACGAGGTCGCCGTGGGGCTGGCGATCGAGCGCATCCTGTGGGCGCACGCGTTGGCCTGCGGCTTCGGCGGCATCCCGCTGCTCTACATGGGCGACGAGCTCGGGATGCTCAACGACCACCGCTACCTGAACGACCCGGACCACCGGGCGGACAACCGCTGGCTGCACCGCCCCCCGATGGATTGGACCGCCGCGGACCGCCGACACCTGCCCGGCACGGTCGAGGCGCGCGTCTTCCACGGGCTGCTGGCGATCTTGCGGGCGCGGGGCCGCACGCCGCACCTCCACGCGCAGACGCCGGGGGAGGTGCTCGACACGGGCCACGCGAAGGCGTTCGCGCAGCTGCGGCGGCACCCGCTCGGGCCGCTGGCGGCGATCTACAACGTCAGCGACGAGCCCCAGGAGCTCGACGCGGGTTGGTTGATCGACCTGGGACTGCGCCAGCCCTTCGATCAGCTCGAGCAGCGCTTCGTCGACCTCGCCGACGGCCGGCTGGTGCTGCGGCCGTACGACCGCCTGTGGCTGGTGTGACGCCGGCCGTCGGCGCGGACCCTCGGTAGCTTCCAGCATCGAGTGAACGGGTCCCGCCCGGTAGTGAAGACAGCGACCGGATGCGGGGACTTGCGCCTGGGACCGCGTGTGCGCTAACATCGGGAGGTTTGGGACCCCCTGACCGGCAGTGATCGGTCCGGGGGGCGGACGTTCGCCGCGTCGGACGCGGCGCCGGGCAGGTCCCGGCCAGCGTGACGCGCGCCGCACACACCGCGAGCAGGTCCCGTCTCGCCGCAGGGCAGCGATCCTCCGGCGGGCCGTTCTCACGCGGCCGTGCCCCCGCCAGGGGGCCTCGGTCCCCTGACGGGGGCCACAACACCCTAGGCCAGGCCGAGCGCCCCTCGGACCCGGACGCACGAAGGAGTTGATCGTTCTGCCCACCGTCAACCAGCTGCTCCGCAAGGGGCGCGTCAAGCTCGGCAAGAAGACGAGGGTCCCTGCCCTCAAGGGGAGCCCGCAGCGTCGCGGCGTGTGCACCGCGGTCAAGACGCAGACCCCGAAGAAGCCCAACTCGGCGCTGCGCAAGATCGCTCGCGTGCGCCTCTCCACCGGCTACGAGGTCACCGCCTACATCCCGGGCGAGAAGCACAACCTGCAGGAACACTCGGTCGTGCTCATCCGCGGCGGTCGCGTCAAGGACCTCCCCGGCGTCCGCTACCACATCGTGCGCGGCACCCTCGACGCCCAGGGCGTCGGCATCGGCCGCTACGTGCAACGCAACCAGGGCCGTTCCAAGTACGGCACCAAGAAGCCCAAGGCGAAGTGACGAGGTAACGCATGGCCCGCCGACGTAGAGCCGAGATCCGCAAGCTCGAACCCGACCTGGTGTACTCCGACACCACGGTCACCGCGTTCGTCAACAAGCTGATGCGCGATGGCAAGAAGAACCTCGCCAGTCGCATCTTCTACGCCTCCTGCCGGCTGATCCAGGAGCGCAGCGGCCAGGAGCCGCTCAAGGTGTTCCGCCAGGCGGTCGACAACGTCCGCCCGCGCATCGAGGTCAAGAGCCGGCGCGTCGGCGGGGCGACCTACCAGGTGCCGATCGAGGTCGGCCCGCGGCGCGGCAGCAGCCTCAGCCTCCGCTGGCTGGTGGCGGCCTCCAACGCGCGCCCCGAGCGCACCGCCGTGGAACGGGTGGCCGGCGAGCTGCTCGATGCCGCCGCGGGGCGTGGCGGGGCCGTCAAGAAGAAGGAAGACGTCGAGCGCATGGCGGAGGCGAACCGCGCCTACGCCCACTACCGCTGGTGAGCGCCGGCGCCGAGAGACGGACGTAACCATGGCCACGACCCCAGCTTTGGACCTGCGCATGACCCGCAACATCGGGATCGCAGCGCACATCGACGCCGGCAAGACGACCTTGACCGAGCGCATCCTCTTCTACACCGGCAGGATCCGGAAGGTCGGCGAGACCCACGAGGGCGCCTCCCAGATGGACTGGATGGACCAGGAGAAGGAGCGCGGCATCACGATCACGTCGGCGGTGACGCAAGCCTTCTGGCGCGACCACCGGATCAACATCATCGACACGCCCGGGCACGTCGACTTCACCATCGAGGTCGAGCGTTCCATGCGCGTGCTCGACGGTGCGGTGGCGGTCTTCGACGCCAGCCAGGGGGTCGAGCCCCAGTCCGAGACCGTGTGGCGCCAGGCGGACAAGTACCGCGTGCCGCGCATCGCGTTCGCCAACAAGATGGACAAGACCGGCGCCGACTTCCAGATGGTGCTCGACTCGATGGCCGAGCGCCTGGGTGCCAACGGCGTGGCCGTGCAGTGGCCGATGGGCGTCGAAGACAAGTTCCGCGGCCTGATCGACCTCATCGAGATGCAGGCCTTCACGTACGGCGACGACCTGGGCACGGCGATCGAGAAGGTCGAGATCCCGGCCGAGTACGCCGAGCTCGCCGCCGAGAAGCGCAACCTGATGATCGAGCGGTTGGCCGACGTCGACGACGAGGTCGCCATGCTCTTCCTCGAGGGCGAGGAGGTCCCGTCCGACCTCATCCGCGCGGCGCTGCGCAAGGGCACGATCAGCATGAAGCTGTTCCCCGTCTACGCCGGCTCGGCCCTGAAGAACAAGGGTGTGCAGCGCCTGCTCGACGGCGTCACCGAGTTCCTGCCGAGCCCGCTCGACGTGCCGCCGATGCGCGGCATCGACCCGGTCGATGGCCGCGAGCTCACCCGCGCCCCCTCCGAGAGCGCGCCTGCGTCCGCGTTGGCCTTCAAGATCATGACCGACCCGTACGTCGGCCGGCTGACCTTCATCCGGGTCTACTCGGGCGTGCTCGAGTCCGGTTCCTACGTGCTCAACGTGACCAAGGGCAAGCGCGAGCGCGTCGGCCGGCTGCTGAAGATGCACGCGAACAGCCGCGAGGAGGTCGATCGCATCGTCGCGGGTGACCTGGGCGCGGTCATCGGCCTCAAGGACACGACGACCGGCGACTCGCTCACCGACGTCGACCACCCGATCGTCCTCGAGGCGATCGAGATCCCGGCGCCGGTGATCACCGTCGCCATCGAGCCCAACTCGAAGGCCGACCAGGACAAGCTGTCCAACGGCCTGGTGAAGCTCTCCGAGGAGGACCCGACCTTCCGCGTCGAGACCGACGCGGAGACGGGGCAGACGAAGATCTCGGGCATGGGCGAGCTCCACCTGGAGATCATCGTCGACCGGCTGCGACGCGAGTTCAACGTCAACGCCACCGTCGGCGCCCCCCAGGTGGCCTACCGCGAGACGATCACCAAGCCCGTCGACGTCGAGGGCAAGTTCGTCCGCCAGACCGGCGGTCGCGGCCAGTACGGCCACGTCAAGGTGCGCGCCGCGCCGCGCAGCCGCGGCGAGGGCTTCGAGTTCGAGAACGTCGTCGTGGGCGGCACGATCCCCAAGGACTACATCCCCGCGGTCGCCAAGGGCGTCGAGGAGGCCATGCAGAACGGGCCGCTCCTCGGCTTCCCGATCGTCGACGTCAAGGTCAGCCTCTACGACGGCTCGTACCACGAGGTCGACTCGTCCGAGATGGCCTTCAAGATCGCCGCCAGCATGGCGATCAAGGAGGTCATGCGGCAGGGCCAGGCGGTGATCCTCGAGCCGATCATGCGCGTCGAGGCGGTCACGCCCGAGAACTACATGGGCGACGTCATCGGCAGCCTGAACGCGCGCCGCGGTCAGATCCAGGGGATGGAACCGCGCGGCAACGCTCAGGTGATCAACGCCCACGTCCCGCTGTCCGAGATGTTCGGCTACGCGACCGACCTGCGCAGCATGAGCCAGGGTCGCGCCACCTTCACGATGTTCCTGGATCACTACGCGCAGGTGCCGAAGAACATCCAGGACCAGCTCGTCAAGAACTGAGTTCCAGACCTTCCCTAGAGAAGCGACGCTTCTCTTGAGGCCCGAGGAGATAACGATCATGGCGAAAGCGACGTTTGAGCGTACGAAGCCGCATGTGAATGTGGGGACGATTGGGCATGTGGATCATGGG
>JAABTL010000014.1 GCA_011389865.1 Trueperaceae bacterium
CGAGGACGAGACGCCCGAGAGCGTCGAACGCTACGTCGAGGGCCTGGCCCGGGGCGCCGCGGCCGCCGCCCGCGCGGGCGTGATGCTCGGCATCGAGAACATGGACACCGTCGGGATCGCCTCGCTGCGCGAGGGGCTGGGCGTGCTCGAGCGCGTCGGCTCGCCGTGGCTGCAGCTGTACCCCGACGTCGGCAACCTGATCGAGCGGGGGCACGACCCGCTCGCCGAGCTCGACCTGGCGAGCGGCCGGATGGTCGCGCTGCACGCCAAGGACGCCCGCCCGCGCGAGCCGCGGCGGGTGCCCTTCGGCGCGGGCGGCGTGCCGTTCGCCGACGCCTTCGCCCGCCTGGCGGCGGCCGGTTACGCTGGGCCCGTGATGGTCGAGATGTGGAACGACGACGCGCCCGATTCGGTGGAGCGGTTGGCCGCCGCCCGGGCGTGGGTGGTGGCACGCATGCGCGAGGGCGGGCTCACCGTGGAGGGGGTGGACGCATGAGACTGATGGCGCTGCGCGAGGAGGTCTGCCGCGCGAACCGCGCGCTGCTCGACGAGGGCCTGGTCACCTGGACCAGCGGCAACGTCAGCGGGCGCGACCCGGAGACCGGCCTGATCGTGATCAAGCCGAGCGGGCTCAAGTTCCCCGAGCTGGCGCCGGAGAACATGGTCATCGTCGATCCGGACACGCGTCTGGTCGAGGGCGACCTGGGGCCGTCGTCCGACACGGCCTCGCACGTGTACGTCTACAACCACCGTCCCGACGTGATGGGCATGGTGCACACCCACTCGAACTACGCCACCGCCTTCGCGGCCGTCGGCCGTAGCATCCCGCCGGTGTTGACCGCGATCGCCGACGAGTTCGGCTGCGAGATCCCCTGCGCCCCCTACGCGCGCATCGGCGACCAGCGCATCGGCAAGACGATCGTGGACCACATCGGCCCGTCGCTGGCGGTGCTGATGAAGCAGCACGGCGTGTTCACGATCGGGGACAGTGTCGAGAAGGCGCTCAAGGCGGCGGTCATGGTCGAGGACATCGCGAAGACGGTGTGGTTGGCGCTGCAGATCGGCGAGATCGAGGAGCTGCCCGCCGAGGAGATCGCCGCCAACTACGAGCGCTACAGCACCCGCTACGGGACGATGGACGCGAGCCGGAACGAATAGCATGCCCCGCTTCGACCTGACCACCCTCGGGGAGGGCCAGCTGCGCCTCGGCGTGCCGGCCGGCGAGCGCCTCGAGCGCGCCGACCGCTTCGACGTCCACGTGACCGGCACCGAGGGGAACGTGGCCGGCACCCTCTCGCGGCTCGGCTGGCAGACGGGCTGGGTGAGCGCGCTGCCCGACTCGCCGCTCGGGCGGCGCGTCCAGCGCCACCACATGATCGCCGGCGTCGACCTGAGCGCCGTGCGCTGGGCGGAGGGCCGGTTGGCGACGTACTACGTCGAGTACGCCGTGCCGCCGCGTGCCATCCAGGTCTGGTTCGATCGGCGAGACTCGTGCTTCACCCACCTCACGGCCGACGAGGTCGACTGGGATTACCTGCTCGACACCCGCCTGCTGCACCTGACGGGCATCACCCTGGCACTGCCCGGCAACCCGCAGGCGCTGGTGCTCGAGGCCGCGCGCCGCGCCCGCGAGGCCGGCGTGCCGGTCAGCTACGACGTCAACTACCGCGCCCGGTTGTGGTCGCCGGAGGAGGCGCGGCGCGTGACGCTGCCGCTGGTCGCGGACGTCGACGTCTTGTGCTGCAGCCTCGAGGATGCCGTGACGGTGCTCGGCGTGCCGAGAGGCGAACCCGAGGCGGTGCTGCGCGGCATGGGCGAGGTGACCGGCGCCCGCTTCGTCGTCATGTCGATGGGCGGCGACGGGCTGATGGGCTGGGACCGGACCGCGGACGAGGTACACCACGTTCCCGCCCGCGAGGTGGTCATCCTCGACCGCATCGGCGCCGGCGACGCCATGGTCGCCGGGGTGCTCCACGGCGTGCTGGGCGGTGACTTCGCCCGCGGCCTGCGCTATGGCGCCGTGTGCGCCGCGCTGTCGCTCGGCCAGCTCGGCGACCTGCCGAGCGTCGACGGCGACGAACTCGATCGCCTGGTCGACGCGCCGAGGGCGATGATCGAGCGCTGACGGCCCGGTCCTTCGTGCGCCCCTTTGTCGCTCGGCAAGCCTCGCCGTCCGGCCCAGACTCAGACCAGGAACCCCCGCCCCGCCACCGGCAGCGCCTCCACCACCACGTCGCCGCGCACGAGGTGCATGACGGGGAAGAGGTTCACCACCGGGCAGACGTGGTTCATCAACACGCGGGCCTTGTCGCCGACGCGCAGCCGCTCCGTGCCGGGCCCCTCGACCACCCCGTGCTCCTCGGAGAGCCGCGCGACGGTGAGCCCGTGGTCGACGAGCAGGCCGTGGCCGTCGTGGCCGACGGCGCGGTCGCTGGTGAGCGCCTTGCTGCCGGCGTCCAGTACGGCGCGCCAGGGGCGCAGCGCGTCCCCGTGAATGCTGACCACCGACGCCAGGACGTGGGCGGCGGCATGCCCGAGGCCGTCCTCCCAGCGTCCGCCGGCGGCGGCCCAGCGCGCCTGCTGCAGGTCGTTGAACAGGTACGTGCCCGGGCGCATCTCCGTGATGCCGGGCCGCAGGGGGACGGCCGCCAGCAGGCTCGGGGTGCTGCCGAGCGACACGGTCGGCGCGGCGCCGCGGCGTTCGTCGCCGTCCAGCCAGGGGCGGGCCGCGGCGGCGACCGCCAGCAGGGCGCGCTGCGCCTCGTCGTGGCGGGCGACCAGCTCGTCGCGGTCGCGCGCGGCATAGGTGAAGCCCTCGTAGGCGTAGACGCCGCGGGCGCGCAGGCCGGCGGCCTCGCGAACCCGGCGCAGGAGCTCGGCGACCTCGCCGGCGGCCGCGCCGCCGCGCCCGGCGCCGACGTCGACCTCGACCAGCACCTCGAGCGGCCGGGCCGCGCCCTTCGCAGCGGCGGCCAACTGCACCAGCTGCTCGGGGTGATCGACGCCGATGGCGAAGCGGACGCGCTGCGCGAGCGCCACCGCGCGCGCAGCCTTGTCCGCGCCGATCACCGTGTTGGGCATGAAGACGTCGTCCAGCCCGGCGTCGGCCATCATCTCGGCCTCGCCGAGCTTGGCGACGCAGATGCCCCCGGCACCCGCGGCGACCTGCGCTCGGGCGAAGCGCGGTCCCTTGTGGGTCTTGGTGTGCGGCCGCAGGTCGACCCCCTGAGCGTCGGCGTAGGCCCGACCTCGGCGCAGGTTGGCATCGACGCGGTCGAGGTCGACGATCAGGGCTGGCGTGGGGAGGTCGGCGATGCGCTGGGCCACGCGAGGAGGGTACCCCGCAACGCACGGTGACGCGCGTGGCGTGAGCCTCAGGCGCCCGAGAGCCCGCCCTTGACGCCGTGGCGCCGAACCCCTACGGTGCAGGCACGATGACCGAACTCGAGGGCTACCGCTACCGCGGCGCCCGCGCGCTGGTGCACCTCCATGAGCGCGAGCTGCGCGACTTCGTGGCCACCTGGCGGCGGGCCGTCGCCTGGGGCGTCACCCTGCCCCCCTCCGACGACCCGGACTGCGCCTCGGCCGACGCCATGGCGCGGCACGTGCTGAGCGCGGCCGGTCGCTACATGATCTGGCTGACGCAGAGGCTCGGACTCCCGGATCCCCGCATCGACGAGGCGCCGCCCCTCGACGAGATCGAGGACCGTGCCGACGCGTACCTCGAGCACGTCCTCGAGCGCTGGCGCATGCCGCTGCACGACGTGCCCGAGGCGCGCTTCGCCGAGGTCCACCGCTCGAACTGGGGCGAGGACTTCACCCTGGAGTCGATGCTCGAGCACGCCGTCGTGCATCCCATGCGGCACGCCCTCCAGCTCGAGGAGCTCATGGGGGCCCAGACGCAGACGGCTTGAGGCGCCGCGGCAGAAGCAAGCGGTCGGTCCGAGTGAAAGGAACGGCCCCGAGGAGGCGGGCCTCCGACGCGTCGTGACCCCGGTCGGTGAGAATCCACCCGGTACACTTGCGCGCAACATGCGCGCGACGCTGCACCTCCTCGGCGGCGCCCACCTGGGCGAGCGGGAGCACGGCCTCCCGCTCCCGGCCGACCGCCGCGGCTGCCTCCTCGCCTACCTGGCCTGCGACGGCGGTTGGGTCGATCGCGACCGGCTCGCCCTGCTCTTCTGGCCGGATGCCGACGAGCGGGCGGCCAAGCGCAACCTGCGCCAGTTGCTGCTCCGCGTGCGGAGGCTCGCCCTGGCCGAGGGCCTGGAGGCGGCGCCGAGCGCCGTGCGGTGGTCGGTGGATTGCGACGTCATGGCGTTTCGACGCGCGCTGGCGGCCGGCGAGCGCGAGCGGGCCGTGCGGCTCTACGCCGGCGCCCTCCTCGAGGGCTTCGTGGTGCACGACGTGGGCGGGTTCGACGCCTGGCTCGAGCTCGAGCGCCAGCGGCTGCACGAGGGCTACCACGAGGCGGTGACGCGGGCCGCGGACGCCGCCGCGTCCGCGGGTAGGGTCGGCGACGCGATCGACATGCTGCGACGCCTGCTGGCGACGGAGCCGTTGGCGGAGGACGTGCTCCAGGCCTACCTGAGGGTGCTCATGCTCGACGGTCGCCGCGGGCAGGCGGTCGCGGCGTACGGGCGCTTCGCCAGGCTCCTGGACGACGAGCTCGGCCTGGAACCCTTGGCGGCGACGCGTGCGCTCGCCGAGGCGGCGCGTCGCGGCGAGGCGATCGCCGTCGCCGGGTCCCGCCGGCAGGTCGCGGCTCCCTTCGGCGGGCGCAACGGGCCGCAACTCGTCGCGCGCGAGGCGGAGGCCGCGGCGCTGCGGGCTGCGGGGACGCCCGTGGTGCTGGTGGCCGGGGAGCCGGGCGTCGGCAAGACGCGACTGCTGCGCGAGACGTGGCCGGAGGCCGCCCGGACGGGCGCGCTCGAGGGTCTGGACGGGGTGCCTTACCAGCCGTTCGCGGCCTGGGCGCGGCGCAGCCCCGATCTGGTGGCCGGCCTCGGGCCCTACCGCGAGGATCTCGCGCGCCTGGTCCCGGACGTGGCGCCGGACCTCACCCCCGTCGCCATGGAGTCGGAGATCGGCAAGGCGAGGCTGGCGGAGGCCCTCGCGCGCATGGTCGACGCGTCCGGCGGCACGCTGGTCGTCGATGACCTGCAGTGGGCGGATGGCGCGACGCTCGAGACCGTCGCCTACCTCGCCGCGCGCGGGAACCGCGTGGTCGGCGCCTTCCGCGCGGACGAGGTGGGACCGCCGCTGCGCCGGGCGATCGAGGCGCTGCGCGCGCGGGGGGCCGTGACCGTCCTCACGCTGGCGCCGCTCGACGAGGAAGGGATCCGCGCCCTGCTCGCCGACCTCATGCGGCGCTCGGCCGGGCCGCCGGTGTTCGGCCGCTGGCTGTGGCAGCGCTCGGGCGGCAACCCGCTCTTCGCCCTGGAGACGCTGCGAACGCTGTTCGAGGCCGGCGTCCTGCGGGAGGGCGACCACGGTTGGGAGACCGACATCGACGACCTGACCCTGGACTACGGCGAGATCGAGGTCCCGCCGGCCGTGGCCGGCGTCATCCGGCGCCGAGTCGAGCGGCTGTCCGAGGCGGCCCAGAGGGCGCTCGAGGCCGCCTCGCTGCTGCAGGGGCCACTGGCCGCGCGCCTGCTCGCGCGCGTCACCGGCCTGTCGCCGTTCGCGGTCGCCGACGGCCTCGACGAGGCGACCGGCGCCGGCTTCCTCGAGGGCGGGGAGTTCCGGCACGACCTGCTGCGCCAGACGCTCGCCTCGGGACTGGCGCCCGCACGGCGCCGGCTCATCCACGCGGTGGCGGCCGAGGCGCTGGAGGGCGTGGTCGACGACGGCGTGGTGGCCGAGCACTGGTTGGGCGCCGAGGAGCCGACACGCGCGCGGGCGGCGTGGATCCGCGAGGCCGCGGCGCTGCGCGGGCGCGGGCTCCCGTCGCTCGCCGGCGAGGTGCTGGAACGCGCGTTGGCGCGTTGCGAGCACGAGCGGGACCGCGGCTTCCTGCGCGTCGCGTTGGCCGATGCGTGGCGGGAGGCCGGTCGCGTCCAGGAGGCGATGGCGCTGGCCGACGGCGTGCTGGCGTCGGCGCCCGAGAACGCCGAACTGCGCCTTGCGGCGGTGGTCGCCAAGGTGTCGCTGTTGCTCGTGGCGGGACGGCTGCAGGAGGCGGAGCGGTGGTTGACCGACACGGCCGCGCTTCCCGCGCTCGTGGGCGACCCCGAGCTGAGGCTCGAGCACCTCATCCTCCGCGCGCGCGTCGCCAAGCAGCTCCTGCGCTCCGAGGAGGCCCTGGCCCTCCTCGAGCCCGAGGCCGAGCGGCTGCGGCAGCGACCGCCCGGGCTGCGCCTGTGCCAGCTCCTGACCGGCGTCGGCGTGCTCTACGACGATCTCGGGCGCCAGGCGGAGGGGATGGCCCACCTGCGCGAGGCCCACGACCTCGCCCGCGCCCTGGGCGCGCGCTACCTGCAGGTCGACATCGCCATCAACCTGCTCTTCTGCTACGCCGACCAGCGCCGCTACGACGACGCCGACGCGCTCGCGCGCGAGACGCTGGCACTGGGGCACTACGACAACACGGCGATCTTCCGCAGCAACCTCGCGGCCATCCACTTCGAGGCCGGGCGCTTCCGCGAGGCGCTCGAGCACTACCGACCGCTGCGAGACGAGGTCGATCAGCCCTTCCTGCGGGCGATCGCGCTGGCGCGCAGCGCCGAGGCGCACGCGGCGCTCGGCGACGGCGACCCCGTACCCGAGCTGCTCGACGTGGCGCTCGACACGCTCCCGGCGACCGACTACCCGGTCGTGCTGGGGCGGGTGGCAGTGGCGGTGCTGCGCCTCGGGACGGACGCGCAGCGCGCGCGGCTGCTGGCGCTCGCCCCCGACCTCTCGTCGGCGCGCCTGCCCCCCCATCAACGGGCGGAGTTCGAGGACGCCTGGCGCCACGCGTCGGGTGTGACGGAGGCGTAACGACCCGCCCGGCATGCTGGGCCCATGCAACGCGTCCGCGTCCGCCACAGCGCCATCGTGCGGGTCATCGAGGGGCGGCACGGGATCCGCATCCAGGTCCTCGAGCTGGGGACGCGTGAGGTGCGGGAGTTCCGGGACTGGGAGGCGGCCCTGGCCTTCGTGCGCTCGTGGGAGGAGGGGCGCGGCGTTCGGTGAGGCGACGCATGGTGTCGCCCCTCCGGGCATCGACCGTGGTCCGGTGGGATGATGGGGACGGGGCCGCTGCGCCTGGATGGACCGTGGCGGGGCGTCGCGGGCCTACCCCCCGGTGGGGGCGTCGGCCGTCCGCCATGGCGATGGGCGGCGCGTTCCGCCGAGCACTCCAGGAGGTGCCGCCATGCGCTACCGAGACCGACGTGACGCCGGCCGCAGACTGGCGGAGGCGCTGAAGGACTTCGCCAACGAACGGGTCGTGATCCTCGCGCTGCCCCGCGGTGGGGTGGTGCTCGGGATCGAGGTGGCCCGTGCCCTGAGCGCGCCGCTCGACCTCGTCATCCCCCGCAAGGTGGGCCACCCGGACTACCCCGAGTACGGCATCGCGGCCGTGGCCGAGGTGGGCGAGGTCGTCGAGAACGAGGCCGAGGTGGCGCGCGTCGACCCAGGCTGGTTCGAGCGGGCCGTCGCCCACGAACGCGCCGAGGCGGCGCGGCGCCGCGAACGCTACCTGGGCGGGCGGCCGCCCACGGAGTTGGCGGGCACGACGGCGATCCTGGTGGACGACGGCATCGCCACCGGCCTCACCATGCGGGCGGCCGTGCGCGACGCGCGTGGCCGCGGCGCCGCCCGCGTGGTCATCGCGGTCCCGGTCGCGCCCGCCGACACCGTCGCGTGGCTGCGGCGGGAGGTCGACGAGGTCGTGGCGCTGCAGGCGCCCGCCGACTACGCCGGGGCCGTCGGGGCCTACTACGAGGAGTTCGGCCAGGTCAGCGACGAGGAGGTCGTGTCGGCGCTCGGCGACGCGCTCTGAACGAGGCGCGAGCCCCGCTCGGCCCGACGCCGAGCGCGTTCACTCGCCGCGCGTCAGCTCCCAGCTCACCGTCGTCGCGACGTCGAAGGTGACGTCCGGGTAGCCCATGCCGCTGCGTAGCCGCAGGATGACTAGGCCCTCCCACGGCTTCTGGTAGTTCCAGGTCACGCCGTCCTCGAGGCGTGTGGCGGCACGCTCGAACGGCTTCCGGTGCACGCCGGGGACGTTCTCCGGCGCCACCAGCACCTTCAGTGCGTCCTCGTCCAAGCGTACGGGACGCTCGTCGGTCTCGGTGGTGGGGGGACCGCAACCCGCCGTGGTGACCTCGGCCCGTGTCGTACCCGTCCACGTCCCGCGTCCGATCGTCGGCAGCACCGCCGCGAGCGGTAGCGCCGGGTGGACGCCGTAGGTGCTGCTGGCGGAGAACACCGCCAACTCGGGCGCGGGCGAAGGGCCGTGGCCGCTCCCCTCGAAGGTCGTGGTTTCGAAGGTTTGCCGGGATAGGGTGGTGGGGACGCCCTCGCAGTCACCGACCCAGGTCTCGACGCGTGTCTCGTAGATCTCGTAACCGACGGTGGCCGTCAGCCGCGCTCGGCTCCCCACGCTCGGTCCGCCGGGCAGCGCGACGCCCGTTGTGGCCGGCGCCCCCGCTCCCCCGACGAGCACCGCGTCGTCCACCCGCATCGTGAGGGTGTACATGGCGTTGCGAACGACGCGTTCTTCGTGCTCATCGACGGTCGTCGAGACGTCGCCGCGCTCGGTGACCGTGCGCGACAGCGTCATCGAGCCGCGGATGGGCTGTGGCTGGTAGACCCCGACGTGGACGCGGACCCAGGTCTGTACCGGCCGCAGCAGCTCCTCGGCGATCTGCGACGCGAGGGCACCGCGGTTCCAGAAGGCGTCGGCCGACTCGGTGAGGATCGCCTGCACCCGCACGGGCACCGCCTCCACCCGCAGCGTGCCGCCGACGTCGGGGCTCTGCAGCCGCGGCAGCAGCGGCCCCGAGGCGCGCCCGTCTTCGTCGGTGCGGGCGATCATCGACATCGGGCTGGCGCCGCGCTGGCCGTCCCAGTCGGCTCGCCGCACGTGCAGCAGCGACCACGCGTCGCCGGCGAGGTCGACGACGATCGGGACGTTGCTCAGGTCGCGGCCGTCGGCCATCCGCTGGACGGCGTCGGCGAGGTCGGCGAGGTCGCCGGCCGCCCCGCCGACGTCGCCGGCGAGACCCTTGAGGAAGCCGCAGACCTCGACGTTCGGCCCCACGCGCTGCATGAGGTCGCGGACGCCGGGCGGCAGCATCTCGGGCAGCGTGTCGTGCAGCTGTGCCCGCAGGACCACGCGGCGGTCGTCGCGGTCGTGGAAGGGGGCCATGATTCCGCCGGTGGCGCCACCGACGCCGCCGGCGTCGGCAGCGTCGTTCGGCAGGTACTCGAGACGCACCTCCAGCCGCGTGGTCGCCGCCGTGATCGCGGAGCGGATCAAGCTGGTGAGGGTGCCCTTGACGCCCCCGGTCGCCAACTCGGTCACGACGGCGCGTGCCCGGCGGCTGACCCCCAGGAGGCGCTCGATCCTGCCGAAGCCGTCGGGGTGGGCCGCGGCGAGCTCGCCGATGCCCGCGCACGCGCCCGAGGTCGACGCCTGCGCCAGGACGTCGTCGCTGGCAGCGCGCGGCGGGCCTGGCCGCGCCGACCTTCCCACCCGCGTCTCGCCCAGCACGTCGACGGCGACGAGGAGTGCCTGCAGCGGGTCGAGCATGAGTTCGCTGCCGTCGTCCTCCTCCCAGGGGAGCTCCAACCTCGTCCCTGGCTCGCTGGCGGCCTCGTGCTCCGCGCGCCGCTCCTCGAGCACGGCTTCCTGCTCCTCGACGAAGCGCTCGAACGTCTCGAACTCGTCCAGCTGCCAGTCGAGCAGCAATGCGTCGCCGGTGAACCCGACGAAGCCGGAGTAGCGGCCGCTCGCCGCGGTCTCGGGGTGCATCACCCGCTCGAGGAGTTCCTCGAGCTCGGCCGTCGCTTCGCCGAGCTGGGCGCGCTGCAGCTCGAGGGTCGCGTGCAGCGTGGCGAGGCTGGCCTCGGCCATCGCCAGCGCGCTGCCGTCGCCCGGCGTCACGATGGCCGTGAGCAGCGTGTCGGCCGCCTCGAGGAAGGCACGCTGCTCCTCGGGGACGTCCGGGTCCGCCGCGTCGGCACGCAGGTCCTGCTGCGCCTCGGCGAGCTCTTGGACGACCTCGGCGCCCATCAACAACTCCATGACCGCGCCGATGTCGCCGCGCATCATCGCCGCGACCATGGCGTCGAAGGTGGCCGGGTCGTCCAACGCCGCGTCGAACATCGCGGCCGCCTCGGGGTCCTCGTCGGTGACGGCGTCGCGCAGCGCCTGCTCGAACATCGTGCGCATCATGCTGGCGGCGGCGTCCTCGCCGGGTGCGGCGAAGCCGAGCTCCGCCTCCTCTTCGTCGAGCAGGTCGAAGGGGAAGTCCTGGCGGTCGCCCAGCGCCTCGACGAGCAGGATCAGGAAGGGTTGCGGGTGACGGGGGTCGCGCTCGACCTCGGTCCGCACGCTCCGCAGCGCGCGCTCGACGATGCCGCCGGTGATCGGGACCGGGCGCACGTCCTCCACGACCTCGATGCCGGCCTCGCGCCAGCGGCTGGCGAGGCCGTCGAGCGGCACCAGCTGGCCCTCGATGAACGCGACCGCCAGCGCCTCGACCTCGATGTCGAGCAGCCACAGGTCGTCCTCGTCGGTCTCGTTGCCGACGACGAGCGGCGTGCCGATGGCGTCGTAGACCCCGACACCGATGCGCTCGAGCACCTCCAGGATGACGGCCTCGGCCTCGGCCGGCGCGTCGGCGGCGAACAGCGCCTGCGCCATGCGCTCGGCTTCCTCGGCGGCCTCCTCCACGGGCGTGGCGAACGCGAGCGGTGTGACGAGGCAGAGGGCGGTGACGATGGCGAACACGCGGCGGCACGGTTCCGTCATCGGACGAACCTCCCCGCAGCCCGCGCAGGCGGCGTGCCCGAGTGGGCGGTGCCGCGCAGTGTCTCACCGCGGCGTCGGCGGCGGCGTTCGCCGTCGCGTCGTTCGCTCGCGCCGCGGTGTCATCCTCATCGTCTGCGACGGCGCCTAGGGCTGTCAACCGTGCGCGCGGGTCACCCCTTGACCCCGCTGCTGGCGATCCCGGTGGTGATGAAGCGCTGCAGCAGCGAGAAGACGACCGTGATGGGCAGGAGCGTCAGCACGGTCATCGCCAGCACGTAGTGCCACTGCACGTTGAGTTCGCCCTGGAAGGCGTTGAGGCCGACCTGCAGGGTGAAGAACTCGCTGCGGGTCAGCACGATGAGCGGCCACAGGAAGTCGTTCCAGCGCCACATGACCGAGAAGATCGCCAGGACCGCCAGCGCGGGCGCCGCCAGCGGCAGCACGATCTGCCAGTAGATGCGCCACTCCGAGGCGCCGTCGATGCGGCCCGAGTCGAGCAGCTCGTCCGGGATCGTCAGCATGTACTGACGCAGCAAGAACACGCCGGTCGGGGTGGCGGCCCCCGGGATGATCACGCCCCACAGGCTGTTGATCCAGCCGACCTGGGTGATGACCAGGTAGACGGGCACCAGGATGACGCTGATCGGGATCATCAGCGTCGCGATGATGACGAGGAAGATCGCGTTGCGGCCGCGGAAGCGGTACTTGGAGAGCGCGAAGGCCGCCATGCTGTTGATGATCAGCGTGATCAGCGTGGCGCCGACGGTGACGATGACGCTGTTGCGCAGGTAGGTGGCGAAGTTGAAGCGGCTGAACGACTCGGTGTAGTTCTCGGTGGCCAGCCGGAGGACGCGCACGGGGGTGCGCTGGTCGATCGTCACGCGCACGATCTCGCCCGGGTCGGCGGGGTCGACCATCTGCGCCTGGAGGCCCACGCGCCGCACCTGCGCGAGGCGCACCACGGTGCCGTCCTCGAAAGCGACGTCGTACAGCGGCAGCGGGTCCGGGTAGCCGTCGACCTCGGCGGTCTCCTGCGCCAGCGGCAGCAGCGTGGGCGGGAACTCGAGCAGGTTCGCCTGCGTCTTGAACGACGACAGCACCAGCCAGGCGACCGGGCCGAACATGATGAGGACGCCGGCGATCAGGTAGCCGTAGGTGAGCACGTCGGCGACGGTCCAGCGGCGGGCGCCTTGGCGGCCGTCGTTCTGGCGGCGGGTGAGGAAGCGGCCGACGGCGGTCACGCGAGGTGCCTCTCGCTGCCCCGGCCGACGCGCAACTGGAGCAGGGTGGCCACCAACAGCACCGCGCCGAGCGTGACGCTGGCGGCCGCGGCCATGCCGAAGCGCGGGTTCTGGGTGCCGAAGCCGGTCATGTAGATGTACTGCACCATCAGCATCGTGGCGCTGCCGGGCCCGCCGCCGGTGAGCACGAACACCTCGTCGAACATCTGCACCGCGCGGATCAGCGACAGCACCAGCACGACCATCATCGTCGGCATCAGCAGCGGCAGCGTGATGTGGCGGAACGCCTGCATCGTCGAGGTGCCGTCGATCGCGCCGGCGTCGTACAGCTCGGCCGGGATCGACTGCAGGCCCGCCAGCAGGATGAGCGTGTAGAAGCCCATGTGGGCCCAGATGCTCACCAGGATGACCCAGGTCATGGCCCAGGTGCCGTCGAGCATGAAGTTGACCGGGTCGAGACCGACCGCGACGAGGATGGCGTTGAGCACCCCGTCGCGTTGCAGGATCCACTTCCAGATGAGCGCCACGACCACCGGCGAGAGCAGCACCGGATAGAAGTAGACGCTGCGGAAGAAGCCGCGCGCGACGATCTTGCGGTTGAGCACCATCGAGGTGATCAGGGAGATGATCACCATGCCGCTCACCTGGAAGAAGACGAAGACGCCGGTGTTGCGCGCCGCGCGCCAGAAGCGGTCCTCGAGGCAGGTGTTCGGGTCGCCGTAGTCGGTGCAGGTGTAGAGGCGCTCGAAGTTGGCGGCGCCGACGAAGGGGCGGTCCTGAGGGTAGAGGTTGCCACCCTCGGTCATCGCGTAATAGACGTTCAGGAGCATGGGGAAGAGGATGAAGATAGCGAACACGAGCAGGTTCGGGAGCACGAACAGGTAGGCCATGCGGCGCACGCCCACCAGCTTCTGGGCGGGTTCCATGAACAGGCCGAGGGTGTTCATCGCCAGCGCGTAGACGCGCTGCACGCCGTCGCCCGCGAGCGTGTTCAGGCGCTGGACGGCGTTCGGGGTCGCGGCCATGGGCCTCCTGGGGGTCGCCGTGAGGGGGGGCGGGCGCCGCCGGTCTCGAACCCGGCGGCGCCCGCTACGTGAGGGGCTGGCGCAGAGCGCCGTCCGTCGACGGTGCCTTCAGAAGACGGTGCCTTCAGAGGGCTTCCGTCCTCGGAAAGCCTTCAGTTCGCGCCGGCTTCCCGCAGCGCCTCGTCGATGTCGGCCTGGATGCGCTCCAGCGCCTGGTCGAGGGTCAGCTCGCCCACGAACACCTGCGTGAGGCGGTCGCGGATCGAGTTGAACACGACGAAGTTGTACGGGTACGCCTGCATCGCGTAGGCGATCGGGTGCAGCTGCGGCACCTGCTGGGAGAACGCGGTCAGCGCGGCCGCGGCCAGCGGGTTGTCGGTGACGAAGTTCACGCCCGACTCGGCCAGGCCCAGGTGTCCCGGGATGAACAGCGTGCGGCCGTAGAACTCCGCGAGGTTCTCCTCCTGCGCGAGGAACTCCATGACCCGCGCGACCTCGGCGGGGTGGTCGGTGTCGGCGATGGCGACCACGCCGGCGCCGCCGGGCATGCCGGTGCAGGCGGCAGGGCCGCAGGGGTTCGGCACGGCGACCCAGTCGAACGCGTCGCCGATCAGGTTGGTGAACTGGCCGATCTGCCAGCTGCCGGACATGTACAGCACGACCTGGGCGTTGACGAAGAACTCGTTGCCGGCGGCGTAGCTGCCGGCCGAGCCGATCCACACGTCCGGGTTCATCGTGCCGTCGGCGTGCCAGTCGATCATCAGCTGCATCATCGAGCGCATGCCGGGGTCGTCGATGTCGGGCTTGCCGTCGGCGTCGAGGAACTGCGCGCCCTGGCTGATGGCGGGGCCGGCGAGCCGGTGGCCGGTGCGGTCCATGACCATGGCGTAGGGCGTGCCGGTGGCTTCGGCGACCTGGCGCGTCACCTCGGCCCACTCTTCCCAGCTCGTCGGGCCCTCGGGGACGGCGATGCCGGCCTGCTCGAACAACGTGGCGTTGATGTAGGGGCCGGTGACGGTCAGCTGCGTCATGAAGCCGGGGATGGCGTCGGAGCCCGCGGGGCGCATCCAGTCGAGGAACGGCCCGAAGTTGGTGTCCCAGTACGCGGCGTCGTCGAGGTACGGCCGCAGGTCGAGGAAGTACTGCGACAGGCCACCGAGGTTGGTGACGCGCGCGATGTCGGGGCCCTGCCCCGAGGCCAGCTGCAGGGGCAGCGACTCGAGGATGCCCGACGAGTACGGGACGGTGTCCATGACGACCGTCACGTCGGGGTTGGCGGCCTCGAAGCGGTCGAGGAGCTCGCGCATGACGACGCCCTCGGCGCCGTCGTCGTACCAGGTCATGCGCAGCTCGACCTGCGCGAACGCGCTGCCGACGAGGAGTCCCAGGATCAGGGTGGCGAAGAGGGTGGCGAGGGAGCGTCGGTGGAACATCGGTACCTCCTGGACGAGCGGTGGTGCGGCCGCGGGGCCGTGGCGGTCCCTGGCCCGAGAACGAATCCGATCCGCTTGGTGGACGCCGGCGCCTCGGTCCGGGCGGGACGTTCTCGCTACCGGTCGCGCCGCGGCGCGCCTTGCAGATGGATGCCCCTGAGTATACGGTGAAGGGGTCATGGCGTCCATCCCGCCGCGGGTCATTTGGCTTGTCAGGGACGTGTCAGGTCCTCATCCGTGAGGCCGCGGCTGCGGTCGGCGCCGGGCGGCGAGCTCGAGGGACGCGGACCGGTCGAGCTCGCGCTGACGGGGGCACGCCTCCAGGCCCGGGTCTCGCCGACCGGCGTGCGCGACGTGCTCGTGTGGGGCAGCGGCCTCGCCGGTGAGCTGCGGTTCGAGCCGCCGCTGCCCGTGGATGCCCGCGTCCGGGTCACGCCCAACCGCATCGTCTACGACTGGGGCGAGGGCCGCCTCACCGTCGCCGGCCTGCCGCGCGCGCCGGTCGTCGTCCTGCGCGCCGAGGGTGCCGCACCGGGGCTGCGGCTGGTCGCGTCGCGGCGGGTGCCCGCGGGGTTCGACCGCCGGGCCGCGCTGCTCGCGGAGCCCGACGGCTGGCGGGTCGCGAGCGACTGGGCGGACCTGCTGCTGCGTTCGCCCGTCGGCGTCGCGGGCCCCCGCGGCCGGCTCGCCTTCGGTCCCGCGGGCCTGGCGTTGCTTGCCGGCGGCGCCGACCGCGACGAGGCCGCGCGTGCGGCGGCCAGCGTCCTGGCCGCCGCCATGCCCGAGCGCGAGCTCGAGGCCTGGCAGGGCGAGCTGGCCGACGTGCTGCGCCTGCCCGACGACGAGCTGCAGGGCCTCTTCCTGCACGGCCTGCACGCCGCCCGCTCGGCCCGCAGGGAGCTGAAGGGCGGCCGCTTCGCCGGGCTCGCCGCCGGCGTCGGCTACGCGATGCCGCCGCGCACCTACTACCGCGACGGCTACTGGACGCTGCAGGCGCTGCTCCCTGCCTGGCCGGAGGTGGCCCGCGAGCAGCTGCTGCTGCTCGCCCGCGAGGTCGCGGCGGACGGCGTGGCGCCGAGCGGCGTCATCGTCGCGTCACCGGCCGGCGAACGGCACTGGCGCGCGCGCCGCGCGGCCGACCCGGCGCTGGCCGCCGATCACCCGCGCGACGGCGTCTGGTGGGCCGACCACACCGACGCCCCGCTCTTCTTCGCGCTGCTCGCCTGCGAGGTCGCCGCCTGGACCGGCGACCTCGGCCTGTGGGCGACCGAGGTCGACGGGGTCACGATCGGCGCGCGGGTCGTTGCCGTGCTCGAACGCGCGCACCGCAGCGCCGACGCGTCCGGCCTGCCGGTCAAGCCGGCCCACGACCGCGACTGGGCCGACAACGTCTTCCGCGGCGGGCACGTCACCTACGACGTCGGGCTCTACCACGGCGCCCTGGTGGCCGTGGCCGACCTGCTGGCGGCGTCCGACGACGCCGCCGCCGCGCGTTACCGCGCACGCGCTCGCGTCGTTCGCGAGGCGGCGTTGCGGCGGCTGTGGCGCGAGGACCTCGGCCACTTCGTCGAGTTCGTGGGCGAGGACGGCCGTGCCGAGTCGCACCTGGCGATCGACACGCTGACCGCCCTGCGCTACGGGCTGGCCGACGACGCGCGCGCACGGCGCACGCTGGCCGCGATGCGGCGCCGCCTCGAGACGCGCCACAACCGGGCGCAGCCGTACGGCGACTGGGGCGTGATGAACGTGTTCCCGCCGTACGCCCCGTGGGTCCGCCGGCGCGGCAAGAGCCGCTTCCCGTACCGCTACCACGACGGTGCCGACTGGCCGGTCTGGGACGGTGTCTACGCCGAGCAGCGGATGCGCCTGGGGGTCGGCGGTTGGCGCTACCCGCTCACCCGCTGGTGGGCGGTGGGTCTGGCGCAGGGTCGGGCCACGCCGGTCGAGGTCTTCTCCCCGCCCTACGGCGCGGGCTCGCCGTCGAACGCCTGGAGCTCGATGCCGGCGGCGGCGCTGCTGCTCGGCGGCTTCGGCCTCACGCCCGCGGGCGGCGCCCGGCGGCCGCCTTGGGGCGCGGGCCAGGCGACGTGGCGGCGCGCGGACGGCCGCCGCGTGCGCGCGACGGCGAGCGGGAACCCGGGGGCGGATGCCCTCCGGCTGGAGGTCGACGATGGCTGATCCCTGGCGCACGCTCCCCCCCATGCGCTACGCCGGCCGCGAGGGCCCCCGCTTCGTGTTCGCCGCGGCCGCCGGCGGGCCGGAGCGGGTCGTCCTCACCGTCGTCGAGGAGGACGTGGTGCGGGTGCAGGTGCAGCCGCTCGGGCGCGCTCGGGTCGGCCGCACCTGGGCGGTCGTCGGCCGCGCCGGCGACGTCGGCCCCGAGGGGCGCGACCGCGAGGACGTTTCCGCGTTCGCCTGCCCCGAGCCAGCGTTCGACGCGGACGGCGAGCGCGTGCGCCTGCGCACGCCGCGTTTCACGCTCGAGGTCGTGCTGGCGCCGTTCGCGCTGCGCTGGGCCCTGCCCGATGGCACGCCGCTGTTCGAGGACCACCCCGAGCTCGGCTACCGCGTCGCCACGGCCGGCGGCCGCGGCCTGCGCCACACGCTGCGCCGCGACCCGCAGGCCCTCGTCCTCGGGCTCGGCGAGGCGAGCGGCCCGCTCGACCGCCGCCACCGCCGCTACCGGTTGCGGCCCGGCGACGCCCTCGGCTACGACGCCCAGCGCTCCGACCCGCTCTACAAGCACCTGCCGATCGTCTTCACGCTGACGCCCGCCGGCCACGCGAGCGGCCTGCTCTACGACACCGGCGCCGAGGCGGTCTTCGACCTCGGCAGCGAGATCGACCACTACCTGGGCCCCTACCGCTACGCCGAGCTGCGCGCGAGCGAGATCGACCTCTACGCGATGGTCGGCCCCGCCCTGGCCGACCTGGTGCGCCGCGTGCAGGACCTGACCGGTTTCGCGCCGCTGCCGCCGCGCTGGACGCTCGGCTACCTCGGTTCCACCATGCGCTACACGGACGCCGAGGACCCGACCGCCGAGCTCGCTGGTTTCGTGCGTGAGCTCCGCCAGCGGCGCATCGGTTGCTCCGGCTTCCACCTCTCCAGCGGCTACTCCATGGGGGACGACGGCCTGCGTTACGTGTTCGCCTGGAACCGGCGGCGCGTGCCCGACCCCGCGGGCATGGTCGCGCCGCTGCGGGAGGCGGGCATCCGCACGCTGGCCAACGTCAAGCCCGCGCTGCTCACGACCCACCCCGAGCACGCCGAGCTGGCGGCGGCCGGCGCGTTCGTGCGGGCGGCGGCCGACGACCCGTCGCCACTCCCCGGCGGGACGTACCGCGCGCGCTTCTGGGGCGGCGACGCGGGTATCCTCGACTTCACGAACCCGGTCGCCTACGACTGGTGGCTCGAGCGCGTGCGCGAGCGCATCTTGGGCGTGGGCATCGACGCCACCTGGAACGACAACAACGAGTTCCGCGTCGAGGACGACACGGCCGGCTGCGCGGCGGGCGAGGCCGGCGACCTGCGGCCCACGCTGACGCTGCTGATGAACCATGCCAGCCGCGCCGCGCAGCGCGAAACGCACCCCGAGCGGCGCGACTTCCAGGTCACCCGCTCGGGCGGGCTCGGCATGCAGCGCTATGCCCAGACCTGGTCGGGCGACAACCTCACGAACTGGCACACCCTCGCGTACAACCTGCCGATGGGGCTGTCCCTGTCGCTGTGTGGCTGGGCGAGCCACGGCCACGACGTCGGCGGCTTCGCGGGCCCGCCGCCGGACGCCGAGCTGCTCACCCGCTGGGTCGAGGCCGGCATCAGCCAGCCGCGCTTCAGCATTCACTCGTGGAACGACGACGGGACGGCCACCGAGCCGTGGACGCACCCCGAGGCGCTGACGGCGATCCGCCGGCTGATGGCGCTGCGCACCGCGCTGGTCCCCTACCTGGCGACGCTCATGTGGGACGCGGTGCACGACGGCGTGCCGCTCACGCGGCCGCTGGTGGTCGCGTTCCCGGGCTGGCGCCGTGGCTGGCGCGAGAGCTTCGTCCACCTGCTGGGCGACGCGCTGCTGATTGCGCCGGTGCTGGAGCCCGGGGCGACCAACCGGCGCGCGCTGCTGCCGCCGGGTCGCTGGCTCGAGCTGGGCAGCGGCCGCGTGTGGGACGGCGACGCCGAGGCGGAACTCGAGGCGCCGCTCGGCCGGCCCGTGTGGCTGTTGCGCGAGGGGCACGCGCTCCCCCTCTCGGACGTGGCCGAGGAGGCCGAGGAGACGGTGCCCGCCTGGCTCGCGGGTGGCGCGGGCGTGGCACCGCCGCCGATCCGCTGGCTCTGCTTCCCGGACGCGGACGGGCGCGCGGCGGGCCGGCTCGTGTGGGAGGACGGCGTCAGCCGCGCCCACGAGCGTGGCGCCGTCGACGTCCTGCGCCTCGAGGTCGGGCCCGGGGCGGGCGGCGACCGCGCGTCCCTGCGGGTGGTGCGGTCGGGCTCGGGCTGCGGCGTCGGGGCGCACGAGGCCCTGCTGCCGGGCGGCGACGCCGTGCTCCCCTGGTTCGCGTCGCCCTGGCGGGCGCTGGCCGTCGAACGCTGAGCGTCGTTCCGGCGGGCGTCAGCCCCTGGGCGTCGTCGGGTAGCTCGCCAGGATCCGCTCGACGGCGTCGCGCTCCTCCGCGGTCATCTTCCACTGGGCCGTGGCGGCGTTGCGCTGGACCTGCTCGGCGGTGGAGGCGCCGGCGATGACGCTGGCCACCTGCGGCCGGGTGAGCAGCCAGGCGAAGGCGAGGTCGAGCAGCTCGAAGCCGCGCGACTCGGCGTAGCGCGCCAGCGCCTCGATCAGCTCGAAGTTCGCCTCGGTCAGCAGGGTCTCCCAGCGCGGGTTGCCGACGATGCGGGTGCCCTCGGGCAGCGGCCGCCCCTTGCGGTACTTGCCGCTCAGCAGCCCGCTCATCAGCGGGAAGTACGGCAAGAACGCGAGCCCCAGGCGCTCGCAGGCCGGCAGCACCTCGGCCTCCGGCTCGCGCTGCATGAGGCTGTACTCGTTCTGCACGCTGACGAAGCGCGGCGCGCCGGCGGCCACCGCGGCGTCGGCCTCCTCGAGCTGCGCGGCGTCGAAGTTGGAGCAGCCGATCTCGCGCACCAGGCCGGCCTCGACGAGTTCGCCCAGCGCGCCGAGGGTGTCGGCGATCGGCACGTCGGGGTCGGGGCGGTGCAGTTGGTAGAGATCGACGTGGTCGACGCGCAGTCGGCGCAGGCTGTCCTCGAGGGCGCGCCGCACGTACGCGGGCCGGGCGCCGCCGGGGACGTCCTCGCTGACGGCCATGCCGAACTTGGTGGCGAGCACGACCCGGTCGCGGCGTCCGGCGAGGACGCGACCGAGGAAGGTCTCGCTGTCGGTGCCGCCGTAGATGTCGGCGGTGTCGAGGAAGGTCACGCCGGCTTCGATGGCGGCGTCGACGACGCGTTTGGTGGCGGCCTCGTCGAGGCGCCCGCCGAAGTTGTTGCAGCCGAGGCCGACGACGGAGACGTGCAGCGTGCCGAGCGTCCGGGTGTGCATGGGGGCTCCTCTCGAGGTGGGTGGGGGGCCGCCGAGCGGCGCGTGCCGCCGGACGGCGCGGCGGGGCTGATGCTTGCCCCTCCACTGTGGCACGCCGCGACACGCCCGGTCATCCGGTCGCGGGCGTGGCGCCGACGCTAGTCTGAGGCATGCGCCTCACGACGACCGCCACCGCCCTCGTGCTCGCCCTCATGGCCTCCGCGTGCGTCCCGATCGCGGCACCCCCGAGCGTCTACGATGCGCCCTACCCGGTCGCCGCCGTCGAGTTGCCGCGCGACGACGCGGCGCACCCGGCGCCCATCGAATGGTGGTACTGGGTCGGCCACCTCGAGGACGCCGACGGCCGCCCGCTGGCCTTCCAGCTGACCTTCTTCAAGGCCTACGCGCCGCCGGCGTTGCCCGTCCTCGGGCTGCCCGCGAACCTGTGGTTCGAGAAGGGCCACGTCGCGCACGCGGCGGTCGTCGATCTCGAGAGCGGCCGCCACGTCATGGCGCAGCGGATCGACTTCTTCTTCGACGCCGACGCCTCGGACGACGACCTCGAGGTCTTCGTCGGCCCCAGCTGGGTCGCCGAGCGCGCCGACGACGGCATGAGCCACGTGCTGCGCTTCACCGTCGGCGGCTACGCGCTGGAACTGATGGCCACGCCCCAGAAGCCCGCCGTCCTGCACGGGGACCCGCCCGGCATCCAGTCGATGGGCGCGGGCGGGGTCAGCTACTACACCGCCCACACGCGCATGGCCGTCGACGGCACGGTGCGCGGCCCCTGCCTCGTGCCCGCGGCCTGCCGGGCCGTGTCCGTGACCGGCCAGGCGTGGTTCGACCACCAGTGGGGCGACTTCCGCGTCGACCGCTTCGCCGGCTGGGACTGGTTCGCCCTCCAGCTCGACGACGACAGCGAGGTCATGATCTACCTCATCCGCGGCCTGGACGGCACGATCGAATCGGCCGCCGGAACGCACGTCGCCGCCGATGGCCGGGCGCGCGCCCTCGGCGAGGACGACTTCGTCCTCGAGGCCACGGGGCCCACCTGGACGAGCCCGTCGACGGGCGCCACCTACCCCGCCGAGTGGCGCGTGGCCGTGCCCGCGTTCGGCGTCGACCTCGTCGTGACGCCGATGGTCGCCGATCAGGAGATGAACACCCGCGCGACCACCGGGATCGTGTACTGGGAGGGCGCCGTCGCCGTGCGCGGCTCGCACGGCGGCGTCGGCTTCGTCGAGCTGACGAACTACGACCGGGTGCCGTGGGCGGGCCGGTGACGGCGGAGACCAGCGCCCCGCATCGGTCCTGGGTTCGGAACGCGGATGCTCAATCCAGCCCCGTCGGCGACGCCGCGGCCTCCTCTTCGGCCTCGAGGGCGTGCAACCGCTCGATCACCTCGGCGTGGGCGTGGGTCCAGGGTTCGTCGGCGTCGATGGCGTCCTTGCAGGGACCGCAGACCAGCCCGAGCACCTCGGCCGGACGCTCGTGGCAGATCGCGCACGGGCCTTCGTCGACGTTGGGGGGAACCGGGTCGTGGAGCATGACGCCTCCTTCCACCTCCAGGCTAAGGCCTCAGCGCGAGCCGCGGCACGGTCGCGGCACGCCTCGGGTGGTGTGATGGGTTCATGAGGGCCGTCGCCATGAGGAACACGTTCATCGTCGTCGCGTCGCTGGCGGTGCTGCTCGGCGCCTGCACGCGCGAGCCGCTCGTCGTCGCCACCGCCGACCTCGAGCCGAAGGTGCGGGTCGTGTCGACGGTCGGCGTCGGCACCGAGG
Source organism: Trueperaceae bacterium (assembly GCA_011389865.1). Lineage (GTDB taxonomy): Bacteria > Deinococcota > Deinococci > Deinococcales > Trueperaceae > JAABTL01. The sequence continues at coordinate 21,984 of JAABTL010000014.1, forward strand.
TCACGCTGGTGCTCTTTCGCGATCTGGTCGCCACCTACGACCTGCTCCCCGGCGAGCGCCTCACGGCGGCCCCGGATGGTGGCACACCGGTCGTCATGACGCCCGGGGTCGACGACTCCGCCTGGCTGCGGCGGCAGGCCTACGTCGCCACGCTGCCCGAGGTGGGGCCGCGGCAGGACGTCGTCATCACCTTCGAGCGGCCGCAGGACGGCGAGGTCCTCGAGATCGTCGCGCGCGTGCCCGGTGAGATCGCCGTGACGCGGCCGGCGGCCGGCGAGGAGCGCACCCTGAACGAGCCTTTCGCGGTCGCCTGGGAGCCGCTGCCGGGCGACCAGGTCGAGTTCCGCTTCGACGTCGCGGCCTGTGACGGCCTCGACGCCGAGCAGTTCGCCGACCTGCGGACGGAGGCCGGCTTCGCGGTCCTGCCGCTCGCCGACGGCACGCTGGGTCTGGGCGGCGTCGTCTTGTCGGCGCCGGACGAGGCCACGGGCTGCGCCGCCGACCTGCTCGTCGGGCGGGCGTGGGACGGTGGGGACATCCTGGTCGACGAGGCTTTCGGCGAACTCCGCGGCCAGTCGCGCACCGTGCGCGTCAGCCGCGTGCTGCCGCTGACGTTCGAGCCGGCCGCCGAACCCTGAGCGCGGGCGCGCCCACGAGGCGGCGGCGCGGCGTCACACCTCCTCGGCCGCCATCCGTGCGTCGAGCCGATCGACGTCGACGCGTCGGCACAGCTGCGTGCCCTCGGTCTTGACGGCGGCGGCGCCGGCGGCCACGCCGTAGCGGATCGCCTCGCGCAGCGGCCGACCGCGTGCCAGCGCGGCGACGATGCCGCCCACCATGCTGTCGCCGGCGCCGACGGCGCTGCGGATCGGCACGGTGGGTGCGCGCGCGTGCCAGTGCTGGGTGGCGGTCGTCGCCATCGCCCCGCCCGCGCCCAGCGAGGTGACCACCACCTCGACGGCGCCCCGGTCGATGAGGATGCGGGCGACGTCGCGCACGTGGTCGTCGTCCTCGATCGCTTGGCCGGCCAGCTGGCCGAGCTCGCGGACGTTCGGCTTGATCAGGAACAGCGGCGCCTCCACGCCGCGCCTAAGGGGCGTGCCCGACGTGTCCAGGACGACGCGGCAGCCCGGCGGTGCCGCGCGCGCGAGGCGGGCGTAGGTGTCCTCCGGCACGCCCTCGGGCAGCGACCCGGAGAGCACCAGGTAGGGGGTGTCCGCGGGCACCGCGGCGATTCGCTCCGCCAGCGCCTCGAGTTCCGGGCCGGTCACGACCGGCCCGGGCGTGCCGAAGCGGAACTGCTGGCCGGTGGCACGCTCGAACACCATCAGGTGTTCGCGGGTCTCGCCACCGATGACCAGGGGTTGGTGGTCGAGGCCCATCGCGTCGAGCAGGCTCTCGAGCCGGGCGCCCGTGTACCCGCCGAGGGTCCAGTGCGCCGTTGCCGCGACGCCCAACTCTCTGAGGACCCGCGCGACGTTGATCCCACCCCCGCCGGGCTCGTACACCGGACGGTCGCCCCGCAGCTTGCGCTCGGGGACCACCTGATCGACGTTGATGCTCTTGTCGACGGTCGGGTTGAGCGTGACGGTGACGACATGGGCCATGCCCCCAGCTTGGCACGGGCGGTGGCGCGGGTATCGTCGGCGCATGTCCCCCGAACCCGGTCGCGAGTCAGCCGATGACGTCGTCGGCGTCTACCTCACCTTCCCGGACGTCGCCACCGCCGAGAGGGTCGCCGCGGAACTCGTCGCGGAGCGCCTGGCCGCCTGCGTCAACGTGCTCCCGCCGTGCACGTCGGTCTACCGCTGGGAGGGCCGCGTGGTGCGCGAGCCGGAGGTCGTCGCCTGGGCGAAGACCACGCGCGGCCGCCTGAACGCGTTGACGGCGGCCGTCGAGGCTCGCCACCCGTACGAGGTGCCCTGCGTCGTCGCTTACCCGTCCGCCGGCGGCTCGGCGGCCTACCTCGACTGGGTGCGCGGCGAGACGGATGCGGAGGGAGCGTCACGATGACCTTCGACCTCGAGTTCACCCCCACCCGCCGGACGACCGAGGCCGTCGTGGTCTTCGACGTGCTGCGCATGACCACCACCGCCTGCGCTGCGTTCTCGCGTGGCCTGCGGTCGCTCGAGGTGGTCGCGGACGCCGACGCCGCCCGCGACCGCGCGCGCGCGACCGGGGCGCTGCTGTTCGGCGAGCGCGACGGCCTGCCGCTCGAGGGGTTCGACGGCGGCAACTCCCCGGTCGAGACGCTCGCCCTCGACCTCGAGGGGCGCGCCGCCGTGCTCTGCACCACCAATGGCTCGCGCGCCGTCGAGGCGGCGGCCCGCGCGCGCCACGTGCTGCTGGGCGCGGTCGTCAACGCGCCCGCGGTCGCCCGCTTCCTCGTGTCGCTCGATCCGGACGAGGTGGTGTTGTCGTGCGCCGGCACGGTGGACCGGGTGTCGTTCGACGACGTGCTGGGTGCCGCCTGGGTGCTGCGCGAGGTCGTCGCGCGCGAGCCGGGCGCTGTGCTGAGCGACGCCTGCGCGCTGGCGCTGGCGGCGGTGGAGGGCCGCGACGATCCGCTGCCCCTGCTCGAGCGCGCCGCGCACGCGCGCTTCCTCCGCTCGATCGGCTTCGGCGCGGACGTCGAGCTCGCCGGCCGCGCCGGGGCCTTCGACGTGGTGCCGTGGCGGCAGTCCGCGTCGCCCCCGACGTTCGTGGTGGATGGGTCGGACGGGATCGGCTAGGTCAGCCCGCGTCGGTCGACGCGAGAACGGCGTCGGTCGACGCGAGATCGGTGTCGGCCGGCGCCGGCCCGGCGTCCAGCCGGCGCAGCAGCTCGAGGACGAACGCCTCGGTGTTCTCGACGGTGCTCGCGTCGACCCGTTCGAAGACGTCGCCGACGGTGTGCCAGTCGGGGATGACCCCGTCCGGCCGCAGGCCCACGAAGGAGAGCGAGGGGACGCCGCGCACCATCAGGGCGGTCGCGTCGGTGTGCAGCGTGGTGTAGGGCTTGGCGTAGGCGTTCAGCTCGGGGCGCTCGTGGCGGACGCGCTCGGCCAGCGCGAAGAGCTCGGGCGACGGGCGGTAGGGGATGACCATGCCCTCGACACTGGTGTAGCAGACGCCGGCCCCACGGCCGCCGACGTTGTCGACGCTGATCGCCACGAGCCCGGGCAACTCGTCGCGATGGGCGTCGGCGAACGTCCATGCCCCCACCGACCCGACCTCCTCGCAGCCGGAGGCGAGGGCCCACACCTCGGTGCGGTCGAGCGGCTCGCGCGCCAGGCGCTCGGCGAGGCTGAGCACGACCGCCGCGCCGGTGGCGTTGTCGTTGGCGCCGTGGGTGAAGGGCGTGGCGTCGGGCTGGGCGGTGGCCGCGAGCACGATCAGGTAGACGGGCGCCAGGAACCAGGCGATGGGCCGCCAGCCCTCGAGACCGAGGACGCCGATCGCCAGGAACGCCAGCGTGCCGAGCAGGAAGCCGACGATCCCGGCGGTGGTGATGACGCGGAACGCCGCGAGGCGCGCCGGGCTGGTGAAGAGCCAGGGGGTGCGGTGGGTGTCGAGGTGGCCGACGAGCAGGACCCGGCGCCTCGCCGGGCCGGCGGCGGGGACGCGAGCCCAGACGTTCTGGCTCTCGGCGCGCGGCACCAGCGCGCGCAGGGGGTGGCGCCGGAAGTACATCTCCAGGAAGACCGACGTCGTCGCGACGGCCATCGCGGCGCCGCCGACGAGCGCGCCCAGGCGCCCGCCCCACAGCACCAGCGCGGCGGCGACGAGCCCGGTGAAGGCGGCGATCGCGAACGGGCGCCAGCCGCTGACCGGCGCCTGGAACGACTCCCAGTGGGTCTCGAGGCCCGCGGCCTCGAAGCGCTCGCGGGCGTAGGCGGCTGCCCGGCGCTCCGCCGGCGTGGTGGAGCCGCGCGGGCCGATGTCGACGGCCAGGTGGCGCACGTGCCGCATCGCGGTGCTGGTCATGTCGGCAGCATCATCGCACGGACGCCGCGGGAGGCTATGCTCATTCACGAAATCACAATCGGTGCCGTGGGAGGTGCACGGATGGTCCTGGTCGTGGGTGCGCGTGTGGGCAGGGCTGCATCGTGGCAGCGATGCGCAGGCGCCCGGTCGTGTCGGGTCCGACCGTGAGCGCCGTTTCGGCGGGCCGCCACTTCTCCCTCGAGCCGCTGGCAGACGGCGTGTGGGCCGCCGTGCACCGCGCCGGCGGCTGGGCGATCGGCAACGCGGGCATCGTCGACCTGGGCGACGCCACACTGGTGTTCGACGCCGGGTTGACGCCGGAGGCCGGCGTGGAGCTGGCGGCCGCGGCGCGATCGCTAACGGGCCGCCCGCCCACGCACCTGCTGCTGAGCCACTACCACAACGACCACCTGCGAGGTTTCCAGGCGCTGCCCGACGCGCCGCTCTTCGCCAGCGAGACGACCCGCGGGCTGGTGGACACCCGCGGCCGCGAGGAGCTGGCCTCGGACCTCGAGCACGGCGCGGCGCGGCTGGCGGAGACGAAGGCGCTCGAACACGACGACGACCCGGTCCGGCGCGCCTTCGCGGGCGCCTTCGTGCCCTACTGGGAGGCCCTCGTCGCGACCGCGCCGCGCATCGCGTTGCGGCTGCCCGAGGTGACCTTCGAGGGTCGGATGCGCTTCCACGGCCCACGTCGGAGCGCCGATTTCGCGACGCTGGGTGCCGGCCACACGCCGGACGACGCCGTACTCATCCTGCCCGACGACGGCGTCGTGTTCTGCGGCGACCTGCTGTTCGTGGCGTCGCACCCCTACCTGGCGGACGGCGACCCCGAGGGCTGGCTGCGTGCGCTCGAGACCCTGAAGAGGCTCGGGGCGGGGCGCTACCTGCCGGGCCACGGGCCGGTGGGCACCGCGGCCGACGTCGACGCGCTGTCGGCGCACATCGGCGACCTGCTGGCGAAGGCGGAGGACCTGCACCGCCAGGGCGTGACGGCCGCCGACCTGGGCGACCCGCTGCCGGAGGACGCCTCGGCGGCTTGGGACTTCGCGTTCCCGTTCTACCGCGCCAACCTGCGCTTCGTGCTGCGTCGGCTCGAGGGCTGACCGACGCGTCAGGCCGGGCCGGCCTCCAGTTCGGGCAGGCGCGCCTCGAACTCCTCGCGCGTGAGGCCGTACGCCAGCTCGTCCACGTACGTCCCCTGCGTGTACACGTGCCGTCGGATGCGGCCCTCGAGGGTCGCCCCGAGGCGCGCCATGTGGCGCACCATCGGGTCGTTGGTGGCGAGGCAGCGCACCTCGTACTTCTGATAGCGCAGCTCGAAGAAGGCGTAGCGCAGCACCAGGACCTTGGCCTCGATCCCGTACCCGCGGGCACGGTGTCCGCGGTAGATGCGCGTGCCTGTCTGGAAGGTGCCGTTCTTCAGGTCCATGCTGTGCAGGTTGATGCCGCCGACGAGTTCGCCGTCGTGGGTCTCGACCGACCACATGATGCGCTCGTCGCGGCTGCCGAACTCGGCGTAGCGCTCCGCGAAGGCGTCGGCGTCGCGGCGCGACTTGGGCAGCGGGGTGCCGTAGTTGAGGAAGTGGACCGCCTCGTGGTCGTCGTGCTCCTCCGCGAGCCACAGGTCGACGTCCTCGACGCGCATGGGGCGCAGGCGTAGGCGGGGGCCGGTCCAATAGGGGCGGATCGCCGGGCGGGGGTGGGTTGGCTGCGGTGGGATGCTCATCGCGAGGCCATCGTGGGCGGTCGCGCGGGTTCGTGCCAGGGCCGTCGGGCCCGTTGAGCGCCATCGTCGGTGGGCGTCGGCGCGGCGCCGGTGTCGTGGGGCAGGGCGGAGCGACCCGCCGCTCGATGGTTTCGAGGGCGGGTCGCGTCCGGTCAGATCGTGCGTCTGGGAGGGCCTAGCTTCGCGGCCGATCGATCGATCAGAGTGGAGGACAGTCGGTGGTGCTGCGCAAGGTTCCGATGAGGTCATCGGCGTTGCCGGACCCGGTGAGGACGGGGCAGCCCGTGAGGGCGCTGTCGGTGAGGTAGATGCCGTAGCCACCCGAGCTCGTCAGGTCGACGTTGCCAATCAGCTCGAGGGTCCCGTTCAGGAGCTCGACGTTCGCGTCTTCGAGGCTGCTCGGCGCGCCGCCGTTGCTGATCGTGGCGTAGCTGAAGACGTTCGAGGTCGATTCGGTCAAGATGAGGACCCCGAGCCAGTAGCCGTTGAGGTCCTCCACCCCGGCGAGGACCACGCGGTTGGACTCGGTCCCCGCGAGCGTGAGGGTCCCCGCGTCGTCGACGATGAGCTCGACGTCCTGCTCGAACTCGAGCCTCGCTCCGGCGGCGATCGTCAGTGGCGCGTCGATGTTCGTGCGGTCGGTGACGCGGTAGGGCACCTCGAGCGCGGGCCAGGTCTGGGCGGTCGTCACGGCGTCGTTGTTGCCGAAGGTGACCTTGACGTACTGGCCGTCGTTGTCGACGTCGCCCTGGCTGAAGGCGGAGGTGTCGTCGATCTCGCCGACGCGGTCGGGGTGGAGCCACATGGGGACGTCGTTGGCGTAGAAGAGGTTGTCGGAGAACGCCGCCAACGTCGCGTTCCCGTATGCCTGGATCCCGGTACCCGCGTTGTTCGTGAAGGTGCTGTTGGTGATGGCGACGCGGCCTTCCAGCATGAACAGCGCCGCGACGTCCAGGGCGCTTCCGGACCACTGGGACTCGCCCGCATCGCGGAGGACGACGTGGTCGAAGACGTTCTGGGGCGAGTCGGTCATGATCCTGACGCCCTGCCAGTGTCCGCGGATCGCTTCGACACCGCGGAGCTCGATCGGGTCAGCGGCGGTGCCGGACAGGTTGAACGAGCCGCTGTTGGAGACGAAGAGCGAAACGCCCTGATCGAACTCGATGATCGTGCCCGCCGCGACGGTCAGGGGGGCATTCACGGTGGTTCGGTCGGTGACGCGGTAGGGCACCTCGAGCGCGGGCCAGGTCTGGGCGGTCGTCACGGCGTCGTTGTTGCCGAAGGTGACGAGGACGTACTGGCCGTCGTTGTCGACGTCGCCCTGGCTGAAGGCGGAGGTGTCGTCGATCTCGCCCACGCGGTCGGGGTGGAGCCACATGGGGACGTCGTTGGCGTAGAAGAGGTTGTCGGAGAACGCCTGGAGCGTCGCGTTCCCGTATGCCTGGATCCCGGTACCCGCGTTGTTCGTGAAGGTGCTGTTGGTGATGGCGACGCGGCCTTCCAGCATGAACAGGGCCGCGACGGTGCGGGCGGCTCCGGTCCAAGCGGACGAGCCCGCGTCGCGCACGACCACGTGGTTCAGCACGTTGTTGAGCGACTCCGACTGGATGCGGATGCCCCGCCAGAACCCCTTGATGGCCTCGGTGCCGCGGAAGATCACCGGGCTGCCGGCCGTGCCGTTGGCCGCGAGCGCGGCGCCGACGGCGACCGTGAGCCGGCCGGTGTCGGTGAACTCGACGACGACGTCGCTCGGGATCGTCAGGGTGCCGCCGGAGACCGTGATGGCCGAAGAGACGCGGTAGCAGCTGCCCGAGACGAGCGTGACGCCGCCATCGACGTCCGCGTCGAGCAGGTCGACCGGGTTCGCGCACGAGGCGCTGGTGCCTGGCGGCGTCGCCGTCGCCACGACCGCGGTGGACGCGTTGCCGGCCGCGTCGACCGCGACCAGCGAGAAGCTGTACTCGGTGCCGTTCGTCAGCCCCGAGGCCGCGAAGGTCTCGACGCCGGCGTCGACCTCGGCGGTGGTGCCTCCCGGCGTGCGGGTGATGCGGACGATGGACAGGTCGGCGGCGGTGGGGTCGGTCCACGTCAGCGTGACCGCCGCGTCGCTGGCCGCAGCCGTGAGGGACGTGACCGGACCCGGCGGGGTCGTGTCGGTCGGGGACGCCGTCTCGCAGGCGGCGAGGATGAGCGCCGTGGCTGCGAGCGCGACGAGCTGTCGGTGTCCGAGGAGCCGCGGGTGGTTCATCGTGTCGACCTCCAATGGTGGGGGCGAAGGCGTCGGCGCCGCCGCTCGGCGTCACCTGGCTTGGGCGCATGGGCGACCTCACGTGGCCGGCGTCGATACCGATGCCCAGGGAGCTGCGCAGGTGTGATCGCAAGGAGCGCGAACGTGGTTCCCGTGAGCACGCCGTACCTCCGGACGCCGTCCACCCGCCGGCGGGTGCACCGGCGCAGATCGCGCAGCGAACGACGTACGCACCTTGTAGCCGAGTGGGCGTCACACGGGCGTGAACGCGCCGTCCCCGTCGTCGTTGGACCCATGCCGCCCGTTTCGAGCGCCGGCGGCGAGGTAGCGTCGCGCACGCGGACGATGCGGCCGTTGCGCGCGTCGAGGCGCACGGCGGCCTCGGCGACCTGACCAGACGAACGTCCTGGCGCGCGGCCCGGCACATCTAGGATGATTGAGTCCGAATTCTCGCCGCGCCACGCGCGGACCATCGAGGAGGGATCCCATGCGCCAAGCGTCCCCCGTCGCCGACGTCGATGACGGAGCGACCGTCATCGAGGTCATCGACGTTGCCAGCCTGCCGCCCGGCACCTGCGGGCGACACATCGTCTCCAGCTACGAGCGGCTCCTGCCGGGCGAGGCCATGGAGATCGTCGTCGACCACGACCCGGCGCCGCTGCGGCAGCGCTTCGCGGTGGAGCGCCCCGGCGAGTCCGATTGGGCCTACCTGGAGTTCGGCCCGCGTGTCTGGCGCGTGCGGGTGAAGCGGCTCGTGTGAGCACCCCCCGGACTGCGCGTGGCGCACGGGACGCGCGCCGCGCAGGCAACGTGCGCTGGCGCAGCATCGCGCTGCCGGTCGAGCACGGTGCCTGGGGTTTCCTGCTCGAACCGGCGCTGCTGGGCCTGCTCGTCGCGGCGAGCTGGGCGGGCGTCGCCCTGGTGCTCGCGGCGCTCGCGGCCCTGCTGCTGCAGACACCGCTCAGCCTGGTGCTCACCGACGTCCGGCGAGGCAAGCGTTACCCGCGCACGGCCCTTGCCTGGCGCTTCGTGGCGGCGTACGCAGCCCTGCTGGTCTCGGCCGGTTCGGCGGCCCTCGTCCTGGCGGGCAGCGTGGCCATCCTGCTGCCGGTCGCGATCGCGGCCCCGCTCGCCGGCCTGCAGCTGTGGCTCGATGCCCGCGGACGCGCGCGCGAGCTGCTGCCCGAGGCGGCCGGCGCGGTGGCGATGGGCTCGCTGGCGGCGAGCGTGGCGTTGGCCGGCGGCTGGTCGCTGCTGCCGGCGCTCGGTCTGTGGGGACTGTTGGCGCTGCGCGCGGTACCGGCCATCGTCTACGTCCGAGCCCGGCTGCGGCTCGAGCGCGGCCAGGCCTTCGATCGGCGACCGTCGGCCCTGCTGCACCTGGCGGCCGTCGCCGTGGTGTCGGTCGCGGCCGCCCTTGGTGCCGTGTCCTGGGTCGCGGCCCTGCCCTACGCCGTGCTCACGGCGCGTGCGGCCCGCGGCCTGGCGCCCGACCGCGCGCCGGTGACGGCCAAGGTGGTCGGCTTCCGCGAGATCGGCTTCGGCGTGATGACGGCCGTGCTGCTGGCCGTGGGGGTGGGGGCGTGGGGGTGAGCGGCGCTCACACGTGAGCTGCCAACGCCTCCGCCCGGATCGCCCCCGCCATGCGGTAGGCGAGCGCCAGCCGTGATGGTGGTGCGTCCGCCACACCAGCATCCACCACCACCGTCACCGGCCCGTCGAAGGGCGCCCGTTCGAGCACCCGCAGCGCCGCCCCCGGCACCAGCCCGTGCTCGGCCAGGTAGGCGAGCACTTCGGGGTCCTGGTCGGTGATGCGGGTGATCCGCGCGCGCGCGCCGCTCTCGAACTGGCTGAGGGGGTCGCCGGGGCTGTCGGGCACCGTGCCGTCGCGTCGCGGGATGGGGTCGCCGTGGGGGTCGTGCGTCGGCCGGCCGAGCAGGGCGTCGACGCGCTCCTCGAAGTCCTCGCTGATCACGTGCTCGAGCCGGTCGGCCTCGTCGTGGACTTCGTGCCAGCCGTACCCCAGGGCCTGCGCCAGGTAGGTCTCGAGGAGCCGGTGGTGCCGCAGGGTCTCGAGCGCCAGCGCGCGGCCGGCGGGGGTGAGGCTGGCGCCGTGGTACTTGCGGTAGCGCACCAGGTTCAGCGACGCCAGCTTGTCGAGCATCCCCGTGACGCTGGCCGGCGCGACGCCGACGGTGGCCGCGAGGGCGCGCGGCTTGACGTCGTGCTCGCCGAGCTCGAACAGCGCCTTGAGGTAGTCCTCCATGGCGCGGGTGACGGCGGGGCCGCGCTTCATCGCCCGCCACCCGTCGTGATCAGTGCGGGCGCCGGCGTGCGGGTGTCGACGCCCTCGCGGGCAGCCGTGGGGACCGCGGCCGTGCCGGCGCCAGCGGCGGCCGGCGGCGGCTGCGGCGCCCGCCGTCGCAGCGCCCGCGCGATCAGCCCGTGGCGCGGCCCGAAGGCGAGCGCGAGGAACAAGAAGGCGCCGGTGACGCTCGCCATGCTGCCGCCGATCGACACGTCGAGCGCGACCGCGACGCGGTAGCCGATGACGCTCGACGCGACGGCGATCGCGCTGCCGTAGGCGAGCATGCGCCACAGCCGGTCGGTGAGCAGGTAGGCGGCCGTCGGGGGGACGATGACGAAGGCGACGAACAGGATGGCGCCCACGGCATCGAAGGCGCCGACGGCGGTGACGCTCAAGAGCGAGAGCAGCGCCAGGCCGATCAGCCCCGGCCGCAGCCCCAGGGCGACCGCCAGCGCCGGGTCGAAGGTCGACAGCTTCAGTTCCTTGTACAGCAGCGTGACGAACGCGAGGTTGACGGCGGTGACGACCAGCATGGTCAGCAGCGAGCGCGCCACCTCGAGTTCGCCGACGCGCACGACGTCGAGCCAGGCGAAGGCGATCTCGCCGAGCAGGACGGCGTCGGCATCGAGGTGCACGTCGCGGGCGTAGACGTTGATCAGCAGCACGGCGGCGGCGAACAGGGCGGGGAACACCAGCCCGATCGCGGCGTCCTGCTTCACCCGGCGGCTGCGCACCAGCAGGTCCGTGAGGACGACGGTGGCGAGCCCGGCGAGCGCGGCGCCGACGACGTGCAGCGGGGTGTCGAGGGTGCCGGTGAGCAGGTACGCCCCGACGATGCCGAGCAGCACCGAGTGACTGATCGCGTCGGAGAGCATGCTCTCGCGGCGCAGCACCAGGAAGGTGCCCAGCAGGGTCGCGGCCACGCCCACCAGGGCGCCGACCGCCACGATGGTGACCGACGGCGTGTCGAGCCAGGCCTGGAGGGCGGTCATCGCGTCGCCCCCTCGTCTCGTTCGGGGCGCCCGCCGAAGGGCGCCTGCAGCTCGCGCGCCTGCGACCGGCCGGCGGGCGTCAGCACCCAGTGCGCGCCCTCCTCGGGCATGTGCTCGACGCGCTCCACCAGGCCGCGGCGGCGGAGGCGGCGCAGCACGTGGCCGGTGGGGCCGCCGAAGTAGGTGTCGAGCATGCCCTGCTCGCTGGCGTACGCCGGGTCGCGGTGGTCCTGACCGAGGCGCAGGAGGTCGACGAGCACCCGGTGCGAGCCGAGCGCGCGCCGCCGCGCCCATGAGCGGGCCGCCTGCCACGCCAGCCCGCGCTCGGGGGCCGCGATCAGCGACGCCAACACCAGGGCGCTGGCGGCGAGGACGATCACCGGGCCGGTGGCGAGGCCGCGGGCGGAGGCGGACACCAGTGCGCCGGCGACGCCCGCGAGCGCGCCGAAGGCGGCGGCCAGCGCGACCATCCCCTCGAGCCGACGTGTCCACTGCCGCGCCGCCGCCGCCGGGGCGACGATGAGCGCCACCATGAGGATGACCCCGACGAGCTGCAGCCCGATGACGACCGCCACCGCGATCAGCAGCGTCAGCAGCGCCTCGAGCGCGAGCACCGGCAGGCCGAGGCTGCGGGCGAAGTCCGCGTCGAAGGTGACCGCCTTGAACTCCTTCCACAGCAGGGCGAGCGCGAGCAGCGCGGCCACGCCGACGCCGCCGATCAGCGTCAGGTCGGCGGGCAACACGGCGGCCGCCTGGCCGAAGAGGAAGGCGTCGAGTCCCGCCTGTGCGGCGCCGACCTGCCGTTGCGCGTAGGTCAGCAGCACCGTGCCCACGGCGAAGAACAGGCTGAGCGAGACGCCGAGTGCGGCGTCGTCCTTGATCCGGGTGGTGCGCGTGAGCAGGAGCACCAGCAGGGCCGCCAGCGCGCCGCTGATCAGCGCGCCGGCCAGGATCGGCGTCAGCGATCGCGAGCCGGAGACGAGGAAGCCGAGGGCGATCCCCGGCAGGGCCGCGTGGCTGAGCGTGTCACCCAGCAGGCTCTGGCGCCGCAGCAGCGCGAAGCTCCCGAGCGCGCCGGCGACGAGCCCGACGAGCGCGGCGCCCAGCGCCACGCTGCGGACGGTGAAGTCGCCCAGAAGCGCGATGATGTCCATGGCCTCGGGGGCGCCCGTCAGGCGACGGGGGTCCGCGCCTCCTCGGCCGGGGGACCGCCGGCGGGCGACGCCGCGGCGGCCGCTGGCGCCCCCTCGGTCGCCCCCAGCAGCACCACGCGGGGACCGTAGGCCGCGCGCAGGTTCTCGGCCGTGTAGACCTCGGTGACGGGCCCCTGAGCGATCACGCGCACGTTGAGCAGCGCCAGCCAGTCGAAGTAGGTCGCCACCGTCTGCAGGTCGTGGTGGACGGCGACCACCGTCTTGCCCCGCGCCCGCAGGTCCTTGAGCAGGTCGACGATGGCGCGCTCGGTGGTGGCGTCGACCCCGGCGAAGGGCTCGTCCATGAGGTAGAGGTCGGCGTCCTGCACCAGGGCCCGCGCGAGGAACACCCGCTGCTGCTGGCCGCCGGAGAGCTGGGCGATCTGGCGGTCGGCGAACGCGTCCATGCCGACCATCGCGAGCGCCTCGAGGGCCTCGTCGGCCTCGGTGCGGCGCGGCCGGCGGAACCAGCCGAGCCGACCGTAGAGGCCCATCGTGACGACGTCGAGGGCGGTGGTGGGGAAGTCCCAGTCGACCGAGGTGCGCTGCGGCACGTAGGCGACCCGGCGGCGCTGCTCGCGGTAGGGGCGGCCGTGGACGTACACGTGGCCCGCGTTCGGGCGCAGCGCGCCGATGATGCAGCGCAGGAGCGTGCTCTTGCCCGCGCCGTTGGGGCCGACGATCGCCGCCAGCACGCCCGGCGGCACGTTGAGGTCGACGTCCCACAGGACCGCCTGGTGCGCGTAGCTGGCGGTCAGGTCCTCGACGTGGAGGGCCAGCGCCGGCTCATGGACGCCGGCGACGACGGTCACGGCAGTCCCCACGCGGCGGCCCAGTCGGCGAGCGCCTCGGGCCACGGCGCCACCTCGCCGCCGAGCGCCGTGACGATCGTGATGACGTTGTGGCGCAGCATGCCGATCAGGGTGCCCTCGGGCGTCCCCGCCTCGCCCATCGCGTCGCCGAAGAGGGAGCCGCCGATGGTGACCTCGGCACCGCGGTCGCGGGCAGCCGCCTGCACCGCCTCGATCGTGCGGGAGCTCATGGTGCTCTCGACGAAGATCGCGGGCACGCCGGTGTCCAGGACGAGGTCGGCCGTCGCGCGGATGTCGGCGATGCTGGCCTCGGACTCGGTGCTGATGCCCTCGATGCCGTGCACCTCCAGGTCGTAGGCGCGTCCGAAGTAGCGGAAGGCGTCGTGGGACGTCACCAGCGTGCGTTGCGCCTCGGGCACGCTGGCGACGCTCGCCGTCGCCCACGCGTCCAGGGCGAGCAGGCGCTCGGCGTACGCCGCGGCCCGCGCGCGCGCGTCGTCGCCACACGCCGACCGCAGCTCGGCGATCGCGTCGGCGGTCGGGGCCGCGGCGTACGACCAGAGCTCGGCATCGAGCCACAGGTGGGGGTCGGGGCGGCCCGCGTAGGTGTCCTCGCCCTCGAGAAGGTCCGCTTCGGCCGGCACCGAAGCGGCCGCCTCGGCGCTCGCCGAAGCCGCGGCCGCGGCCAGCGCGAGCGTGGGCACGCGCGACCCCAGGCGGTCGAGCACGGCGCCGAGCTGCCCCTCGAGGCCGAGCCCGTTGTGGACGATCAGTTCGGCGCGGCCGAGGCGGTCGACGTCGCCGGCGCTGGCGCGGTAGAGGTGCGGGTCGATGCCCGGTCCCATGAGGTGGACGACGTCGACGCACTCGCCGCCGACCTCGCGCAGCGTGTCGGCGACCATGGCGGTGGTGGTGACGACGCGTAGGGGCGCCGGCGCCTGCGCCCAGGCGGCGCCGGCCAGCAGGGCGGCGAGCGTCGCGACCGCGGCCCAGGCGGGGCGGCGGCTCGTGCGGTCGACGTGGGCGCGGTTGCGCGGGGCGCGGTTCTCGGTCGAGCGGGACATCTCGTTCCTTTCACGATGCCGACGCTAGATTTCGGCATTCCTAAAAAAAGAATACGAGATGCCCTGGTCGGCGTCAAGCGCCGTGGACGTGCCTCAGCCGGCCGCCGCCCGCGCCCGCAGCAGTTCCCGGGCCAGCGACAGCGAGACGACCAGCGGGTTGGCCGTCAGCGCCCGTTCCATCGCCGCGGGGTCGTCGGCCCAGATCGCGTCGGCGGCCGCCGCCTGGTAGTCGGCCAACATGCGCAGCAGGCCCAGCTGGTCGCGGGCGAAGCGGCCCTGCGGCTCGGCGGTCACGCGGCCCCCCGCCACCCGGCACGGCACCTCGACGATGCGCTCGGGATCGAGCTCGGGGAGCGCACCGTCGTTGCGCACGTTGAGCGTCAGGCGCGCCTCCTCCCCGGTCAGCAGCGTCCGCAGCACGCGCACGGCGAAGTCGCCGAACACCGAGCCGCCGCGGCCGTGGGTCAACCTCGGCGTCTCGGCGCGCGCCTGCGCCTCGAAGTGGCGGTACATCGCCGGCAGCTCCTCGAGGATGGCCTCGGCCCGCGTCTGGCGTGCGGCGAGCGCGTCCGCGACGCTCGCCTCGCGGTCGTAGTAGTAGGGCAGGTAGCCGTTGGGCACGCGGCCGTACGCCTCGGTCAGCGCCAGCTGGCGCTTGACCCGCGCGCCCACGTCGGGTCGCGCCCGCAGCGCGTCCGCCTCCGCGAGCAGGCGCGCGATGCCGTCTTCGCCCTCGATGCGGCACACGCTGCTCCAGGTGGCGTGGTTGAGGCCGACCGACTCGAGCTCGATCGCCGCCGGCGGGATGCCGAGGGCGGCCGCCAGGTGCACCCGGTCGTCGTCGGTCTGGTCGCAGATGGCGATGCACGGTACGTCGGTGTGGCGCGCCATCGCCTCCGCCACGATCTGGGTGGGGTTGGTGTAGTTGACGACCGTCGCGCCGGGCGCCCAGCGACGCAGGTCGTCGGCGATCGCGCGCATGACCGGCAGCGTGCGCATGGCGAAGAAGAAGCCTCCGGGGCCGATCGTCTCCTGACCGATGACGCCGAACGCCAGCGGCACGCGCTCGTCGAGGGCCCTCGCCTCCATCCCGCCCTCCCGGAAGGTGGTGAGCACCAGGTCGGCTCCGTCGAGGGCCCGGGCGCGCTCGGTCGTAGCGCTCAGGCGCAGCGAGGTCCCCTCGACGAGCCGCTGGCCGAGGCGGTGCACGATGTCGAGTTCCGGCGCCGCGACGTCCATGAGCGCCAACTCGGCGCCGCCGAAGTGGGCGGCCTCCGCCGCGAACGCCTGCAGCAGTCCTGGCGCGTAGGCGCTGCCGCCGCCGATGATGGCGATCTTCACGTCGTCCCTCCTGGTTCCTCGCGCCTCGGCGCGTCGAGCTGCGCGCGTGTCGGCGCTGCCGACGCGCCGCCGTAGGCCGTCGTCGCGCGCGCGCCGCACCACGCGCCGCGGCGCAGGCACTCGTCCAGCGGCTCGCCCGCCCACCAGGCGTCGAGGAAGCCCGCGTCGAAGACGTCGCCGGCGCCGGTGGCGTCGATCGCGTCGACGCGAGGCGCCGCGACGTGGACCGAGGCGCGGGCGTCGGCGCCCCACGCCCCCGCCGCGCCGTCCTTGACGACGGTGACGCGCCCGGGTCGCAGGGCGGCCAGCCGCGCGAGCGCGGCCTCGGCGGTCGGCGGGGCGCCGTCGTCCCCCTCGCCCGTGAGGAGCAGGCCCGCCTCGAGGCGGTTGGGCAGCAGCACGTCGGCGGCCAGGGCTACCCGGCGCACCCGCGGGTCGGCGAGCGCGCGGCCGTCCCAGCCGGGATCGAACGACACCGTCGCGCCCAGCGCATGGGCGGCGTCGACCAGGTCGGGATCGGCGAGCGCCGCGGGGAAGCCCGCGACGTGCAGGTGGGAGGCCTCTGCCGCGGGCAGCACCTCGGCGAGATCCGGCGCCGGGCCGGGCGGCTCGAGGTAGGTGACGAAGGCACGGTCCGCCTCGGTGCTGAGGGCGGCGGTGACGGGCGTGAGCTCCTGGACGGCGCGCAGCGCGTCGATGCCGACGCCCTCACGCGTGAGCGCGTCGCGCAACCAGTCGGCGAGCGCGTCGCGGCCCACGTCGGCGACCAACCCGACGGCATGGCCCAGCCGGTGCAGCGCGATGGCGGTGATCGCCGAGCCGCCGGGCGCGACCAGGAAGCTCCGCGCGAAGCGCTCCTCGCCGAGCTCCGGCAGGCGCTCCAGGCCGCCGAACACGAGGTCGCAGTAGGCCGGGCCCCACACGACCGCGCGGACCGCTGCCGGCGGTGTCATGCGGGCGGGTCGGCCGGCGCCGCGTCGGGGTAGGGCGCGGGCGCCTCCGGCAGCCCGAGCGCGGCCATGGCCGCGTGGCGGTAGGGCGACGGCACCGGGCCGCGCAGGATCGGGTCGTCGGTGGCGCGCATCCAGGCCACCAGCTCGCGTCTCAGTTCGTCCGCCACCGCAGCCAGCGCCGGGTCGGCGATGCGGTTGACTCGCTCGTGCGGGTCCTCGAGCAGGTCGTAGAGCTCGAGCGGCTGGCGCTCGCGCACGATCTCGTCGATCATGCGCGGCGTGATCGGGCTGCGCAGCACGTCGCCGGGCACGTTCATGATGTCGACCTCGAGGTTCGCGATGAGCTTGTAGCGCTCGGTGCGCACGGCGCGCATCGGCTCGTAGGCCGTGTGGAAGGTCTTCTCGGCGAAGACCGTGCGCCGGTGCGCGTCGGCGGCCCCGCCGACCAGCAGCGGCCAGTAGCTGCGGCCGTGCAGCCCCTCGGGCACGGCGAGGCCGAGCCCCTCGAGCACGGTGGGGACGAGGTCGACGTGGCTGACCAGCGAGCGCGAGCGGCGGCCGCCGGCGATGCCGCGGGCGGGCCAGCGCATGATCAGCGCCACGCCGATGCCGGCGTCGTACATCGTGGCCTTGGCGCGCGGCATCGCCAGCCCGTGGTCGGTGGTGAAGATCACCCAGGTGTCGGCGGCGTCGTCGCGGGCGTCGATCGCCTCCAGGATGCGCCCGAAGCCCTCGGCCATAGCGGCGATCGCGCCCTGGACCTGCGCCATCTCCTCGCGCGCCTCGGGGCCGTCGGGCAGGTAGGGCGGGACGTCGACCCCGCGCTCGCTGCGCGGCGGCTGGTCGAGGAAGCGGCCGCGGCGGTCGCGGTGCGGCTCGAGGAAGCCGACGTTGAGGAAGTAGGGCGCCGTGGCGCCGCGCACGACCTCGACGGCGGCCGCGGCGGTGGTGGCGGCGTCGGTGTGGGAGGCGGTGTGGTGCTCGAAGCCGAGCGAGAGCACCTGCTCGGGCGTGTCGCGGATCACGTGCTGGACGCCGACGTGGGCCGTCGCCCAGCCGGCGTCGCGCAGGATGGTGGCCAGGTGGCGGGCGTCGGGGCGGAGGCGCCAGTCGAAGGGCGGGTGCGCCAGGCCGAGCATGCCCACGTCGTGCGCGTGGCGGCCGGTGTACAGCGCGGCGCGGCTGGGGCTGCACTGCGGGGCGGTGCAGTAGGCCTGCTCGAAGAGCACGCCCTCCCGCGCGAAGGCGTCGAGCGCGTCGGAGGGGACGGCCGCCTGGCCGTAGCAGGCGAGGTGGCGCCCGAGGTCGTGGCAGTCGATGAGCACGAGGTTGGGGCGATCGGTTCCGGTCATCCTCACCCCTTGACGGAACCGGCGGTGAGGCCCGCCGCGATGCGCTGCTGGAACACCAGCACCAGCACGACCAGCGGCAGCGTGACGATCATCGCCGCCGCCATGATCTCGGCGATCGGTTCCTGCTGCTCGACGATGCCGGCGAACTGGGCCATCGCCACGGGCACGGTCTGGGCACTGGGGTTGGTGACGGTGAAGCTACGCGCCAGCAGGTACTCGTTCCACGACACGATGAAGGTGAGCAGGCCGGTCGTCACCAGCGCCGGGACCGTGAGCGGCAGCAGGATGCGCGCCAGGATCTGCGCGGTGGTGGCGCCGTCGACGATGGCGGCCTCCTCGATCTCGCGCGGCAACCCGCGGAAGAAGCTGGTCAGGACCCAGGTCGAGAACGGCAGCGTGAACAGCGGGTAGGCGAAGAGCATCGCCGCCTGCGTGCCGTAGATGTTCAGCTCACGAACCGTCAGGTAGAGACCGGAGAGGATCGAGATCTGCGGGAACATCGTCATGGCCAGGACCGCGTAGAGCATGGGCGTCTTGCCACGGAAGCGGAGGCGGCCCAGCGCGTAGGCCGCCAGCGAGCCGGCGGTCAGGGCCAGCAGCGAGCTCCCGCCGGCGACGATGACCGAGTTGACGAGCGAGCTCATGAAACCCGCGTCGCCCAGCACGTAGACGTAGTTCTTCGTGGTCGGGTCGCGGGGGAACAGGCGGGCCGCCCCGAAGAGGTCGTCCTCGGTCTTGAACGAGGTGGAGAGGGCCCAGATGAACGGCGTCAGGGCGTACACGACGATGAGGGCCACCACGAGATAGAAGGGGAGCCTGCGCAGCGATGCCTTCCAGCCGGAGCCGCTCACGAGCGGTTCACCCCCAGCAAGCGGACGTAGGCCACGGCGAAGCCGAAGATCAGGAAGAAGATGAGCACGCCGACGGCGGACGCGTAGCCCGCCTGTTGGTTGTTGATGAGCACCTGGTAGTTGTAGGTCGACACGCTGTGCAGCGAACGGCCGAACAGGACGTTCAGCAGGTCGAAGACCCGCAGCGCGTCGAGGGTGCGGAAGATCAGCGCGACCGCGATGGCCGGGCGTAGCAGCGGCAGGGTGATGGAGACGAACTCGCGGAAGCGGCTGGCGCCGTCGACCCGCGCGGACTCGTACAGCTCCTTGGGGATCACCTGCAGTCCCGCGAGCAGCAAGAGTGCCATGAACGGCGAGGTCTTCCAGACGTCGATCATGATCGCCGACGGCAGCTGCAGCGCCGGGGTGGTCAACCACGACTGCGGGGTCTCGATGGCCCCGACCAGCATCAGGCCGCGGTTGAGGACGCCGGCGGTGGTGTCCTTGAGCATCAGCTCCCACAGTCTTGCGGAGACGACGGTCGGGATCGCCCAGGGGATGAGCATCACCGCGCGCATGGCACCGCGACCTCGGAACTCGGAGTGCACCGTCAGGGCGATGAACAGGCCCAGAAGCAGTTCCAGCGAGACCGAGCTGATCGTGAACACCAACGTGACCCAGATGCTGCGGATCCAGATGTGGTCGAGGGCGTTGACGGCGATGGCGCGATCGGGAGCCGTGAGGAGTGGGAGGTTCCAGTGCCAGGCTGTCCGGTACCCCTCGACCAGCAGCTCGCGCGGCAGCGGCTGCCAGCGGATGCCGCCTCGGTTGCTGCGGGCGCAGGCGCCGTCGTCGCCGAGGCGGCAGGGCACCTCGACGAAGCTGAGGGTGAGGAGCCGGCGGTAGTGCGCGACGCCCACGAAGTTCGGCACCTCGTCGGAGGCGAAGACCTTGTCCGTGAAGCTGGTGATGATGGTGGTCTCCAGCGGACGGGCGGCGACCAGCAGGAGAATGAGCAGCGCGGGGACCAGCAGGCTCCAGGCGGTCCGCGCCTCGCGCTTGACGAGCGGCTCCTCGCGCAGGCCAGGAGCCCGTGCCGCGCGCGCGAGACCGCGTCGCAGGAGCGCCGCGACCGCGGTTGCGACGGCGGGGCCGAGAGCGCCGCCGACCACGGCGAGAAGTGGCGAGGGCGTCGCTGCGATCCAGGGTGTTCCCTGAACGAGTCGCGCGACGGTGACGACGGCGCCGAGCAGGGCGAGCCAGGTGACGGCGTCGCGGGCCGACCGTGTCGCGCCGACGTCGCGCCGCGCCACGCCCAACGCCAGCCGCACGGCGATGAGGCCGAACCCCAGGACGAAGACGGGCAGGATGATGCCGAAGCCGTCCAGGACGGCCATGATCGCCGAGGGACGGTCGTCGCCGAGGGAAGCGTCGAACGCGCTGCGGACCCCGGCATCGGTGGCGACGGCCAGCACGAGTCCGGCGATGGCGCCGACGCCGATGGCGCCCAGCAGCGCGCCCCAGAGCGCCGAGCGCGGCGTGACCTGGGCGGGGGATGGGGTCGTCGTCATGCGGGCTCCGAGGCGCACGGCGCGCGGGCGAGGGCGAGGGGGTGCGCCCCGTTCCCGATCGCGGGAAGCGGGGCAGGGCGCCCCGCGCCCGATCATGGGAAGCGGGGGGTGCGCCCCGTTCCCGATCGCGGGAAGCGGGGCGCACCGGGTGGGGTGGGAGGATCAGTTGCCCAACAGGGCCTCGAGGTCGAGCTCCAGCAGGGTCAAAGCGGTGTCGGCGTCGAGCTCGCCCGTGAGCACGGCGTGCACGGCGGTCGAGTAGAGCGACGACACCTGGTCGTACTGGGCGCCTGTCGCGGTCGAGGGGCGCGGCGTGGCGCCCATGAAGACCTCGTTGAGGCCGGCGAAGGCCGGGACGGCCGCGATGACGTCGGCGTCCTCGTACAGGTCGGCGATGGTGGGGTTGATGGCGTTCTCCACGGCGCGACGCTTCTGCTCCTCGTAGGACGCGAAGTGCTTGGCGAAGGCGACGGCGGCGTCGACGTTGGCGCTGTAGCGGTTCACGCCCAGGGTCCAGCCGCCCATCGTCGCCGCGTAGGTGCCCGACGCGCCGGCCGGCAGCGGCGCCACTTCCCACACGTCGGCGATCGCTTCGCTGGTGGCGCTGCTCGCCATGGCGTACGGCCAGTTGCGCATGAAGGCGGCGTTGCCGACGTGCCACACGGCGCGGGCGTCTTCCTCACGGTAGCCGGTCACGCCGGGAGGGCTGATCGTGCCGACCCAACCCGCCGCGCGCTCCATGGCGCGGAGGGTGGCGTCGTTGTTGACCTCGGGCTCCAGCTCGCGGTTGACCACGGTGCCGCCGCCCTCGGAGACTTGCCACTCGAGCGCGTTGCAGGTCAGGCCCTCGTAGTTGTCGCCCTGCCACACGAAGCCCCAGAAGTCGGCGTTGCCGGCGGCGCGTTCGCCGGCCTGGATCGTCGCGGCCATCGACTCGAGATCGTCCCAGGTGGCGGGCGGGCCGTCGAAGCCGTATTCCTCGAGCAGGTCCGTGCGGTAGTAGAGCATCCCCGCGCCGAGACGGAACGCGATCGCCACCATGCGGTCACCCACCATGGTGTTCTCGATGTAGCCCGGGAAGTGGGCGGCGAGCTCCTCGTCGCTGAAGTACGGCAGGAGGTCGACGAGGTTGTCGGCCAGGATGCCGGGGTGGATCACGTCGACGCGCAGCACGTCGATGTCGCCGCTGCGCCCCTCGAACATGACCAGGTAGTTCGCGAGCAGTTCGCTGGTGCTCGCGGGTCCCGGGATGATCTCGACGGTGATGTGTGGGCAGGCCTCCATGAAGGCGGCGGCCGTGTCTTGTTCGGTCTCGCCGAGGTTGGCGACGGGGTCGCCGATGTACGTGATGGTGGCCGGCTCGTCGGTGATGCAGTCGATCGCGGCGCCTTGGGCGAAGGCCACGGTGGCCAGCGCGATCGCGAGCGCGAGCGTGATGCGGGTCAGCATGCGCATGGTTGGGACCTCACAGGTTCGGCGCGCGGGCGCGCCGGGACGCGGTGTCGGGCGACGTACGGTCGGAGTCTTCGTCCTCACCTCCTCGAGGGTGCGTCGGGCCCCACCCAGATCGGGGAGCTCCACGCCCACTGGTCGTTGCGTTGCCGGACCCGCACCCGGTAGGCGTCGAGCGCCACGGGTCCGGGACGGTGGACGAGGTCGAAGCGCGCCGCGAACTCGGTCTCCGGGACCGCGCGGTCGAAGGAGATCGCGGGGCTGACGAAGCCGCCGAGGTGGTGGCTGCGGGCGCCCTCGGCGAGGTCGCGCAGGGGGACGCACAGGCGCCGGCCGTTGACGACCGCCTCCAGCACGGTGGCGTCGTCCGCCCGCAGCTCGAGCGCGAGCCCCTCCATCGCGGGCAGCGCCGAGAGCGGGTTGGGCCAGGTGACCGTCGTGAAGCGCACGCGGTCGGGCGCGGGCCGCTCGAGCGCGTGTGGCGCGTGGTCGCTGCCCGCTGGGGGCACCGTGCTCGGGTAGGGGCCGCGGAAGCGCGGTTCGACGCCGATCAGCTCGCCGTCGCGCACCCGCAGGTCGACCTCCCAGGGGGTGGCGCGGTCGCGCTCGCCCCAGCCGACCTGCACGTGGACCTTGACCGTGCCGCGGCCGCCCGGTTGCGGCAGCACGTCGTGCCGATGGACGACGCGTTCGTCGTGCAGCAGCTCGACGTACTCGATGCCGTGGCCGCCGCGCACGGCGACCTCGACGTTGCGCTCGTCGGCCGGGGGCGCCTCGCCGCCCATGATGGCGTCGTTCACCCGCAGGGCGAGGTCGATGCGGTCGCCGGTGAGGGCGTAGGTGCGCCGGTCGGCGAGGGCGTCCCACAGGCCGTCGCGGTCGAGCGACGGCATCCAGGCCGCCAGGCGCCCGAAGCCGTAGGCGCCGGGCACGGCGTTGTGGTGGTCGGTGGAGCCGATCACCCCGAAGCGCAGCCCCTGCCGCCAGGCGTAGCGGGCGGTGCCGTGCTCGTGCCGCGGGCCCATGGCGTGGAGGTACGGAACGGGCCCGTCGCAGCTCTCGGCGGCGCCGTGGAACGAGACGATCTCGACCACCGGGCTGAGTTCGGCGTCGAAGGCGCCCCAGTCGATGCCACGGTAGCCGTGGCGGTAGCCCACGTGGTGGGGGATCAGCAGCGCGTCGCCGGGGAGCCCGCGTACGGCGGCGCGCAGCGCCGGCAGGTCCGGCGCGTCGATGATGCGGCTGGCGGCCGGGTCGCGGAAGTACACGCAGTGGTCGCCGTAGGCCATCGAGTGCCACTCGAAGCTGGGCAACGTGACGAGGCGACCGGGCTCGTTGGCCGCCTCCGTCAGGGCGACGTAGCCCTCCCAGCCCGCGCGTGCATGCTCGAAGCCCTGGCGGTGGTAGTCGACCAGGTAGCCGAGGTCGGGGTCGTCGGTGGGGACGTCGGGCCAGGCGCCGTGGACGGTGATGGACACGAAGTCGAGCTGCAGTCGCGCGTTGGCCAGCGCCTGCTGCGGCGTGCCCCGGCCGTAGCTGAGGTCGCAGTGGTTGTGCAGGTCGCCGAAGCGCGGCGTGAGGCCCTCGTACCCCGCGATCATGACCGTGCCGACCTCCTAGGGCACCGGGGCCGCGGGCGCGACCTGGGACCCGGCGCGTGCGGCGCGCCCCCTACTAAGCGATACTCTTTTGTAATACGATTGCCCAAAGGATGTCAAGCGCGCCTCCGCGGCCGCCGGTCCCCACGCCGTTGGGTATGGTGGCGGACGCGACGCCCGCCCGCCATGGACACGCCGAGATCGATCGTCACCCACCTGCTCGCCCGCCCGATGCCGCTCGCCGAGCTCGGCGCAGCGACGGGCGTCAGCCTGCCGACGCTGCGCCGCGCGGTCCACGAGTTGGTGGAGGCGCGTTGGGTGCGCATCGTGGGGCGGGCGGAGGCCACCGGCGGTCGGCCGGCCAACCTCTTCGGCATCGACCCCGGCCGGCACACGCTGGTCGGCGTCCACCTGGAGCACCCGGGCATGCGCCTGGTGGCGACCGATCTCGCCGGTGAGGTGCTCGACGAGCACGTGCCCCAGGGGGTCGAGTCGCTCGAGCCCGACGCGGTGCACACGATCGTGCTCGATTACCTGGCCTCGCTGCGCGAACGCCTCCCCGAGCGCGCGTGGCTCGGGCTGGGGCTCGCCAGCCCGGGGTTCATCGACCCGCACAGCGGCGCGGTCATCGCCATCGGGCGCGTGCCGAACTGGAACCATCTCCCTCTGGCCCAACGGCTCGGGGACGCCAGTGGCCTACCCGTCACGATCGGCAACGACGTCGACGCGATGGCCGCGGTCGACTTCGCCGCCAACGGCGTCCCGCGCACGTACGCCTACGTCGGCTTCAGCGAGGGGGTCAAGTTCAGCCTGTTCCTCGATGGCAAGCCCTACGTCGGCCCCTTCGGCAACGCCGGGCTGGTCGACCCGCGGCTGCTCGCCGCCTGCGGCGAGCGCGCGGAGGCCGCCGACGTGCTGACCGTGCATGGCCTGGCCGACCGCTACCTGGCGCGCACCGGATCCGCCGGCGCCCGCCGCGTGCGTGCTCACCTGGACGCGCGCGGCCTGGGCGCCCACGAGGACGCGCGCGAGCGTTACCTGGCGGTGCTCGATCTCGCCGAGTCGGGCGACCCCGATGCCGCGGAGCTCGTCGGCTGGATGACCGAGATGCTCGGCGCCCAGATCGCGGTTTTCGTGCTGCTGCTCCAGCCCGAGCTGCTCGTCCTCGGCGGGGCGCTCGCCGGCGCCTCCGACCGGTTGCTGGCTGCGATCGAAGGCGTCGCGCGGCGCAGCCTGCCGACGCTGCTCGACAACAACCTCGTCGTGCGGCGCGCCCGGGCGGTGGCGCCGAACGCGGCCGCGGTGGGCGCCACCCGCGTGTTCCTCGACAGGTTCCTGGCGGCGGAGGCCCCGCCCCTTTCGAGCCGCGGCGGCTGAAAGGGCTTCCCCCGAGTCCCGTCCCCGCTCGCCTAGCATGGGGTCACGGGCCACGGAGGGACGATGGGGACGAGCCGCCTCGAGCAGCACCCGATCCTGGCGATCGAGCCACGCGACGACGTGCCGTTCGTCTGGAACGGCGAGCCGTGCACGGCCAAGGCCGGCGAGGTGATCGCGTCGGCGGTGATCGCCCACGGCGAGCAGGTGTTCGGCCACCACCCCAAGGACGGCAGCCCACAGGGCCTGTACTGCGCCAACGGGCAGTGTGCCCAGTGCCTGGTGCTGGCCGACGGTCGCCCGGTGAAGGCGTGCATGGCGGCGGTGACGCCGGGCATGGTCGTCGCCCCGCTCGACGGCCTCCCCGAGGTGCCTGTCGACGCGCGCGTCGTCGACGGGCGGGATCCCGAGCTGCACGACGCCGAACGGCGCGAGGTACCGGTGATGATCGTCGGCGGCGGCCCGGCCGGGCTCTCCGCCGCCACGGAACTCGGCCGCCACGGGATCCCGGTGCTGCTGGTCGACGACAAGGACCGCCTCGGCGGCAAGCTGGTCCTGCAGACCCACCGCTTCTTCGGCTCGATCAACGCCGTCCACGCCGGCACCCGCGGGATCGACATCGGTAGGCGCCTCGAGGCCGAGGCGCGCGCTGTCGACACCACCGAGATCTGGACCTCGTCCACCGTGCTGGCCGTGTTCAGCGACGGCTGGGTGGGGGTATGGCGGGACGGCGCGCGCTACGCGCTCGTGAAGCCACGCGTGCTGCTGGTCGCCGCCGGTTCGCGCGAGCGGGCGCTGCCGTTCCGGGGCAACACGCTGCCCGGCGTGCTCGGTGCGGGCGCCTTCCAGACGCTGCTGAACCGCGACTTGGTGAAGGCCGCGGAGCGGCTGCTGGTCGTCGGTGGTGGCAACGTCGGGCTCATCACCGCCTACCACGCGCTGCAGGCGGGCATCGAGGTCGTCGGCCTGGTCGAGGCCGCCCCCGAGTGCGGCGGCTACCGCGTCCATCGCGACAAGCTCGCGCGGCTCGGCGTGCCCATCATGACGTCGCACACGATCGTGGCGGCGTGGGGCCATGGCCGCGTCGAGGACAGTTCTTCGCGCAGCGAACTGCTTGGTACGCCGCGCAGCGGCGTACACGGGGCGACGATCGCCCGCGTCGACGCACGCTTCCGGCCCATCGCCGGCAGCGAGCGGCACTTCGCCTGCGACACCGTGCTGGTCGCCGTCGGGCTCGACCCGGTCGACGAGTTCACCGCCCAGGCGCGCGCCGCCGGCATGACCGTCTTCGCCGCGGGCGACTGTGACGAGATCGCCGAGGCGTCCGCCGCGATCTTCGCCGGCAAGATCCGCGGGCTCGAGATCGCCCGCGAGCTTGGTGCCGACGTCGGCGAGGTGCCGCCCGACTGGCTGCGCACCGCCGAGCTGCTGCGCTCCAAGCCGGGGCCGGTGCGCCCCGAACGCGGCAGTTCGCGTAGCGAACTGCTTGGCGCCGGGCAGAGCCCGGCGCACGGTGGTTCGCGTAGCGAACTGCTTGGCGCCGGGCGGAGCCCGGCGCACGTGCACGGCAGTTCGCGAAGCGAACTGCTAGGTACGCCGCGCAGCGGCGTACACCCGGTATTCCACTGCTCCCAGGAGATCCCCTGCAACCCGTGCACCTCGGTGTGCCCGCAGGGCCTGATCCACATCGACCCGGACGACATCCGCCACGTACCCGAGTACCTCGGCGACGTCCTCGGCGACGCCTGCATCGGCTGCGAGCGCTGCGTGCGCATCTGCCCCGGCCTGGCGATCACGCTGGTCGACCACCGCGACGACGCCGAGCACCCCGTCGTCACCATCCCCTTCGAGTTCGACGCCGACGCCCTACATGCTGGTGACGTGGTGACCGTGCTCGACACCGGCGGCGAGGTGCTGGGCAACGTGGAGGTCGTGCAGGTCCGCGGGGTGCCCCGCAAGGCGGTCGCGGGCGGCCCCAGCGGCGGCCGCGACGGCACGCTGCTGGTGAAGGTGCGCGCCCCGGCCGACATCGCGCCCAGGATCGCCGGGTTGCGGCTGCCGCGAGGCTGGCACGGCGACGGCTGGGCACCGGATCCCACCGAGCTCACCGACGACGAGATCGTCTGCCGCTGCGAGCGCGTGACCGCCGGCGAGCTGCGGTCCCTGATCCGGGCCGGGCACCGCGACGTCAACGAGCTCAAGACGATCGTCCGCGCCGGCATGGGCGCCTGCGGCGGCAAGACCTGCACGCCGCTCATCGAGCGCCTCTTCCGCGAGGAGGGCGTCGCGGCGGCCGACGTGACGCCGGCCGTGCGCCGGCCGCTCTTCGTCGAGGTGCCGCTGGGCGTCTTCGCCGGGGTCGAGGAGGGCGCGTGAGGCACCCGGACGTCATCGTCGTCGGCGCCGGCAGCGTGGGCGTGCCCGTCGCCTGGTCGCTCGCGTGCTCGGGCGTCCGCACGCTGGTGCTCGACGCCGGCGCCAGCGCCGGGCAGGGCGCCAACAAGGCCGCCATCGGCGGTGTCCGCGCGACCCACGCCGACCCCGCCAAGATCCGCACCGGCCGCGAGAGCCTGCGGGTCTTCGCCAACTGGGAGGACGAGCACGGCGACGACATCGAGTGGGTGACCGGCGGCTACGCCTTCGTCGCCTACCGCGAGCAGGAGGAGATCACCTTCCGCAAGCTGCTTCAGACGCAGCAGCGCCACGGCCTCGACATCGGCTGGCTCGATCGCGACGCCATGCTGGACCGCGTGCCCGACCTGGCGCACGAGAGCCCCGAGGGCGACGCGCTGCGCGGCGGCACCTTCTCGCCCGGCGACGGCCACTGCTCGACGCTGCTCGCGAGCCACGCGCTGGCGGAAGCCGCCCGGCGCGCGGGCGCCGAGTTCCGCTTCCGCGAGCGGGTGACCGAGCTGTTCGTCGAGGGCGGGCGCGTCCGCGGGGTGCGCACCGACCACGGCAGCTACACGGCGCCGGTGGTCGTCAACGCCGCCGGCGGCGCCGCGGCCCAGGTCGCCGCGCTGGCCGACGATGAGCTCGCGGTGCGCGCCGACCTGCACGAGGCGGCCATCAGCGAGCCGGTCGCGCCGTTCCTGACGCCGCTGGTGGTCGACGTGCGGCCCGGCCCGGGTTCGGCGAACGTGTACTTCTATCAGTCGAAGGGGGGGCAGCTCGTGTTCTGCCTCACCCCCTCCCCGCCCATCTGGGGCGACGACCTGCGCGAGACCAGCGTCTTCCTGCCGCAGGTCGCGAAGCGACTGGTGGCGCTCATGCCGCGGCTTCGCCACCTGCGCGTGCGGCGCACCTGGCGCGGCATCTACCCCATGACCCCGGATGGCTCGCCGCTGGTCGGCTGGTCCGAGCGGGCAGAGGGCCTGCTGCACGCGGCCGGCATGTGCGGCCAGGGCTTCATGCTCGGCCCCGGCGTCGGCTCGCTGGTGGCGCGGATGGTCCGGCGGGAGGCGACGGCCGACGATGCGGAGACGCTCGCCGCCTGGGCGCCGCGGCGGGCGTTCGTGGGGCAGGAGGCGCTGCGGTAGCCGGATCGCGCATGCGGGGCGTGAGCTTGCGTGTCCGGGCATGTGAGGACGCGCGCTGGACGCGGCATGAACTCGCTCGGCCGCGACGGCGTACCCCCTTCAGGTTCGCGTCAGGTTCGTTGGCTACGCTGCCGGCATCGGCGGGGTCCTTGCCCTGCCCCGAAGGAGCGTGATGGCTGATGCGGATCTTCGCACTTCTTTCTTTGGTGGCCCTGCTGGTCGGCGGCTGCGCCGGGCTCAACGACGGCGCGGCGGGCACGAATCGGGTGACGGTGTTGCTCACGGGCAGCGCCGCGCCGTCGGTCTCGGTCGCCGCCCAGCCCGAGGGCCCCACCCCAGACGCGCTGCACGTGACGTTCGGGCGCGTCGACCTGGTCCCCGCGGAAGAGACGGGTGGCGGCGTCATCACCGTGTACGACGGTGACCCCGTCACGTACGACGTTCTCTCGCTGACCGACGGCACCACCGCGGAACTGGGTCAGGCCGTAGACGTGCCGCCCGGCACCTACGACCAGGTGCGCTTCATCGTCGAGAGGGCGACGCTGTCGTTCTGCGACGACGTGGATCCGGACTCTTGCGAGGTGTTCGACGTCTTCGTCCCCAGCGGTGCCCAGACGGGGATCAAGGTGAACGTCCAGCCGCCGCTGATCCTGGCCGACGGCGCGAACCAGACGCTCATCGTCGACTTCGACGTCGAGCGCGCGATCGTCGAGACCCCGCCCGGCAGCGGCAACTACCTGCTGAAGCCGACGGCGCTGCGGGTGATCTCCGAGGCCGGCGCCATCGAGGGACGGGTCCAGGACGTTGAGCAGATCGGGCTCGAGGGTGTGAGCGTCGAGGTCTACCCGGCCGGGTTGACCGAGGCCGAGCGCAACGAAGGCAACCTCGTCGTCGCGACGAGTTCCGACGGCGACGGATACTTCGCGTTCATCGCCCTGCTCGCGGGCCCGTACGACCTGTCCTTCAGCCTCGATGGTTACCAGAGTGCCTCCGTCGAGGACGTCGAGGTCGTGGTCGGCGAGACGACGTCGCCGGGACCGGTCACCCTGGAGCAGACGGTCACCGACTGAAGCCGTCGTTTCGTCGCGCTCCCGGTGACCCCTACCGCACGCTGATCGGCACGCTCGCCAGCGTCCGGTCGCCCACGCCGGTCACGTAGCGGACCTCGTACGCGCCCGGTTCGTCCGGGGCGGTGAGGGCGGCCGGGCTGCCGTCGCGCGTGTACTGGTAGCTCCGGTAGGCGCCCTCGCGGGCGCCCGCCTCGACGATGGTGACGTAGTCCCGCGGGTTGTCGGGTCCCTCCCAGGTGACCTCGAAGCGTTCGCCGGCGTCGACGCTCGCGGGCGCGGCGAGGCTGGCGCTGACCGCGGTGACGGTGACGGGCACGCTCGCGAGCGTGTTCTCTTCCCGGCCGGTGACGTAGCGGACCTCGTAGGCGCCCGGCTCGGCGGGCGCCGAGAGCGTGGCGGGGCTGCCGTCGCGGGTGTACTGGTAGCTGGTGTACGCGCCCTCGCGGGCGCCTGCCTCGACGATGGTGAGGTAGTCGCGGTCGTTGTCGGGGCCGGTCCACGCCACGCTGAACTCGCTGCCCGCGGGGATCTCGGGGGCGACCGTCACGGTGGCGCCGACGGCGATGACGGTGATGGGCGCGCTCGCGAGGGTCCGGTCGCCTTGGCCGGTCACGTACCGCACCTCGTACGCGCCGGGTTCGTCGGGGGCGGTGAGGGTGACGGGGCTGCCGTCGCGCGTGTACTGGTAGCTGTCGTAGCTTCCCTCGCGGGCGTCCTCTGGGACGATCGTGAGGTAGTCGCGGTCGTTGTCGGGCCCAATCCACTCGACGGCGAACTGGCCGCCGGCGCCGACGCTCTCGGGCGCGCCGAGGCTGGCCGTGACGGCGGTGACCGTGATGGGCGTGCTGGCGACCGTGGCGTCGCTGCGGCCGGTGACGTAGCGGATCTCGTAGGCGCCCGGTTCGATGGGGGCCGTGAGGGTGGCCGGGCTGCCGTCGCGGGTGTACTGGTAGCTGGTGTACGCGCCCTCGCGGGCGTCGACCTCGACGATGGTGAGGTAGTCGCGGTCGTTGTCGGGGCCGGTCCACTCCACGTTGAACCCGCTGCCAGCGGGGACCTCGTCGGGTCCGTCGAGGGTCGCGGTGGCGGCACGCGACGCGAAGGTGGGGCTGCGTCCGATCACCCGGGTCCCGCCCTCGGGGAGGGCGAGGTGGTAACGGACCTCGAGCGTTCCGGGCTCGTCCGGGACGCGCAGGTCGACGCTGCCAGCGGATCCGGACGCGTAGCTCCATTCGAGGTAGACCTCGTCGCCCGCGTCCGCCGGGGCGACGGCGAGCCAGCCGCTGCGCTCTCCGGAAGGGGCGCCGTCGAAGCGCGCGGTCACCGTCGAACCCGCCACCGGGTCGGTCGGCTCGACCTCGATGGTCACCTCGGCCTCCGGTTCGAGCTCGAACGCGAACGCGTTGTCCGCCTCGGGCGCGACGACGAGTCCGGACACGACCAGGGCGGAGGTCGCGAACGCGTCCGCGAGCTCCGCGCGGTAGCTGCCGGGCGCCAGATCGGCGACGAACTCGCCGTCGCTTCCCGCCGCGAAGCGCTTGGATGCCCCGGACACGGGATCGACGAACTCGACGGTGGCGCCGTCGGTCACGGGTTCGCCGCGTCGCGTCAGCGTGACCGTCACGGGAAGATCGGCGGCGACCGGCATGACGTCGACGGCGCGGCCCAGCGCCGCGGCCAACTCCTCGACGCTGCGGGCGTTCTCGAACGTGCCCAGCCCCTCGAAGCTGCGGATGGCGAGGTCGTCGAGGTCGAAGCCGATGATGCGCAGATCGACCTCGAGGCCGGCGGCGGTGAGGTCCTCGACCGCGGCCCGCACGTCGCCGCCGCACGACTCGATGCCGTCCGTGACGAGGACGACGATGGCGCGCCCGTCGGCGTCTCGGAGGTCGTCGAGGGCCAGCTCGAGGGAGTACGCGATCGGCGTCGCGCCCTTTGCCTGGGTCCCGCGGACGGCGCCCAGCAGCCGATCGCGGTCGAAACCGTCGGCCGGCACGACGAGCTCGCTGTCCTCGCAGGCACCCTCGTCGCGCGCCGCCACCCGCGCGCCGTAGACGCGCAGGCCGACGTGGAGGTCGGGCGCCGCGGGGAGGCGGCTCACGAAGCCGGAAACGGCATCTTTGGCGGCCGTGATGCGGTACTGGCCGTCGGCGAGCCTGTTGAACATCGAGCCCGAGGCGTCCAGGACGAGAAGGACGTGGGTCGGCCCCCCTTGCGCCCAGGCGATGGCGCCTGCGGGGACGAGCAGCAGCGTCGCGATGATGGCGGCGGAGCGCAGCGTTCTCAGCATCGGGTTCCTCCTCGGTGCTTCGGGTTTCGACCTTATGGGCCAGCACGATCGTTTCGGCCATGGTAGCAGCGGTCGGGCGCCGATCGGGTCTACACTGAGGCGACGGCCGCGGAGGTCAGCCGGACGCGCGCGCGAGGCGCGGCGATCGGTCGCAACCCGGCCACGCACGTCGGCCCTTCGCCCCGTCGCGGGGCCCGCGGAGCCCGCGGACCCGAATGGAGGGCCTCATGTGTTGGATCCCGTTGACGCTGGGCGTGTTGATGATCGGTGGCGGCGCCTTCCTGATCGTCCGCTTCTTCGTCGGCCACGGTAGCGCCCGACCCGAGGTCGCCACGATGGGTCGCACGGAGAGCATGATCGTCGGCGCGCTGCTCGCCTCGGTCGGCTTCCTCATGCTCGTCCTCGGCATCACGGGCGTGATCTGCCAAGGTCTCGGGATCGGCTGACGCCGACCAGGGTCCTCCCCCGTCTTGGCGCCCGCGACCCACGCGGGCACGAGAGGAGGCCTCATGTGCTGGATTCCCTTGCTGCTCGGTGTCCTGATGACCGCCGGCGGCGCCTTGCTGATCTTTCGGTTCTTCTCCGGTCACGGTCGGGAGCGCCCCGAGGTCGCCACGCCGCGTCGCACGGAGAGCATGATCGTCGGCGTCATCCTCACGTCCGTGGGCTTCCTGGTGCTGCTCCTCGGCATCTTCGGCGTGATGTCCGACTGCTTCGGTTTGGGGTGACCACGACCGGCTGCCACCGGGGGACACGGGAACGATCGTCGGGTCGGGCGTTCTCGGCCGTCAGGACCGGCTCGTGAGCCGCAGGCCGACGATCGAGACGAGCAACAGCAGCAGGAAGCCCGCCCGAGCCGGCGTCAGCGGCTCCTGGAACAGCACGACCCCCAACGCCGCGGCGCCCAGGGCGCCGATGCCGACCCACACGGCGTAGGCGGTGCCGATCGGCAGCACGCGCACGGCGAGCGCCAGCAGCACCATGCTGACGGCCAGGGCCGCGATGGTGAACGCGCTGGGCCATGGGCGCGTGAAGCCATCGGCGTACTTCAGCCCGATCGCCCAGGCCGTCTCGAACAGTCCCGCGACGACGAGCACCAGCCAGGCGGCGGCGTGGGTCACGGTCGCACCACCTGGAACATCCCCAACAGCGCCTCGTGCTCGACGAAGCCATGCCGCTCGTAGAAGGGGGCGGTGCCCGTGGCGGCGAAGACGCCGATGAAGGCGCGCTCCGGAGCCTGCGCATGGATCCGTGCCACGAGCCGGCCGACGATCGCGTCGCCGATCCCGCGCTTCTGCCGGTCCGGGTGCACGACGACGTCCTGGACGTAGTGGTAGATCGCGCCATCGCCCACCACCCGGCCCATGCCCACGGTGCGGCCGCCCTGCGTGGCGACGACGCCGAGGAGCGATCGCTCCAGCGACGCGGGTGCCGCGTCGAAGTTCATCACCGGCGCCCAGCCGACCGCGGTGCACAGGTCGCGGTACTCGTCGATCGACGGCAGGCGGTCGTGGAGGACGATGTCGGGGCGCATGGGAACCTCCCGTGGGGCGCGGCTGCGCGTTGCGACCAGGTTACCGCCGGCGCGAGCGGTGGGACGGTGTCAACGGCCGGGCCGAATGCCTCTGGAAGTCGGCGGCAAGCGGGTGTACCCGTGGGGCGTCGATCGGTCCAGCGGCGGGTCGTGCCGGGTCGCGGAACGCGGGCGCGGTGGCGTCGGTCGTCGGCGGATTGGGGTGCCACGTGCCACGACGCGTCCTCGCCCTCACCGTCCTGCTGTTCGCTGGCCTCGCGTGGGCCCAGCCCTGGGCGCTGCTGCCCGCCACCGGCGAGCGTGTCGTGCTCGGCGGCCTGCAGCCGGGCGACGTCTACCAGTTGCGCGTCAGCGGCTGGATGTCGTTCGGCACCTGGTGGCAGAACGGCCGCCCGCTCCTCGACGACGCGTGCTTCGAGTTCGCGGCCAAGGGCTTCCCGGATCCGCTGCCGGTGGTCGCGAACGACTACGGCCTGTCCCTGTGCGACGGCGGCTACAGCGACGACCACGTGTACGTCTCACCGGCCTTCGTGGCCCCGACCCCGCAGGTGACGCTGTGGGTGGTCGACACGGACTACCGCGACAACGCCGGTAGCGTCCTCGTGGAGGCGCTGTGGCTGCAGGCCGGCGGCGGCACGTCGGGGGGCGGGACGGCCGGGGGCGGCGCGACCACCGGCGATCTCGCCGGCGACGCGGGTCCCGGACCGTACTGCATCCTGCGCCGGTCCGACATCTACGGGCCGCCCAACTGCTTCGAGTTCTACCTCGCCGACACCTCGCGGACGTCCGGCGCCCTGGCGGTCCTGTCCGGCGGCGGCTGCTGGGCGACGGAGCTCGCGGAGCGACAGCGCTGGGAGATCGACCCTGCGCTCGGTGGCCCCTACTGGCAGTGGGAGACGGCCGACGGCTCGATGACCACGCTGAGTCGCTACGGCGGCGACTTCTACGGTTGCTTGGCCAGCGACCCGTTCGGCGACGACGACTGGGACGACGAGGGTTGGTGGGACGACCCCGTCGACCCCGACGACAGCTGTCCGTGGGCGTTCGACGGCGAGTGCGACGAGCCCGGCATCGGCACGGGCGCGTGCCTGCCCGGCACCGACACCTACGACTGCTCGCTCGGTTCGAGCGATCTTGCGAACAGCTGCCTCTGGGCGTTCGATGGCGAGTGCGACGAGCCCGGCATCGGCACGGGCGCGTGCCTCCCCGGCACCGATGCCTACGACTGCCGCGGCGCCGCCGGCGACCCCGGCGGCGGCGATCCCATCGAGGAAGACCTGCCCGCAGACGCCGAGCGTCGAGACCAGACGCTGAACCAGTGCGACGTCTGGTCGGCCACGAACTCCGGCGGCGAGGAGGGCACCGTCGACACCTGGGACGTCGCCACGATCCCGGAGGGCGCGGTGTTCGACCTGCGCTTCGACGCCAAGTCGGTGCCCGACCGCTTCCGCGTCGTGTACCGCGGCGTCAACGTCTTCGAGAGCGGCTGGCGCGGCTCGAGCACATACGACGGGAACGCCGAGTACCCGGGCGGGGTCGTCAGCCCGGGCTCGGGCGAGGCCACGGACCTGTTCGTCAAGTCCGGCAGCACCGATTTCACCGTCGTCGTCATCGGCGGCGAGGACGGGACCATCTGGAACTACAGCGTTCGGTGTCGCATGCGTTGAGGCGTGGTCCGCGCAAGCGCGCCTCGGACCCTCAGGCCAGCAGTCCCCGCAGGAAGGCGAGCCCCTCGCGCGCGATCGTGTCCTGGTCCGGTGCGACGGGGCGCCACAAGCGCACCGCCCCGGCGATGCTGGTCACCGCGGGGGTGAAGGACTCGATGACGACGTCGCCGTCGTAGCCGACCTCGCGCAGCGCGCGCGCGACCGCGTCCCAGGCGACCTGGCCCCGGCCCGGCACCCCGCGGTCGTTCTCGCAGGCGTGCACGTGGAAGAGGCGGCCGGCCTCCGCGGCCGCGCGCACCGCCGCGCCGCTGTCGCGCTCCTCGAGGTGCAGATGGAAGGTGTCGAGATGCAGGCCCACGGCGTCGTGACCAACGTCGGCGCACAGCCGCAGCCCCTGCTCGACGGTGTTGACGCGGTCGGTCTCGAAGCGGTTGAGCGGCTCCAGCGCCAGGCGCACGCCGTGAGCGGTGGCGTCCTCTGCCGCAGCGCGCAGCGAGGCGACGACCCGGGCCCACTCCGCCGCGCGCTCGTCCGGGGGGAGGGGGCGCGCCAGGCCAACCGAGCCGTAGGCGGGGCCGGCGACCAGGTCGGCGCCGAGCGCCGCGGCCAGGCGCACCAGCCGCGCGACGTAGGCGAGGGTCGAGGCGCGAACGGCAGGGTCGGGATCACCGACGTCGCGCCCCGGGCCGTAGGCGCCGCACACGATGGCGTGCAGCCCGCGGCGACTCAGCGCCTCCGCCAGCGGCGCGGCGTCGACCAGGTCGGGGTCTTCCACGGCGATCTCGAAGACCTCGGCCCCGAGGTCGGCCGCGTGGTCGACGAGGTCGAGGTCGCGGTCGCTGCGGAAGGGCGAGCGCCAGATGAAGGTGTTGACCCCGAGGCGCATCCGCATCAGCTCCCCGAGGCGCCGGTCGCGCCGGCGTCGGCGAGGATCGCCCGCATCGCCTCGGCCAGGGCCGCGGCGTCGCCGGATTGGACCCAGGCCTTCTTGACCAGTTCGCTGCCCATCCCGACGCAGGCCACGCCGGCGTCGAGGTAGGCGCGCAGGTCGGCCGGCCCCACGCCGCCGGTCGCCATCACCTGCAGCGAAGGCAGCGGACCCCTGACGGCCTTCACGTAGGCGGGGCCGCCGACGGCGGCGATGGGGAACACCTTGACGAGCGGGCAGCCCCACGACAGCGCGGCGACCATCTCGCTGGGGGTGAGCGTGCCTGGGACGTAGCCCACGCCGCGTTCGGCGCAGAGCTCGGCGACCGCGGGGTCGCCGTTGGGTCCGACGACGAACGTCGCACCGGCATCGAGCGCGAGTCGGGCGGTCGCGAGGTCCGGCACGCTGCCCGCGCCGACGGCCACGCCGGCCGGGGCGCCGGCGACCAGCGTCGCCAGCACACGCTCCGCGCCCGGGCCCCGGAGGGTGTACTCGACGATGCGGGCGCCGCCATCGGCCAGGCCGGCGACCGCGTCGGCCGCGCGCGCCGCGTCGGCCTCGTAGAACAGAGGCACGACCCGTTGGGCCCGCACGGCGTCCAAGAGTGCGGCGCCCGAGAGCGCGGCGCCGGTGGGCGCCTGGCCGTTCATGACGGCCTCAGCGCCGACGCGGCGCGGTCGAACTCGGCGAACAGTTCGGGCGTCAGCTCGACGCCGAAGACCTCCGACACCACGGCGGACCAACCGTGCACGAAGTAGATCCAGCCGTCCTCGATCGTCAGGCCGCGCGCTTCTGCCTGCCGCCGCGCCTGCTGCAGAAACGCCAGCTCGCCGCGGTAGTTGAGCTCCCACACGAGACCCCGATCGGGGAAGACGCCGGCGTCGGTCAGCGGCGAACCCGGCGAGTCCTTGCCCATGCCGGTAGCGTTGATGACCAGCGACCCCGGTGGCAGCCCGGCCATGATCTCGTCGTTGACGGCCGGGTCGGCGTTGACCCGGTACGTGAACTCGATGTCGGTATCGATGCCGTCGTTCACCGCCCGCAGGTGGTCGAGCCGCGGCGCACTGCGGTTGACGAAGTGGATGACGCGCGGGCGGTCGCCGGGTCGCTCGAACTCCGGAACCGACACGCTGATCGCCACGGCCGAGCCGCCGGCGCCGAGACAGAGCACCTCGCCCCCGCCGAGCCAGTGGTCGCGCGGGACGAAGGCGCGCCACGCCGCGGCCGACGTGATCGGGTCCTTGGCGTGGCCGATCAGGCGGCCGTCACGCTTCGAGAGGCACGACACCTCGCCACAGACGCGCGCGTACGGGTCGAGCTCGTCGATCAGGTCGCGGGTCGCCAGCAGCAGGTTGATCTTGTGGGTCGTCACCAGGGCACCCATCGCCAGCGGGTCGTCGCGCAGGTGCTGCACGATCGTGCGGTATGCCTCCGCGGGCGCGTTGGGCACGGCATCGTAGCCACGGATCTCGGCCTCGATGCCCAGGATCTCGGCCCAGCGCGGGAAGACCTTCATGATCGACGACTTCTGGGTGGTGACGCCGACGAAGTAGATCGTCGGGCGGGTGCAGGGCGGCGGCGGTTCGTAGGTCATGGGCGGCTCCTAGGCGGAGGTAGACGCGCGGGTGGCGGCGCGGAAGCGCGGGTTGGGGACGACCCTCGGCCCGTCGGCGCCGGCCACCACGATCCCCGCGAAGCCGTCGCGGGCGATGGTGCCGTAGTCGTAGCCGGCGTCGGCCGGGTAGCAGGCCAGGAACACGAAGGGCGCGTCGCCGGTGTTGACCGTGCGGTGGCCCCAGTACGGCGGGACGTAGGCGGCGGTGCCGGCGACCATCGGAAGCGACTCGACGCGGCCATCGGGCGTTTGCAGCAGCAGCATGCCCTGTCCCGACAGGCCGTAGTAGAGCTCGGCGCGATCGGCGCGCGCGTGGAAGTGACCCTTGGTCATGAAGTACTCGTCGCCGACGCGACCCGGCTCGATCACCGTGGTGGAGAACAGCAGGTGCCCGTCCTCCTTGGGCAGATCGGCCGCGTCGTACACGCGGTAGATCAATGGGTCGTGGGCCACGAGGGCGGCCTCGGCCTCGAGGTCGAGGAAGAGCCCGCGCAGATCGCTCAGGCGTCGCTCCTGGACCGCGTGCGCCGAGGGGATGGTGCCGTCGGCGAGGCGGACCTGGTGGGCGATCGGCTCGACGTAGGTCATGCGGTCCTCCCTGGGTTGGGTCCGGCCACCACGTCCGCGTCCCCCACGCCGGTCAGGACGGCGACGACGTTGCGCGCGGCGGCCTCCCCCATGCGCTGGGCGGCCTCGCGCGTGGCGGCGCCCAGGTGGGGGGTGGGGACGAAGTTCGGCAGGTCGAGCAGCGGGCTGCCGACCGGCGGTTCGCGGTCGAAGGCGTCAGCAGCCGCGCCGGCGAGGCGGCCGCTGCGCAGCGCGTCCGCCAGCGCGGACTCGTCGACCAGGCCGCCGCGCGAGGCGTTGATGAGCACGGCGCCAGGCTTCATTCGCTCCAGGAAGGCGGCATCGACGACGTGGTGGGTGTCGGCGTTCAGCCCGAGATGGAGGCTGACCACGTCGGCTTCGGCCCACAACTCGTCGAGCGTCACCCGGGACACGCCGGGTGCGTCGGCGGCGTAGGGGTCGTGGGCGATCACGCGCATGCCGAACGCGGCGGCGCGGGCGGCCACCGCCCGCCCGATGCGACCGAGGCCGACCAGCCCGAGGGTCTTGCCCTCGAGTTCCCACCCGCTCTTCCGTGCCCAACCGCCCGAGCGTGCGGTCGCGACGGCGGCCGGCAGGTCGCGGGCGATGGCGAGCAGCAGCCCGAGGGTCAGCTCTGCGACGGCCGTCGTGTTCGCGCCGGGGGTGTTGGTGACGGTCACGCCGTGGCGTGCGGCGGCCTCGAGGTCGACGGTGTCGATGCCGGACCCGAAGCGGGACACCACGCGTAGACGCGGGGCGGCCGCGAAGACGCTCGCGTCGCAGTGGTCGAGGCCGAGTAGGAGGGCGTCGGCGTCGGCCGCGAGCGCCGCCAGCTCGGGCGCGGAGCGCGGCGACGGGCCGGCTGCCAGCACCAGCTCCATGCCGGCGTCGCGGATGATCGCCTGGTGGGGGCCGTCCGAGGCGCAGAAGGCCCGGGCCGTGGCGACCACGCGTGGATCGCGGGCCGTGGCGCTCATGCCGCACCTCCCATGTGGCCGGCGCGTGCGCGCCCGAGCGCGCGTGCGCGCCCGAGCGCGCGTGCGCGCCCTAGCGCGCCAGCGGCCTCGAGCAGGTTGGCGTAGTCGTCGACCAACGGGGCGTAGGCGGCACTGCGCCCGGGGTCCGGATCGGGCCCGGTGTCCAGTTCGTTGATGCGCTCGGCCGCCTCGGCGACGTCGTCGAGCAGCCCCGCCGCCTGGCCGGCGAGCAGCGCGCAGCCGAGGGTGCCGCCGAAGGCGCTGCCCTCCTGGCGACGCAACGGCCGGTAGGCGGCGCCGAGGACGTCGGCCTTGATGCCGCCCCACAACGCGGAGCCCGCGCCGCCGCCGACGGCGCGCACCACCAGGGACCCCAGATCGGGGTGCAGCCTGCGGATGCCGCGCAGGTAGAGGCCGTACTCGAGCGCGATGCCCTCGAGCAGCGAGCGATACAGGTGGCCCCGACCGTGCGTCCAGCCGAAGCCGTGCCACATGCCGCGCTGGTGGGGGTCGTTGGGCGTCACGCGGCCGCCGAGATGCGGCGCGAAGGCCACGCCCTCGGCGCCGGGCGGCAGGTCGCGGGCCTCGGCGTCGAGCGCCGCGAAGGCGGCGTCGTCGTCGAGGTCGCGTAGCTCGCGCGCGAACGCGTCGCGGAACCAGCCGAGATTGAGGCCGCCGCCCTGAACGTAGCCGAGGGCGTAGTACAGGCCGGGCAGGGCCGTGCGAGCCGTGAGGAGCGTGCGTTCGTCGACGTCGGGGCGGAACTCGCCGGTGCACACCGCCAGCACCGCCGCGCTGCCGGCGACGTCGAGCGCCGTGGCCGGGCGGACGACGCCGGCCCCGAGCACGCCGGCGGCCGTGTCGCCGCAGCCCGCGGCGACCGGCGTCCCGGCGCGCAGGCCCGTCGCGGCGGCCGCCTCGCGCGTCACCTCGCCCACGACGTCGGTCGTCTCGACGATGCGGGGGAGGAGGCGGTCGGGCGCGCCCAGCAGGTCCACGAGCTCGGGCGACCACGCGCTCCGCGCGGTGTCGGCCAGGCAGGAGAAGTGCAGGTAGGTGGGGTCGGCGTAGGCCTCCGCGCCGCTCAGGCCGCACAGCCGACCGGCGAGGTAGGCGCTGGGCATGACCATGGCCCGCGCTCGCCCGATCTCGTCCGGGCGCTCGCGCAGCCACCACAGCAGCTTCGGGCCCGCCGAATACGTCGGGTAGCCGCCGCAGCGCGCCACGATGCGCTCGGCGTGCGGACGCAGCGTCGCGACGTCCGGGTCGCAGCGGGTGTCGAGCCAGGAATCGAACGGCCCCACCGCGGCGCCCGCGTCGTCGACGAACATCACGCCCGCCATCTGCCCGTCGAGCGCCAGGGCGGCGACGTCGTCCCCCGCCGCGTGGGCGTCGGCGAGCGCCCCTCGGATCGCCGCGTGGACCTCGCGTTCCATCTCCGCCGGGTCCTGCTCGACGGTGCCCGGGCCGCCGCGATGCAGGCGCGTAGGCACGCTGGCCTTCCCGCGCAGCCTGCCCTCGGCGTCGAAGAGCGCGGCCTTGGTGGCGCCGGTGCCGACGTCGATACCGAGTAGCAGGTCGGCGCTCATGGGCTGGTCCCTCCGCCGGGGAGCAGGACGATGCGGGCGTGGCCGCCCTGGCCGGCGGCCTCGAAGGCGCGGACGGCGTCCTCCAGGTCGAAGGTCGCGCTGACCAGGCCGCCCAGCGCGAGCCGACCTCGGTGGAGCAGCGCCAGCGTGCTCGCCAGCGTGGTCATGCTGGCGCCCGTGGTGCCGACCAGTTTCAGGCCGCGGTAGTGGAAGGCGTTGGGATCGATCTCGAGCGGACCCTGATCGGCACCGAAGCCGGCGAACAGGTTGAGGCGACCCTCGCGCGCCAGCGAGTCGAGCGCGCCGCGGGCGGCGGCGGTGTCGCCGATCGTGACGGCGGCCACGTCGGCCCCCCGGCCGCCGGTGGCGGCGCGGACGGCGTCCGCGAGGTCGGCGTCCGGCGTCAGCGTGACGTCGGCGCCGAGCGCCTGGGCGTGGTCGAGCCGCTCCAGGTTGCGGTCGACGACGACGATCGTGCCGGCGCCGAGGGCGCGGCCGGCCACGACGTGCAGGCGGCCCATCACGCCCGCCGCGACGACGAGTAGGGCATCGCCGGGGCGCAGGTCGCTGGCGAGGAGCCCCTCGACGCAGCATGCGAGGGGCTCCAGCAGGGCCGCATCGAGGTCGGCGAGCCCGTCGGGCACGCGCAGCAGGTGCCCTGCCTCGACGGCCGCGCGGGGAACGCGCAGGTACTCGGCCATCCCGCCGTCGAGGTGGATGCCGAACGCGCGGTAGTCGGGGCAGAGGTTGGTCGCGCCGCGCCGGCACGCCGGGCAGGAGCCCTCGCCGAGGTTGGGCGCGACGGCGACGCGGGTTCCCGCGGGGAGACGCGACGTGCCGGGCGTGACGATCTCGGCGACGATCTCGTGGCCGAGGA
Source organism: Trueperaceae bacterium (assembly GCA_011389865.1). Lineage (GTDB taxonomy): Bacteria > Deinococcota > Deinococci > Deinococcales > Trueperaceae > JAABTL01. The sequence goes on from JAABTL010000014.1 coordinate 63,441, forward strand.
CGCGGGGGCCGCCGCCCGGCGCGCCCCGCACCGCCAGCTTGCGGTCGGTGGCGCAGACCCCCGCGGCCAGCACCCGCAGCAGGGCGTCGCCGGCACCGACCTCGGGAAGGGGCACGCGGTCGACACGGAGATCGCCCGGCGCATGCACGCGGACGGCGAGCATGGTGTCGGGCAGTGGGTTGGGCGTCGGCATGGTGGGTCCTCGTCGGGGTGGCCGCGATCCACGGCCGCGCGGGTGGTCAGATAGGTGGCTGGCGGACCAGGTCGACCTCGAGGACCGTCCGGTCCCCGCGGTGGCGAGCCTCGTAGTACTCGATCGCCTGGCCGTTCGGGAGGTAGGTGACGCTCCTGAGGAACAGCAGCGGCTCGCCGGGTTCGATCTCGAGCTGGTCGGCGCAGGTGGCGGTGGCGGCGATCGACTCCAGCAGCCGGCGGCCGCGTTCGATCACCAGGCCGTAGCGCTCGGCCAGCGTCTGGTAGAGGGAGCGGTCGGTGAAGTCGACGGCCTCGAGCCCCGGTACCAGGGCGTGGGGTAGGTAGGTGGTGACCAGCACGATGGGCTCACCGTCCACCGAGCGGACGCGATCGATCATCAGCACCGGCGTGCCCTCGGGCAGGCCGAGTTCGTCGGCGACGACCTTCGGGGCCGGCAGGACGCGCTGGTCCAGGACGCGGGTCCTGGGGATCCGGCCCTGGGCCAGCATGTCGTCGTGGAAGCCCGTCAGGCTCTGTACCAGGCGCCCGTGGATCTTGGGCTCGGCGACGAAGGTGCCGAGGCCCTTCCGGCGCCGCAGCAGCCCCTCGTGCCCGAGGTCACCGAGCGCCTGGCGGACGACGGTGCGCGAGACGTCGAGCAGGCGGCACAGCTCCGGTTCGGAGGGGATCTGCGCTCCGGCGGGCCAGCGCCCGCTGAGGATCTCGTCGCGCAGCAGCTCCTTGAGCTGGTGGTAGTACGGCACGGGGCTGTCGCGGTCGATGGCGCCGGCGATCGTGACGGCGTGGCCCTCGGCCGCCGTCGCGATCGCTTCGTCGCCGGTCGTCGCGTTCGTCCCCGTGCCCGTCATCAGACGGCCTCGACCTCGACGCGAGCGCCGCTGGCGGCGGACTTCAGGGCCGCCTCGAGGACCAGCGTCTCGCGCAACCCGTCCTCGAAGTTCGGGCGGACCTCGGTGCCGTCGGTGATCGCGCGGACGAAGTCGACGACGGCGTGGTGGAAGGCGTGTTCGTAGCCGATGACGTGGCCGGGGGGCCACCAGGCGGCGACATAGGGGTGGATCCCCTCGGTGGCGAGCACCGTGCGGAAGCCCTGGACGTGGGCGGGGTCGTGGCGCGAGTAGACCTGCAGCTCGTTCATGCGCTCGAGGTCGAACACGATGCTGCCATCGCTCCCGTAGATCTCGAAGGCGTGGTGGTTCTTGCGCCCGGGGGCGAAGCGGCTGGTGTCGATCGACCCCAACGCGCCGTTCTCGAACTGGGCGGTGACGAACGCGGCGTCCTCGACGGTCACGGGACCAGCCTCCGTGCCGCCGCCGCTGCCGGCCGAGAAGGTCGCCGCGTCGGCTCCGGGCAGCGGGCGCTCGCTGACGAACTGCGCCGTCATCGCGCTGACGCTCGTGATCTCGCCCACCAGGAAGCGCGCCAGGTCGACGTTGTGGCTCCCGAGGTCGAAGTGCGGCCCGGCGCCGGCGTGCTCGCGCTGTAGGTGCCAGGTGAGCGGGAAGTCCGGGTCGACGATCCAGTCCTGCAGGTAGGCGCCGCGCCAGTGGAAGATGCGGCCCACGAAGCCCTCGTCGATGAGTTGCTTCGCGAGCATGACGGCGGGCGTACGGCGGTAGTTGTGGTTGAGGTAGTGCACGATGCCGGCGCTCTGGGCGGCCGCCAGCATGGCGCGGGCCTGGCCCGAGCCGAGCGCGATGGGCTTCTCGCAGAAGACGTGCTTGCCTGCCTCCGCTGCCATCACAGCGATCTCGGCGTGCAGGTCGGTGGGGACCGAGACGTCGACGACGTCGATGTCGTCGCGGGTGACGACCTCGCGCCAGTCGGCGGCCGTCTCCTCCCACCCCCAGTTGTCGGCGTAGGCCTTCAACGTCTCCTGGTTGCGGCCGACCGCCACCTTGAGGACGGGCTCGGCGTCGAGCTCGAAGAAGCGCGGTGCGTTGCGCCACGCGTGTGCGTGCGCCTTGCCCATGAAGTTGTGGCCGATGATGGCGACGTTCAGCTTTCGCATCTCGCCCTCCTTGCGCGTGCGGGCCGCGGGTTCAGCCGATCTCCTCGACGATGCGCCGGAGGCCCGCTACGCTCTTGCGGATCGCCGCGTGCTCGTCGTTGCCGTAGTCGGGGTGGAGGAAGTCGGTCTCGACCGCCAGGAAGCCCTGGTAGTTCGCGTCCTTGAGCATTCGCGCGAGCGCGACGTTGTCGATGAGACCATCGCCCACGGGGACGCTGGAGAAGAAGTACCAGTCGTCGGGCGACGCGTCCGGGTTGATCTTCAGGTCCTTGATGTGGGTGGCGTAGGTGTACTTCGCGAGCTTCGCCATCCCCTTCACGGGGTCGTCGAGCAGCCGCAGGAAGTTGCCGGTGTCGAAGTTGATGCCGAAGTTGGGCGAGCCCACGCCCTCGATCAGCTCGATCATCTCGTCGCCCGTGAAGTCGATGTGGTTCTCGACCGCCATCTTGACGCCGGCCTGTTCGGCGAGCGGGACGGCGCGGCGGAACTGCTCGATCAGCGCCTTCACCTGCGGCGCGTGGAGCTCCTTGCGCCAGGTGAAGCTCGAGCCGACGACGCGCATGACGTCGGCACCGATGGCGACGGCGTGGTCGATGCTGCGCACCATGTCGTCGTACATGTCGGGGCGCTGGCCCCGCTCGAGGCCGTCGGGGTGACCCCACGCGAACACGCGGTCGAAGTCGTACTGATCGAGCTTGGCCTTGAGGTCGGCAAGATACTCGCGGTCGAAGCTCGGGAAGAAGCAGGACTCCAGCGAGACCCCGTCGACGCCGAGCTCCTTGGCGTAGTCGAGGAAGTCATCCATCGTCATCTGGAACGGTGGCTGCTCCTGCTGCGGGTACACCTCGCCGAAGAAGCGGTGGAAGCAGTAGCTGTCGATGCCGATCTTCATCATGTTGTGCCTCTCGGGGCGTGGGCCGCCCGCCGGGGGCGGCCCACGCGTCGAAGCGTCAGACGGAACTCAGCGGCCGCCCCAGCGCTCGGGGAAGCCGGGCATGTCCTCGCAGCCGCACAGCGCGTAGTGCAGCAGCGGCATGTTGGGCTGGATGTAGCGGTCGAGGTTCTCGGCGGTGATGTGGGGCTGGGGCAGGGTCCAGCGCTCGGGCACCGGCTGGCCGGTGAGGATCATCTCGGCGGCGATGATCGGGGTGCGCCACTGGTAGGTGGGGAAGGTGGGGGCGATGGCCGTGAGGCCCTCGTCGCGCCACTTGAGCAGGAAGTCCTGCTGGTCCTCGCCGGTGATGATCGGGTAGGGGGCGCCGAAGTCTTCGAACGCCTCGATGGCGGCGACGGCGGTCGCGCCGGCGTCCATCCAGATGGCGTCGATGTTGCCGAAGCGCTGCAGGTAGTCCTCGACGATCGACTTGGTGTTGGCGGTCGAGCCCTCGGTGAACTCGGCGCCCACGACGTTGATGCCGGCCTCTTCGAAGATGCGCTCGGCGCCGGACCAGCGGAACTCGAGCACGTCGACGCCGGGCAGGATGCGCAGGGCCAGGACGTTGCCGCCTTCCGGCAGCTCGTCGACGATGAAGTTGGCCGCGACGGCGCCGAAGGCGTAGCCGCCGATCGGCGTGATGAACGACACGGGGCAGTCGGTGTTGACGCCGCGGTCGAAGACGATGACCGGCAGCTGCTCGCAGGCCGTCTCGACGACCGGCGTCAGGGCGGCGGTGGTGTTGGGCGACACGATGAGGATGTCGCAGTCGCCGGAGGCGAGCAGGCCGTTGATGTCGCTGATCTGCTTGTTGTCCGAGCCCTCGGCGTCGATGTGGATGAAGCGACCGATGTTCGGGTGCAGGTCGACCTCGGCCTCCATGGTGGTGAAGCCCACGACGCGCCAGGGGTTGTTGACGCCGGCGTTGGAGAAGCACACCGTCCAGGGACCTTCCTTGGCGTACTGGGTGGTCTCGATGTAGGTGGGATCGATCGCCTGGATCCAGGGCTGGTCGGCCGGGCCCTCGGCCTCCATCTCCATGTAGCCGAGGTCGCGGATGAGGTCGGCCTCGTTGAAGAACTCGGAGGTCTGGGCGAAGGCCGCCGTCATGGCGGCGGCGATGATCAGGGCGAGCAGGATGCGGATGGGTCGCAGCACGTGGTTCCTCCTGTGAACGTGGGGTCGATGCGGTGGTGCCGGCTTCGAAGTCAAATGGTCCTCCTCGTCAAGCCCCCCTTTCCTGCCCGGCGCGCACGGCCCGCCAAGCGGCGTAGCCGACGGCGCCGATGATGATGGCGCCCTGGACCGTCACGCGGATCGGTGACGGCAGGCCGAGGAAGTTGAGCAGCGTGAACAGCGCCTGGAGGGTGAGCGCCCCGGCGAGTGCCGCGGGCATGTTGCCCCGGCCGCCCAGCAGGGCGGCACCTCCGAGGACGACGGCGGAGATCGCCTCGAGCTCGAGGCCGTCGCCGACGTTGATCGACACGCCGGAGAAGCCGCCGAGCATGATGCCGGCCGTGACGGCCGACAGCGATGACATGACGAAGGCCGTGATGCGCACGCGCGGTACGTGGATGCCCGCCAGCGCGGCGGCGCGCTGGTTGTCACCGATCGCCAGCGCCTGCTTGCCGAGCACCGTGTAGTGGAACAGGTAGACGAAGAGCGCCGAGAGGACGAAGAGGACGATCACGGCCCACGGCAGGCGGCCGAGCAGCGGCACGTCCTCGATGAAGGCGCGACCGAAGGCGCGGAAGTTGGGCGGCAGGGCGCCGCGCGGTGCGCCGCCGGTGATCAGCAGCGCGAGCCCCTTGAGCGTCAGCAGCATGCCGAGGGTGGTGATGAACGAGGGCACCCGCAGGTAGCTGGTGACGGCACCGTTGAAGACGCCCACCAGCAGGCCGATGCCGTAGAGGACGAGGATGACCCACCAGGTGTTCGCCGGGTCGCCGAAGGCGAGGAGCGCGCCGGCCAGCACCGTGAGGGTCACGAGCGATCCCTGCGAGAGGTCGAAGCCGCCGGAGACGACGACGAAGAGCTGCCCCGCCGCCAGGATCATCAGCGGCGCGCTGCGGCGCAGGAAGTTGAGGAAGAAGCTCGGCTCGATGAAGCGCGGGTTGAGGTAGGTGATCCAGGCGATGAGGATCAGCAGGACGAGGAACACGGGCGCCGACTTGCCGACGGCCGCGAGCGCGACGCGCCACGCGGGCACCTGGGTCGCGGTCCGGGTGTCGCTCATCCCACCACCTCGCGCGAACGGTAGGCGTAGATGGCGACGGCGGCGATGATGATGAGGCCGCGCAGCACCTGCTTGGTGTACGAACCGATGCCGAGTTGGTTGAACATCACGTCGAGGATGGCGAAGATCAGCACCCCGGCGATCGTGCCCAGCACGCCCCCGCGGCCGCCTGCCAACACGGTGCCGCCGACGACCACGGCGGCGATCGACTCGAGGTCGTAGACCCCGTCCGGGCCGATCCAGGGGGCGCCCGAGCGCAGGCGGCTCGCGAGGTACAGGCCGGTGATCACGGCCGCGAAGCTCGCCACCATGTGGGCGCCGATGACGATGCGGTCGGAGCGGATGCCGGAGAGGCGCGCGGTGGCACGGTCGCCCCCGACGGCGTAGATGTGGGCTCCGAAGCGCGTACGCGCGAGCACCAGGGCACCGGCGGCCACGACGGCCGCGAACAGCAGCAGCGGGACGGGGACGGGGCCGACGCTGCCGTACGCCAGGACCTGGAACGACTCCGGTACCGAGCCGGCGAAGTTCTGGAAGCTCGCGTTGAGCAGGCCGCGCAGGATCAGGCCCATGCCGAGGGTGGCGATCAGCGGGTTGATGCGCGCCTTGGTGACGAGCAGGCCGTTGAGCAACCCCACCGTCAGGCCGATCGCCGTCACCACCGCCAGCGCCAGCGGCACGCGGCTGGGGTCGCCCTGCATGATGAACGACGCCATGACGGCGGTGACGGAGATCAGGTAGGCGACCGAGAGGTCGAGCGAGCCGACCAGGATGGCGAAGGTCTGCCCGACCGCCACGATGCCGAGGGCGGTGGCACGCTCGACGATGTTGAGCAGCGTGCTGGTGGCGACGAAGTTGCCGCGGCCGTAGAGCGAGACCAGGAGCCAGGCGATGAGGAAGGTGGCGAGCAGGAGCCACCAGATGATGGGGACCCGCCAGCGCCGGGCGCGGCGGCCGGTGGGGGCGGTGATGGCGCTCACGCCACGGCTCCGTGCTCTTCCGTGGGGTTCCCGGCCGGCTCTTGCGTGAGCTCACCGTGCGTCGCGAGCGCCATGATCTCGGCCTCGGTCGACCCGCCGGGGAGGACGCCGGCGATGCGTCCCTCGCGCATGACCACGATGCGGTCACTCATGCCGATGACCTCCAGGAGTTCGGAAGAGATCATGATCACGGCCATGCCGTCGCGGGCCGCCTCGCGGATGAGACGGTGGATGGCGGCCTTGCCGTTGACGTCGATGCCGCGGGTGGGCTCGTCGAAGATCAGCAGGTCCTTCGCGGTGGCGAGCCACTTGGCCAGGACGACCTTCTGCTGGTTGCCGCCCGAGAGGAACTGCACCTCCTGGTGCAGGCCCGCCGCGCGGACGTCGACCGACGCCGTCAGCTCCGAGACCGACGGGTGGCCATTCTTGCCCTCGCGCCCCAGCCGCCCCAGGAGCGGTCGCAGGGACCGGTACGCGAGCACGACGTTGTCGAAGATGGGCTGGCGCAACGACAGGCCTTCGCTCTTGCGGTCCTCGGTGATGAAGCCCATCCTCCGGCGGACCGCGTCGCGCGGGGAGCGCAGCTCGATCGGCTCGCCGTGGAGCCGGACCTCGCCCGCGGTGAACGGGTCGGCGCCGAACAGCGCGCGCGCGAGCTCCGTGCGACCGGCGCCCTGGAGCCCGGCGATGCCGAGGACCTCGCCGGCACGGACCTCGAGGTCGATGTCGTGCAGTGCGGCGTTGCCGCCGCCTCTCACCTGCAGGACGACGTCGCCGAGTTCGTCCTCGCTGGCGCGGTCGGGGTAGTAGTCCGCGAGGTCGCGGCCGACCATCAGGCGCACCAGTTCGCCGCTCTCGAGCCCCTCGCGCTCGCGGGTCGCGACGAGCGCGCCGTCCTTGAGCACGGTGACGCGGTCGGCGATCGAGAAGATCTCGCGGAAGCGGTGCGAGATGTACACCACCGTGACGCCCCGCGCCTTGAGCTCGCGGATGAGCCCGAACAGGACGTCGACCTCGCGGGTCGAGAGCGCGGCCGTCGGCTCGTCCATCACCATGACGCGGGCGTCGAACGACATCGCCTTGGCGATCTCGACCATCTGCTGTTCGGCCACCGAGAGGTCGGTGACCATGGCGCTCGGGTCGACGAGGTGCTCGATGCCCAGGTCGTGCAGCAGGGCGCTGACCATGTTCCGCAGTGCGCGTTCGTCGAGTAGGCCGAAGCGGTGCGGCTCGCGCCCCAGGTAGATGTTCTGGGCGACGCTGCGGTGCGGCAGCAGGTTGAATTCCTGGTGGATCACGCTGATGCCGGCGCGCTGGGCATCCAGCGGGTGCGAGAAGGTGACTCGGCGACCGAACAGCGTGACCTCGCCCTCGTCCGCTTGGTAGGCGCCCCCGAGGATCTTCATGAGCGTCGACTTGCCGGCGCCGTTCTCGCCCACGAGCGCGTGGACCTCGCCGACCCGGCAGGCGAAGTCGACGCGGTCGACGGCGGTCACGGGGCCGAAGCGCTTGACGATGCCGCGCATCTCGAGCGCCGGCGCGCCCGTCGCCGCGCTCGGCCTGGGTGGATGGGTCGCGGGATCGACGGCGGTCACGTGGGACTCCGATCTGGTGCGCTGTCGCTCGGCCATGGTGCGGGCGCGCGCCGCGCCGCCCCGGTGAATCATGTAATCTTGTCATGACAAGTTAGCGCGCCGTGCCGAGGGGTGTCAAGGTCCGTCACGGCCGCGACCGACGGGAGGAAGCGATGGCCAACGTCAGGGTTTGCGCGATCGGTACCGGCCGAGCCGGCATGGTCCACGCACGGAACTTCCGCTGGCACGTCCCGCACGCCGAGTTGGTGGCGGTCGTCGACGCCAACGCGGAGAGCGTCGCCGCCGCCGCGCTGGAGCTGGGCCTGGAGGGCTTCGGCTTCACCGACCTGGGCTCGGCGCTCGCGGCGACGAGCTTCGATGCCGTGGTCATCACCACGCCGACCTTCACCCACGCGCCGCTGGTGCGCGAGGCGGCCGGCCACGGGCTGCACGTGCTGTGCGAGAAGCCGATGGCGCTGTCCGTGGCCGAGTGCGACGAGATGATCGGCGCCTGCGAACGGGCGAAGGTCACGCTCCAGCTGGCCTTCATGCGGCGCTTCGACCCGCCGTTCGTGCAGGCCAGGCAGCAGCTCGATGATGGCGCCATCGGCGAGGTGCTGATGGTGCGCTCGCTGACGCGCGGCCCCGGGCTGCCGCCGGCGTGGGCCAACGACCTGCGCACCAGCAACGGCATGCTCGCGGAGGTCAATAGCCACGACTTCGACGCCGTGCGGTGGCTGAGCGGTTCCGAGTACGCCGAGGTGCACGTGCGGGCGGCCGCGCGCAAGCGCCCCGACCTGCGCGCGACCCTGCCGGACTTCTACGACGTCGCCGTCGTCAGCGCGGTGATGAGGAGCGGCGCGTTCGGCATCATCGATGGCGTCTGCCCGGCGGACTACGGCTACGACGCGCGCGCGGAGATCGTCGGCAGCGGTGGCGTGCTGTTCGCCGGCGACATCCGCAGCCCCGGCGCGCAGCGCGTCACGCGCGACGGCGGCGCGGTGGGCCCCCACTTCACCGCCTGGCGCGAGCGTTTCGCCGAGGCCTACCGCGCCGAGGCGATGCACTTCGTCGAGAGCGTGCGGGCCGGCAGCGTGCCGCGCGTCGGTGGCGTCGACGGCCGGGCGGCCGTGGCGGCCGTGGTGGCGGCGAACCGCTCTTACCTGGAAGGGCGCGCGGTCGCGGTCGACGGCTGAAGGGTCCGGGGGCGGCCGGGCATCCGACCGCCCCCGCGCTCGTCAGGTCTCGCGGATGCCGAGCTCCTGCAACTTGCCCCGCACCCACGCCAGCGAGCGCTCGATCAGCGGGCCGCCCTGGCCCTCGCACTCCAGGCTGAGCGTGCCGTCGAAGCCCGCATCCCGCAGGATCTCGAGGCAGGTCACGATGGCGTCCGCGTTGACGCCGTCGCCGATGGCCGCGTGGCTGATGGCGATGCCCGTTTCCTGCCCGCGCGCGGCCTCGGCGAGCGAGGCCGACACGTCCTTGACGTGCACGTGCTTGACGCGCGGGAGGAAGCGCCGCAGGAAGGCGACCGGGTCGTGGCCGGCGATGAAGGAGTTGCCGGTGTCGAAGTTGAGGCCGAAGTAGGGGCTGTCGCAGAAGGCCAGCATCTCCTCGAGCAGGTCCGGCTTGGTGGTGAAGTAGCCGTGGATCTCGATGTTGACGGTGATGCCGTACTTCTCGGCGGTCTCCACGATCACGCCGTAGCTGCGCCGCATCGATTCCATGGCCTCGCGGTCGCTCAGTCCCTCGGGCGCGTGCAGGCCGTCGGTGGTGGCGATCATCGGGCTGCCGGCGAGCTTCGCCCAGGGGATCGACTTGAGCACGTAGGGGAGGCCCAGGTACGGGCCGTCCTTGCCCGACAGCGGGTAGGCGGCGTCGATCTGGGAGAAGCTGACGCCGTAGGAGGCCATCGTCTCGCGCAGCCCCACCGGGTCCTCGGCGAGCGATACGTGCGGGAAGTAGCCGAGGCCGTGGATCCAGCTCACGCCGTCGATCACCCCCGGCTCGATGCGCGTGACCCCGTTGGCCTGAGCCCACTGCAGCGCCTTCTCGAAGCTGAAGGCCGCCGAGTTGAACGCGTCCGTGTGGAAACCGATCTGCATGCCGATTCCTCCTCCTGGCCCGCGCGTGGTCGCCGGGCCGTACCGTCTCGCCTCGCGGGCCGTCCCGCCTTCGTGCCGCTGCCGCGGCGAGGGCGCGCGGCCGTCGGCACCGTCGCTACGCCACCGCCTCGATCGCCAGCCCGAAGAGCCGGCCGAGCATGCGCAGTTCGGTGGGGTGGTGGCCCTGGAGCACGATCGCGTGGTGGCTCGACAGCCGCTCCATCAGCTGCGGGCCGTCCGCGATGCGGATGATCCCGCCGTTGAGGCAGTCGGAGCCGGGGTACTGGGCGTAGCCGACGAGTTCGCCCTCGGCCACGGTCAGCGTCGCCATCGAGGGCGAGAGCTTGGCCAGCGTCACCGGGCCCTCGGCCATGCGCGCGTCGATCGCGCTGGCGTCGTCGTCGACGATCGCCAGCACCTTGGACCGCAGGGTCCACGTCTCTGCCATCGAGGTCGGCAGCACGCCCAGGTAGCCGCAGTGCGCGACGAGCACGTGGTGCTGTGGGTCGGGCAGGTCGGGGAACGCCTCGATGCGCTCGTGCTTCAGCGCGGCCTGGCCCATGAGGAACGGGTAGAGGTTCGTCATCATCAGCGGTGCCGCCAGCGAGCGCTGCAGCAGCAGCTGCGTCAACATCGACACCGTGTCCGCCTCGCAGCCCCAGGTGAGGCCGCGCTCCTCGTACAGCAGGTTCCAGGCCAGGCAGGGCGTGCTGTCGGAGAAGAACGACTCGTTGAGGCAGTTGATGCCGGCGCCGCGGATCGCGGGATCGTCGCCGAGCGCGTCCTTGATCGCCAGGTAGAGCTTGAGGGCCGCCCGCCGGTTGCGCTCGGGGAGGTCGTCGAGCCGGGTGGTGCCACGCACCCGCTGGTACGCGGCGTCGGCGTCGGCGTCGGGGATGCGTTTGGCCTCCGCGCCCAGCGCCTCGAAGCTGCGCCTCTCGATGCGCACGCCGAAGCGGTCGAGGATCCGCTGCGTGCACTCGTCCTCCCACCAGTAGAAGCGCTTGAAGATGCTCGCTTGCATGCCGTCACCGGGGTCGTCCTGGAAGACGACGAAGCGGGTGTCGGCGAGCTCGCGGCGCAGGCCCAGGGCACGGCACAGCGTGCGCGCCTGCTCGAGCGCGTAGGGGGCGAAGGTCTCGACGCCGGCCTCGGCGAGGTAGCGGCCGATCTCCCAGTCCCACATCGACATCGTGCCGAACTCGCTCGTCAGCACGAGCCGCGGGCGGTCGAGGGCCCGCAGCTCCTCGACGTGGCGGAACGCGTCGCCGAGCATCTGGGGGAAGACGGCGGCCTCCGAGGCGGGGAGCTCGGCGGCGCCGAGGTCGACCGGCTCGAGGAACTCGGCCACGTCGTCAAGAAGCTCCCGCAGGCGCGCGAGTTGCGTCTCGAACTCGGTGTCGGCGGAGGGGAAGCGGACGGGCAGCAGGCGTGCGCGCATGGCGGCTCCCTCGGGCACGGGCGGGGCGCCGCGGGAGGACCGGACGGTTCCCGGAGGAGCCGCGCCTTCGCGCCTGGTGCGATGCCCCATGCTAAGCTTGTCGCGTTGTCATGACAAGCGGGGTCGGCCGGGCGCGTGTGCGCCTCAGCGCCCGCGTAGCGGATGGCGCCCCTCGCGTGCGCCACCGCCGCCGACCCGCGGCGCCAGTCGGCGCCATGCACTGGGCGCCGGTCGGCGCCATGCACTGGGCGCCGGTCGGCGCCGGGAAGGGAAGGCCGCCGTGGCACGCTTCAGGATCGCCGTCAACATGGAGTTCGTCCGCTCGGCCGACCTCGACTTCCGCAAGGGGGTGGAGGTCGCGGCCAAGCTCGGCTACCGCTACATCGAACCGATGGTGCACACCGGCTGGGGCCTGCTCTCCGAGGTCGGCTACTTCCACTCCTTCTCCATGGAGGAGGACCCCAAGCTGATGCAGGAGATCTGCGAGCAGCACGGACTGCGGGTCTCCAGCCTCTCCGCCCACAGCCCGCTGATGAAGCCCGAGGCCGCCGTCGACAGGCTCACCCGTGCGATCGTCCTCGCGCACTTCGTCGGCTGCGACATCGTCAACAGCGACGAGATGCTGCAGCCCAGCTGGATGGACGACGACTTCGCGCACGACACCATGCGCTACACGCTGACCCGCATGTCGCACGTGGCCGCACGGCACCAGGCCTACATCTGCATCGAGCCACACGGCGTGTTCACCAAGACCGCGGCGGGCCTGCTCAAGATCGTCGAGCTCGTGCCCTCGCCGTGGATCGCCGTGAACTGGGACACCGGCAACAGCTACCTCGCCGGCATCGAGGACCCCTACGACGGGCTGGCCCTGGTGCGCGACCACGTGCGCCACGTGCACGCCAAGGACATCGACATGCAGCACGCTGAACGCGAGCGCGGCAAGGTCACCGGCACGCCGGTGGGCTGCGCCTGTGGTGACGGCGTCGTCGACTGGGACCGCGTCATCGAGATCCTCGACCCGCTCGACCGCGACATCACGCTGTCGGTCGAGTGCGGCACGATCGACGAGGCCGAACGCAGCCTGGCCTTCATGCAGGAGCTGCTGAAGGGGCGCTTGGCGGACTGACCCGGGGGGTGGTTGGCACGCGCCTAGCTCGCCGCTGCGCCTCTGGCGGCGGAGGTGACCATGGAAGGGCATGGGAGGACCGCCGCGACGCGAGACCTTTGAGCCGGTCGTCGGCGTGGTGTACGCTGATGTGTATTCGGAGGTGCATCGTGCGGACGAACATCGATCTCGATCCGGCCCTGGTGGCCGAGGCCTTCAGGTACGCCGACGTGCGGACCAAGAAGGACCTCGTGCACCTCGCGCTGCGCGAGTTCATCCGCCAGCGCCAGCGGCTCGACCCGCGCGACCTGCGTGGGAAGATCGCCTTCGCCGAGGGCTACGACCACAAGCGCCTGCGCGGCGAATCCGGCGGCGCGTGATCCTGGTCGATACGTCGGCGTGGATCGCCTACCTGCGGGGTGACGCCACCGCGGCCGCCGGCGCGCTGCAGGGTTGGCTCGACCGCGGAGCGCCGATCGCCGTGACGAGCGTGGTCGCGCAGGAGGTGTTGCAGGGCGTCCGTGACGACGCGGCGGCCGCCAACCTCGAGCGCTACCTGGCGAGCCAATGGCGCCTCGAGTTCGGCGACCCGTGGCAGGGCGCCGTCCTCTCGGCCGACCTCTTTCGCCGTTGTCGCGCCGCGGGCGTC
>JAABTL010000015.1 GCA_011389865.1 Trueperaceae bacterium
CAAACTGACGCCGCCCGGGATGCCGAGCACGCCGCCGCCCTGGATCGAGATCCCCAGGGGCGCGCGCCGCTCCCGGCTGAGCGCCAGGAGCTCGAGCGAGCCCACGCTCAGGTGCGACCCGCCGCGGATGAGCGCGCCGGGCCACAGCACCGAGGCGTCCGGGTTGAAGAGCGCCATCTCGGTGGGGTTCTTGGCGATGCTGTACGGCGTGGTCGAGCAGGTGTAGACGGTGCCGTCGACCTCCTCCTGGTCGATGACGGGGGTCTCGCCGGTCGGTTCGCCGGCGTTCTCGACCACCGGCGGGGCGACCTCGTCCCAAGCGGGCAGCGCCGCCACGAAGGCGTCGACACTGCCGACGGGTCCACCCTGGCCCCCGCAGGCGACGAGCGTGAGCAGGGCGGCGAGGGCGAGCGACGGCGGCCAGGGCGTGGCAGGCTTCGGGCGATGGCTATGGCGGTTCGGATGGGTCATCGGCAGCGCCTCCTCGAAGGGGATGCGCGCACCGTAGTCGCTGGGTCATCAGCGGCGTATCAGCGGGCCACGCTCCGCGACCCGGCCTGCAGCGCCCCGCCAACTCGGCAAGCATCCATTGCGCGAGCGGATCGGTACGACCTAGAGTCATACCGGGAGGTTGCCGCATGAAGACCAAGGTCGCCGTCAGCATTGACGACCGGTTGATCCGAGAGGTCGACCTGCTCGTGCGGGACGAGCGTTACGCGAGCCGCAGCCAGGCCATCGAGGCGGCGGTGGCCGAACACCTGCGCCGGGTCCGGCGGCGGCGTCTCGCCGAGGCCTGCGCCGTGCTCGATCCCGCCGAGGAGGTCGCCCTCGCCGAAGAGGGTCTGGGCGCCGACGCACGAGCATGGCCGCCGTATTGAGGGGTGACGTTCGCTGGGCCTCCCTCGATCCCGTTCGCGGATCCGAGAAGGGCGGTCGACGCCCCGTCTTGATCCTCAGCGACGACCTGTTCAACGAACGCTCGCAGACGGTGATCGCGATGGTGGTCACGAGCCAGCAACCGAGAGCCGGCTATCCCCTGAACTACGAACTCGCGGGCATCGACCTGCCCAAGCGCTCCTGGGTCAAGATCACGCAGGTACGAACGCTGGCGGTCGAGCGCCTGGGCAGTCTTCTCGGCCGGGCCACCCCCCGCCAGATGGCGGAGGTCGTTGAGGGCCTGAACGAGATCATCGCCGCCTGAGGGCACCCTAGGCCGACCCCCCGAGCATGGTCTTCCTCATGCACGGGCGGTACCGTCGGGCATGATCGCCCGGACGCTCCGCCTCGTCTTCGTCGGGGCGCTGATGGCAGCGCTGCTCGCCGCGTGCAGCCGATTCGTCCTGCCGCCGGACGCGTTCGTCGTGGGGGGCGAGGAGCGGCCCGCGGTGGTCGTCCCACCGCCCGACCACGACCCCGCCGTGCCCACGCCACTGCTGATGATGCTGCACGGCTACCGCTCGAGCGCGGCGCGGGTGGAGCGCGTCTTCCCCTTCGGGAGTGGGGCGGCGGTCGCCGGCGTCATCGTCGTGCGCCCGCAGGGCACGCGGGACACGGCCGGGCAGCGCTACTGGAACGCCGCCGAGGCGTGCTGCGACCTGCTCGATCGAGACGTCGACGACGAGCAGTACCTACTCGAGATCATCGAGGAGATCGAGGCCACCGTCGCCGTTTCGGACGTCGCCGTGTTCGGCCACTCGAACGGCGGCTTCATGGCCTACACCCTCGCCTGCAGGAACCCGGCGCGCTTCGCGGCGGTCATCACCGTCGCCGGCGCGCTCGACGATCCGCCCCCCGACTGCGGCGCGGACGGGCCGCCGCGCGTGCTGCACATCCACGGCACCGACGACGGGATCATCAACTACGAGGGTGGCTCGATCTTGGGGCAGCCGCCGTACACCGGCGCGGCGGCCACCGTGGCCGTCTTCGCCGACGGCGCCGGCTGTGGCCCCCTCACGGCCGGGGCGCCGTTCGATCTCGACGCCGACATCGAGGGCGCCGAGACGGTTCCGCTCGTCGCCGATTGCCCGGAGGGCCGCCGCGTGATGCACTGGCGCATCGACGGCGGACCCCACGAGCCCGCGGTGCGCGAGAACTTCGCCGCGCGCGTGCTGAGGTTCGCGTTCCCGGAGTGAGCGCGTGACGGGCCCCCGGAGGGGCCCGTCACCTGCCCCGGCTTCAGAACGCCATGCTCAGCGAGGCGCTCATCCCGCTACGCTCGCGCCACACGCCGAAGCGGCTGTCGTCCGCGCCGTAGGCGACCACGGCCTCGAGGGTGCCGGTGACCCCGTCGGCGAAGTCGTACGCCACGCTCGGGCGCAGCAGGCCGCTGCCGTCGAAGTCCTGGACCCAGGCGGCTTGGAGGTCGGTGCGCGCGTCCACCGCGTGGTTGACGATCGCCATGCTGCGCCACGCGAGCTCGACGCCGCCGTACGTGCCATCGGGCGCGGCGTCGCGCGTCTCGCCGTCGAGCACCAGCTGCAGCACCAGGCGCGGGCCGTCCGGGATGGGCGTCTCGCCGCCCACGACCACCTGGAAGCCGGGGTTGCCGACGGTGGGGTCGGTGCCGTCCGGGTCGCGGGTGAAGGTGTAGGCCCCCTCCGCGCGGAACACGAACTGGCCCAGCGCGACCGAGCCGTCGATGCCGACGACCTCGATGCGGTCGTAGCGGAGCACGGGCTGCAGCGCCACCTCGCCGGGCGTGCCGGTCGGCACGATCTCGGCGGACGCCGTCGGGGTGTCGCGGACCAGGTGCAGGTAGCTGACCGCGAGGTCGAAGCCGGGCGGGCGCCACTGCGCGCGCACGCCGAACTGCACGTTCTCGAGCGCCGCGGCCGGCCGCTCGTCGCGGACCGGGCGCGTCTCGACGACGGTCATGCCCGGGGGCAGCATGGGGACGGGTTCGTCGCGCCAGGCCGCGCTCGGCGGCAGCGAGGCGACGAAGACGGGTAGCAGCGCGGCCTCCAGGGTGACGTCGCCGTCGAGGTAGGCGCGCAGGTGGACCATGGGGGTCGCGAGCTTCACCGCGTCGATCGGGACGCGCAGGTCGCGCGGGTTGAGGCGGTCGACGGGGTTGACGGCGTCGGTCGAGCCCCACGACACCGCCTGGTTGCCGGCGGTGAGCTCGACGTCGCCGAGGTACAGGCGGGCCCAGGCCTCGCCCAGGCGGACCTCGCCGCGGTCGAGGGCGGCGTCGGCCTCCAGGTCGATGGCGACGCGGAAGGCGGCGGTCGGGAAGTACTCGCTCCCGACCGTGCCGTCCAGCGCGCCCTGCGCCCGCGCGCCGGCGGCGCTGAGGTCGCCGGAGACGTCGACGCCGAAGCGGGCGGTGAGCGAGCCGCTCCACTCGCTGCGCACCTGCGCCAGCGCGGACGCGCTCAGGGCCACCAGGGCCAGGATGACGATGATGCGGCGCACGTCAGCGCCTCAGGAAGCGTTCGGTGAAGACCTCGTCGGGCAGGTCGCCGTCGAGCGTCACGTCGCCCTGGCGGATCACGGTCGTGGACCCGCGGCCGAGCGTCTCCATGCGGCGCTCCATCCCGAGCAGGTAGTCACCCACCTGCTGGACGTCGTGCACGGTGAGCTCCTTGATGGCCTCTTCGCCGCGGTAGTAGACGACGCGTTCCGGGATCAGGGTCGCCTCGGGCACCTCGAGGACCAGGCGGTCGTAGGTGGAGCCCGAAGCCGCCGTCGGGGTCGCCTCGATCACGTAGCGGGGGCCGTCGTCGACCCGCAGCAGGACGTAGGTGTAGTCGTCGGGGTCGATGCCCTCGACGTCCTCGTAGGCGAAGTCGGAGCCGAAGAACGACTCGCCGCGCTGGCCGCCGGCGACGCGACGGACGCGGTCGAGCGCCGGCAGGTAGACGAGCGTCTCGTCGACGGTGCCGTCGTCGATGCGCAGGAAGCCGGAGCCGGCGATGTCGGCCGGGGCCGTGAACTTGAGCAGGCGGCGCTCGTCGCCGGTCGACCAGGAGCGCATCTCGCGCGTGAGCGATTGGCCGGCGGCGTTGGTGATCGTCATCTCGAGGGTCGCCTCGACGCTGGCGGGCTCGGGTCGGGCCTCGACGGCCGCCATGAGCTCGTCGGCGCTGGCGTAGGCCTGGGCGGCCGCGGGGGCGCCGAGCAGGGCGAGCGCCGCGACGAGCAGGAGGGCGACGGCGAGCGGCGTAGCGGGGCGGCGGAAGGCGGTGGCCGTGGGGGTCGGGTCGGTGCTTCGGGTCATGCTGTTTCACCTCCGAGGGTGGTGGCGAGGTTGGCCGAGCGTCCGCCCGGGTCGCGGAAGGCGACGAGGGCGACGGCGGGGAGCAGGGTCAGGGTGGCGATGCCGACGAGCGCGACGGTCAGGACCATCAGCCAGCCGAGGGTGGCGACGGGGACGAAGTCGGCGAAGGTGAGAGCGAAGAAGCCCACGCCGAGGGTGGTCGCCGTGAACAGGATCTGGCGCCCGGAGGTGATGACGGCATGGCCGACGGCGTCCTCCGGCCCGCGGCCGCGGGCGCGCTCCTCCATGTAGCGCACGGTGAGGTGGATCGCGTAGTCGCCCACCCCGATCGCCAGCGCGCCCATGAGCATGGTCGCGAGGTTGAGCGGGATGCCGGCCCAGCCGAGCAGGCCGTACTGCAGGGCGATGGTGGCGACCAGCGCGAGAATCGTGACCAAGGCGGCGCGGAACGAGCGCACCAGGCTGTCGATGGCGAGCACCAGCAGGATCGCGAGCGTCAGGCTGATGAGGAAGTCGTGGCGCATCGCGTCCTCGACGGCGAGCTCGAGCACGGCCTGGCCGGTGAACCCGTAGGTCGCGCGGCCGCCGAGCGTCTCCTCGGCCATGCCTTCGAGCTCCGCGAGCAGCTCCCGGCCACGGGTGGTCGAGCTCGACCGCACCACCAGGTTGACGAGCGCGCTCTGCTCGTCGAGCGTGAGCAGCTTGGCGAGCTCCGCCGCGTCGCCCGACGACGTGTAGAGCAGCAGCTCCTGCGCCGCCGCCTGGCGCGTCGGCGGCAGCCCGTCCTCGCCGGTCAGCGTCTGGTGGATGGCGCGCATCACCTGGGTGATCGACTGGGCGCCGCCGACCTCGGGCAGCGTCTTCGCCTGCGCCTGGAAGGCCTCGAGCGCGGCGAGCACCTCGGGGTCGAGGATGTCGCCGTCGACGCGGACCTGCACCACCGAGCTGCCGCCCAGGGTCGCCTCCACGGTGCGCACGCTCTGGCGGGTCGGGCCGTCCGCGGGGAAGAACGCGAGGATCGAGGTGTCGGCCTGGATCCGCGCGATGCCCAGGAGCGCGCCCACGACGAGCACGGCGGCGACGCCCATGACCACCCGCGGCCGCCGGGTGACGATCGCGGCGACCCCCGCCAGCAGGCGGCGGATGCGGCCGGGCGCCTCGGGGTCGGGGACGCTGGCGGGGTCAGGGAGCAGGCGCAACAGAGCGGGCAGCAGGACGAGCGCGGCGAAGAGCGACGAGAGCACGCCGAGGGCGGCGACGAGGCCGAGGCCGCGCACCATCGCCAGGTCCGAGAGCAGGAACGTGCTCATGGCCGCCGAGATCGCCAGGCCCGAGACGAGCACGCCCAGCCCGGTGCGCTCGAAGGTGCGCCGCAGCGCCTCGAGCTTCTCGGTCCCGCGTGCCAGCTCGTAGTCGTAGCGCCCCAGCAGGTGCATCGAGAACGAGGCCCCGACGGCCATGACCGCGATGGGACCGATCACCGTCAGCGCCATGAGCTCCTGGCCGAGGAGCTGGAAGATCCCCATCCCCCAGACCACGCCGATGACGATCTGCACCAGCGCCAGCGCGACGCGCCGGGTGGTGCGGAAGTTGACCCACAGCATGAGCAGGATCAGCGCGAGCGCGGTCGCGCCCAACACCGGCAGGTCGCGCGCGATGATCTCGCGCAGCTCCATGGTGGTGAAGGCCGCGCCGGCGAGCGCGTGGTCGCCGGGCCAGGTCTCGCGGGTGGCGTCGGCGACCGTGCGGGCGTAGGCGGCGGCGTCGATCGTCCCCTCGTACTCGATGATCAGGCTCGCGCGGCGGCCGGCGTCGTCGACGAACACGACGTCCTGGTACATCTCGGCGCCCTCGAGGTAGCGGCGCGCATCCGCGATGGCGGCGGCGTCGGCGAGATCGGACGGGATGAGGTCGCCGACGATGAGGAAGCCGTCGTCGTCCTCGAGGCGCTTGGCGGTCGCGAGCGAGGTGACGTCGCGGGTGCCCTCGAGCCGGTCGATGGCGCTCGTGAGCGAGCGCAGCGCCGCCAGCCCCTCGGCGCTCCAGAGGTCGCCCTCGACGACGAGGAGCAGCCGATCGCCCTGGGCGAAGTCGACGGCGAGCTCGTCGGCGAGGATGGCGGCCGCCGACTCGGGCGGGTAGAGCGCGTCGGTGCTGCCGTCGGTGGTCGTTTGGACCGCGCGGGTCACGAAGAAGCCGGTGGCGAGCGCGAAGGCGATCACGACGAGGACGGAGTGTCGCAGGGCGAGGGCGGTCAGGAGGCGCACGGGGCGGCTCCTGGTGTGGCGGTACGCACGCGGGGCGTGGTCATGGGGTCTCCGATCGGTGCGGCTGGAGGAAGGTGGAGTTGAGTGGGTACTTACTCAGTTCTGGCGACGGCGGCGCCCGGCTCGGCCGGACGTGGCACGGGCTCACGGGGCGTCTTCGCGGGCGAGCGCGCCACGAAGCCAGACGTCGAGCAGCGCGGTCGTGAAGCGCCGCGCCTCGACCTCCCAGGCGGCGTCGTCGAGCTCGGCGCGCGTGTAGAAGAACATCAGCAGCGTGGAGAGGAACGACGCGGCCGCCACCGCGGTCGGCAGGTCGGCGCGGAGCTCGCCGGCGGCCACGCGGCGGTCGAGGTAGCCCTGGAGCCCGCCGCGCACCTCGTCGAGCAGCGCTGCGAACGCCGCGCCGACCTCGGGGTGGGCGTGGGCCTCGCTGACGAGCATGATGACCAGGTCGCCCTGGTGGCGCACCAGCTCCACCCAGCCGCGCGCGATCCGCGGCATGGTGCGCGCGGCCGGGGCGTCGCCCTCGTCGCGCAGCAGCGATCGCACCTCCAGCAGGAGGGCGCTGCGCTGCTTCGCGAGCTCGACGAGCAGCTCGGCCTTGCCCCCGAAGTAGTGGTAGATCAGGCCCTCGGTGATGCCCGCTTCCCTGGCGATCGCCTTGGTGGTGGTCCCCGCGTAGCCGTGGTGCGCGAAGAGCGTCAGCGCGGCGTCCAGGATCTGGCGGCGTCGCTCGTCGGCGCCCAACCGGTGGGTCGTCGGGCCTTCCTGGGGGTGATCGGGCACGCGGGCTCCTCTCCGCTCGTTGTTGAGTGTTCACTCAACACAGCGAAGGTACCAGCGCGGGTGTTGCGTGTCAAGCGAAGCCGAGCGCGGCGTCCCGCGGATTCGTGTCCCAAGGTGTCCCGCGGTGTCCCGCGGGGTGTCCCCCCGCCCCCTACCGCCCCACCATCCGCGGATCGAGCAGGTCGCGCAGGCGGTCGCCGAGCAGGTTCAGCGTCAGCACCACCAGGAAGATCATGGTGCCGGGCACCAGCGACACCCACGGCGCGACGCGCAGGAACTGGCGTCCGTTGGAGAGCATCACGCCCCACTCGGCCTGCGGCGGCTGGGCGCCGAGACCGAGGAAGCTCATCCCGGCCGCGGCCATGATCATCCAGCCGACGTCGAGCGTCGCGGCCACCACGATCGGGCTGAGGGAGTTGCTGAGGACGTGGCGCAGGAGGATGCGAACGGGCCCGGCGCCGGCGGCCTCGGCCGCCTCGACGAACTCCCGCTTGCGCAGCGTGAGCGCGCTGCTGCGCGCGATGCGCACGTAGTAGGGCACGCCGGCGATGGAGATGGCCAGCATCGTGTTCATGAGACCCGGTCCCAGGATGGCGACGATCATCAGCGCCAGCAGGATGTACGGGAAGGCCATGAGCATGTCGACGACGCGCTGCGTCCAGAAGTCGAAGCGGCCGCCGAGGTAGCCGCTGACGAGCCCGAGCGTCACGCCGATGACCACGGCGATGCCGACCGCGGCGAAGCCGACGGCCAGCGAGACGCGTGCGCCCCACACCACGCGCGAGAGCAGGTCGCGGCCGAACTCGTCGGTGCCGAGGAGGTGACCGGGCGTCAGCGGCGGCTGGAGCCGGTCGATCAGCGACCCGCGTACCGGGTCCGGCAGGCCCAGCCAGGGCGCCAGCAGCGCGGCGAGCACGAAGACCGCCAGGATGACGAAGGAGACGGCGGCCACGGGCTCGCCGAGGATCGCCCGCCAGAACGCGCGACGGCCGCGCGGCGCGGGGGCGCCGTCGACGGGGGCCCCGGGCTCGCCGCCCGGGATGCCCGCGCCGCCGCCCGACGGCCCGACCGGGCCGGGCGCGCCCCGCAGTGCTCTCGGCCCGGCGCTCACTGGTAGCTGATCCTGGGGTCGACGAGGGTGTAGGCCACGTCGGTGAGGAGGTTGGTGAAGACGTAGGTGCCCGCCACCATCAGCGTCACGCCCTGCACCAGCGGGAAGTCGCGGGCGAGGATGGCGTTGATGGCGAGCGTGCCGATCCCCGGCCAGGAGAACACCTGCTCGACCAGCACCGCGCCGCCGAGCACGTAGCCCGTCTGCAGGCCGACGATCGTGAGAATCGGGATGAGCGCGTTGCGGAAGGCGTGCTGCAGCACGACCACCCGGCGCGTCAGGCCCTTGGCCTGGGCGGTGCGAACGTAGTCCTGGCGCAGCACCTCGAGCATCGTCGCGCGCGTCATGCGCGCCAGCAGCGCGCCGATGCCGGCCGCGAGCGTCACGGCGGGCAGCACCAGGTGCGTCAGCAGGTCGCCGAAGTCGCCGCCGCCGGCGGGGTACATGCCGGTCACCGGGAACCAGCCCATGCGCAGCCCCAGCACGACCTGCAGCACGATGCCGAGGAAGAAGGGCGGCAGCGAGTAGCCGATCAGGGTGGTGGTGATGGCCGTGCGGTCGAGCAGCGAGCCCGCCACGACGGCCGACGCCACCCCCAAGGCGATGCCGATGCCGACGGCGACGATCATCGCCACGACGGCGAGGATCAGCGTCGCCTGGAAGCGCTCCCACACCAACGGCAGGACGCCCGCGCGGAGCTGGATCGAGCGGCCCCAGTCGCCGGACACCACGCCACCGATCCAGCGCAGGTACTGCACGTGAAGCGGGCGGTCGAGGCCGAGCTCGGTGCGCAACGCCTCGAGCGAGGTGGCGGTCGCCTTCGGGCCCAGCATGACGAGCGCCGGGTCGCCCGGGGCGAGGTGCAGCGAGAGGAACACCAGCACGCTCACCCCGAGCAACGTCGGGAAGGTCACCAGCAGTCGGCGGAGGAGGTACGACGCCATCGCTGCTCTAGGGCGCGCTCACCTCGACCTTCTCGAAGCGGAAGACGCCCGTCGGGTGCGGCACGAATCCCTCGATACCGGTGCGATGGATGACGATCTGGGTCTCGTGGTCGACCGGCACGACGGGCATGTCGGCCATGATCAGCCGCTGCGCCTCCTCGTAGAGGGTCACGCGTGCGTCGTGGTCGCTGGTGGTGCGCGCCTCGCGCAGGATCGCGTCCACCTCGGGGTTGGCGTAGAAGCCCAGGTTGAAGCCGAACGGCGGGAACTGGTCGCCGGAGAGGAGGATGTAGAGGAAGTTGTCGGGGTCGCCGTTGTCGCCGATCCACGACATCTGGAACATGGCGGGGACGGTGTCGGCGGTCTCCACCGGCACGATCACGCGGTCGAGGTAGGTGCCCCACTCGAACTGCTGGATCGTCGCCTCGATGCCGACGCGCGACAGGTAGTCCTGGATCACGGTGCCCATGGCCACCGGCTGCTGCATGCCGGAGCCCGAGGCGGGCACCCAGAACTCGACCTCGAAGCCGTCGGGGTAGCCGGCCTCGGCCAGCAGCTCGCGGGCGCGCTCGGGGTCGTAGGGGTACTCGGGGACGTCCTCGGTGTAGCCCCACACCACGGGCGGCAGGAAGTTCTTGGCGAGCACGCCGGTGCCGCCCAGCACCGCGTCGACGATCGCCTGGCGGTCGATCGCGTACGCGACGGCCTGGCGCACGCGGGCGTCGTCGAAGGGCTCCTTGGTGACGTTGAAGACGACGTACCACGTGTGCATGCCGGCCTGCTCGGCGAAGGTGAAGCGCGCGTCGCTGCGCAGGCGCGGCAGGTCGTCCGGCGGCAGGTTGACGGCCAGGTCGACCTCGCCCGCCTCGAGCGCGGCCAGGCGCGCCTGGTCCTCGACGATCGGCCGGTAGATGAGGCGCTCGACCTGCGGGGTGACGCGCCAGTAGTCGGGGTTGCGCTCGAGCACGACCTCGACGCCGCGACGCCAGGAGACGAAGCGGTAGGGGCCGGCCCCGACGGGGTTCTCGGAGAAGTCGGCGCCCGAGGCCATCACGGCGGTGGGACTCACCAGCGCCGCCGCGTGCATACCGAGGTTGGACAGGAACGGCGCGAAGTTCTCGCGCAGCGTCAGGCGGACGGTGAGGTCGTCGACGACCTCGATCGACGCGATGTTGCCGAGCGTGAACTCGGCGTAGGGGAAGGTGCCGGTGTCGTGGTACGGGTGCGCCGGGTCGGTCTGCCGCTCGAAGGAGAACTCGACGGCCTCGGCGTTCACCGGGGTGCCGTCGTGGAAGGTGACGCCCGGCCGCAGGTAGAAGGTGTAGACGAGACCGTCGTCCGAGACGTCCCAGCGCTCGGCCAGCGCCGGCTCGACGTCGGTGGAGCCGTCGGCGAAGCGCACCAGGCCCTCGAACATGGGCATGGCGGTGCGCGACGAGTTGTAGTCGGAGAGCTGCGCCACGTCGAGCGTGACGGGCTCGGCCTGGAGGCCGATGACGATCTGCGAGCCCGGCTGGGCGAACGCCGCGCCCCAGGCCGCCACGGCCACGAACAGGAAGAAGGTCCACGCGCGTTTCATTCGTTTCCACCTCCGAAGATTCTCTGGAGATGCGCCCAGGCGACCGGGTCCATGCGGGGTCCGGTCGTCCACCGCTCCTCGAGGTTCTCGACCCCGAAGAGCCCTTCCAGAGCGTGTTCCGTGGCCTCGTCCCAGGCGCCCGTGGGGGCGCGGTCGAGGAGGCCGGTGCGGCGCAGGATCGCCTGCAGCCACTTGACGTCGGCCTCGAGCAGCGGCCGCGGCGCCGCCGACGGCTTGTCGAGGAACAACCGGTGCAGCTCGAGCAGGCGCCCGAGCTCGGCGATCGGTGTCGGGTGGTCGTCGACCCGCAGGTCGATCCAGCGGTCGGTGAGGCCGGCGTAGCCCTTGGCCTCCCCCACCACCAGCAGCGCCGCCGACTCGCGGCCGCGGCGGTCGCCGCCGGCGGCGTCCGCCGCCCTCAGCGCCTCCACGAGCCGTTCGGGGAACGGTAGGTCGTCGCGCGCGAAGGTGGTCACCAGCGCGTCGACCACGTCGGGCCCGGTGAGGATGTTGCCCTGCGCCGCGAAGTTCGTGCCGGCGATGCCGCCCGCCCAGGCGTGGCAGGCGTCGCCGGTGAAGGTGGCGCTGGCGCCGTCGGCGGCGACGATGCCGACCTGGCGGACGTCGATGGCGGGGTCCTCCGCGTGGAACGCCGCGACGCAGTCGTCGGGCGACGCGCCCCCGGCGAGCAACGCGAGGGCGCGGGCCCCGTAGGTGGTGTTGACGTGGGCCTGACTGGCGACGGCGCCCACGCCGGCCTTGGCCGTCGGCACGTACGCCCCGACGGCGAGGAACTTGCTGGCGACGGCGACGCCGAGGTCGCCGGTGTCCGGGTCACGGGCGGCGATCGAGAAGGTAGCCACCGGGGGCTCTGCCGCCCACCGGTCCCGCAGCGCGGCCGACGGGCGAGGTCCCTGGCGGGAAACGAACGAATCTCGGTCCACGGGTAACACCTCCACTTTGGCGGCCACGAAGCCTCCAGCGCGGGAAGCCTGCCTGACTGCGTCCTCGACGTCTGCGCCGGTGGCTAAGCCCGATCTCGAGACTCCGCTCGGCGCGAGCTCGGTGCATGGAGTTGCACGGTGAGACGCCCCTTGGACGGCGCCGAATCAAGCGTAGCACGCCACGATTCCGCGTCTCGGGGCGCTGGCCTCGACGGGTACTCAGCGATCGACCCGGCGGCCGACGCGCGGTTCGTGGCGCTCTCCGCTATTCTCTTCACGCTCGTGGCGCTGGCGGCGGGCGCCGGCGTCCTCGTCGAGGGCGTGTACCGCGACAACCTGCTCGTGCGGGCGGGGTGGTTCGGCAACGACCTGGTGACGCTGATCGCCGCCCTGCCGCTCCTGGCGATCACCACCGTGTGGGCCCGGCGCGGATCTCCGCGGGCGTGATCTGCCTGGCCAGCACCTGGCTGCTGCTGCGGGCACCGTTGCGTTGAGCGATCAGCGACCGAGCTACCGCTCGCCGAGCCAACCCAGCTGACGCGCCCGGTCCACCGCCTCCAGCCGCGTGCCCACGCCAAGCTTGGCGTAGACGTTCTTGACGTGGAAGCGGACGGTGTTGACGCTCACGCCCAGCTCGTCCGCGACCCGCCGGTAGGTGTTGGCCGAGGCGAGGGCGCGGAGGATGTCGCGCTCGCGCTCGGTCAGGCCCACCGACGCCGCTTCGGCGTCCGCAACGCCCACGTCCGCAGGCGTCTCGGACGCGCCGGCCCGCGCTCGGTCCTCGGGCGCGAAGGCCACCAGCAGCCGGGCGGCGTACGGGTGGCCGACGCCCGCGAGGAGCGCCGCGCACGTCGGGCCGGCCTCGACGAACGTCCGCACGAAGCCCTCGCGCTCGGCCCGCCGCACGGCGCGGGCGAGCGTCGCTCGCGCCGCGAGCGTCCCGCCCTGGGCGGCCTGCGCCAGCGCCAGCAGCACCAGCGCACCGATGCGCACGCCGTCGCCGGGGTCGGCGTCCCCCGCTTCGTCGACGAGCGATCGCGCGGCGGCAACCGCGGCGCCGAGGTCCTCCGGCGTGCCGCGCTGCAGGTGCAGGCGCCCGCGGGCCAGGACCAGCGCCGAAGCCGCCGGGCCGCGCACCCGAAGCGCCTCGGCCGCGCGGAGATGCACCTCCGCCGCATCGGCGTCCCCGTCCGCGAGGCTCGCCTCGGCCGCGCGGACCGCGACCAGCGCGCGGAGCCAGGTCGGTACGCCGCGCTCCGCCTGCGCCAGCGCAGCCTCGAGCGCCTCGCGGGCGAGCGCGGCGTCGCCGTCGGCGCGGTGCAGACGGCTCCACACCAGGTGCAGGTTCGCGAGCACGGCCGGCTGGCCGGCGCGCTCGGCCAGCGCGGTCGCCTCGGGGAGCGCGCTGCGAACGGCCTCGCGCTCGTCCTGCTCGAGGAGCGCTGAACAGCGGGAGGCGAGCGCGGCGGCGGCGGCGGGGTGCCCGGCGGCGTCCGCGAGCGGCATGGTCACGCTCGTCGCCTTACGCAGGTGACCGCGTTGGACGTAGAGCAGGCCGAGGTGCGCGCGCGCCAACCCCTCGGGAACGGGGAGGCGCGCCGCCCGACAGAGCGCCAGCGCACGTTCGTAGGCGGCGATCGCCGGGCCGGCATGGCCGAGCTCGCGATGGGCGCCGGCCAACGCCATCTGCGCCGCGGCGCGGGTGACGGTATCGCCATCGGGCGCGGCGGCGAGCGCATCCCGTGCGAGCGCCAACGCCTCGTCCGCCCGGCCGTGGGTGTCGGCCAGCACGGCGCGGAGTGCCGCGAGTTGGGCGCGGTCGGCGGTCGAGAGGGCGTTGGCCGCGCCCTCCAGGCCGCCCAGGACGGTGGCGAGGTCGTCGTAGCGCCCGCGCAGCAGCAGCGCCCAGCCGTAAGCGAGCCGCGCCCTTGGCGCCCGCGCGCGAACCCCGTCCGGCAATCCCTCGAGCGCGCGCTCGACGAAGGAGGCACGACCGTCCATCACCAGCCCGTAGGCGGCCGCGTCGAGGAGCCGCGCGACACGCTCGCCGTCGTCGGCCGCCAGAGCGGCCTCCAGGGCCGCCTCGTGCGCGTCGTGGACCTCGAACCAATCGGCGGCGCGCCGCAGGAGGTTGCGCTCGCGCCCCGGCGCCGCGACGCGGCCGCGGCCCTGGAGCAGCGCGCGGAAGAGCCGATGGTAGCGCCACCACGCGAGGCCGACCGGGGCGCCGGGTGGCGCGTGGGCGGGCTGGAGGAAGAGGCCGCGCGCGCGGGCCTCGTCCAGACGCTCCTGCGCGTCGTCCGAACCGCGCACGGCGTCCACGAGCTCCGGCGCGAAGGCGTCGAACGCCGCGGTGTCGAGCAGGAAGGCGGCGAGCGGCCCCGAGAGCCGCGCGAGCACCTCCTCGGCGAGGTACTCCAGCGCGAAGCCCTCGCCGAGTATGAGCCGCGCGACGATGGTCCGTTCGTCCGGCCTGCCGGCGCCCTGTAGCGCCAGCGCGGCCAGCCACACGCCTGCCGCCCAACCCTCGGTGGCGCGCTGCACCGCCGTGGCGGTCGCGTCCCCCGGCGGCCGGCCGAGCTCGGCCGCCAGCAGCGCGGCCGCCTCGTCGGCGCGCAGGCGGAGGTCCTCGGCGCGCAGTTCGAGCAGCTGGCCGCGGGCACGCCAGCGATGGAGCGGCAGCGGCGGGTCGGCACGCGTCACCATCATCAGGCGCAACCCCGGTGGTGCGTGCTCGACGAGGAACGCGAGGTCCTCGAAGACCCGCGGATCGGTGACCAGATGCAGGTCGTCGAGGCACACCAACACCCGCGCGTCCGCCTCGTCGAGCGCGTTGAGGAGCGGCGTGAGCAGCGCCCGCGGCGGGGGCGACTGCGGCGACGCCAGGGCGCGCTCGAGCTCGGCGCCGTGGCCGGTCGCGCGCTGCAGGGAGGCGCCGAGCAGCCGGAAGAAGCGTGGGGAATCGTCGTCGCGCTCGTCGAGCGCGACCCAGGCGACGGGTCGATCGCCGACCTGGTGCTGCGAGAACTCGCCGTCCTCCCCCACCCGTAGAGCGGCCACCACGGCGCTCGTCTTGCCGAAGCCCGCAGGCGCGCTCACGAGGGTGACGGGCGAGCGCCAGGCCTCCGCGAGGCGCGCCTCGAGGCCGGGGCGCGAAACGAGGCGCGGGTGCAGCGGCGGCGGGCGGAGCTTCGCGCGCGGGATCGGCTCGGGGGCGCGTCCGTGGCGGCGCATGCTCCGACGTTACTGTGCGGGAGGCGCTCCGTGGTCAGGGACACCCCGGCCGCCCCGACCTCAGGCGCCCGCGACCACCCGGACCTCGGTCAACACCAGCCCCAGGTCGCGAACGAGCGCCAGCGCGCCGTGCAACGCCGCCTGGTCGGGCAGGGCACCGGTGAGGACGCTGCTCCCGTCGGCCTCGTGGCGGACGTCGAAGCCCGGGAAGAGCGCCGCGGCGGCCGGGCCGAGGTGGCGCTCGACCCGGATCTCGTAGGTGCGCGCCGCGGTCGGAGCCACGCGGGGCCTCAGCGTCTCCGCAGGATCAGCGCCAGGAGCGCGACCTCCAGCGCCAGCTGGGCGCCCTTGGTCGCGAGGCCACCGCCGGAGAGCAAGATGGAAGGATCGCCGGCGTAGGCGCCGAAGAACATGGCCATGACCAGCGCGTTGACGACCGCGCCGACGATCCACAGCCAGCGCCGCCGCGCCAGCACGAGCAGGCCCCCCACGGCGTAGGCGGCCGCGGCGGCGAGGACGATCCCCTCGCCCCCGGGCTCGGCCTGGTAGCCGCCCGTGCCGAGCACGCCCGCCGCGAGCAACAGGTAGGCGCCGGCGGCCAGCCAGGCGAAGAGGGCGGCGAGCCGCAGCGTCAGGGAGCCGGCGTCGCGGCGGGTGTCCGGGCGAACGGCGGCGATCATGCGCGCACCGCCTCGGCGTGGGCGGTGGGCGCCGTCGCGGTGACGGCACCTGCCTCGAGCGCTTCCGCGATGCCGTGCGCCCAGTCGCGAATGGCCTCCCAGTCGCGGAAGTCGCCCTCGGGCGCCTTGACGACACGGGCGATCAGCCGGTCGGCCAGGCCGAGGCGTCCGCGGTCGAGCGCGCCGGTCAGCGTCACGTACGCGCGCGCACCGACGCTCTCGACCAGCTTGGCCGCCTGCTCGGGCTCGCCCGCGGGCTGCGGGTTCTCGGCGCCGAGCGGGCCGACGCCGAACAGCCACACGGGCAGCCCGCTCAGGACCGCAGCGTGAGCCTCGAGGTACTGCGAGGCGGGCTTCAGCCACGACCCCATGTAGACGCCGCTGCCGACGACCGCGGCGTCGTAGCCGCCAGGCGCCGGCGCCGGGGCGGCCTCATGCACCACGGCGTCATGCCCGCGCCCGCGGATCACCTCGGCGATCGCCTCGGCGACGCCGCCGGTGCTCCCGTACTTGCTGGCGTACACGATCAGGACCTTCATGTGGGTCCCCCTTCCTCGACACGCAGATTAGGGGGACCGGTGACAGCGGCGCGCCACACGATGATGTGGGGCGGGATGTGGGCCGGCCGGCGGCAGCGGCCGACCGTCCTTCGTGCCGCGTGACGACGTCGACGGCGTCGGTCTTCGCTCAGCCGTCGCGCCAGGAGTGCCGCGGCTTCCACCCGAGCCGCTGCTCGATCTTGCGGCAGTCGAAAGCGGAGTCGAACGGGCCGTGGTCGGGCGCGAAGTTCGCGCCGGGCCCGTAGAGACGTTCGATGGCGTCCTGGATGGGCGTGTCGAGGCAGGTGTCGGCGGCGGCGATGAGGAACACCTCGTGCCCCTCGATCTCGCCCTCGAGCGCCGCCCGGAAGGCGCTGGCGACGTCGCGCGCGTCGATGTAGCTCCAGAAGTTGACGCCGCCCTCAGGGAAGTTCTCGCGCCGGTAGCGCAGGACGTCGTAGCCGTCGGGCATGATCACGTTGTTGATGCGCAGGCTGGCGATCGACATCGCGGGGTACTGCCGCACCATCGACTCGGCGATCACCTCGCCCATGTACTTGCTGAGCGCGTAGGCGTTCGGCGAGGCCACGCGGTCGGTCTCGTCGAACGGGAAGCGCGGCGGCAACTCGTCGGTGGTCAGCCAGCCGGTCGCCATCTCGCTGCTCGCGTAAACCAGCCGCCGCACGCCGAGGTCGCCCGCCGCCTGCATCACGGCGTTGGTGCTCAGCACGTTGTTCTCGAAGGTCTGGTTGCGCGGGAACCCGAACGGCGAGGGGTTCGCCGCCAAGTGACACACGCCCTCGGGCCGCACCTGCGCGATGACGTCGTAGACCTCGCCTGCGTTGGTGAGCTCGAGCTGCATGAAGTCGCCCGGCAGGTCCGCCGGCGGGCGCACCACGTCGAGGTTGACGACGTCGTGTCCTGCCGAGACCAGCTCCCGTACCGTGTGGCTGCCGGCGCGGCCGCTTCCGCCCGTGACGATGACGCGCATACGCGTACCTCCCTCTTCTGCGGTGAGGGTACCGCGCGGTGCACGGTCGTGACGGCCGGCGCCTGTGCCGCGCGATGATCCCGCCCCCAGCCACGAGCCCCGCCACGGTGCTCCGTGGCGGGGCCGGCTCGGGCCAAATCGGGCGCGCGGCAGGAAGCGCGCCACCAACGGGCCGTCAGGGCGCTTCAACCTCGGGCTCGGGCATCAGCAGGTTGACGACGTGCCGATGCATCTTCCACTCACCGTCGACGAGCTTCGAGACCGCGACGTAGGTGCCCTGCATCATCACCGTGGCACCGTCGGGCGCCCAGAAGATGAACGTGCCCAGCCCGTTGGCCGTATCGCCGAGGACCTCCGCCTCCTCGGTGATCACCTCGATGATGCCCTGATCGAGGGGTTCCGGCATTGGCGTGGCGAGGCCGACGTAGATCGCCTCGCGGCCGATGTCCCTGCGACCGTTCATGTTCACGACGATGGCGTCCTCGGTGTAGAGGTTGGCGACCCCCACCAGGTCGTCCGCGTTGTAGAGCTCGGCCCAGCGGGAGGCCAGATCGTGTACGGCCTCCTGAACGTCGGCCTCTGGCTCCGGTGGCGGCATCAGCATGCTGTTGACGTGCCGGTGCATCTTCCACTCACCCTCGACGAGCCTGAGGAGCGCGAGCCAGTTGCCGCGCATCAGCGTCGAGCCGTCGGGCGCCGAGAACGTGTACGTACCCATCGCATGGGCCGTATCGCCGTCAACCACGACCTCGTCGGTCGTTGGCTGGATGGTCACCACGCCGGCCGGCATCGGCAGCTGGGTGAGGGGCTCGATGATGGCCTCCCGGCCCTCGAAACGGCCGAAGGCGTCGACGAGGACGGTGTCCTCGGTGTAGAGCTCGACGACGGCTTGGAGGTCGCCCTCGTTGAACGCCGCCGCCCAGCGGTCGAGGATCTCACGTACGGCGCCCTCGTCGTCCCCCTGAGCGAAGGCGAAGGTGGCTGCGAAGAGCAAGGAAACGGCCAAACGAACGAATCGGGTGTGCATGGCTCTCCCATCGCGTGGGCCGCAAGGGGCAAATCCTCTCATCGGCCATGCCGCTGCTTCCACGCCGGACCCGACCGCACTCCGACCGAGGGCGCAACCGGTCGCTGCCACCCGGCGTGAGATATGAAACGTATGGAAAGCATATCACATGGGTGCAGGCTCCTCCGGTGGTCGCTCGCCGGGACCCGAGCGAAGGTACCGCGACGCGCAGCCCCAGACCTCACGGCCCGCCATCCGGATCCGCCACGGTGAGCGGGCCAACCGTCTCCCGACGCGCGCACCCGCCGGCGACGACGCCCATCTTCCCGACGCCACGCCGGGAGCGTGCGACCATGGCCGGCATGAGTTTCGAGCCCAGGCCCTCCGCCGCGGTCCAGCCCGCGACACCCGGCCGCGTCCTGCCGCTGGTCACCGGCGCCGTCCTCAGGCCGGACGCCGACGTCCGGTTCGACGGCTACGGCCACGCCTGGATCGCCGCGACCTCACTGGCGCCCGCGGCCATCGCGCCACTGAACGACGAGGAGCGGCAGACCGGAGGTCTCCGCGGCTTCGCCCGCGCCGCCGCCCCGCGCCGCGCGGCGCTGCTCGATGTCCAACCGCAGGGCTGCGGTCGCGACGCCGCCGCCCTCGCCCGCCTGTCGGCGAAGAGCGGCGTGGCCATCGCCGCCGTCACCGGCTTCCACCCCGCTGCGCACTACCCCACCGGCCGGCGCCCGTGGATCACCGCCGACGCCGCCCTCGCCACGTTCCAGCGCGAGCTCGAGGGCGGCATGCGGGAGCAGCCCCTGGCGCGGCCCGCGGCGGTCGCGGCAGCCCTCGGCGCCGACGCGCCCGACGACGACCCCTGTTGGGACGCAGCGCTCGAGGCGTGCCGTCGCTCCGACGCGCTGTTGCTGGTGCGCTTGGAGCCGGACGCCGACCTCGCCGGCCTCGTCAGGTACCTGGCCCAGCGCGGCGTGGCAGGCGAGCGCACCTACGTCTGCCGCATGGACACCCAGACGGACGACGGCCTCCACCGCGAGCTCGCCAGCGCCGGCGCCCTCCTGGGCTACGGCGGACGCGCGTTCGTCGACGACGGCGCGCGGGGCGAGGTCGCGGCGCTGGAACGGCGGTTGGAGGACGGCCACACGGGCGCGGTGGCGATCGGGCTCGAGCTCGCCGAGCCCGGCGCCTGGGGCGACGAGCAACCTGCCCACGCGCACGACGCGGGACCGGGCGCGCTCATCGCGAGCGTCGAGAGACGGTTGCGCGAGATCGGCGCCTCCGACCGCGATGTCGACGCGCTGCTGGGCAAGAACCTGCTGGTGCGGGCCGCGCGGTCGGAGAGCCCAGGCGTCATCGGCTGAACCGATCGCACGACCGCAACGGCCCAGAGGACGTACGGTGAACCCACACGTCGAGGGAACGGAGGCGGACACCATGGAACGACGACCCTTCGGCAACACCGGCATGGAGCTCCCCGAGATCTGCTTCGGGACGATGCGCTTCGCCGCCAAGACGCCGAGCGACGACGAGCGGTCGCGGGCCGGCCAGCGCGCCCTGGAGGAGGCGCTCGACATCGGCCTCGACTTCGTGCACTCCAGTTACGAGTACGGCACGCGCTGGGCGACGGGCCAGGTGCTGGCACACCATCCGCACCGCGACCGGGTGCGGCACGCCATCAAGGTCAACGCGCCCGACTGGGGCGAGGCGAGGTTCGACCCGGCGGCCTTCCGCGGCCAGATCGAGGACGCCCTGCGCGAGCTGCGGGCGGAGCGCATCGACATCGTGCAGCACCTGCAGCGCGGCGACTTCGACAGAGCGCTCGGCTACGACGACCGCGCCGAGCCGCAACGCATCGCCGATCTGGACGCCGTGCTCGAACCGCTGCGCGAGGTCGCGCAGCAGTTGCGCGACGAGGGCCTGATCGGCGCCCTGACGACCTTCCCCTACACCGTCGGCTACGCCCGCGCCGCCATCGCCTCGGGCGCCTTCGACGGGATCGTGGCGTACTTCAACCTGCTCGAGACCGAGATGGTCGACGTGTTCGACCTCATGCGCGAGCGCGGCATGGGCTTCATCGGCATCCGGCCGCTCATGGGTGGACTGCTGACCGACGCCCGCATCGATCGGTCCGCCCTGCCGCCTGGCGACCGCATGCTCGACCCCAGCTGGGACCGCGCCTACGACCAGCTCGCCGAGGTTCGCGCCATCGTCGAGCCCGAGATCGGCCGGGGGCGCACGGCCCCGTCCTGGACGAGCTTCGCACTGAAGTTCTCGCTGGTCGATCCGATCATCGCGTCGACCGTCGTGAGCATCAACACGCCCGAGCAACTGCTCGAGGTGCTGGCGGCCGTCGAGGGACCGCGCCCGGACCCGGCGCTGCTGCCGCGGCTGCACGAGATCACGGCACGCTTCAGGGCCGAGCACGGCGTGCGCGCCGACCTCGCGGGGGTGCCGCAGTACGAGCGGTAGCTCAGCACACCCGCCCTCCGCGGCGCAGCCGCAGGAAGGGCGCCACCGCGGCGAGCGCGAAGGCGGGCGCCGAGGCCCGCGGCGATCGACGAAGCGACCGACGAAGGGCAGCACGAGCGAGCCGGCCAACGTGCCGACCAGGTAGAGGGTGGACACCTGCGAGCGGGACATGCTCAGGTCCGCGATGATCCAGTCGATGAAGATCGACACCCCGACCGTCTGGCCGGGAATCGCCATCATCATGCCGACGGTGGCGACCGCCAGCACGAGCCAACCGTAGAAGACCGGCGAGCGGTCGATCAGGCGGCTGCGTCGGAGGAGCGGTTCGGGTGGGGTCACGGGCCTCGGTTGCCGTCGTGCGGCGCGGGCGACGGCACCACGGGCTCGGCGGCGCCGTCCGCGCCGATCGGCGGGAGGCTCCTCAGACGGTCGACTGCCGCAGGCGCCACAGGCGCTCGCTGAGCGACACGTGGTAGCGGTGCGGGTTGCGCAGGCGCCTGACGCCCGCGTCCAGTCGCGCCTCGTCGGCCTCGCGCCGCGCCCGCAGCGCCGCGACGTCCTGCGGCTCGACCCTAGCGCAGCCTCCGCTCCAATGCGTCTCCAGGAGGGGCTCCACGTCCGACACCTCGTCCACCGCCAACGAGCGGTAGCGCTCGTCGGCGGGGTGCCGTAGCGTCAGCGGCTCGCCGGCCCGCGGGCGCTCGTCGGCGAGGGTGACCAGGTCGGCCGTGGCCATGCCGCGTGCGTCGTACACGCGGAACAGTGCCTTGGGCCCCGGCACGGTGGCCTTCTCCGGCGTGTCGGAGAGCTTGGCACTGGGCCGCCATTCGCCGTCGTGGTGCACCGCCACCAGCTTGTAGACGCCGTCGAGCGCGCACGCCCCCTTGCTGGTGATCAGGCGGGTGCCCACGCCGAACACCAGGCGGTCGAGCACGGGCTGCGCGTCGACGCCGACGGAGGACGCCTCGTCCTGGATCTGCTGTCGGATCTGCCAGATGGTGAGTTCGTCCAACTGGTTGGACAGCGTGATCACGGCGTCCGGGAAGCCCGCAGCGTCCAACTCGCGCGCCACGTGCAGCGCCAGGTGGGCGAGGTCGCCGGAGTCCAGCCGCACGCCGCGCGGTTCGTGGCCCCGCGCGCGCAGCTCCTCGAACACCCGGATGGCGTTGGGCAGGCCACTGTCGAGCGTGTCGACGGTGTCGAGCAGCAGCAGGCAGTCGTCCGGGTAGACCTCGGCATAGGCGCGGAAGGCGTCCAGCTCGTCACCGCCCGTCGCCATGATGGCCTGCACGAAGCTGTGGGCGTGGGTGCCGCGCGGCGGCACGCCCAGGCGCAGGCTGGCGCCCGTGTTGCTGCTGGCGTCCACCCCGCCGATGAGCGCCGCCCGCGCCCCGGCGTCCACCGCCCGTCCGTGGCCACGCCGCATGCCGAACTCGATCAGTGGGCGGCCCCCGGCCGCGTGGCGCAGCCTCGCCGCACGGGTGGCGATGAGCGTGGGGTAGTTCAGGTGGTTCAACACGGAGGTCTCGAGCAGCTGAGCGACGGCCAGCGGCGCCTCCACGACGGCGAAGGGCGCGACGGGGTGGATGACCCGCCCCTCCGGCACGGCACGCAGCTCCACGTCGTCGAGGCCGCGTCGGTCGCGCAGCCACGCGAGGAAGGCATCGTCGAACAGGGGTTCGCCCGCCGCCGTGCGCATGCCGCGCAGGCGATCCTCGTCGTCGGGCGCCAGCGCCGCGTCGGCCATCCACGCGAGCAACTCGGCCGCCCCCGCGGCCACCGCGTACCCCGCCTGGTGCGCCCCGTAGTCCGGCGGCCGGCGGAAGAACGCGTCGAACTGCGCCGGCAGCTCGTGCAGGCCGTGGCGCAGGTACGCCTGCGCCATCGTGAGCTGGTACAGGTCGGTGAACAGCAGGCTGGCGTCGGCGGCGGCTGGGTTGGACGAGGTCATGGGACGCCTCCCTCGGCGGAACGGGGAACGGGTGGTCGTTCCCCTATCATCGACCCGGAGGGAGGCGGCATGACGTCATCACCGACACCCCATCCGCGGCTGCGCCTCGACCCCGCGCCGCTCGCGACGCGGCTCGAACGCACCATCGAGGACACCGTCCGCCGCTTCGGGCTGGACGGGGTCGCGCTCGGCGTCTCGGGCGGCGTGGACAGCGCCGTCGTCGCCACGCTGGCGGCCCGCGCCCTCGGGCCCGAGCGCGTGCTGGCGCTGCGGCTCCCCTACCGCGACCTCGGTGCCGACGGCATGCGGCGCGCCGAGCGGCTGATCGCCGACCTCGGCCTGCGCCACGAGACGGTCGACATCACGCCGATCGTCGACGCCTACGCCGCCAGCCAGCCGGGCATCGCCTGGCACCGGCTCGGCAACGTCCAGGCGCGCGTCCGCATGCTGGTGCAGTTCGACAAGCTCACCCAACACGGCCTGCTGCCGATCGGTACCGGCAACCGCAGCGAACGGCTGCTCGGCTACTTCACCGAGCACGGCGACGACGCCCCCAAGCTCGAGCCGCTGGCCGACCTGTACAAGACGCAGGTCTGGCAGCTGGCGGTGCACCTCGGCGTCCCGCACGACATCGTGTCGGTGCCCCCCAGCGCCGGCCTGGAGCCCGACCAGACCGACGAGGGCGACTTCGGCATGAGCTACCGGGAGATCGACCTGGTCCTGGCGCACCTGGACGCCGGCTTCGACGACGCCGCCATCGCCGGCCTCGGCGTCGAGCGGGCCGCCATCGACCGCGTCCGGGCGCGGGTGGTCGCCAGCCACCGCAAGCGGGTGCCGACCGTGGCGCCGGCGGTGCAGCCGACCGGCCACGACGTGACCCTGTTCCTGCCTCGCGCCGGCTGACCTCCGTTCGTGGCCGCGGCTCGGCCGACACCGCCGCTCAGGACGCGTCGAAGCTCAGGCCCTCCGCGCGCGTCACCCGGCCGCGGTACAGGAAGGTCAGCTGCCGCAGCGTGGCGGCCTGGTCGAAGGGATCGAGCGCCCCGACGGCGTCCTCCACCAGCGTCACCCCGTAGTGCCGCAACGCCGCCGACCCGGCGGTGTGCAGCACGCAGATGTTCGCCACCGTGCCCACGATGACCAGTTCCTCGATGCCGAGCACCCGCAGGCGGTGGTCGAGCGGCGTGCCGTAGAAGGCGTCGTAGCGCAGCTTGCGGATGACCTCGTCACCCTCGTGGGGCGCCAGCGCGTCGACGATCTCCGCCCCCCACGACCCGGCACGCGCATGCTCGCCCCAGACGGCGAACTCCGGATCGTCCTCGCCGTGCCAGTCCTGCGTGTAGACCACCCGCGCCCCGGCCGCGCGGGCGCGCTCCACGACCTCGGCGATCCGCGGGATGGCGCGCTCGGCCTCCTCGCCGAACAGCGCGCCGCGCGGGTGGGCGAAGTCGTTCTGCATGTCGACCACCACCACGGCCGTGCGCGCCGCCGGTAGGCGCACGCGCTCGTCGAAGGGGATCTCGGGAACCGCGACGTTCGCTTCCAGGTGTGCCATCGCTCACCTCCGAAGGCGACGGCGTCGCCTCCGTCCAGGTTAGCAGCCGACTCCGCGGCGTCCCCGCAGCAGCCATCGCCGCCAGTGGCCCGCCGGCCGCGCCGAGAGCGCCGGCGGCCTTTGGCCGGCGGCCTTCAGCCGGCGCCCGCGAACGCGTCGCGGAACGGCCCCAGGTTGCGTCGCTCCTGCGACCAGTCGACGACGGCGAACACGACCTCGGCGAACGCGCCCGCGAACTCGCCCTCGAGCGCGGCGCGGAAGTCCTGCGCGGTGCGCACCGGGTCGTTGTGGAAGGCCCCGCAACCCCAGGCGCCGAGCACCAGCGCCGCGTGACCGTAGGCGCGCGCGATCGCCAGGACCCGCCGGATGCGTCGCTCCAGCAGGTCGCCGCTCTCCGGCTGCCCGACGGCGGGCGCGTACGGCGCCGCGCAGGTGACGAAGTCGAGCGGCCACGGACGCGGCAGCGTCGCGCCGTCGTCGGTGCGGAACACGGGAACGCCCGGCGAGTAGATCGACCAGTCGCTGGAATCAGGTCGCGGACGCCGCGCGTGCTCCGCGTACATCGGGTCGCCGACCAGCGTCTCGACGAGCGCGCTTGAGCGGCAGAGCACCTCCTCCTGCGCCCTGGCGCCGTCGAGGAAGCCGCCGCCGGGATGCACGCCGTTGGCGAAGTTGAGCGCGAGCGGGCGGGCGCCCGCATCCACGAGGCGGCGCGCAGCGCCCAGGGTCGTCTCGTTCGTGACCTGGACGCGCGTCTCGGCGAACGCTCGGGCAGGCGCCGCCGGCAGGTCGGCGTCGGGCGGGACGCTGACCTTGGCGGTGCGGGCCGCCTGCACCACATCACCCCAGGGGACCACCCGACCCTCGTGGCGGTACGCCCCGGCGCGGACCGCCTCGACCGCCGTCCGGCCCAACTCCGCGGCGTAGGCGCGCGACACGTCGAGTTCGCGGCAGCGCTCCCCGGCCATCGCGTCCGAGTCGAGGCAGGGCAAGACCTTCAGTGTGGGCATCGGACCTCCTCCTCGCCGAGTGGACCCCCCTACCCCCTCACAACCCCGAACCGGAACCGCTCGTCCTTCAGCACCGTCTCGTACCCGGCCGACTCGTCGACCAGGCACAGCAGCTTGCCGGGATCCTCCTGCGCCCAGGCCGCGACCACCTCGCCCACGAAGATCGAGTGGTCACCCGTCGTGAAGCGTTCGACCACCCGGCACTCGAGGTTCGCCACGCACTCGGCGATGATCGGCGCCGCCACCTGCCGCGCCGGCAGCGCCGTCACGCCCGTCTCTGCGAACTTGTCGACGTCGCTGCCGCTGTGGCTACCGCAGTACGCCGTGGCCTGAGCCAGCTCGCGGCCCGGGTACGCCAGCACGAAGGCGCCCGCGCCCGCGATCAGCCCGTGCGTGAAGCGCGATGGCGCCACGCTGATCGCCACCATCGGCGGCGTGGCCGAGGTCCGCATCGTCCAGCCGAGCGGACAGATGCTCCGCTCGCCCTCGTGCTCGGCGACCGCCCACGCCACCACCTCGGGCTTGAGCAGGCGCCAGAACGCCCCAACGTCCAGTTCCTTCATGGCTCGCACCTCCGTTCGTCTCCCACCGTAGACCCATCGGCGGGACGGGGTCCAGCCGCACGCCGTGTGCATCGCGCATCGCCGCCGCCGTACGGTGGCCCCCGACGCGGCACCGCGCCGCGATCCGCCGTACCCTTCGGCATGCGTACCCCCCTGCCGCCGGCGGGCGCCGCCGCTGGCGCCCCGGACGCCGCGCCCAGCGAACCCGGTACGGGCCGCCCCGGGCGTGGCCCCCTGCGCGTGCTGCTGACCGGCGCCAACGGCTACATCGGCATGCGCTTGCTGCCGCTGCTGCTCGCGGCGGGCCACCAGGTGCACTGCCTGGTGCGCGATCCCCAGCGCTTCGCCGTGGCCCACGACCCCGAGCGCGGCATCTGGGTGCACCAGGCGGACCTGCTCGAGCCGCTCGACGAGGCCGGCCTGCCCGAGCGGCTCGACGCCGCCTACTACCTGGTCCACAGCCTCTCGACCTCGGGCGACTTCGCCGACCTCGAGGCGCGCGCCGCCCGCAACTTCGCCGACTACCTCGCCCGCACCGGCGCGCGGCAGCTCGTCTACCTCGGCGGCCTCGGCGACGACGGCGCGCTCTCCCAGCACCTGGCCTCGCGCCGGCACGTCGAACGGGTCCTGCGCGAAGGGGAGGTGCCGGTGACGGTGCTGCGGGCGGGCATCATCGTCGGCGCCGGCAGCGCCAGCTTCGAGATCATCCGAGACCTCACGGAGAAGCTCCCCGTGATGGTCGCGCCCAAGTGGCTGCGCTCGCGCACGCAGCCGATCGCGGTGCGCGACGCGCTCGCCTACCTCGCCGGGGTACTCGACGAGCCACGCGCGATCGGCGAGACCTTCGACATCGGCGGCCCCGAGGTCCTCACGTACCAGACGATGCTGATGCGCTACGCGGCCGTGCGCGGCCTGCGCCGCTGGGTGCTCCCCGTGCCCATCCTCACCCCGCACCTGTCGTCGTACTGGCTCTACTTCGTCACCTCCACCAGCTACCCGCTGGCGCGCAACCTGGTCGACTCGATGACCGTCGACGTGGTCGCGCGCGACGAGCGCATCCGCGACATCGTCCCGCTGGAACCGATCACCTACGAGGAGGCCGTGCGGCTCGCCTTCCAGAAGATCGAGCAGCAGACCGTCGTCTCCTCGTGGACGGACGCCGTCGTCTCCAGCCGCAGCGCGCTCGAGCTCGACCGGCTGGTGCAGGTCCCGGCACAGGGCGCCTACCACGACACCCGCCGCGGCCCGCTGCACGACCCGCCCGAAGAGGTGATCGACCGCCTGTGGCGCATCGGGGGAGCCAACGGCTGGTACCACGCCCAGTGGCTCTGGTGGCTCCGCGGGCTCCTCGACCGTCTGGTGGGCGGCACGGGCCTGCGCCGCGGCCGGCGACACCCCACCGAACTGCGCCCCGGCGACGCGCTCGACTTCTGGCGCGTGCTGGTCGCCAACCGCGAGCGCGGACGCCTGCTGCTGTACGCCGAGATGCGCCTACCCGGCGAGGCCTGGCTGGAGTTCGAGCTCGAGCGCGACGGCGACGACCCGCCCGTCCTCCGCCAGACGGCGACCTTCCGGCCCCACGGACTCGCCGGGCGCGCCTACTGGCTGCTCGTCACCCCCCTGCACGCCCTGGTGTTCGGCGGTCTGCTGCGGGGGCTGGTCGACGCGCGGGGGCGGGCCGGACGGGGCTGAGCAGCTGCCCGCCGTATCCTCGCCCCATGCGCCCCCACGAGCCAGGCGAGGAGCGCCGGGTGCCCCCGGCGGCCCGCGCGTACTTCGGCATCGCGTTCGCGTGGACCTGGACGCTCTGGTGGACGGCCGCGGCGACCGGCCGCTCGGTCGCCGAGCCGGTCGGCGCCATGCTGTACATGGCGGGCGGACTCGGTCCGCTCCTCGGGGCGGCGTGGCTCGTGCTGCGCAGCGACCGCGGGTACCGGCGCGACTTCCTGCGCCGCGTCTGGGACCCCCGCCGGATCGCCGCCCCGTGGTGGTGGGCCCTCGTCGCGGTGGCCGCGGGTCCCGCCGTCCTGGGCGCCACCGTGGCCGCCGTCGCAGGTGCGGCCGCGGCCCTCCCCGCGTATGGCGTCGGGGCCGTCGGGGGCGCGATCGCGGTCGCGCTGCTGGCGGGGTTCGCCGAGGAGCCGGGCTGGCGCGGCGTCGCGGCGGACGCCTGGCAGCGACGGACGCTGCCCGCGGAGGCGGCCATCGGCATCGGCGCGATCTGGGCGCTCTGGCACCTGCCCCTCGCGTTCATCGACGGCAGCTACTACCACGCGCTCGGCTTCGGTTCGCTGGCGTTCTGGCTCACCCTCCTGGCACTCGTCGAGTTGGGCGTGCTCTACCTCTGGCTGGCCAACGGCAGCGGCGGCAGCATCCTCATCGCGATTCTCGCCCACGCGGGCTTCAACGTCGCAGCGTCCCTCGCGCCACGCAGCGCGACCGGCGACGTGACCGCCTTCGTCGCGATCACCGTCGCGACCGTGGTCGTGGTGGCGGCGACGCGGGGCCGGCTGCGCGATCCCGCCGCCCGCTGATTCCGGGCGCCCGTCCTCACGCCAGGGCGGCGACCATCGTGAGCCCGGCGGGTCAAGTGAGACCCGCCGGGTGACGGCGTGTTGACGGTAGGCCGAGGCGCGCTCAGACCCAGCCCAACTGCTTTCTCACCTCGTAATCGTTCCACACCTTCGTGGCATGACGGATGCGGTCTCCCTCGAAGTGCAGGATGAACACGCAGTGGCTCTCCATGCTCTTGCCGGTGGGCGGCACCGGCAGGCCCTCCCCCGTGTGCGTGCCGCGGATTAGGTAGTGGACGAGCACCCGCTGGAGCCCCTGGTCGACGCCGACCGACAGCACCTCGTGCCGGAAGTCCGGGACGGGCGCCAACACGTTCTGCAGGAACGTCGCGTAGGCCTCGAGGGTGTGGATGTCGGCGAACATCTCGCCCTCGTGTTCGAAGGTGGCGTCCGGCGTGCAGTAAGCCCGGCACGCCTCCCAGCCCGCACCGCTCGTGCAGGCCTGGTGGAAGCTCGTCGCGATGGTCTCGATGTTGGGCATGTCGACCTCCGGTCAATCGCCTGCGCCCCGCGTCCCCGCGCGGGCCAGTCCGTCGACGACGTCCGACGCGACGCCGCAGGACCGATGGCGCGGGTGCTACCGCGCCGGATCCACCACGGGACGGAAGGTGACACGCGTGTCGCCGTCACGAGGATTCACGGCCCCGGTGAAGCTGAACACCGTGTGGTTCACGAAGCCGAACTCGGGCGCCATGGTCTCGAACCATGCCGCGCCGTGGAGCATCAACTCGACGTCCGGGAACTGGAACTCGGGATCGAGCATGGCCTCGATGCGGACCTCGAGCGGCGGCGGCGACGGCTCGCCGAAGTAGCCCTTCATGGTCCAGACGAGCCTCGTGCCATCCGGCGTTTCGGCGTACCCACGAACGTCCATCACGCGGACGCCATCGCGCCTGATGAGCAGGTGGTTGGTCCAATCCGCCGTGGCACCGGCGAAGAGCCCCTCGGTGAACTCGCCGCTCAACTGGACTTCCATTCGAATACCCTCGGGCACCAGCCCGACGAGGTTGTTCGTGTGGATCTGACCTTCGAGCACCATGTACGCCTCGGCAGCCTCGCCTTGCGCCAAGGCGCTACCCGCGACGGCGATCAGCAGTGACAGGACGACGGTGAACAGCGACTTCCGCATGGCATCCTCCGCTCCTGCGCCGCACCCGCAGCCCATAGGGGACGCGGGCACGCGCCGGAATCGGGTGCGTGTGACCTGCCTCGGGTTCCCGCGCAGCCTCCGTGTTCTCCCGGCGCCGGAACGCTTCGCGACCGCGTGGCATCGGTCGGCACAGGACCATCGAATGTGGAGGTGAAGGCGCTTCCTACCCGACCCACGGACCGGGTCTGGCCGATGCGGCTTGGAGCAACAACCAGGCTCGCCTGAGAATAGCACGGGCGAACGGGGCTCCCGGGAACGGCAAGCGGCGGGCCACCACGAAACCGGCGCCCCTCGGGGCGCCGCGCCTTCTCTTGCTTGATGTTCACCAACATACCCCGATATGCGGCATCCGTCAAGAACTTGCGGCTGCCCGCAGCCACGCGCGTCGGAAACGGGCGAAATCAGGCCCACAAGCCAGGGAATCGGCGCCCGAACCCCCGGTTTCGTGACCCCGGCCGCGCGGGGTCGGCGTCCCTGGCGGCACGGGGTTGTCGACCGACACCTGCTCGCCTCGCCCCGCTCTCATCGTGCACGGCGAA
Organism: Trueperaceae bacterium; assembly: GCA_011389865.1. Lineage (GTDB taxonomy): Bacteria > Deinococcota > Deinococci > Deinococcales > Trueperaceae > JAABTL01. Next base: position 30,117 of record JAABTL010000015.1, read on the forward strand.
ACTAGACCATGGATCCGATCACGCCACCGACGACGCTCTCCGAGCGCGACGCCGGCGTCGGCCTGACGGGCCAGGTGCTCGAGGGCTTCGCCCGCAAGCTCTTCGGCGGCGCGCTGCGCGGCCTCGCCGGCAAGACCGCCGGCGCGATCGGCAAGACGGCCACCAGCGCCGTCACCACCTTCGCGACCACCTACGCCATCGGCAAGGTGGCCGACGCCTACTACGGCGGGGGCCGGACGCTCGACACGGCGCGCATCCGCGAGGTCTTCGCCGCCGAGCTCGAGCGCGGCCGGACGCTGTTCGACCGCTACCAGGGCGACGTCCGCCAGCGAACGGCCACCACCGACCTGGGCGAGCTCACGCGGCAGCTGCGGATGTGATGGCCGGCGGCGCGCTCCCGAGCGCGCCGCGGCAACGTGCGCTCAGAGCGCAAGCCCGAGGTAGAGCGCCAACCCCTGGTCGATCGCGGCCAACTCCGCCTCCGAGACCCGGCCCACCAGCCGCTGCACGCGCCGCTTGTCGACGGACCGGACCTGATCGGTAAGGACCCACGAGGGCTGGCGCAGCCCGCAGTCGCCCGCGGCCAAAACCGGGTACAGGGCGCCCTCGCCGGTGCGCCCGGTGACGGGGACGATCGCGACCAGCGGGTAGCGCTGCGCGGTCACGACCTCCGGGTCGCTCACGACCACGCACGGCCGCAGGCCCCGCTGCTCGTGCCCGAAGGTCGACTCGAGATCGACGACCACGACGCTGCCGCGCTCGATCACGGCTCGCCCACCCGCGACCAGCCCTCTCCGTCGCGCCACACCACCGGGAACCCTCCCGCAGGATCGACGAGGCCCGTCGACTCCGCCGGTAGCGCGTCGCGGTACGCCGCCAGGCCCTGCTCGGCGACCTCCATGCTCTCGGGGTGCGGGGCGTCGAGCGAGCGGCGCAACTCCTGCCGCAAGCGGCGGTGGAGCTCGCGCTCCACGGCGTCGGCGATGAAGCGGCTGCGGTTCCGCTCGAGCCGATCGATCCGCTCGACCAGGTCCTCGGGGAGGGTGATCGTGATCCGTGAGGCAGGCATGGTACGACCTCCAGTGTCGTACGAAGCATCATACCTCAGACGCATATCTGGCCTCCGCATGCCGTCACGCTAGCGCGGTCCACCCGCTCGACGGCGGCGGCGTAGGCCGTCTTCCCGGGAACCGCGAGCAGCCGGGCCGCCCAACGAGCGTGGGCCCCGAATCGCTCTCGGGGCCCACGCGGCGTGCTCGTTCGATGCGGCGCGCCTACTCGACGGTGACCAGCACCGTGATCTCGAGCGGCACGTCGGTCCGCGGCGAGTCGTTGAAGGCGATGCCGAAGCTCCCCTTGCGCAGGTCGACGCCGGCGTAGGTGCCACTCGGATCGCCGAAGCCACCGAAGAAGTAGGAGACGTCGGCGATCGGCGTGCTGCCGCTCGGATCGATCTCCTGCACCAGCCCCTCGACGGTGAACGAGCTCGTGTACGGCACCGCGAACGTCGTCGACTCGCTCATCTCGAGCTTGAGCGGCGCCGCGATCTGGATGACGGTGACGCCGAGAACGGAACCCTTGCAGATGTAGTCGTTCTGGTCGACGCAGGGCCGGACCAACACCGAGCTGGCCGTGGCGACGCTTCGCCGCGCGAGCGAGCCCGAGGTCGTGGGAACGCGCACCTCGAAGAAGAAGGAGAAGTCTCCTGGGTTCGCGCCTGCGTCGCCGTCGGCGGCCGACGCGGACGACCCCTTGCCCGCCTGCAGCCCGAGGTAGGTCACCGTGACCAGGTGGTCGGGCACGAGCGGGCTCGTGGGCCGGGTGTTCTCGAGGGAGTCCAGCGCGCCGTCGCCGTCGGTATCGGCCAGGCCGGGATCGGTGCCGAGCGAGAGCTCGTCCGCGTCCGTGAGGCCGTCGCCGTCTGCGTCGCGGCGCAGCGGATCGGAGTACACCACGTAGCCGCCGCGGCCGGCGACGCTGACGAGCCAGGAGACGTCGACCTCATCCCCGTCGCTGCGGCCGTCACCGTCGCTGTCGGCGTTCAGAGGGTCGGTGAAGCGGATGGGGTCGCTGGTGTCGCTCGGGAACGGCACACCGTCCACCTCGACGCGGTCGAGGATGCCGTCGAAGTCCGAGTCGCGCTCCCGCGGGTTCGTGGGTCCCCAGCGGCGCTCGTCGTCGCACACGAAATCGCGGTTCGCGTCGCGGCAGCCGTGGTACTCCTCCCAATCGGTGAGGCCGTCGCCGTCGGTGTCGACGAGCCGCGGGTCGGACGTGACGGCGGTCGTGATCAGCGAACCGACGGCGTTCCGGTAGGTCACGTCCCACCCGAGCGTCTCGACGCGGTTGACGAGGCCGTCGGCGTCGTCGTCGCGCACGGTGTCGCCGTCCGGCTCGATCGGGTTCGAGCCGAGACGCACCTCCGCGCGGTCGTCGAGGCCGTCGCGGTCGGTGTCGCGGTCGAGCGGGTTGGTGGCGTACGGCGTGGTCGGATCGGTGAAGGGCGTCACGACGACCCGGGCGCCGGTCAGATCGACGTACGCGAAGCCGATGGCCTCCTGAAGGTCGTTGAGCCCGTCGCCGTCGGTGTCCGGCGCGCTCGGGTCGGTCGCCGCCGTCAGGCTGGTGGTGCCGAGCAGCGTGTGCGCGACGCCGTCGAGGGAGGTGGGCTGGATCGTCGGCACCCCGTCGCCGTCGAGGTACACGGTGATCTCCGCGCAGCCCGGGTCGACGAGGAGTTCCTGGCAGTCGCTCAGGCCGTCGCCGTCGGTATCGGCGCGGCCTGGGTGCGCCATCGTCGGGTACGCGTCGCGACCGTCCTCCAGGCGGATGATCCAACGCACGCGCCGGTTGCCCTCGAACGGGCCGTACACCTCGTCGGCGTCGTCGATGCCGTCGCGATCGGTGTCGCGGCTGTCGGGGATGCCATCGGCCGGATCGACGTCGGCGTCGGAGTCGATGCTGCGGTAGAAGGCCTCCTCGATCGCCTCGAGGTCGTCCTGATCGAGATCCTGCACGAAGGCGAAGGCGAAGTCCTGGTCGGAGAAGACCGTGGTGCTGCGGAAGTCGACGCCTGGGCGGGTGCCGACCGGGGTGATGTTGCCCTGTGGCCCGAGGACCCACCAGTCGCGCTCCTGGCCCGTGAGCGTGCGCGAGACCCGCTTGACGCGCCACAGGGTGTCGACGCCGTTGACGGTGCGCGTCGAGTAGCTGCGGTCGAGCAGGTCGGCGTCCGCGCGCACGGTCGGGTCGAGGTTCACGTCGACGGCCTCGGGCACGTACTCGAGGCCGAGCACGTCCTCCATCACCTGCGCGAAGGTGATGCCCGACGGGCGCCCCGACGCGTCGAAGGTGCCGTTGGTGGCGACCTGGTGGCGCTCGAGCGGCGCGTTGCCGGCGTAGTTGATCTCGAGGTAGGCGGTGCGGTCGTTGACGTCCTGCTCGACGAACGCGAAGTCGCGGCCGAACTCGTCGACGATCGTGTAGCTCGCGACCTCGAAGGTCAGGCCGCGCGGGTTCGCCATGAGGCTCTCGACCAGGCTCGGGAACGCGCTGTCGGTCGCGAACCGGAACGGCCCCCGCTCGGGGTCCAGCGGCCCGATGCTGATCGGCGCGCCCGAGGCCGCGAACAGGGTCGCGACCGGCACGAACACGCTCGGGTCGCGCGGGTCCTGGATGCGCGCGGTGAGCTCGATGTCGCTGATCGTGAAGGCGATGTTGCTGGCGTTGCGCAGGTTGACCTCGACCGCCATCGAGGCGCCCTCGACCACGCGGGTCACGACCGACTCGGCGGTGATCTCCGCCTCGCTCGCCAGGCTCGTGGCGTACTCGCGCTGGGTGGCGCGCACCGAGGCGCTCGTGAAGGTCGTCGAGCTCGAACCGCTCGCCCCGCCGGCGGCGGTGAACTTGAAGCCGCCCTCCTTGCCCTCCTCGCAGCCGCCGTAGGTGCAGACGGTCGCCTCGCCCTGCACGAACCACTCGAGCGTGCTGGAGGTCTCGCGCGCCTGGGCCGACTCCTGGGATTGCGCGAGGGTGGAGGCGAAGCTGCGGCTGTCGAGCGTGCGGGTGCCGCTGGCAGTCTGCTCCTCGAAACGCACGTCGAGCCGCAGGTCGACCGCGCCGACGTTGATGGCCACGCGCGGCAGGTCGGCGACGCGCGGGTTGCGGTTGTCGGTCGTCACCTCATAGGCGTCGTCGAACTGGTCGCCGTCGGTGTCGGCCAGGAGCGGCGAGGTGCCGAAGAAGTCCACCTCGAGCCCGTCGGGGAGGCCGTCGCCGTCGGTATCCTCCATCGTCGGCTCGGAGTAGTACAGGTTCAACTCGTCGAAATCCGAGATCCCGTCGCCGTCGCTGTCGGCGTTGCGCGGGTCGGTGCCGTACTGGCGCTCCTCGGCGTCGGTCAAGCCGTCGCCATCGGTGTCGACCGTGAACGGATCGCTGGTGACCTCGCGGCGCTCGACGCTGCCGTCCGTTCGGGTGACGCGCACGGTCCAGCCACGCTGCTCGACGTCGTCGCTCAGGCCGTCGCCGTCGCTGTCGATCAGCTCGCCCGGCGCCGGCGCGGTGCCGCGGAAGCTCAGGCGGCTCGGGTCGACGCCGCGCTCGGGCGGCGCGATCTGGTTGCCCGCCAGGTCGCGCACGTCGACGACCTCGAGCACGTACCCGATATCGGACTGAGAGGTGGTCGTGAGCGTCACCGACGTGCGGGTGGCGTCGAGCACCGCGTCGAGCACCATCAGCGTGGCGAGCGGGCCGACCTCGTCCGGGGCGGCATCGCTCGAGTAGATCCGGTAGTGGTCAGGGTTCTCGGCGCTGGACGGGCCCCCGAGCACCGGCTCCGAGAAGGTGACCACGACGGACGTGTTCCCGGTGGAGCCGACGTTGGCGACGCGCGGCGGCGTCGTGTCGACGCCCACGGGGGCGTCCTGCCCGACGAAGGAGACGTCCGTCGGGTCCGGATCGAGCGCGTTGCCGGCGTCATCGCGCAGGCCCTGCACGGTGAGGGTGTACGCACGGCCGTCCACCTGGCTGCGGCCGGTGGTCAGCACGGCGGCGGTGCGGTAGGCGTTGAGTTCGACGTCGACGACCGGCAGGGACTCCCCGCCGGCGTCCGCGATGGCGTAGCTCGCGGGGTCGCCGGCGCCGCCGGGCTCGTCGCGCAGTGGCTCGCTGAAGCGCACCTCCACGGCGGTGACGCCGAGCGACGACGCCTGCTCGACGGTGGGCGAGCGCGTGTCGTTGGCGGCGATCCCGACGAACGCCGTGCGGTTGTTGAAGGGGTCGACCAGGCGCTCGCCGACGCGGCTGAACACGGCCGCGACCTCGAGCGTGTAGCTCGCGTCGAACTGCGGCGCCGTGGTGAGCACGACGGTCGCGAAGTCGCTGCCGAAGGCGGCCCCCTCGATCTCGAGCGGGAGTGCGCTGTCGGCGAGGCGGTACTGAGCTGCGTCCTCGGCGGACGGCGCGAGCTCCGCCGACGCGCCGGTGGCGGGGTCGTGGAACGAGACGACCACCTGCGTGGGGCTGATGGCCACGGCACTGGCCACGACCGGTGCCGGCGCGACGCTGCCGGCGAAATCGCCGCTCATGTCGGCCAGCGGCTGGAGCGTGTCCGCGGTCGCGACGCCCGCGACGGCGAGGCGGTACGTGACGGCCTGCTGGGGCGCGGTACCGAGCACCACGCTGCGGCCGTCGGGTCGCGGGTGCAGGGCGACCACGTCGAGCGCGGTGCCGTCCGGGTCGCGGATGGCGAACGCACCGGGGTCGGCGACGTGCACGGGCGCGTCGAACGCCACCACCAGTGACGTGCTGGACGTCGCGCGCACCTCGGTGATGGCCGCGGTTGGGGGCGGCGCCTGCCGGGCGCAGCCAGCGAGGGCGACTGCGACGATCACCCCCCACCCGAGCCGCGCCAGCGACCGCCGCGCGGCACGGGTGCCGTCTCGTCTCCCGTGGTTCGTGGGTTCCGTTCGTGTCATGGGCACACGCTCCTCTACAGCCGCGACGTGCCTCGGTGGGTGCGCCTGCGGCTCGGTCCCGCGATCCCATCCAGATCGCTGGACCGAGCACGTCGGACGAACGGCGTGGATGGAGCAGGTTCATCGAATGTTAACAAGGGACTCATGTCCCGTCGGCGTGGCCGACGGCGTCGGGGACACAGGCCCACCGTTGCCCGACGCGCGCCGAGGCACGACGAAACCGGCGCCCCTCGGGGCGCCGCGAATGCTCTTGGTTGACGCTTTCGAACATACCGCGGTATGCGGCATCCGTCAAGATGTTGCGGCGGTGCGCGTCCAACCACGCCGGAAACGGGTAGAAACGGGGCTCCGACCGCCTCTGGGTGGTCCCGAACCCCCGGTTTCGATCCGACTGCCGTGGGGCGATGCGGACAGGTTCGAGCGTGAGGATGTCGCCGACGGCCCGCCGCGCCGCTTCCAGCCCCGGCTGACCGCCCGCCGTCGGGGCCTCTCGCGGGCGCACGAGGCTCGACGGCGACCTGGTGCGCGCGATCGGCGAGGACCTCAACGTGGCACGCGGCTGCCGTCAGCGTGCGCACCCGTCGCGGGTCAGTACGTCCGCACCCGGATGTCGCCGAGTCCGACGCCGAGCGTCAGGTCGATCGTCGCCCCGGCGCCGTCGCGCTCGTACCCGCCCGGCACCGCGACGAAGCCCTCGGGCAGCGCATCCAGGTCGCGGCCGCCATCCAGGTGCAGCCGCACGATCGCGGCGCGGGGCACGAAGACGTCCAGGTCGCCCAACCACGTCGTCAGGCGTGCCACGACATCGCCCTCGGGGAGGTGGACCTCGTGGTCGCCGATGCCGGCGTCGAGCTCCACGCGCTGCACCGCGGTGCCGCGCAGGTCGAGCATCGTCTCGCCGACGCGGGAGCGCACGGCGACGGTGGCCGGCAGGTCGGCGGCGAGGTTGAGGTCCCAGTATGGGCCCTCACGCACGACGCGCGTGCGGAGCGGCGTGCGCCCCCGCAGGCCGACGCTCAGGTGTGCGCCCGGCTCCACCGTGTGCTCGAGCGCCTGCGCGTTCCCGAGGTCGACGACGCCGACGAGTGCGCGCCCGTCGCCGCCGGGCTGGCCGCGCAGGTCGAGGCGCCCGATGTCGACGTCGAGGACGACTTCGGCGGACGTCGCGTCGCCGCGCGCGATCTCGACGAACTCGAACGGGTGGTCGTCCTGGCCGGTCGCCGCCACCGGGGCGGCCACCGCCAGGAGGAGAGCGAGGATCAGAAGTGAGGCTGCGAGGATCGTACGGGTCGTGGTGTTCATGCAGAGCAGGGTGGGATGGGACCTACCTGACACGAAAGGTGCCGGCTCCGGTAGGTCGACGTCCCGCTGCCCGCATGGCCTGACCGCGTACCCGCGCTCGACGCGATCCGCTCATCCCCGGGGCTCCGCCGCCACCCCGAGTTCTGCGGCGACCGCGGCCAACCGCCGGTCGAGCGTCTAGATCGGGACGCTGGCCAACAAGCCCGAGCCGAGCAGCTGCACGTCGACCCAGCCAATACCGCGGTCCATGAGGGCGCGGCGCCGGATGAGCGACGGCGCCTCGTCGACGGTGGCGACGGGCGCCGCCGGCAGCGCGCGCATGAGCTCGAGCACGGTGGCGTGGTCCGAGAGCCGACCGCACGCCAACTCCCCGATCCGCCGAGGCGCGCGAGGCGACGCGCGCTCTCGCGTTCGATCAGGGTGAAGCCGCACCAAGCGCCTCGCGCCAGTCCTCGACGCCCAGACCCGCCACGCGCCGAAACTCGCGCACGTTCCCTGTGACGACGATGCGCTCCTCGGTCAGCGCGTGGGCCGCGATCCACAGGTCGTTCGGTGGGAACGGCGTGCCTACCTGCTCGAGCGCTCGTCGCACGTCCGCGTAGGCCATGGCGACCCGGTCGTCGAGCGGCAAGACCTGCAGCCGCGCGAGCAACTCGTCCACGCGTTCGACGAGGGGGTGAGAGCCCGACCGCCGAGCGCCGAACCGCAACTCGCCCGCGACGATCGGCGTCGTGGCCACCGCCTGCTCGCCCACCACGGCGATGCGCCGCGCGACGGTGCCGGAGGGCTCGCGCAACACGTGCGACAGCGTGTCGGTGTCGAGCAGGTAGCGGGTCACGTCACACGTCGGGCTCGTCGAGCGGGAGGAGGTCGTCGTCCAGGTCGGGGAACGGCACGTGCAGCGGTTCGAGCGTGGCCAGCCACGGCAGCAGCCCCTCGCGCGGCACGGGGACGACGGTCAGGACGCCGTCTTCGCGCCGGAGCAACGCCTCGTCGGCGTCGAGTTCCCACTCGCGTGGGATGCGCAGCGCCTGGTTGCGTCCATTGCGGAACAGGTGGACACGGCGTTCCTCGGACACGGCGATCGCCTCCTCGCCTACATCCATAGCATATGCCATGGCATATGTTACAGCGAGGGCTGCGGGGACCGGCTCCATACCACCCATCGTCACGCGCCCCGCAAGCCACACGACGGCGAACTCGGCAGCAGCCCACCCGCCCCCGGCCGTGAAGCACCCGACATGCACCGACCCCGCGGACCCCTAGCATGCGCGCATGCCGTCGCGTCCGAACCATCGCCGCCACGGCGCGGCCGCGCGCTGCCGGGCACCCACGGGAGGCGCGGGAGCGTGACGGCGTCCGGCATGCGCACGTCGGAGAGCGATCCCCTCCGCGTCCACTGGGTCCCCGATCTGCCCACGGCGGGCGCGCTCGGTCTCACCCTGGCGCCCGGCAAGCACGGCCCGAGCTACTACGATCCGGCCGGCTGGGCCCGCGACCTCGACGCCGACCTCGACCGGCTGCGGCACCACCACCGCGCCGACGTCCTCGTCTCGCTCATGGAGGACCACGAGTACGACCTCCTGGCCATCCCCGACCTGCGCGGCCGAGCTCGCGACGCCGGCCTCCAGATGCGCCACTTCCCCATCGCCGACGACTCGGTGCCGCCGCCATGGCGGGAAGACGACTTCGCCACCCTGGTCGCGGGCATCCGCCGCGCGCTCGACGATGGCCGTCGCGTGGTCGTGCACTGCCGTGGCGGCGTGGGCCGCTCGGGGATGGTGGCCGCCGCGGTCGCGACCACCTACGGCGACGACGCCGACGCCGCCATCGCGCGTGTGCGCGAGGCGCAGCCCCACGCCGTCGAGACGCGGGAGCAGGAGGCGTACGTGGGGCGGTTCGTGCGAAGGACGGGCAAAGGCGTCTAGGCCAACCTCGACACCGGGCGTACGCTGGGTCGCTGCGTGGCCCCCGCGCACCGCGCGGGCGGACCGTCCCACGGCCGAGAGCTAGGAGGCACGAGCCCATGACCACCGTCACCGCACCCACGCCGCCCCCGGGCCGCCTCGTCAGCGCCGGCAACGAGCACCGCTGGCTGGTCGACGTCGACCTCTGGCGCGACACGTTGATCCCGCTGACCGTGTTGCAGGTCATCGCCGTGGCGGCGGCGTTCCCGGCCGTGGTGCTGCTGGTGGTGGAGGTTCTCGACGGCGATCCCGCGCGCGGGCTGCGCACCGCGGCACAGGTCTACGGCATCGCGGCCGGGGTCCTGCTCGCGCTCTTCGTCGTCGCCTACCCGGTCTTCGTGCTGGTCAAGGGCGGGCGCTACTCGGTCCTCTTCGAGATGGACGCCACGCACCTGCGGCACATCGAGATGCCCCGCTCGGCCGACCGCTCCGCGCTCCTGGCGTGGGTCGGGGTCCTCGCCGGGCTGGCTGCCCGCGACGCCACCGTCATGGGCGGCAACGTGCTCGCCCTCGCCCGGCGCGAGATGGCCACCCGCTTCGCCGACGTGCGCAGAATCGTCGTCGAGCCGCGCCGCCACGTCATTCGGCTCATCGCGCGCGACATGACGCGCAACGTCGTCTACACCCACCCCGAAGACTTCGCGCGCGTCCGCGACGAGATCCTCGCGCGCTGCCGCAGCGACGTGCAGGTGGTGCGTCGCTGACGCGTCGGCATCGGTGATGCGCCGGCGCCGCCACCTAGCCGTGTCGCGGAAGCTCCCTCACTCCCTCCCCCGCTGATCGATCCGGATCACGTACGGGCCGGGCACGCCGACCGTCGTCTCGACCGCATCGACGCGCTCGCCGTTCCTCGTGACCTCGACGCGCACCGTGTAGCTCGTCACGGGCGAGTCGACGTCGAAGGGCGAGGACCGTGCCGGCGCACCCGAGCCGTCGGGGTGATCGGCCGGGTCGAAGGGGAGATCGACCGTGACGACGGCCGAGCCCTGCGCGCCGATCGCGACCGCCTGCCCGCGCTCGGAGACGATCGTCCAGGTGAAGGTGAAGCCCGAGAGGTCGAGCGTGGCAAGGTCCTCGGCTGCGAACACGAAGGTCGAGTGCGTGGGCGTGTGCTCCACGTCCCGCACCGCCACACCGAACTCGTGCTCCACGTCGGGCCGCACGTTCGACACCTCGACCTTGCGGGGCGGCAGGCCGGCGAACCCGCGGGTCGGGACCACCTCGACGTTGACGCTGTCGCCGGCGTGGTACGAGAACCCCACCGGGAAGCTGAGCAGTTCCTGGCCCCGGTCGAGCAGGCGCACCTCGTACTCGAGCTCGAACTGCCCGTACTCGTGGCGCGGCGCGAACATCATCAGGTTGGCGTAGGCGCCGACCGACGACTCGTTCCAGTTCGCCACCCCGACCTGCTCGACGGGATGACGGGGCGAGGCGCCATCGCGCTCGGTGACGGCCACGGCGAACACGCGCCGCTGCGCGGTGGTGCGCGCCGCCACCAGGGAGCGGAGCAGGGTGACGTCGGCGGGTTCGAGCACGCGGTCGGCGTGATGCGCCCGGTACGGATCACCGCCCAACACGGAGCCGACCTCGACCACCGCACGCTCGAGCAGGTCGTCGACGGTCTCCAGCCCGGCCGCCGTCGCCCACGCCTCGAGCGTCTCCTCCTCCAGCGTCCAACTCAGCACCTGCGCGTGCGGCGCCTCGTCGAAGTGGTGCAGCGCCGCCCACTGCGACACCGGCGCGTGCTCCGCGTACCGGAAGGGGGCCGCGACGAGCGGCAACCCGAAGAGATCACCGAGGTAGCGCACGGCCGGCTCGATGTGGATGCCCTCGCTCAGGCGCCGCGGCTCGATGGCGGCGGGATCGACGAAGACCGAGAAGACACCGTGACCGCCCAGCACGTACGACTCGAAGTTGGCGGGCCAGTGCGTGGGGCGCTGGCCGTCGGCCGGGTGGGCGCGCAGGGTGGTCGGTCCGGCGACGTTGACGATGAACTCCATCGGCGGCGCGTAGAAGCGCTGGTGCTGGAAGAACCAGGCCGCCGGGTTGCGCACGCCCCAGGTGCCGAGGCTGCGCAGCTCGTTGACGCCCGCGAGCCGTGCATGGTCGATGACGGCGCTGAGCAGCACGTCGCTCAGCCCCGCCGCGACGCCGCCACCACCGACGCCGGCGGCATCGAGCGCGACGCTGCCGATGAGCCGGCCGGCGCTGTAGGCGGTGAGGGTGGTCGTCTTCGAGGCGAAGCCCTCAGCGTCCCAGCGAGACGCGCGCGGCTCGACGAACATGTACTCGAGCACGGGCGCCACCAGGTTGTAGCCGGCGACGGCCGCCGCGCCGACGGGGACGGCGGTACCCGCAGACACGGTGGTGATCAGCGTGGCGGTGCCGTAGAGCCAGGTGGCGCCGCCGAGCACGGTCTGCGTGGCACCGTAGAGCTCGTCGATGGTGATGTCGAGCAGCCGCGGCGAGTAGAGCCGCAGCGTCATGGTGGCGCTCGCCTGACCCGGGATGAGACGCGCTTCCTCGACCACGCCCTTGACCCCCGCGATCATCGCGGGCGGCCAGTGCGCGCCCTCGGCCGTGATGTCCGCCGCCATGAACCTGCGCGGCACGACGAGGTTCACGAAGCGCTCCGTGCCGTAGTAGTGGAGGACCCGGACGTCGAACTGCAGCCCCAGCGCGCGATCCGCGCCCACCATCACGGCACGCGTCGCGTCGAGGCCCCACGGCGCGAAGGTGCCGGCGTAGAAGTCGGCGATCTCGGCGACCGTGAGCGTGCCGCCGTAGATGGCGGTGCGCTCGAAGCCCTCGGTGCGGCCGTCCAGGCCGGCGCGGTCGGCGAAGGGGCGGTCACTGATGTCGGAGCCCCGCCACGCGACCTGCGCGGCGGCGGCGTGCAGCGACGCGATGCCGTCGACGTAGTGCGCTGCGGCAGCAGAGGCGCCACCGCCGGCCGGCTGCAGCGCGACGTAGGCGCGCAGGAACATCAGACGCGCCTCGAGGAGAACCGTGGTGGTGGCGTCGCCGGCGGGCACGGCCTGCACGTGCTGCAACGAGAACGTCTGCGACACGTGCATGAGCCCGCCGCCGCCGGTGGCCAGCGCGGCGCCGCGGGCGTCGAACCGCGCCAGCTCGGCGGCCATGGCGGCGGGATCGGTGACGCGCAGCTGCTCGAGCCGCGCGACGGTGGCGTGGAGGCCGGGACCGCTGGCGAGGTCGGGGGTGCCGAGCGCCTCGCCCGGGAGCTCGGCGACGCTCACGATCCATGGGAGCGGCAGGCCGTCGATCCGGACCGCGAGTGCCGCTGCGCCGTCCGCGAGGGTGACCGGCCGCGCCGGCACGCGCAGCCACTCGCCGAGCGTGAAGACGAGCGCCACGGCGTGCTCACTGGGCGCGGGGAGCACGAGGTCGACGGGCTCCGGTGGCGGCGCGACGGCGTTCGCGCCACGCACGGCCACGGCCTGGCCGACGTGGCGGAAGGGCGCCGCGGACGACACCTCCGCGAGCGTCTCGAGCACCAGGCCCACGTCGCTCGGCTGCGTGCCGTCGGGCGCCGTCAGGACCGGTCCCGAGGCCTGCACGACGCGCGCCGGTCCATCGGGGGTGGCGGGGTCGCTCGCGGGTGCGTCGGCGGCGGGTGGCGGCTCGCCCGGAGGCGGGGCGTCACCCGGGCGCCCGACGTCCCGGGGGCCGGGCTCGAGCCCGACGGTGAACGGGTAGCGGCTCACCACCTCGTAGCCGCCCGCGGGCCAATCGAGGTAGACGCGCACCTCGTAGGTAGCGGGCGCGAGATCGTCGAAGGTGGCGGTGCCGCTGGTGGCGCCTTCCGTGTAGAGCCAGGCACCGTAGCGGTCGTCGCTCTCGTCGGCGTGCACGACCGTGATCCAGTCCTGCGGGTTACCGGGGAGGCCGCGGTAGTGCACGACGACGGTCTCGCCCGCGGCGTAGTCGGTCGCGTCGGTCCAGGCCAGGAGGCCGGGATGCGGCGGCAGGCCGGGGGTCGCGGCAGCGGCGGGCGGCTCGCTCGCCGGTGGCGGTGTCGGGGGTTGAGCGAGCGGGGGCGCCGGGGGCGGCGCGGCCTCGGCCTGCCCCTGCGGAACGCCGGGGAAGGTCACGAAGCCCGACCCGCGCAGCGGCAGCGCGAGGCTGCCAGCGCTCGTGGTGACGTGGAGCGTCGCCTCGGCGGGCCCCTCGCTCGAGGGCGCGAACGCGACGCGGAACGCGCCCACCGCGCCCGCGGGGATGACGCCTGGTGCGTCGGTGACCGTGAACGCACCGCTCCCGTCCACGCGCAGCGACTGCACGTCGACCGGCGCGGCGCCATTTCCGAGGATGGCGCCGTGCACCACCACCGGCTCGCCGCCCAGCGCGACGGCCGGGAAGCTCATGCGATCGGGGTGCACGGCGAGCGACGCGTGGCCAGGGCGCACCTGGAGCTCGAAGGTGCCGTGCCCCACCACGCGGGTGACACGCACCAGGTAGCTGCCGGGCGCGAGCTCGTCGAACGCCAGGCTGCGCACGCTGCGGCCGCCGCCGGTGTCGGCGCGCAGCACGCGGTCGGCGTCGTCGTAGAGGCGCAGGTCGATCGCCAGGGGCTCCTGCGCGGTGGCGACGATCGTCACGGGACCGGTGCCATCGTGCCGGACGCGGAAGTACGCGTCGCCCGCCGTCTGCCCAGCGGACACGTACCCGAGGAGGCCGCGCAGCACGCGGCCGGGCTCGATCGGCGTGGCCGCGGCCGCGCTGGTCGCGCTCTCGCGCTGGTCGACGTCGAGGACGGCGATGACGGCCGGCGAAAGGCGGTACCCGCCGTAGCCGGTGACGCGCGTGACGCGCAGGAGGTAGCGCCCCGGTGCCAGGTCCATGCGCTCGATGCGCCGCTCGGAGCGGCCGCCGCCCGTGTCGGCGCGCAGCACGGCCGAGCCGTCGGCGGCGTAGAGCCGCAGGTCGACGGCGAGCGTCTCGTCGGCATGCAGGCCGAGGCGCACCCCGCCGTGCTCGCTCAGCTCGAAGGTGAACCAGTCATGGCCGTCGGTTGCGCTGCCGTCGGTGTAGCCGAGATGACCCCAGCTCGTCTGGTTCGGTTCCAGGCGGGCGGCGTCGGCGGCGCCGTCGTTCGGTTCCGGGTCGATGGGGGCGGCCTGGGGATCGAAGCGCGGCGACACACCGTAGCCGCCGTGACCGCTCACGCGCGTGACGCGCACGAAGTACCGCCCGGGCGCGAGATCCCGGCGCTCCACGCGCCGCTCGGAGCGGCCGCCACCGGTGTCGGCGTGCAGCACGGTGCTGCCGTTGGGGGCGTAGAGGCGCAGGTCGAGCGCGAGGCTCGCGTCCGCGGCGACGTCGACGGTGAGGGCGCCGGGCGCCGGCGCGTCGATCGCGAACCAGTCGTCGCCGTCGGTGCGGGCGCCGTCGGTGTAGCCGAGCTGGCCCGTGCTCGGCGCGCCGAGCGGCAGCGCCGCGCCCTCGACGGCGGCGTCGTTGGGCTCGGCGTCGATGGGGATCGGTTGCGGCGCGAAACGCGGGTCGACCCGGTAGCCGCCGTGGCCCGTGACCCGGGTGACGCGCACGAAGTAGGTCTGCGGCGCGAGGTCCGGTCGCTCGACGAGGCGCACGGAGCGCCCCCCACCCGTGTCGGCGTGCAGCACGGTGCTGCCGTTGGGCGCGTAGAGGCGCACGTCGAGCGCGAGGCTCGGCTCGGCCTCGATCGCCACGCTCAGGTGCCCCGGCGCCGGCACCATCAGCCGGTACCAGTCGTCGCCGTCCGTGCCTGCCACCGACACGTAGCCGAGCCGGCCGTCGCGCGCCTCGCCGAGCGTCAACGGGGCGGCTGCGTCCACGCGGTCGTTCGGTTCGGCGTCGTCGGCGTAGGGCGACGGTTCGAACGAGGCCCGCAGCGTGACCGCCCCCTCGCCGGTGACGCGGTCGACGCGCACCAGGTAGGCACCGGCCGCGAGGTCGCCGCGCGTCACCACGCGCGCCTGCCGCCCGCCGCCGGTGTCGGCGTGGAGCACGCTCTGCTCGCGGTAGAGGCGCAAGTCGATGGCGAGCCCCGGGTCGGCGTCCGCATGCACCGTGAGCGCCCCGGCATCGGGCGTGTCGATCCGGTACGTCTGCCGCGTGAGGTCGGGCCCCAACCGCACGGATACGGCGTCACCGAGCGGCAGCAGCGGGTACGGCTGGGCCGAGGCCGTGGCCACCAGCAGCAGCGCGGCGGCCAGCGCGAACGCCAACCGCCAACCTTCGATCGGCGAGATGCTCCGCCCCTGTCGCGGGTTCATACCTTCTCGACCTCCGACCCCGGCTGTCCGTCGAGGATAGGTGCGCCGAGCGGACCGCGGTCACGGACAACGGTCCCGCGTGGTTGGGGGTGGGCCCGGGTGTATCCGATTCGACACCCGCTCGGCCCCCCTGCCGCGGTGAGGAGCCGAGCGATGCCCGCCGACGAGCGGTGAGCTCGTCGAGCCCGGTAGGGCGCTCGCGCTCGCACGCGCCGGGCGGTTCAGGGACAGCGCGCGCCCCATGAACACGAAACCGGCGCCCCTCGGGGCGCCGCGACTGCTCGTGCTTGATGCCTTCGAACATACCCCGGTATGCGGCATCCGTCAAGATGTTGCGGGAGTGCCCGTCCGCCCACGCAAGAAACACGCCGAAACGGCGCCCGAACAACCTACGAGCGCCGCCAGAGTCCTCGTTTCGGACCGTGCGCAGCGATGCGGCGCGGCGAGCAGGGCGTCGACGAGGCTGCGGCCCGGCGCGGTGAGCCACTCGAAGGTCGCGACGTCGACCGCCACCACGCGGGGAACGCCATGTTTCGACACCAGCCGGGCCTGACCGCCCTCGGCCTCGCGCACCAGCTCCGAGAAGCGGGCCTTGGCCTCCTGGAGTTGCCACGTACGAACGACACCACCTCCATTCTGGTCTGCGCTGACCAGAAGGTGCCCCGGTGCGCGGTGCTGGCCGGAGGGCGGGTTCACGGCGCCATCCAGCGCCGCGTCCTGCGCAGGCGTGGCGAGAAGCGGGGAACGTGCGGAACAGGGCTCGGCACGGGTCGATGCCGGAACGCGACGGTGGCGTCCCGCGGGCAGCAGCCCGCCGGTACCGCATCGCCTCGCCAGGTTCACCGATCGCAGTCGTCCAGGGCCAGGTGCAGCCGTGGCACCTCAGCGCTACCGCAGCGACAACTCCATGAACCGCAAGTGGGGCCACAGCTCCTTCGGGTTCTCGGTGTCTTCGTAGGGGTCGCGATCCACGAAGCCGGCCGCCTCGTACGTGCGGTGCGCCGCCGCCATGAACTTCCCCGTCTCCAGGCGCACGTGGGCGTACCCCAAAGATCGGGCATCCTCCATGAGCCTCGCCAGGAGCGTCGCGCCCAGGCGCCGCCCGCGCTGGTCGGGGCGCACGTACATCCGTTTCACCTCGCCCACGCCGTCGGCGAAGCGACGGAGGCCACCCATGCCCACCGCAGCACCGTCCACCTCGACCAGGTAGAACGCGCCGTGCCGCTGTGATTCGGTCACCATGGCGTCGAGCGACCCCTCCGCGTACGCCCGAGGTTCCGCCCCGATCAGCTCGCGGAGCCGGAGGCCGTAGTGCTCCTCGCAGACCTGCTCGTACCAGGCCACGTACTCGACGTTCAGTTCCAGGAGCGCGGGCCGGTGGGCGGCGAGGTCGGCCGGCACGAGCCGGACAGCGCCGTTCGACGTGCTCATCGAGAGGGCTCCACGGCCACGCGGGCGCGCAGCGACCTCGCCGGGCCGACGCCGGCCCGCACCGACCGGCATGAGGGGCGGTGGCGCTTCGTCGTCGAGGCCGTGAAACCACCCCGGGCATGTGCGAAGGCGGGCGTGCCTGGCGTCGGTATATGCATGGGGGATCTTACATGTGTATGCGACCGCTGCAACCCGTGCCCCGTCACGCAGGTCGCACGTTGCCGGCCAGCGCATGGGCTCCCGCCACCGATCAGCGACGCGAGTGAGGAGCCCGCCCGTCGCCAGTGGGCACGGACGGGCTCGAAGCGGAGATGACCCGCGCGACCTCCCGGTGTCACGCGATCCGACGCCGCTACGGCGCCAGCGAGCGGCAGGTCAACCTGACCACGCCCTGGGCCCCATTGGCGGTCCCCGTGCAACCGAACACGGTGTGGTTCATGAAGGCGTACTGCGGCGCCATGGTCTGGAACCACGCCGCACCATGAAGTGGCGCGTCGACGTCCGGGGGCTCGAACGAGGGATCGAGCATCATCTCGAGCATCCCGGGCATGGGCTCTCCCAGGAAGCCCTTCAGCGTCATGGCGACCGTCACGCCATCCGGATGCTCTGCGAACCCGCGAATGTCGAGCACGCTGACGCCATCGTGCCGGTAAAGCTGGTAGTCGACCCCGGTCGCTGCGGCACCGGCGAGAAGACCCTCGGTGATCGCACCGCTGGTGTGACCGTCGAGCCGCAATCCCTCGGGCACCAAGCCGATGAAGTCCTGAGCGATGATCTGGGCTTCGATCACGAAGTACGGCGCCTCGCTGCCATCGTCGGCAATGGCGGTGCCGGCAACAGCGACCAAGACGACCACGAGGGCGGCGAACAGGAGCCTCTTCATCGCATCCTCCCGTCCCGCGCGATACCCGAAGCCCCGTGGGGTACGGGCACGCGTGAGGAATGGGGGCGTCTCGTCTGCCTCGGCTTCGTTTGGCTCCTCCAGGTGTTCTCCCGGCGCCGATGAGGTACGCGACCGCGTGGCGTCGGTCGGGGCCCAGGAAGAACAGGTGGTGGAAGTTGCGGGTTTCGGCCCGACACGCGGACCGGGGACGGCCGGCGCCCAGTCGAGTTCCGGCCCGTACCCATACGCCGAGTATTGGCGGGCGGGCGTCCGAATGGGTGCGCGGTGAGCGTACCCACGCCTCGAACCACGCTGCACGCGGAACCCGACGCGCGCCCGGATCGCCGTGCGCCCAGCCCCTGGACCCCCGAAGGTCAAACCGCATACCGACCCACGACCTCGTCGGCGTGCATGCTCATGCGCGAGGAGGCGACCCATGCGCAGCTTGGTGGCCCTGGGCGCGATGCTCATGCTGGCGACGTCGACGGGTCAGGCCGAGGGCATCGTCTCGGCCGCATTCGAAGAGCCGGTCGAGCGGTACGGGCACTTCGCGCTCGGCCGTCCGCACGAGTACGCCCGCGTGCTGGCGCGGACCGACGGCGGAGGCACCGTAGCCCTGGAGCTGCCCGACGACGAGGTGTTCGAGGACCTCGCCCCGCGCCTCGTGCGGCTGACCGAGGACGGG
Organism: Trueperaceae bacterium; assembly: GCA_011389865.1. GTDB lineage: Bacteria > Deinococcota > Deinococci > Deinococcales > Trueperaceae > JAABTL01. Next base: position 48,644 of record JAABTL010000015.1, read on the forward strand.
CCGACGTACCTGCTGGCGGTCGTCAGCGCGCGCGGCACCGGCGCGCGGCTGGCCCTGCTCGGACTCCGCGGGAACGCCCTCGAGATCACGGCGCAGTCCGCCCCCATCGGCACCCCGAACCGCTGGCTCAACCCGGTCGGCGTCGCCGATCTCGACAGCGACGGCGTGGCCGAGATCGCCGCGGTGACGACGCCCCACATCGGCGGCGTGCTGCGCGTCTACCGGCGCGACGGCGAGCGTCTGGTCGAGGTCGCCTCCCTCACGGGCTTCTCGAACCACGTCTACCGCTCGCCCGAGCTCGAGCTGTCGCGACCCGCGCGGATCGACGGCCGCTGGCAGCTGCTGGTGCCCGACACGTCGCGCCGCAGCCTCCGCGTCATCGCTCTCGAGGGCGCCCGGCTCGTCGAGAACGACCGCTGCGAGCTCGACACACCGATCACCGGACCCGAGTCGCTGCGCGATTGCGAGGCGCAGCTGACCGGCGCGCCGTGAGAGGCCGGCTCGTACGACCTACGTTGCCGCCGGCGCGCGCGCCTGCTGCAGTTCCCCATCCCGGTTACCACGTCGCGGCGAGCGCTCGGTTTCGCCAGATCGAGGAGGCATGATGAACCCGGGCGTGGTGCACGGCGGTTTCTCGGGCTGGCACGAGCATATGGAGGAGATGCAGGATTAGCGTTGGCGAACGGCACCGCGTCCGCATCGGGCGTGGTGCTTCGCGTGCACGTCGGTCGCTGCACCGGTCGTGCGCGCGGAGGCGAGCCATCACACGTCAGCCGTGCCCCTCGAACCACGCGACACGAGTCCCGATCGAGCACCGGGACCCCGAACCGCTGGATACGACGGCCGGGCCCCTGGATCGGACAGTCATCCGGCCCCAGTTGCATATCATCTCGCAAACAGGTAGGGTCATTCGTCCCAAGAAACGGAGAACAACCTGATGGCGAACACGGAAGCGACCCTGGCCCTCGTCACGCGTTTCGAGAACGAGTTCAACACGCGCGACCTGGACGCCCTCATGGCCGACATGACCGAGGACTGCGTCTTCGAGCACGTCGCCCCAGCGAACGCCGGCTTCGGTCGCCACGAGGGCGCCGCCGCCGTGCGGGCCGTCTGGGCCTCCATGGACTCGCACTTCCCGGGCTTCACGCAGGAGATCGCCGATCTCTTCGCCACGGGCGATCGGGCGTGCTGCCGCTGGGTGATCCGCTGGAAGGACGCGGACGGCAACGACGCCGCGCTGCACGGCGTCGACGTCATCACGGTGCGCGACGGGAAGATCGCCGAGAAGCTCACCTACGGCACGCTGTAGGCGACCGACGCAGGCGCGTCCGGACCCTCGACCCCAAACGACGAACGGAGCCAACCATGCCCACCGCGATCATCTTCCACGACGTACGGGACGGCACGATCTGGGCGAACGCCTGGAAGCAGGGCCCCGGCAGCCGGCACGAGATGTTCGGCAAGATCGGCGTCACGTGCCGCAACTTCCGTGACCCCAACGACCCCGACGCCACCGGCGTCATGGCGGAGATTCCCGACATGGCGGCGTTCCAAGAGCTCCTGCAGTCGGAGGAAGGCCAAACGGCGATGCGGGAGGACGGCCTGAAGGTCGAGACCCTGCGGGTGCTCGTCGAGTTCACCCCGTAGCCGACGACGGGGCGGAGGAAGGCGCGAGCGACGACGGGAGGCCGGGAACGCGCGCACGTGCATGCCGCGGCCCGCTCGCGCCCAGAAGGAGATCTGCATGCCACACCTGGCATTGATGACGATCGGGCTGCTGCGCGCGCCCTGGGGCGATCCGCTCGTGCGCGGCTTCGAGGAGCGCATCGACGACGTCTTCGCGACCGCGGCTGCGAGTCCCGGCTTCGTGGCGCGGTTCGGCGTGGTGGAGCGTGGTGGGTTGGACGGCGGGCCAAGGGTCGTCCCGCCCGCGTTCGCCGACCCGGAGACCCAGGACCGGATCGCGACGACGCTCTCGGTCTGGCGCGACGCCGAATCCGCCTTCGCCTTCTCCTATCGCGGCATCCACGGCGCGGCCCTGCGCGACCGCCACGATTGGTTCACGAAGGTCGACGCACCGAGCCACGTGGCCTGGTGGATCGACGAGGGGCACCTACCGACCTGGGCCGAGGCCGCCGCGCGCCACGCGGAGCTCGCCGAAGCCGGCCCGAGCGCGCGGGCGTTCGACTTCCGGTCGCCGTTCGACGCCGCCGGGCGCGCCACCGCGATCGACCGCGAGGCCGTGCGGCGCCACGCGCCCAGCCCGACCGCCTGAGCACGTGAACCAAGCCATCGAGGAGACCATGGCGGAACCGCAGAAGGCGAACGACGCACGGCCGCCGGAGGTCGTCAGGCGATTCCAGCCACGTCTACACGTGGATCGAAGGAGTCCTTCACATGACGGTTCTTGGTCTCTTGCTCCTCAGCAACGCCGTACTCCACGGCGTCATCATCGGACGCTTCGGAATCAAGGGGAATGTACCGCCCGCGGTGTTCGGGGTCTTGTACGCGGGATTGGCGCTCGTCGTCTTCCGCGGCTGGGACCACGCGGTGCTCGCCACGCTGGTCGTCACTGCGGTGGGGCTCCTCGGCCTCACCCTGAGCTTCAAACAGATTCAACATGACACAACGGTCGAGAAGATCGTCTTCGGCGTGGGGTCAGCCACGATCGCCTACGCTGCCTACCTACTCTTCGTCCAGTAGCGCTCGATCGCCATCCGAGGAGGCGACGCCCCATGGCCGATCCGCAGAAACCGAACGACGCATGGCCACCGGAGCTGAACGCGTTGCGCGCGGCGCCCGAGCACCACGAGATCCTGATGGAGAACGACCAGGTCCGCGTGCTGCGCACCCGGATCCCGGCGGGCGAGACGACGGCCATGCACACCCACCGCTGGCCGGCGGTCTACCTCATCGAGAGCTGGAGCGCGTTCGTGCGCCACGCCACGCGGGAGCTACCCGCGTAGCGCGGCTATGCGTCGCACGCCACGGTGAGCAGGCGCCATCGCGGCCTACCCTCTCTCTATCCTGGAACCACGAAGGAGGTCGTCATGAAGACGGCTGATTGGTTTCTGTTGGCAGCTGCGTTCGTCTCGTTCGTCTTCTCCGTGGTCCTCTGGTTCCAGGGGCTGCGAGAGGAGGGTCTCTTCGTGGGCATCTGGGTCCCGTCGATCCTGGCCTTCGGTGGCTTCGTGCGGTCGGCGCTCCAGCGGTCATGACATGACGAATGGCACGATCTTCCTCGTCGGCATCGGGGTCTCGCTGCTCGTGGTCGTGTACATCGTGCTACTGGTGGTCGCGTCGCGGGGCGACGCGGCGCGGCGTCGAGAATGAGCCGACCTCGTCGGTGAAGGACTGAGAACACACGCCCCGATGCGCTCGAGCCGGGCGTTCGGAATGGTTCCGTGGTCGAACGCACGACCCCGGCCCTCGCGGTGCGCTCGTTCAGCCGTAACCGCCCGAGCGGCCGTGCTGCCGCGAGGATGATGGGGCATGGCTGCATGGCACGGGGCCACGGCCGAGCGGGCCCCAAGAGCAGCGCGTCCGGCGCGGGGTCGAGCGACCGCCTCACGCTCGATGTACCGTGATCCCATGACCACCCCCGCCCCCCGCTGGGCGATCCTCGACGGCCGGCGCGTCCCCCACGACGCCGCCACGGTCCACGCGAGCGACCTCGGCCTCCGGCGCGGCTACGCCGTATTCGAGGCCTTCCGCGTCGAGCAGGGCGTGCCACTCTTCCTCGAGGACCACCTCGCCCGGCTCGCCCGCTCGGCAGACGCCGTCGGCCTGCCCCTCCCCCGAGGCACCGACGGCGTGGGCGCCGACGTGCACGCGCTCATCGACGCCAACGGCCCCAGCGTCACCGCCGCGCACGTCCTCCTCACCGGCGGACCCTCCGACGACGGCATCACCTTCCACACGCCCACGACGGTCGTCACCACGCTGAACGTCGGGCCCCGCGCGACGGCGCCCACGGGCGCCACGCTCATCAGCCACCAGCACACGCGCCAGTTCCCCGAGGCGAAGACCACCAACTACCTCACCCTCATGCGCCTCGCCCCCGCCATGCGCGCCGCCGGCGCGATCGACGTCCTCTACCACGACGGCGTGCACGCGGCCGAGTGCGCCCGCTCCGCCCTGGCCATCGTCCGGGACGGCACGCTCGTCACGCGCGCCGACGGCGTGCTGGCCAGCGTGAGCATGAAGCAGGTGGTCACCGTCGCGCGCGAGCGCATGCCCGTCGAGGAGCGCGCCATCCCCCTCGAGGAACTCCATGGGGCCGACGAGGTGCTCACCTCCGGCGCCGCCCGCGGCCTCGTCCCGATCGTGGCCATCGACGGTCGCCCGGTCGGCGAAGGGATCGTGGGGCCGCACGCGCGGGCGCTCTTCGCGGCCTTCGCCGAGCACGTCGACCGGTACGTGGCGGCGCGGCGGGGGTCGGCAGGCGATCGCTAGGAACGCTCAGCCCGTGATGAGGATGCGCTCGTCACCGAAGCGCGCGCTGACCTCGAGCTCGCCGCCGAGGGCCTCGAGGTAGGCGCGCAGGGTCTCGAGTTGGGTGTGGTCGATGGCGCCCCGCTCGATACGCGACACGCGCGACTGTGACACCTGGAGCCGCTCAGCCAACGCCACCTGCGTCATGCCGAGCGCTTCACGAAGCTCGGCCAGCCGGTGAGCCCGCACCTCCGCGAGCTGCCGCGCGCGCGCATCGGCGACCCGGGGCTCGTTCAGGCGACCGTGCGAAACGACTTCGGATCCGAGTCCCTTCCAGGTCCGGGCCATCGTGCTACCTCCCTCGTCTCGCGGTCGCATCACGGACCCATCTCCTCCGCGATCCACGCCACGGCCACCTGTTCGGCGGTCAGGGGGTCCGCCTGCAGCAAGCCCTCGTACCAGTCCACGACGGGATCGAGGAGGACGACGTCCCAAGCCGCCATGCCAGTATACCTCACGGGTTCTATGACTTCTGAATCATGCGGCGGCGCCGAGTCAGAAAGCGCGTGAGCCAGGCAGACGCCAGCAACCGGTGGCAGTGCATCGCGCCAAGATCTAGAGCATGGGCTCAGTCTGCACGGGACGGGGTGAACCAGCCCCGACCCGAGGCATCGGTGCCCAGCAACGCTCGGCACAAGCCGGCGACGCCGGGATCCCACGTCGAGACGTGCCAGCCGTTCATCCGCGCTCGCCGCGATCCAGCCGAGCAGGCACGACGATCACGTCGACGCCGAGTCGGGGCGGCCCCTCAGCCACGCCGTCCGACCCGCAGCGGATCGACGACGTCGAGGAACCCGAAGCGGTGGAAGTCGCGGTCGCGCGTCACGATGCGACCGACCCCGTGCTCGCGCATGAGGACGGCGGTGTGGAGGTCGTGCAGGAGGTTCCCGCGTGCCTCGGGGACTTCGGCGAGCGATGCGGCAAGTACCTCCGCATGGCGCGCGGTGGGGGTCAGCAGGCGGGCGCTCGGCGAACTCAACAAGGCGTCCAGGAAGGCGTGTGCCACGGGCGCCGACCACGGGCGCGGGTAGACGCGCGGGTGGGTGGCGACGCCAAGGAACTCGTAGGCGATGCCCCAGGTGAGGAACCAAGGGATGGGACCGGACCGCAGCCCTTCCAGGAAGCTGCGGCACGGCGCGTGGAACTCGCTGCTCTCGTCCGCTGCATACAGCAAGACGTTGGTGTCGACGACGAACACGCCGTTCAGTCCCGGTCGAGGAGCGCGAGCAGCGCGTCGCGGTCGGCGACGTCGACGCGGGCGCCACCGCCGTCCCAGCGTGGCAGCGCGGGAAGGGGCTCCTGCGCCGCCGTCGGCTCGTCCAGCACCCGGCGAAGGCCCGCCTCGACGAGCTCGGACATCGTGACGCCGCGCCTCGCGGCCTCCTGGCGCAGGCGCCGGACGACGGTGTCGTCGATGACCAGCGTGGTCTTCATATGGTTCACCATACGACACGTATGGATGTACGGCAAGCTGCTGGCACCGCGGCCCACGTCATGCTGCGATGCACGAGTCCACCGTCCGTATCAAGAAACACCGAACGACGCTCCACGCGGCGCCCAAAGCGTGCACCGCGTCCCTCAACGGCCCGCTTCGACCAGCTCCCGATCACGCGCGACGGCTGCACCCATCTCGTCATCCGGCCCGGCATCCCACGACCCCGGCAGGCGGCCAGCCCCACGCCAGAACGGGCGGGCGCCCACCGCGGGACCGGACCCGCTCGGGCGGGGCCGCCCGACCGCGCGCACCGACTCCACGTCCGGCGGCACGCGGCACCACGCGGCGAGGATGTCGGCGGCGCCGAACACCCAGCGCAGGTCCACGTCACCGAGTTCCTCGTTCTGCAACGCCGGCACGAAGTGGCCCATCCACTGCCGCAACTCCCTGGATGGCCGGTGCCCCCGCCGCCACGCGGCGACGACGGCCGCGGCGATCGCCTCGAGCTCACGCACGTGGTGGGCCGGAACGCCTCGGCGCAACACGTGGAGCGACCCCAGCCCCAGTGGCACACGCGGCCCCGCGTGCCCGAGCAACACGTGCGCCACCTCGTGCAGCAGGACGTCGAAGGTCGTCGTCCAGTTCTGGGCCGGGTTGAGCACGACCACGAACTCGCCGATCGTCACCGCCGGCAGCGAACGCGCGTCGAGCCCGGCCGGCGGCGCCCGGCGATCGCGCCGGCGGGCCTGCCGCTCGCTCGGCCGGTAGACGAAGCCACCCAGTTCGACTTCGCGTTCGCACCACGTGACCGCGATGCCCTCCGACTCCGCGTTCGCCAGCAGGCACGCGAGGTCGTGCGCGGCGTCGAACGAAGCCGCCTCCTGCGGTTCGCCGGGCACCGGCACGCAGCCCACGCCCAGATCGGCCCCGCGCGGCACCCCCTCCTCGGCGAGGGCTGCCTCCGCCCGCGGGCCGGTGTCGTCCGCCGCCTGGGCCGCCCTCACGGCCGCGACGTGGGACGCCCAAGCCGTGCCCGGCCCCCGTCGCGCACAGGCATGCAGGTACCGCCACAGCGCGAGCGGCGAAGCGTCCGGTCGGATGCGCACCAGGTCGCAGGGTGGGGAGTCCGACGCCAGAACCATGATCGATTGTACGAGGCGAGCACGCCGGGCCAGGGGCCGGACACCAACCTGACCACGCCCGATCTCGGCCCGCCGGCGGGCCACCACTGCCCTATCCCTGACGGAGTACGTCACGCCGGACGCCGTCCCACTCGAGCACGGGATCGGCCGGATCCTGCAGCGCCTGGAGGGCCACAGCGACGTCCTCGACGTCGTCCAGGTAGACCTCGATGGCCCGCCGCACCACGTCCGAACGCGTGCAACGCAGCTGCGACGCGGCATCATCCAACGCGGCCACGAGCTCGTCCGGCAGGCGAGCGGTGATCTGGGTCACGAGAGCCTCCAGACCCAAACGGTAGACGAGACGCCGACGGAAGGCAACCGCTGCCACCGCGCGGAACTGACAGCGGGCCACGCGAACGACGGCCCGGTCCCGCGCGCGACCACCGGATACACTCGCCCTCGTGGACACCCACCCGACGTCGGACGCGACGCCGCGGGCCGCCGAAGACGGCCAGACGGGTTACGTCGTCGATCGCTTCGGCAGCATGCGGTTCGCCGACGTGCTCGCCTCGCTCGTGCGGGACGTCGACCTCGACACCGTGGCCGACGCGATCCACGCATACGGCTTGCAGGCCGTCGCCGAGCAGTACCTGCGCGCGCTCATCGACGCCGGGGTCGTGCATGCGGACGCGGCAGGGGCGTACGCCGAGGAGGACCGCATCCTCGACGCCGACGCCCAGGCGTCGCCCACCGTGCACCCGATCACCGTGGCCGACCTGGCCGACGAGTTCACGCGCCTCGACCTGACGGATCCCGCGACGTCGTGTAGGTAGGGGACCGCGTTCGGGCGGTTCCACAGGGGCCATCTCAACGGCCGCGACGCGCCCCCCTACCGCAACGCCAACTCCATGAACCGCCAATGCGGCCACAGCTCCTTCGGCACCTCGGCGCCCTCGTAGGGCTCGCGATCGACGAAGCCGGCCGCCTCGTACGTGCGGTGGGCCGCCCCCATGAACGGACCCGTGTCCAGCCGCAACTCGTCGTACCCCAACGCACGGGCGTCGTGCACGAGCTGTGCGAGGAGCGTCGCGCCCAGCCGCCGGCCGCGATGCTTCGGACGGACGTACATCCGCTTCACCTCGGCGACGCCGTCGGCGAAGCGACGCAGGGCGCCCATGCCCACCGGGGCGCCGGCCACCTCGACGAGGTAGTACCTGCCGTGGCGCTGCGCCGCGGTCACCATCGCGTCGAGCGAACCCTCCGTGTACGTCCGCACGTCCGCCCCGAGCAGGTCGCGGAGCCGGAGGCCGAAGAGCTCCTCGGAGATCTGCTCGATCCAGCTCAGGTACTCGACGTTCAGCTCCAGGATGGCGGGCCGATGGGCGGCGAGGTCAGCCGGGACGAGCCGGACCGCGCCGTTCGAGGCACTCATCGAGCGGGCTCCGCGGACTTGCGGGCGTCCTGGAAGGCGGGTGGGCGAGGCAGCGGGTTCTGCATGAAGTACCCTACACGTCCCCTGTGGTCGCCGCGCTCGAACCTGCTGCATGCCGGCCTCGTCGATGGCCATCGGCGGCTGGCACGGGCCGTCGACGCATCGGCGACCCCCGATGGGCCAAGGGCGCCGGACGCGCATGGTTATACTGAACCCACTCCACAAATCCCGTTCGAAGAGACCTCCGGAGGCGCCATGTACCTGTACGTCGAGATGTGGAACGCGAAGCCGAGTTGGCTCGCGCTGTCGTTGCCCGAGCGGAAGCAGTTCATGGAGAAGGTCGCCGAGGCCTCCAAGGGGCTCCAGCCGCTCGGCGCCGAAGTCCTTGGGGCATGGATCAACGACGAGGACGTCGATCACAGGCTCGGGAAGACGTACTTCACCGCCTTCAGGTTCCCGAACAAGGAGGCCGTCCAGGCTTTCGAGGCGATCGTTCGAGGCTCCGGGTGGTACGACCTCTTCGAACAGACGAACGCCTCGGGCGAGATCGACACGTTCGCGAACGTCATGGAGCATGCGCTGTCGCTCTGATGCGGCAGACCGAGGGGAACCCGATGACCATCGACCCTGAACGTGCCCGCGCGCTGGCGGCGGCCTACACGACGGCCTGGAACTCGGGTTCGCCCGATGCCGTCGCCTCGTTCTTCGCCCCGAACGGGCAGATCGTGATCAACCGCGGGAAGCCGTGGATCGGCCGCGAGGGCGTCGCGGCCATGGCCGCCGGCTTCTTCGCCGACGTCCCGGACCTCACGCTCGCGTGCGACGAGGTGCGCTGCGCGGGCGATCACGTCCTGTTCGTCTGGACGTTCACGGGCACGCACGCCGGCACGAAGAACCCGCTGCGGGTGGCGGGGTGGGAGGAGTGGGACCTCGACCCCGACCTGCAGGTCGTCGCGTCGCAGGGTTGGTTCGACGCGGCGGACTACGAGCGCCAGACCACGGCCGGGTAGTGGCGGTGAACGGGCACGGTGGCGGGTTCGACGTGGAGGCTGCACTTGCCATCGTCGAGCAGCGGAGCAGGGCTTTCGAGGACGCCTTGAAGCGGGGGGATGCGGCGGCGGTGGGCGAGATCTACACCCTCGACATGAAGATCGTCGGCGCATACGCGGGTCGAGCGAACGTCGTCAAGGACGCGCAAAGCATGATTGACGCCGGCAAGACGCTGGCCCTGAGGGTCGTCGATGTCTGGGGAAGCGGCGATCTCATCGTCGAGGACGCCACCATCGAGTTCATGGACGCCAGCGGCGCGATCACGAGCCAAGGAGACGTGTTGCTGGTGTGGAAGCGGGAGGAGGACGCCTGGCGGATCTTCCGCGACGTCTACAAGCCGGCGGCCAAGTAGCCGGCCACGGCGAACTCGCCTGACGACGGGCTGGGCCCGCGTGGCGCGGCACACGGAACGGCGCCCATCCGTTGCGCCCGATCACCCGACTATGTGCTATATGTGGACCCGGGAGGCCGCGCCGTGCCGCAACTGCACCTGTACGTGTCCGACGACGTCGCCACCGCGCTGCGCGAACGCGCGCGCGAGCGCGGCACGAGCCTCTCCAGGCTGCTCGCCGAGATCGTCACCCGCGACGCCCGCCGCGCGTGGCCCGAGGGCTGGTTGGAGCGCGTGGCCGGCGCCTGGACCGAACCGTGGCCGACGTTCGACGATCTGCCCCCGGACGAGCGGCGCCCCCTGTAGATGCTCCTGCTCGACGCCAACGTCTGCATCGACGTGCTCCGCGGCCGCGCTGACGTGGTCGCGCGCCTCGCAGCGCACGGGCCCGCCGGGCTGTTCCTGTGTTCGATGGTCAAGGCGGAACTCGCCTACGGCGCCCGGCTCGCCGCCGACCCGATCCGCGCCGGCGACCTCGTCGACACGTTCTGTGCGCCGTTCGCGTCGCTGCCATTCGACGACGCCAGCATCGACGCCTACGCCCGCCTTCGCGCCGACCTCCACACGTCGGGCGCCACGATCGGCGCCAACGACCTGGTGATCGCGGCGACCGCCGTCGCCCACGGACTCGGCTTGGTCAGCGACGACCGTGCCGCGTTCGCGCGGCTGCCGGGCCTGACGGTCACGTCGTGGCGGGACGGTTGACGGGGCGTGGTCCCGACCGCCACCGCGCCACCATGAGTTCGACGTCGCGCCTCACCCCCCGATCCGCACCACCTCGAAGCCGCCGAACACCTCGAAGTCGCGCCCATCCGTCGTGACCAGGCGCGACACGCCCGCGGCGCGGTAGCTCGCGGCCAACATCGTGTCGAGCAGGCGCTTCCGTCCCAGACGATGCTCGGCCATCCAGTCCAGGAAGATCGCCACCGCGTCCCCGTCGGCGGCCACCTGTCGGCACTCGCGCGCGTGCCACCAGCGCGACACCACGGCCAGCGCGTCCGCCATCGACAGCGGACGCTCGAAGCGACGCGGATCCGTCACCACGTGCGCGTACTCCGCGAGGACCTGCGGGGCGAGGGCCAGCGCGCCGTCGCGCCCGCGGACCTCGTCCGCGAACCAGCGCCAGGCGGGGGCATGAGCGGGGTGCTCGCGCACGGTGACGGCCACCAGGACACCGGTGTCGACGCCGACCGTCATCGCTCGTCCAGCATCTCGTCCAGCAGGTCGTCGTCCGCCGACAGGGGGCGCAGCACGCCCCCCAGGCTCACGGGCTGGAACTGGCGGAGGTCCGCATTGGGCGCGAGGTGCGAGCGCCGGTACGCCTCCATCGCCTCACGGATCAGCTCCGACGTGGGGCGACCCATGGCCCGCGCGGCGCGGCGGTACTCCGCGTACACCGGCTCGGATACATTGATCGTGATGGTCTTCATATGGTGATCGTACTGCATCTCGAGCACGTCGGCCTCCCACGCATCGGGTCCGCCGAGCCCCGCCGATCGCTCCCGGTCCTGCGATCGGGTCACGAGGCTAGGCGCGGCGCACGTCCGACGGCCACCCTCGCATCCTGAAGGCGGTCCCGACGGCCGGGCCCGGCCATGGCCGGGCCGCTCTCGGCTCGTCACCGGTAGCGCCTCGGCCACGGCGAAGCCCAGCGCCGGCTCGCGCGGCCCCGCGCCGCCGCGTTCGAGTGGCCGAGCTGGGCCAGATGCTGGGAACAGGACGCCCACTGCGTCGGCGTCGGCCCCCCCGATCGAGCCCACGCACCGCCCAGCATAGGAGGTCCATCGATGCCCTCCTCGTGCTCCTCCCGCGCCGGCCGGCCGCTTCGACATGGTGCCGCCAAGGCGAGAGCTCAGCGGCGTACGTCATCGCAACGGCACACCCCGGCGCGGCGCCGTCCGACGACCCAAAACCATCGGGGCCGTGGCAGGAACGTCCTGCCCGGCCCCGTCATGAGCGTTCGATCGGACGCCGCTACGGCGCCAGCGGACGACCCGTCAACCGGATGACGCCTTGGGCGATGTTGAGTATCCCGGTGAAGCCAACAACGGTGTGGTTCAGGAAGGCGTACTGCGGGGCCATCGTCTGGAACCACGCCGCCCCGTGCGACGGGATGTCGACGTCCGCGGGCTCGAACTCGGGATCGAGGAACGCCTCGAGGAACCCTGGGGACGGCTCACCGATGAATCCCTTGAGCGTGATGGCGACGGTCGCGCCATCTGCGTCCACCAGCAACCAGCGCGCATCGATCACACCGACGCCGTCGTGGCGGAAAAGCAGGTAGTCGATCCCGCTCGTCGTCGCACCGGCGAACAGGCCCTCGGTGACGACGCCGCGGGTGTGACCGTCGATCCGCAACCCCTCCGGCACCAAGCCGACGAAGTCCTGGCCGACGGCCTCACCTTCCAGCACGAAGAACGGCGTCCCGATGGCACCTTGCGCGATCGCGGTGCCCAGCATCGCAACCACGGCGACCATGACGGCGGCGAACAGCAGCCTCTTCATCGCTTCCTCCTCACT
>JAABTL010000016.1 GCA_011389865.1 Trueperaceae bacterium
CGCGCTCGACGACGTCACCCAGGAGGTCGTCCTGCGCGACTACGTCAACCTCGGCATGGCGGTCGCCACCGACGCCGGCCTGGTGGTGCCGGTGGTCCGGGACGTCGACCGCAAGCCGCTGATCGACGTCGCCGATGACCTGCAGGGGCTCGCGGCCAAGGCGCGCGACGGCAAGCTCTCTCCCGACGACGTCCGCGGCGGCACCTTCACCGTCACCAACATCGGCAGCGTCGGCGGCCTGTTCAGCTTCCCGATCATCAACGTGCCGGAGGCCGCGATCCTCGGGGTGCACGCCATCCGCAAGCGCCCGGTGGTGCTTCCCGACGACACGATCGCGGCCCGGCCGATGCTCTACCTCAGCCTCTCGTTCGACCACCGCTTGGTCGACGGCGCCGACGCCGCGCGCTTCACCAACCAGCTCATCGACCTGCTGCAGGAGCCGGAGGCGATGCTGCTGGATGCGTGAGCGGGTGGGGCGGGGGCCGTGCCGGAGGCTGAGCCACCTTCGGTGCCAACGCCTCCGGCACGGCCCCCGCCCCACCCACATCGGAAGGCACCCCTTCGCTAGCGGGCGGCGACGTTCGCGGTCGAACTGACGCCGGCCCCCGAGGCGGTGCCGCAACCCAGCAGAAGGGTGGGGGCGGGGCGTGTGCTGGGGGCGTTTGCACCGCAGGTGCGACAGCCCCCGCCACACGCCCCGCCCCCACCCCCGCTTACGCTGTTGGGGTGAAGCCCGCCGACCTCCCCGTCCTCCCGCGGCAGCCCGGCTGCTACCTGTGGCACGCGCCGGTGCGCGACGGGGTGGCGGCCGGCGAGGACGGCGCCCGCGGCGCGGTGATCTACGTCGGCAAGGCGATCGACCTGCGGTCGCGGGTGCGCTCGTACTTCGGGCGCCACGCGGGTGCCAAGGCGCGGCTCATCACCCGCGACGCCGAGCGGCTCGAGTACATCGTGACCGAGAACGAGGTCGAGGCGCTGATCCTCGAGGCGAACCTGATCAAGCGCTACAAGCCGCACTACAACGTGCTGCTCAAAGACGACAAGTCGTACCCCTTCCTCAAGCTCACGAACGAGCCCTTCCCGCGCCTGGAGTTCACCCGGCGGGTGCTCAAGGACGGCGCGCAGTACTTCGGGCCGTACCCCAACCCCGGGGTGGTGCGGCGCGTGCAGGAGCTCGTCGGCGCGGTCTTCCCGCTGCGGCAGAACAGCGGCTCGCCGATGCAGGCGCGCAAGAAGCCCTGCCTGCGGCACCACATGGGGCGTTGCCCCGCGCCCTGCGTCGGCGCCGCCGACCCCGAGGCCTACGCGGCCGTGGTGCGGCAGGTGCGCACCTTCCTCGAGGGACGCGTGGAGGACACGGTCGCGATGCTCGAGAGCGAGATGCGGGCCGCGGCGGGCCGCATGGACTTCGAGCTGGCGCGCACCTACCGCGACCGGCTCGAGGCGCTCAAGCGACTCTCGGGCTACGAGTCGAGCGTGGTGTCGTCCGGCGGGGAGGACCTCGACTTCCTCGGCGTCGCCCAGGCCGGGGACTTCGCCATGGTGCAGCTGTTCCAGATGCGCCGCGGGCGCGTGGTGGGGCGCGACAAGCGCTTCCTGACCGGCGCTGCGGGCGCCAGCGTGGCCGAGCTGCTCGAGCCGTTCCTGTCGGAGTACTACGGCATGGCGACGCACGTGCCCCCGTTGCTGCTGTTGCCGGAGAGCGAGCTCGACGTGGGCATCTGGTCCGCCTTCCTGGCGGGCCGCGCGCGCCGCAAGGTCGAGCTGCGCACCCCGCGGCGGGGCGACAAGGTGGCCCTGATCGGCATGGCCGAGCGCAACGCCCGCACCGGGCTCGAGGCGGAACTGGCGCTGTTGGAGAAGCGCGGCGAGGCGCCCGGGGTGCGCGAGCTGCAGACGGCGCTCGGCCTCGTCACGCCGCCGTGGCGGCTCGAGGGTTTCGACGTCTCCAACCTCATGGGCACCCACACCGTCGCGAGCCTGGTCGTGTTCGAGGGCGGCCGCGCCAAGAAGAGCGAGTACCGGCGGCTGCGCATCCGCGGCCTCGACCGGCCCGACGACTTCGCTTCGATGCATCAGGCCGTCCTGCGGCGCTTCACCGGGCGTCTCGCCGACAGCCTGCCGCCGCCGGACCTGCTGCTGATCGACGGCGGCAAGGGGCAGCTCTCCGCGGCCAAGCGCGCGCTGCGGGACGCGGGCGTCGACGTTCCCCTGGTGGGGTTGGCCAAGCGCGTCGAGACGATCGTCACCGAGGACGGCCGCGAGCTGCTGCTGCCCAACGCCCACCCGGCGCTGAGGCTGCTGATCCACGCGCGCGACGAGGCGCACCGGACCGCGGTGGGCTACAACCGCCAGCGCCGCGGCCAGGCGATGACGCGCTCGTTGCTCGACGACGTGCCGGGCGTCGGCCCCAAGCGGCGCGACGCGCTGCTCGCCCACTTCTCGTCCGTCGATCAACTGCGCGACGCGTCGGTGGAGGCGCTCGCGGCGGTGCCCGGTGTCGGCCGGGCGGCGGCGGCCGCCGTCAAGTCGTACTTCGATCCCGCGGCGCTCGACGTGCTCGAGGGCGAGGAGTCGGTCGCCTAGCCTCCCGCGTCGGCGCCGCCCGCGCTCGCCGAGGCCGGCGAGGCGTGACCCGGATCGGGCGCGATCGGCGCCCCGCGCCGTTCGAACCAGGCGGACCGCACGAGCGTCATGTGCACGTCGACGCGGCCGCGCTGGCCCGTCTGCCGCTGCCGCTCGACGAAGCCCACCTTGCGGAACGCGGCCTGGGCGCGCTCGTTGTCGCCGAAGGTGTGCAGCCGAACGCGCTCCAGCCCCAACTGCTCGAAGGCATACGCGAGCAGCGCGCGCATCGCGTCGCCGCCGTAGCCGCGGCTCCAGTGGCTGCGTTCGCCGATGATGATGCCGAGCGTCGCCTCGCTGCCGCGCAGGTCGTAGAGCTCGACCGTGCCGATGTAGGCGGCTTGCTCGTCGAAGATGCCGAAGGTGCGGCGGTCGTGGCGGGCGGCGTCGGCGCGCAGCATCCGGCGCAGCAGCCACAGGGGCAGGCGCGACGGCGGGGTGCCGTTGAGGTGCGCGATCTCGGGGTCGCGAAAGTGGGCGTGCAGGCGGCGCCACGCGTGGCGGTCGAGCGCGGTGAGCGGCCGCAGTTCGACGCGGCCCCAGGTGAGCCTGGGCGGCGGATGTGCGATCCCGACCGACGTGGCCGTCATGGCGACCAGTGTACGCTGCCCTGCGGGTCCACCCTGGAGGTCATCGAACGCATGCAGAACGATCCCGTCAGCGCCTACGCAGAACCGTTCGGCCGACTTCGCGACGCCGTGGCGCAGGTGATCCTCGGGCAGCGAACGCTGGTCGAGGACCTGCTGGTGGCGGCGCTGGCGCGCGGCCACGTGCTCGTGGAGGGCGCCCCGGGCCTGGGCAAGACGCGCCTGGTGCGCGCCTTCGCCGACGCCACCGCGCTCAGCTTCGGGCGCGTGCAGTTCACGCCCGACCTCATGCCCGCGGACGTCACCGGCAGCACCGTCTTCGTCGAGGAGGCGCGCGAGCGCCGTTTCGAGTTCCAGGCCGGGCCGGTCTTCCACAACGTTTTGCTCGCCGACGAGATCAACCGCGCCACCCCCAAGACGCAGTCAGCGCTGCTCGAGGCGATGCAGGAGCGGGCCGTGACCGTCGCCGGCGTGCGCCACGAGCTGCCCGATCCGTTCGTCGTGCTCGCGACCCAGAACCCGATCGAGATGGAGGGCACCTACCCGCTGCCCGAGGCGCAGCTCGACCGCTTCCTGTTCAAGGTGCTGGTGCCGCGGCCCGACGCCGACACCCTGCGGCAGGTCCTCGTGGCCACCACGGGGGAGGAGGCGGAGGTGCCGCGCGACGTGGTGTCGCGCGAGACGTTCCTCGACATGCAGGCGACGCTGCGCGCCGTGCCGGTCGCCGGCAGCGCGCTCGAGTGGGTCGTGAAGCTGGTCGAGGCGACCCACGAGCACCCGATGGTGCGCCTCGGGGCGAGCCCGCGCGGCGCGCAGGCGATGGTGCTGGCGGCCAAGGGCTACGCGTTGGCGGCCGGGCGACCGCACGTCGAGTTCGAGGACCTGCGGCGCGCCGCGCTGCCGTCGCTGCGCCACCGGTTGCTGCTGTCGTTCGAGGCCGAGGTCGAGGGCATCGAGCCGGACCAGGTCGTCAGCGAGGCCGTGGAGAGCGTCGATCCGGGCCCGCGCCGGGGCCGCGGCTGACGAGGTCGGTGGGCGCCATGGTGGACCTCGCCCCCGCCGCGGAGGCGCGGCCGTGATCAGCGCCGCCGGGCGCCGAGCCCTGGACCGCTACGCGCTCGCGGCGCGTGAGATGAGCGCGGCCAGTGGCGACCGCAGCGCCCGTGAGACCGGCAGTTCGGTCGAGTTCCAGGACTTCCGTTCGTACCAGCCGGGCGACGAGCTGCGCGCCGTCGATTGGCGCGCCTACGCGCGCAGCCGGCGACTGGTGACGCGCCTCTACCGGGCGGAGCGGACGATCGACGTCCACGTCGTGCTCGACGTCAGCCCCAGCATGGGCCTGGCGGGGAAGCTCGACTACGCGAGGATCGTCGCCGAGCTCGTCAGCTACGTCGGGCAGCGCGACGCCATCACCCGCGTCCACACGACGGCCGGCGCCGCGAGCCCGGTCGCGCAGGGCAGGGTCGGCCTGGCGCGCGCGTGGGGGCTGCTGGAGGAGTCGCTGCCGGTGGCGGGGGGCCCCGGCCCCGTCGAGGGGGTGCGCAGCTTCGCGCTCGCCCTCCCCAAGGTGCGTGGCGCGGCGCTGGCCGTGGTGATCTCCGACCTGTTCGACCCCCAGCCGTGGCGACCGGCCCTCGTGGCCCTGCGGGCGCGTGGGCTCGACGCCGCGTTCCTGCAGGTCGTCTCCGAGGACGACCTCCACCCGCCGGAGGGGCGCTTCGAGGTCGTCGACGTCGAGAGCGACGAGCGGCGGACGGTCGGTCCCGAGGAGGTGCGTGCCTACCGCGCCGCGGTGCAGGCCTTCCTGCGCCGTACCCGCTCCGCCCTGGCGCAGGCAGGGTTCGGGCACGTGCTCCTGCGGGTCCCGGCGGGCGTCGACGCGGTGGCGCCGACCGCAGCCCGGCGGTCGCCGGCCAGTGGCCGCGCGGCGCGGACGGCCGCGCCCGCGCCCGACGCGGAGCGCACCGCGCTGGCGGCGCTGCGCCGCGCGCGGGTGCTGGTGCCGCGGTGAGCGCCCCGGCGGGGGCGGGGCCCCGCGTGATCGGCCACCGCCTGCCGAGCGGCGAGATGATCCTGCGCGAGGTGGGGCGCGGCGCGTCCGCCCGGGTCTACCTCGTGTCCGACGGCGACGCCGTCGGCGCGCTGAAGCTGCTCCCGCCGGGGAGTGAGCCACGGGCGGATCACGAGCTCCGCATCGCGGCGGGGTTCTGCCACCCGAACGTCGGGCGCGTCGACGCTCGCATCGACGTCGACGGGTGGCCCGGCGTGCGGATGCCGCTGGTCTGGGGTCGGCGGCTGCTGCTGCGCGATGCGGGGACCCCCGGCGATGCGGGGACCCCCGGCGTTGCGGGGACCCCCGGCGATGCGGGGAGCCCGCGCGTCGCGGGGAGCCCCGGCGTTGCGGGGGGCGCGGCGCGAGGGCGCTACCTCGCCGCCTTCGCCCAGCTGCTCGCGGCGCTCGCCTACCTGCACGACCTCGGCGTGGTCCATCGCGACGTGAAGCCTGAGAACGTGCTGGTCGATCGCGCCGGGCACGTCACGCTGATCGACTTCGACCTCGCGGTCCGCATCGACGACCGGGCGACCGCCCCGCGGGCCGCCGGCACCCTGGCGTACCTCAGCCCCGAGCAGGTCCGAGGCGAGCCGGCGACGCCGGCGTCCGATCTCTACGCAGCCGGCGTCATGCTGTACGCGGCCCTGACGGGCGAGGTGCCCCATGCCGGCATGCTCGAGGCCATGCTTGCCGGTCGCCGTTCGCCGCCCGGAACGACCGTCGCCGTGGTCCGGCCCTCGAGCCTCGACCCGGCGCTGGCCGCTGCCGACGAGCTGGTGGCGCGCCTGCTGGCGCCGGATCCGGCGGGCCGCTTCGCGCACGCCGCCGGCGCCCTGCGCGCGGTGGGGGAGATCCGGCGCGAGTGGGGGGAGGACGACCGGGCGCCAATGTAGGATGGCGCGATGAGCGAACGCATCGCGGTCGCGGCCTTCGCCCTCGTGACCCTCGTCGCGTTGTGGGTCGCCCCGTGGGCGGCCTTCAGTCGCGAGACCGGTTCGCGGGCGGCCGTCATCCTGCTCCCCGACCGGGTGATCGACTTCACCGGCCGGACGGAACCCCTCAGCGTGCCCGGCCAGGGCGCCGTGCTGTGGCTCTCGGTCGCGGGGCTCGTGGTCGTCGCGGGCGCGGCGGCCTTGCCCGGGCGCGCGCGCTACGGCGCGTGGCTCGCGGCCGGTGCGCTCCTGATCGGCACCGCCACTTGGGGCCTCGCCCAGTTCGACGCGGCCGTCGAGACGAGGCGGGCCCAGGCCTTCCAGGAGGCGATCGCGCCGAACATCGCCGATCCCCGCGCGAACCAGGACGCGGAGCGCCTCCGGCAGTTGTCCGAGGAGGCCCTGACGCGCCCGGTCACCGTCAGCGTCGAGCTGGCGCGCGAGGCCGGCGTGGTCGTCCGGCGGCTGCCCTACGGCGGTTCCGCCCCCGGCTTCGCCGCCTTCCTGACGCTGGCCGCCGGTGTGGCCGCGCTGCTGTTCGGGCTCCGCGTGTGGCCGCGCGCGGGCCGCGTGCTCGACCGCGTGCTCACCGCGGTCGCGATCCCCGCCGTGTCGATCGCGCTGGCGCTGCTCGCCGCGGCCGTCGTGATCCTGCTGCTGCAACCGACGCCCGTGGGCCGCGACGTCGTCATCGAGGGACCCTTCATGGCCCTGGCGGGCCGCCTCGACACCCTGTGGCACGCCTACTACATCCTCTTCTCGGGTTCGCTCGGCACGGCCAAGGGCTTCTTCGACGCACTGTCGTTCGCCACGCCGCTCATCTTCACCGGCCTGGCGGTGGGCTTCGGTTTCCGCGCCGGGCTGTTCAACATCGGCGCTCCCGGCCAGATGGTGCTGGGCGCGATCGGCGCGATGTTCGTCGGCCTGTACATGCCGGGTCCCCGGTGGCTGGTGCTGCCCGTCGCGGTGCTCGCGGCGGCCGTGGGCGGCGGGTTGTGGGGCGCCATCCCGGGCTTCCTCAAGGCGCGCTTCGGCGCCAACGAGGTCATCAACACGATCCTCCTCAACTTCGTCGCGGCGTCGCTCATGCTGTTCATGCTGTCGTCCTCGCCCACCTTCGCGGCCTCCGCGGTGCGCGTGATCCAGCTGATCGCGGTGGTGGTGGCGGCGTCGGTCGTCGGCCTGCTCGTGCCGCCCGTGCGGCGGGTGATGCGCATCTCGCCGCGCCTGACGCTGGCCCTGGTGGCGGTGGTCGCGCTGGTGGGCGCCGTGGTCGTCGCGCAGCCGCGGCCGGGCGACCAGCCGGTGGTGCTGAACCTGCCCTTCAAGGCGCCCGGTTCCGAGCCGAAGTCGTACGAGATCTCGGAATCGGCCCGCATCCCGCGCCTGCCCGCGATGTTCGGCATCGACCTGTCCGTGACGCCGGGAACCAACGTCGTCCCCGTCGACGCCGCCGCCTGGGTCGCGGGCCTGCTGGCGGTGCTGGCCTTCGTCGCCGCCGGTGCGCTGGCGGCCGTGCGGCGGCGCGGGTTCCTGGCCAGGCTCCTGGCGGCGCTGGTGGTGGGGGCGGTCGCCTACGCCGCGCTCGCCGCCCTCGGCTGGCGGGCGCTACCGCTGGCGATCGACCCGACGAACCTCAATCCGTCGTTCCTCATCGCCATCGCGGCGGCGGTGTTCGTGTGGGTCTTCCTGTTCCGCACCCGCTACGGCTACGAGCTGCGGGCGACGGGCATGGCGCCGAAGGCGGCGGAGTACGGCGGCGCCAACATCCCGCGCAACACGGTGATGGCGCTGGCGATCTCCGGCGCCCTGGCCGGGCTCACGGCGACGCACTACGTGTTGGGCGGCGCGCTGGAGGACTACGGGCTGCGTCAGTCGCTCCCCACCGGCGACGGCTTCGACGGCATCGCGGTGGCGCTCCTGGGCGCCAACCACCCGGTCGGCACCGTGCTCGCTGCCTTCCTCTTCGGGGTGCTCAAGAACGGCGGCTCGGCGATGAACATCGCTTTCACCGATCTGACGCGCGACGTCGTGTCGATGGTGCTCGCGCTGGTCGTGCTGTTCATCGCGGCCAAGGGCTTCCTGCCCGAGCGGCTCACCAACCCGCTGCGGCGCGCACAGGCCCTCGGTGACCTGCCGGAGGAGCCTGCCGGCGGGACGCCGGGCGGCGACGTTCCGGTGGTCGCGCCGAAGGTCGCTGCGACCGAGGGGGACCGCTGATGGACACCGTCGTCCTGCTGGCACTCCTCGGGTCGGCGCTGCGCGCCACCGCGCCGCTGCTCTTCGCCGCCCTGGGCGGCATGTTCTCCGAGCGGTCCGGGGTGGTGAACATCGCCCTCGAGGGGATCATCATCTTCGGCGCGCTCGCCGCGGCGCTGGTGACCTACTTCGTCGAACTGCCCGTGATCAGCCAGACGCCCGGCGCCTCGGTCTGGTACGCGCCCTGGATCGGGGTGCTGGCTGCGATGCTCGTCGGCGCCGGCGTCGGCTGGATCCACGCGGTGGTGTCGATCCGCTACAAGGCCGACCAGATCATCTCCGGCGTCGCGATCAACCTGATGGCGATCGGCGTGCCCGCGGTGATCCTCACCGGCCTGTTCGGCAACTCGGCGACCTCTGCGACGATCACCAACCGCCTGCCCCGCTGGGGCGAGGGCGCGTTCCAGTTCAGCCCGCTGGTCTACCTCGCGTTCCTGCTCGTGCCGATCACCTGGTACGTGCTGTTCCGCACGCCCTTCGGCCTGCGCCTGCGGGCGGTGGGCGAGCACCCCGAGGCCGCCGACAGCGTCGGCGTCTCGGTCACCCGCATGCGCTACGCCGGGGTCATGCTCTCGGGCGTGCTCGCGGGCCTCGGCGGCGCCTACCTCTCCATCGGCGGCTTCAACCAGTTCATCACCGAGATGTCCGGCGGCCGCGGCTTCATCGCGCTGGCGGCGCTGATCTTCGGCAAGTGGCATCCGCTGGGGGTCCTGGGCGCGACGCTGCTGTTCGGGGCCTTCCAGGCGCTCGAGACACAGCTGGGCGGCGGGCAGCTGCTGCCGCCGACCGTCGTCCAGAGCCTGCCGTTCATCCTCACCATGCTGGTGCTGGCGGGTTTCGTCGGCCGTGCCATCCCGCCCAAGGCCATCGGCAAGCCGTTCGAGAAAGGTTGACCTGGAGGTCGCCATGCCCGTCCCCCGCCGCTCTGGCGTCCTGCTCCATCCCACCTCCCTCCCGGGGCCGTACGGCCTCGGCGAGCTCGGCCCGCATGCCTTCCGCTGGTTGGATTGGCTAGCGGAGTCCGGTCAGCGCGTCTGGCAGGTGCTGCCGCTCGGCCCGACCGGCTACGGCGACAGCCCCTACCAGAGCTTCTCCTCGTTCGCCGGCAACCCCTTCCTCATCAGCCTCGAGCGTCTGCATGCCGAGGGCTGGCTGAAGGCGGAGGACCTCGTCGGCGGCGACTTCGGCGACGGCCGCGTCGACTTCGGTCCGGTCATCGAGTTCCGGCTGCAGGCGCTGCGTTCGGCTGCCGATGCGTGGCGCTCGTGGGCGGGCGAGGACGAGCGCGCCCAGTTCGCCGCCTTCCGCGAGCGCGCGGGCGCGTGGCTCGACGACTTCTCGCTGTTCATGGCCCTCAAGGAGGCGCACGGGGGCCGTTCGTGGGTCGAATGGGACGCCCCGCTGCGCCAACGCAAGAAGAAGGCGCTGGCGGCGGCGCGCGACACGCACGCGGAGGCGATCGAGCGCCACATGCTGTGGCAGTGGTGGTTCGACCGCCAGTGGGGCGACGTGCGCGCGGGCGCCGCCGAACGCGGGATCGTCATCCTCGGCGACGTGCCGATCTTCGTCGCCTTCGACTCGGCCGACACCTGGGCGGACCAGGACCTGTTCCACCTCGACGACGACGGCAACCCGACCGTCATCGCCGGCGTGCCGCCGGACTACTTCTCCGCGACCGGCCAGCGCTGGGGCAACCCGCTCTACCGCTGGAGCCGACACGCGAAGAACGACTTCGCCTGGTGGATCGCCCGCGTGCGGCGGACGCTGGAGCTCGTCGACGAGCTGCGCATCGACCACTTCCGCGGCTTCGAGGCCTACTGGGAGATCCCGGCCGAGGAGCCCACGGCGGTGAAGGGCCGCTGGGTCCAGGGCCCCGGGCAGCCGCTGTTCGACGCGCTGCGGGGCGCCCTGGGCGGCGAGGGCGGCGACCTGCCGATCGTCGCCGAGGACCTCGGCGTCATCACCGCCGGCGTCGAGAAGCTGCGCGACGACAACGCGCTCCCCGGCATGAAGGTGCTGCAGTTCGCCTTCGCGGCCGACGCCGCCGACCCGTACCTGCCGCACAACTACCAGGCCAACGCCGTGGTCTACACGGG
The DNA here is from genome assembly GCA_011389865.1 of Trueperaceae bacterium. Lineage (GTDB taxonomy): Bacteria > Deinococcota > Deinococci > Deinococcales > Trueperaceae > JAABTL01. The sequence continues at coordinate 10,553 of JAABTL010000016.1, forward strand.
CACGCACGACAACGACACCACCGTCGGCTGGTACGCGCAGGCGCCGGAGCGCGAGCGCGACTTCCTCCGCCGCTATCTCGCGCGCGACGCGGCCAACGTCGCCTGGGACCTGTGGCGGGCCGCCCAGAGCTCGGTGGCCGAGACGGCGATCGCGCCGCTGCAGGACCTCTTGGGGCTCGGCTCCGAGGCGCGCATGAACACGCCCGGCGCGCCCTCGGGCAACTGGGGCTGGCGCTTCACGTGGGAGGCGCTGCCCTTCTGGCTGGCCCCGCAGCTGCGCGAGATGGCCGAACTCTACGGCCGGCTGCCGAGCGAGGGCGCCGTCGATACCCCCTACCGCCAGTCGACGACGGGCGGCGAGTCGGGGGAGCGGGACTAGCCAGGCGCCGTGGCGCGCGCCGCGCCGGGGCGCGCGGTCACGTGCGGAACAGCACGTCCTCGCGCTTGAAGTTGAGGTACGCGAACGCCAGCAGCGCCGCGATCAGCGCCGCCATCACGCCCCAGGTGGTGAGGATCGGAGAGAGGCGCGCCGTGCCCTTGACGGCGTCGTCCATCAGGATCATGACGTTGTACACGGGGATCCAGTAGGCGAACGCACCGGTGCCGATCAGGTCCTTGAACTGCAGGGCGATCGCCGGCACGATCAGCAGGAACGACATCGGGGCGACGTACGTCTGGGCCTCCTTGAAGGAGCGCGCGAACAGCGTCACCGACATCAGCAGGGCGGCGACCACGGCGGCCATCAGCACGCTCGAGATCACCAGCAGGGCGATCGTCGTGGGGGTGATCGTCAGGCTGCCGCCCATCATCGCCGCCATCTCGCCGCCCTGCTCGCCGATCAGCGGCAGGAACAGCCGTCGCAGCACCGTCCCGCCCAGCACGAACCCGACGATCGCCATGATGGCGGCGCTCAGCCCGAACGTCACCACCGCGAGGAACTTGCCGAACACGACCTCGCCGCGCCGCACCGGCGTCACCAGCAGCACCTCGAGCGTGCCGCGCTCCTTCTCGCCGGCGGTGGCGTCGATCGCGGTCATCTGGCCGCCGGTCAGCGTCCAGATGGCGATGAAGAACGGGATCAGCCACGCCAGCTGCCCGCTGGAGCGCTCCGCCTCGGTCGACGCGTCGCGGGTCACGACGGCCACCGGCTCGAGCACCGCGGGGTCGATGCCGGCGTCCACCAGCCGCTCGGCCACCACGCCGCGGCGGTACGCGTCGACGGCGGACCGCAGCTTGCCGGCGTTGAGCTCGGCGCGCAGGTTGGCCTCCTTGACGACGATGACGACCTCGGCGCTGCCGCCCGCGACGATCGCGTCCTCGAACCCCGGGGCGACGATCAACCCCGCGGGGTAGTCGTCGCCCCGCACCGCCGCCTCGGCGTCGTCGACGGCGACCAGCACGGCCGCCTGCGCCTCGATCGCCGCGGCCAGGTCGCTCGGCAGGTGCTCGACGCCCTGCACGGCGAGCTCCGTGACGGTGGTCGCCTCGCGCTGGAAGAGGCCGCCGAGCAGCAGCGGCAGCCCCAGCATGATCACCGGCAGCAGCAGCAGCGGGATGATCAGGTTCGACACGATCGCGCGGTGGTCGCGCAGCGTCGAGAGGATCTCCTTGGCGGCGATGCGCCTGACGAACGACCACCTCATGCGGCCACCTCCTGCCCCTGGGCCAGCCCGCTGCGGCGCACCAGCGTGAAGAAGGCCTGCTCGAGGTCGGGCGCGTCCGCCGCCTCCTTCAGGCCCGCGACCGTGTCGTCGGCGACGACCCGGCCGCGGTACAGCACCGCGACGCGGTCGCACAGCTCCTCGACCTCGCTCATCACGTGCGTCGACCACACGACCGCCCGCGTCTCGCCCGGGTAGCGGCGGGAGAAGTCGAGCACCGCCCGCCGCGCCATCACGTCCAGGCCGCTGGTCGCCTCGTCGAAGAAGAGCACCTGAGGGTCGTGCAGCACGGCGCGCGCGACGACGATCTTCTGCTTCATCCCGGTGGAGAACGCGCCCGTGCGCTTGTCCAGCGTGCCGGCGAGGTCGAGCAGGCCGTCGAGCTCCTCGACGCGGCGCTCGATCGCGGCGCGACGCATGCCGTAGAGCTCGCCGAAGTAGTGCAGCACCTCGCGGCCCGTGAGGCGGTCGTAGAGTCCCATGCCGCCGTTGACCACGCCGATCGCGCGGCGCACGGCCTCCGGCTCGCGCTGGACGTCGTGACCGGCGATCGTCGCCCGCCCGTCGTCCGCCCGCAGCAGCGTCGCCAGCACCCGCAGGGTGGTCGTCTTACCGGCGCCGTTCGGCCCGAGCAGACCGAACACCTGGCCGGCGTCGACGCCGAAGGAGACGTCGTCGACCGCGACCAGTTCGTCGAAGCGCTTGGTGAGTCCTTGGACCTCGATCATCCCACCAGCCTAACGCAGCTTAGGCGGGCGGCGCGGGACGGCAGGCCCGCGTTGGCGCCGGCCGCCTACCGGCAGGCGGGCCGCGCGCCATCCGGCGGCCCCCTCCCGTTCGGCCCCCCCGCGCGCCTGCTACGCTGCCGCGATGCCCGCCTTCGCCATCGACAAGCCGCTCGGCCTGACCTCGCACGACGTCGTGGCGCGCGGTCGACGCTTGCTCGGCACCCGCAGGGTCGGGCACGGCGGCACCCTCGATCCGCTCGCGACGGGCGTGCTGCTGCTGCTGGCGGACGAGGCGACCAAGCTGTCGCCCTACCTGACGGGCTCCGACAAGGCGTACCTCGCCTGGGTGGTGTTCGGCCTGGGGACCCCCACGCTCGACGCGGAGGGACCGGTCGTCGAGCGCGGCGACGCCGGCGCGCTGAGCGAGGCGGCCGTGGCGGCCGCGCTGATGCCGTTCCTGTCGCTGACGATGCAGCTGCCGCCGGCCTACGCGGCGATCAAGCAGGGCGGGATCAAGGGCTACGAGGCGGCCAGGCGAGGCGAGGCGCTCGACCTGCCGCCGCGACCGGCGGGCTACCGTCGCCTGCAGTTGCTCGCCTTCGGGCCGGGGGACACGGTGCCCCGGGGCTGGCGGCGGGACGGGGCCGGCTGGCTTCCCGATCCGTCGATGCCGGCCCCGCTGCCGCCGCCGCTCGACCCCCACGCGCCGACGGCCGTGGTCGCGCTCGACGTGCGCTCCGGCACCTACGTGCGCGCCTTCGCCCGCGATCTCGGCGCCGCGCTGGGCGTGCCCGCGCACCTCGGCGGGCTGCGCCGCACGCGCGCAGGCACCGTCGGGATCGAGGCGGCGGTGCCGCTCGAGGCTCTGCCTGACGCCGCGCCGCTCGACCCCGTGGCTCTGCTCGGGCTTCCCACCGTCGCGCTCGACGCCGCGACCGCCGCGCGGCTCCGCGACGGCCAGCGCGTCGCGGCGACCTTCGAGGGCCGCGCCGCCGTCGTCGATCCCGACGGGCGGCTGGTGGCGGTGGCCGAGGCGGACGCGGGGCGCGCGCGGCCCCTACGGGTATGGCGCGAGGGCGCCTGAGGCGCACACGGGCCCGGTTGGCGTGCATACGACGCGTCGCGGTAGGGACAGGCGCCGCCTGACGAGCGGGTGGGGGTGGGCGGTAGACTCGGTGCACGGCATCATCGGGATCGACCGCCGTTCACGCATCGGCGCAGCGTCGCCGTAGGAGTCTGCCATGACCATCGGCATCCCCAAGGAGACCAAGAGCCACGAGTACCGCGTCGCCGCGCCGCCGGTGGCCGTCCAGGCGCTGGTCCATGCCGGCCACACCGTCCGGGTCGAGACCGGCGCGGGTGCCGGCAGCGGCTTCGACGACGCGGCCTACCGCGCGGCCGGTGCCGAGATCGTGGCGTCCGCCGCCGAGGCCTGGGCGGCGCCGATGGTGCTCAAGGTCAAGGAGCCGACGCCGGCGGAGTACGGCTTCCTGCGCGACGACCTGGTCCTGTTCACGTACCTGCATCTGGCGGCCGACCGGCCGCTGACCGAGGCCCTCCTGGCCGCCGGCACGACCGCGGTGGCCTACGAGACGGTGCAGTTCGATCGCGGCGGCCTGCCGCTGCTGACGCCGATGAGCGAGGTAGCCGGGCGCATGGCGACGCAGGTGGGCGCCCACTACCTCAGCCGCTTCCTCGGCGGCCGCGGCGTGCTGCTCGGCGGGGTTCCGGGCGTGGCCGCCGGCCAGGTCGTCATCCTCGGCGGGGGAGCGGTCGGCACCAACGCGGCCAAGATGGCGATCGGCCTCGGCGCCCACGTCACGCTCCTCGACGTCGACCACGAGCGCCTGCAGTACCTCGACGACATCTTCGGCGGAAGCATCCAGACGCTGATGAGCCACCCGGGCACGATCGCCGAGGCGGTGGCGCAGGCCGACCTCGTGATCGGCGCCGTCTTGATCGTCGGCGCCCGCGCGCCGCACCTCGTCACGCGCGCCATGCTCGGCAGCATGCGGCCCGGCAGCGTCATCGTCGACGTCGCGGTCGACCAGGGCGGTTGCGTCGAGACGATCCGCCCGACCACCCACGACGCGCCCACCTACATCGTCGACGGGATCGTGCACTACGGCGTCGCGAACATGCCGGGCGCCGTGCCCAACACCAGCACGCTGGCGCTGTCGAACCTGACGCTGCCGTACGCGCTGGAGCTGGCCGTCGATCCCCTGAACGCGATGCGCAACGATCGGGTGCTGGCGCGCGGGCTCAACACCTACCGAGGCCGCGTGACCCATCGCGGCGTCGGCGAGGCCTTCGGCCTACCCTGGGTGGCGCCCGAGGAGGCACTCAGCGCCTGAGCGAACTCACCTGAGGCGAGACAGCGCGGGCACTGTCTCACCTGAGGCGAGACAGCGCGGGCACTGTCTCACCTGAGGCGAGACAGTGCCTTGCGGATCAGGGTCTCGGGGCTCGCGTCGGGGTCCTTCGACGAGAGGTCGGCGATCGCGGCGCGCACGGTCGACTCCCGGTAGCCCAGGGCGATCAGCGCCTCCACGGCGTCCTCGGCGGCCGGCGAGGCCTGGGCCGTGCGCGGCGCGCCGGTCCCCTCGAGCGCCTCGGGCAGCTTCCCCTTGAGCTCGACCACCAGGCGCTCGGCGGTGCGCTTGCCGACACCAGGCGCGGTCGCCAGCAGCGCCGCGTCGCCCGTGGCGACCGCCAACGCCACCTGCTGCGGCGTCAGCGCGGTCAGCAGGCCGAGCGCCAGCTTCGGCCCGACGCCGCCCACGCCGAGGAGTTGCTGGAACAGCGCGCGGCCGTCGGCATCCGCGAAGCCGTAGAGGGCCCAGCCGTCCTCGCGGACCACCAGGTGGGTGGCGAGCCGGACGGTCGCGCCCGGGCGGCAGGCCGCCAGGGCCTTCGCCGTGGCCAGCACCTCGACGCCGAAGGCGCCCGCCTGCAGCACCACGCGGTCGCTGCCCACCTCGGTCACGACGCCCTCGACGAAGGCGATCATGGCTCGTCGAACAGCGGCGCGAACACGATGTCGTAGCCGACGTCCGCGAGGCTCGCGCAGCCAGTGAGGCGCATCGCGTACCTGAGCTCCTCCTCGAGCGCCGCCGTCGGTCGCTCGCCGCCCACGACCACCGCGTCGGCGCCCAGGGCAAGGAGACGAAGAGCGTCGACGCCGCCGGCGATCCCGCCGCCGGCGAGCACACGCAGCATGCCGGCCACGGCGTCGACGACCTCCGGCAGCAACTCCGCCGTCGCCGGCCCGCCCAGGTGGCGGCCCAGGACGCCGTCGACGACGATCGCGTCGATGCCGGCGTCGGCGGCCACCGCGGCGTCGTCGGCGGACGCGATGCCGATGAGCCAGACGGGCCGGCCCGCGGCGGCCACCACCTCGGCGAGGTCGTCGCGCGAGCGCGGGTGCCAGGCCTGCGGACCGAACGGCGGGGTGTCGGCCAACGTCGTCAGGTCGAGGGCCAACGCGGGGGCGTCCCAGGCCGCCAGCCGGCGCACCTCGGGCATCAGCTCGCCCATGCGCCCGGCGGCGACGATCGGCACCCGGGTCGGGTGGGGCCCCTGCAGCGAGGCCGCGTCGACGAGCGCCAGCGCACTGCCGAGGTCCGCCCCGGCGGCGGCGGCGCGACGCAGCACCGGCGACGGCCACAGCCGTCCGAGGAGCTCGACGGTGAGGTCGGGCTCGCCGACGTCGTGCAGCGCGCGGGGGAGGAGGCCCAGGCGGGCGAGAGCGGCGGCGTCTTGGGGGTGGCCCATGGTTCTCGACCACGCTACCAGAGCGCCGCTGGACGGACGCGCGGCTGGCCTCTGGCGCGGGGCTCACGGTGCCCGCGCGCCCGCCGCGCTAACCTTCGGCGTGGAAGCGTGGTGGATCGGCCTGGCGTGGCTCTCGTTGCTGGCCTGGGCCGTCCTGCCGCCGCTGTGGTGGTGGGGCATGCGTCGCGTGCCGTGGCTCGGGCCCGACGACGCGGACGACGCGACCGCGCCCGCGGGTGCGCCGGCGCCCGGTCGCGCCGACGGGCCCGTCGTCGCCTTGGTCGTCGCCGCCCGCGACGAGGCGGGGACGCCGGGGGCCGCGGCGGCGCTGGTGGCCGCCGCCCGCAGTTGGCGGTCGCTCGACCTGCGCCGCCTCGAGATCGTGGTGGTCGACGACCGCTCGTCGGACGCCACCGGCGACCTCCTGCGTGGGGCGCTGGCGGGCGACCCGCGAGCCCGGCTGCTGCGCGTCGATCGGCTCCCGGAGGGCTGGCTGGGCAAGGTTCATGCCCAGGACATGGGCGTCCGCGCCACGCGGGCGCCGTGGGTGGTGCTCACGGACGCCGACGTTCGGCTACACCCGCGGGCCGTGTCGGTCGCGCTGCGCGCCGCCGAGCGGTGGGGGGCGGACCACGTCGCGTTGCTGCCGCGTTTCCTCGCGGGAGGCTGGCTGCTGCGGGCCTTCGTGGTCGGCTTCGCGCTGCTGCTGACGGTCCTGGTACGGCCCTGGGAGGCGCCGGACCCGCGTTCGCCGCGGACGTTGGGCGTCGGCGCCTTCGGTCTGTACCGGCGCGGCGCGCTGGAGCGCGCCGGTGGTCTCGAGGCCGTGCGGGCCCGCCCGGACGACGATCTCGCGCTGGCGCAGACCGTCAAGGCGGCGGGGGGTCGCTCGTGGGTGACGTTCGCCCCGGACCTGGTGGAGGTCGATTGGTACCCCTCGCTGCGCGCGGCGCTGCGCGGCCTCGAGAAGAACGCCTTCTCCGGCGTGGGTTACCGCCCGGGCCTGCTGGCGTTGGCCGTGATCGGGCTCCTGGCGACGCACGTGGCGCCGTTCGCCCTGGCGCTGGTCGGCCCCGAGGCCGCCCGCCTGCCCGCGTGGGGCGTCGTCGGCATCGTGTTGGGGGTGTACGCGGTGCACGGGCGCTGGGCGCGCCACTCGGGGTGGCTCGGCCTGGCGCATCCGTTGACCGTGACGCTGCTGGTGGTGGCGCTGCTGCGATCCGCCGGGCGGGCGCTCGTCACGGGGCACGTCGATTGGCGCGGCCGACGGTACCCGCTGGCGTGGCTGCGGGCGAGCGCGCGGGCGGATGCCGCCCGCGACCGGAAGGCCGCGCGCGAGAACGCGGCCGCGAACGACAGCGCGGCCGCGCGCCGCGCCAGGCATCACAGGCAGGCGAGACCGCGCTTGTAGCTCGTCACCTCGGCCAAAAGGGCGGCCGCGAGTTCGCCGTGGAGCGGCGCGCTCACGGGCGGATCGAACGCGATGCGGGCGGCGCCGGCGTCGAGCACCGCCCGCAGCCACTCCTCGCGTGCGCGCAGGTCGTCGGCGGCGAGCGTGAGCAGCGCCGGCGCCGGCCTGCGCGCCTGGCCGCCGCTTGCCGGCGGGGCGGCGCGCAGGACGCGGTCCAGGTGCCGCCGCGCCAAGGAAGCGTCGAGGAAGGCGAGCCCGACGAGTCCGAGGTCGTCGCGCCAGGTCAGCGGCGCGTAGCCGCGCCGGCCCACGTTGAGCACCCGGAGCGGTCGCGTGAGCCAGTCGGGCGGGGCGGCCATGCGCGGCTCAGAGGAACAGGCCGCGGACGTAGGGCGCGATCAACACCGTGACGCCCAGGCCGATCCAGGCGATCCACAGCGCGACCACGGCCGTGAGGCCGTTGGGGCGTCGGCGGTCGATCTCGGCGAGGGCGAGGCCGATCGGCACGAGCGCGGCCATCGGGGTGGCGAAGGCCAGGGCCCACACCAGCGCCATGATCGCGACGCTGAGGCCTGCGCCGTAGCGCTCCTCGATCGTGGGCCGCAGGAAGCCGCGGAAGTAGAACTCGGCGATCGGCACCACCGCCAACGCCGCGAAGCGCATCGGTGTCGGCCATGCCAGGTCGAGGAAGAACGGCCCCGCCCAGCCACCGCGCGGGACGTAGATCAGGTAGCCGAGCATGACGGCGTAGACGAGGGCCCCGACCACGATGCCGGCGGCGATACCATCCGCGTTGCCGGCCAGGCGCTGCCCGGCGTTCCAACCCAGCGCCCGCGTCCGTTGCCACGCCAGCAGCGAGGCCACGACGGCGAACATGATCAGGTACACGGCCCGCGCCTCGTGCTGCTGGTGGGGCGTGAGCAGGGCGAGGAGGTTGCCGTAGACGACGACGCCGAAGATCACCGCGCTGGCCAGGCCCATGAGCGCCGCGGCGAAGAAGACGCCGTAGGCCGCGCCGACCGTCCAGCGCTTGGGGCCTTCCTCCTGTGGGGTGACCTCGTCGTTGCGCCGCGACTCGCCGATCAGGTGCAGCGCCAGCAGCACGAACAGCGCCAGCATCCACAGCACGGTGTTGCCGCCGAACGCGGTGAGCAGGTTGCCGCGCAGGGTGGCCTCGCGCAGGGCCAGGCCGCCGCGCTGCAGGTCGCCCTGCCCGTAGTAGAGGATCGACAACACCTGGAGGTCCGCCGCTTGTCCCGAGCTGTCGCGCAGGTCGCGCAGCGCCAGCGCCGTCTCGATGTTGCCGACCGCGTCGTCGGCGCGGCCCTGAGCCCAGGCGATGCGACCGAGGAGCGCCTTGACCTCTGGGGAGCGGACGTCGCCGGTGACGATCTCGTAGTCGCGGAGTTGTCGGGCCGCACCTTCGAGGTCCCCGGTGCGCCAGCGCAGCGTGGCGTCGGCGAGCCGGTACTCGAGCTCGATGCCGTTGGCGTCGATCGCCCGCTGGTAGCCGGCCAGCGCCGCGTTCATCTCACCGTCCGCCTCGGCGATGCGTCCCTCGAGGAAGGCGAGGCGGGCCGTCAGTCGCAGGTCGGGGCGCTGCTGCAGCTTCGAGCGGGCCGAGCTCACGAAGCTCCGCGCCTCGTCGGCACGGTCGCCGGCCACGAGGATCTCGGCGAGCAGGACGTCGACCTCCGCGCCCTCGAGCTGCGGCCGCACGCGCATCAGGCGGCTCTCCGCCGAGCCGAGCTCGCCCAGCGCGAACTCGATGCGGCCGAGGGCCAGCTGCACGTCGGTCCTGCGGTCGTCGACCTCGAGCGCGGAGAGGCAGCTCTGGCGAGCGGTGGTGAGGTCGCCGCCGGCCTCGAAGCCGAGGCACTCCTGGTAGTAGCGCTCGGACGAGAACACCTGGGCCCACGCGATCGACGCCAGCAGCACGACGACCAGCGCGGCCGCCGACCTGCGGCCGAGCCGGCCGCGGCGTCGAGCGACGATGGGGGGCTCGTGGGGCGCGTTGGTATGCGTCATGGTCGGAGCCATCCTACCCGGTTCTTCTGCGTCATGAAGAGATTGTGAACCTCTTCCCCCCAGGGGTCGGCTGGCTCGGGGGCGACGTTGGTAGCATGACGGCATGTCGGGCCTGCTGTTCTGGTTCCTGCTGGGCCAGGCGGCCTCGCTGCTTCCGGCCTTTCCGGTCGGCACGGAGTTGCGGTTGGTGTCGCCCGACCTCCTGACGGTCTACTCGAGTGGACGCGTCACCGACGACCGTCAGCTGATCGTCGACCTGCCGCTGGACGCCGGCACGGAACTGCGGCTGCTCGTCTTCCCACCGGACGCCAGCGCGGAGCAGGTGGCCGAGGCTCTCTCCCCGGCGAGGGCGCTGTTCGGCCGCGTGGCTGACGACCGCGCCGACGTGTGGGTGCGCTTCGCCGATCACGAGGAGCCCGTCTCGCTGCGGGGCTGGCTGGCCGAGGAGCGCGACATCGCCCTCTTGCTCGTCACGCGGAGGTGAGCGCCGTGCCCCAACGCATCGTCATCGTCGAGGACGACCTCGACATCGCCCGCCTGCTGACGCTCGAGCTGAGCGAGGCCGGCTACGAGGTGCACGCGTTCGACGGCGGCGTTCGCGGCCTGACCGCCATCCGCGAGCTGCAACCCGACCTCATCGTGCTCGACCTGGGCCTTCCCGACCTCTCGGGCGCCGAGATCGCACGCCGCGTGCGCCGCCACGACGTGACGCCGATCCTCATCCTCACGGCCCGCGACGACGTCGCCTCCAAGGTCGAACTGCTCAACGCAGGCGCGGACGACTACCTGGTCAAGCCGTTCCACGTCGAGGAGCTGCTCGCCCGCGTGGGGGTGCAGCTGCGCAAGCAGCACGTGGGTGCCCCCAAGGAGATCGGCGACCTCACGATCGATCCCGTTCGGCGCCAGGTCTGGTGGACCGGCGTGGAGGTGCGCCTCTCGCCGCGCGAGTTCGCGCTGCTCGCGTTCATGGCGGCGCAGCCCGGGCGCGTGTACGGCCGCGCCGAGATCGAACGGAACGTGTGGGGCGAGGACCTGCCGCCAGCCTCGAACGTCGTCGACGTGCACGTCGCCAACATCCGCGGCAAGCTGCGCGATGCCGGTGGGTACGGGGTGATCCGCACCGTGCGCGGGGTCGGCTACGCGCTCAAGGGCTGACACCGTGGCGGGCGCCGGCCCCGTCCCCGCTCGCGAGCGCCGAGCGCACGCGCGCTCCCTGCGGGGCGCGGGCACGCGCCGCTCGTGGCCGCTCGCCTGGCGCGGCGCGGTGCTCGCCAGCCTCGCCATCGGCCTGCTCGCCGCCATCGCCTCGCTGACGGCCTTCGCGGTCGTGCGCGAGAGCCTGCGCGGCACGCTGCAGGGGGCGTTGGACACCGACGCCGCTCGGGTGGCCGACCTGTACCGTGCGGGCGCCGCCGGCAGCGCCCGCGACCAGCTCGCGGGGCCGACCGGGGGCGTGATCGTCCAGCTCTACGACCCCCTGGGCGAACTGCTCGTCGCCAGCGAGCCGCGCTTCGCGGTGCCCGACGCGTCCGTGCCCCACGAGGCGCTGGTCGGCGCCCGCGACCTGCCGCGCGCGTGGCGCGGCCAGCTCGCCGGCCGCCCCGTCCAGGTGGCGCTGCGGCCCTTCGAGTTCGGCGTCGTCGCCGTGATCGGCGACACGGCCTTCATCGGCGAATCCCTCGCGCGGCTCGCCCAGGCGCTCGGTTGGGCGACGGCCGCGCTGGTCGTGCTCTCCGCGCTGGTGGGCTCGGCGGTCGCGCTCGAGATCGTGCGGCCGATCCGCCGGCTGGCGCGTGCGGCCCAGCGGCTGGGTCCCGACCACCTCGAGCCGATCCCCGACCTCGGGCCGCGCGACGAGGTCGGGCGCCTGACCGAGGTGCTCAACGGTCTCATCGGCCGCCTGCGCGACGCACTGGATGCCCAGCGCGCCTTCCTGGCCGAGACGTCGCACGAGCTGCGCACGCCGCTGACGTCGCTGCAGGGTTTTCTCGAGCGGGCCGCGCGCAAGGCCGATCCCGAGGTCCGCCGCGAGCTGGGCGACGCACAGCGCGTCGCCCGCGGGATGGGTCGGCTGGTGGGCGACCTGCTCCAGCTCTCGCGCGGCGACGCGGTGCCCGAGGTCGACCCCTTCCTCGTGGACCCCGTGAGCGACGTCCTGCGCCCGGTGGCGGAGGAGTTCCCCGGGGTGGCGGTGGAGGGCGAGCCCGGCGTGACCGTGCTGGGCGATCCCGAGCGGCTGCGGCAGCTGGTGCGCAACCTGGTGGCCAACGCGCTGCGCGCCGCGGGTCCGGGCGGCGTCACGCTGCGCGCGCGCGCCGTGGACGGCGCGGTGGTGGTCGAGGTCCACGACGTCGGGCCCGGGGTGCCGCCCGAGCTGCAGGCGGCGGTGTTCGAGAAGTTCTGGACCACGGGGGGCGGCGGCGCGGGGCTGGGCCTGGCGATCGCACGTCAGGTCGCGCGTGCCCACGGCTCCGACCTGACGCTCGAGAGCCGTCCGGGCGACACGACCTTCACCCTGCGGCTCCCCGCCCTTGAGGTCGAGGACGACGACGGCGCCTGATCGTGGCCTCAGGGCCCGCGGCGGGTTCGCCGCCGCGGGCCCCAGGCGCGCGGACCGATGTCCCGCGTCACCCGTGTACGTTGGGACCATGACCCAGGTCGCGCACACCTTCGAGACCGAGCTCGTCACGCCCGTCCGGCTCCCCTACCTGCTGCATCTGCCGGAGGGCGTCGAGGCGCGCAGCGACTGGCCGCTGATCGTCTTCCTGCACGGCTCGGGCGAGCGCGGCGACGACCTGGAGCGGGTGCGCCGCCAGGGGCTGCCGAAGCGGCTCGACGACGGGTTCGAGTTGCCGGCGGTGGTCTTGTCGCCGCAGTGCCCAGACGGGCAGGTGTGGGCGCAGCAGTACCCGGCGGTGATGGCGCTGGTCGACGACGTGATGGCGCGCGTCGGCATCGACGTCGACCGCGTGTCCCTCACCGGCCTGAGCCTGGGCGGCGCCGGCGTCGTCCACCTGGCGGCCAGCTACCCGGAGCGCTTCGCGGCGCTCGTGCCGATCTGCGGCCCGTGGACCTTCTACTACGTCACCCCTGGCATGGCGCGGCTGCCGCTGTGGGCGTTTCACGGCGAGGACGATCCGGTGGTGTCGGTCGAGGACTCGCACCGGCTGGTCGCCGCCGTCCAAGCCCTCGGTGGCGACGCCCGGCTGACGACCTACCCGGGCGTGGCGCACGACGCCTGGACGAACGCGTACGCGACCGACGAGCTGTTCGACTGGCTGTTGGCCCAGCGGCGCGGCGGCTAGAAGGTGCCGTCGGCGATCGGCTCGTTGACCCGCACCGTCTCGTAGCGGACGGTCATCGCGAGTTCGGGCCCGTCGGGGCGTAGCCAGTAGCCCGTCCACGAGGACCAGCCAAGGGTGGCGGTTTCGTCGGGGTCGTCGACCAACCCGAGCAGCTTGCCCTCAACGGTCTCGACCACGGTCGCGATCAGCCGCCCCTCGGCGTCGAAGAGGAGCGCCGCCTCCGTCTCCGGTCCGAATGCGGTGATGCTCGCATCGAAGCCCGCGGGCAGCAGCGCCGCGCCGCGTACCGTGACCTGCTCACCCTCGACCAGGTCGCCGTAGGCGCGCATCCCGTCGTAACGAGCGTCGCTCGCCGCCGGGTCGAGGTCCGTGGCAGGTGCATCGAAGACGGCGTCGTACAGCGCGGCCATGCCCGGCGGCAGCGCGATCTCCTCGCCGGCGACGCTCATGCTGACCTGGCCGTCCACCACGCGCACCACGGTCACCGTGCCGTCCCCGAGGTCGCTCACGATCAAGGCGCGGCGCCCGACGTAGTCGACCACGGTGCGCGTGCGGGACTCGAACGCCGGCGCGCCGTGGGACACCATCACCATCACCATCTCGATCGTCTCGATCGTCTCGCCGGCCCATGGATCGGCGCGCTGCATCCCCTCGAGCAGGTGCAGGGCCCGGTCGTCCGCCTGAGCGCTGACGAAGGTGGTGAGCAGCAACGCCACCACGGCCGAGGCGACGATCACGGTGCCATGCAGGGTCCGAACCATGCATTCAGCCTAGCAGCGAAGAAGTTGCTCGCGCCGTGGCGCCAGCGGGCCGGCGCGTCAGAAGTACCAGTTGAAGCCGAGCGCCGCGCCGAAGGTCGGGATGCGGGCCGTGCCCCCCGACAAACTGATCGATCCGCCGACGCTCCCCTCGAGGAAGACCCCGAGCGGCGCGAGGCCGACCTGGGCGAAGCGGAACTGGCCGCCCACCAGGCCCTGGACGCCGAGCTCGGCGCGGTTGGAGCCGAACTCGAGCGACGGTCCGCCGCCGACGTAGGCCGTGACCGGCCCGTCCGCGAACACGTTCAGCATGGCGTCGGCGCCGACGCCGAAGGAGACGTTCCCGCCACTCGAGACGAGGCGGCCCGAGATGCGCAGGTCGGCGCCGCGGGAGAGCGCGTTGCTCACGCCGTAGTGGAGCGTGGCGCCGAGCGGGTAGCCGCTGCGGACGCCGAACCAGTTCTGGGCGCTGGCGGCGCCGATCAGCAGGAGGGCGGAGAGGACGAGGGCGAGACGGGTGTGGCGCATGCGGGGCTCCTTCGTTGGTGAGGCGCGAGGTTCACACGAGGCGCCGGCGGACGCTCGAGCTGAGCGTGTCGACGACGATGCTCCGGGAGGCTAGCACCCCTGAATCATGAGCAAGGCGAAGGTGACCACGATGAGGGTCTCGATGGGAAGGTCACGGGATCGCTAGCGAGCGCCCGTCGAAGTGCCGGGCCGCTGGACTCGGCGGTTCACCGACCGCCATCGACCGCACCCCATGGGGAAGGCGACGGGCCCTCAGCGGAGGTAGCGCCCGACGTCGCGCAGGTGTTCGTCGAAGTCCAGGTTCGGGCGGAAGACGGGGGCGTCGCCGTCGAAGCCGTGGAGGAAGAAGAGCCAAGGACGTCCGGCGTCGTCGTTGCGCGTCGGCGTCAGGACGGCGGCGAGGGCGGCCGCGCCCGGGTTGCCGATCGGCGTCACCGGCAGCCCGGGCCGGGTGTAGGTGTTCCATGGATGGTCGGTCTCGAAATCGCCGGCGGGGCGGTCGAGTTCGGGCAGGTCCTTGCCCAGACCGTAGGCGACGGTGGGGTCGGACTGCAGCGGCATGCCCAGATCGAGCCGGTTGAGGAACACCCCGGCGATGATGCCCATCTCACCGTCGTTGGCGGCCTCGGCCTGCACCATGCTGGCGAGCGTCACCCAGGCGTGCAGGTCGAGGTCGAGGCGCTCGAGCTCCGCGAGCACGACGCCGCTGACCTCCTTCTGGAAGCGCGCGAGCATCGCGGACACGATCTCGCCGGCGCCGAACCGCAGTGGCAGCTCGTACGTGGCCGGGAAGAGGTAGCCCTCGAGCCCGACGCCGTCTGGGAGGCCCGCGGGGCGCCACTCGGGCGGCGGGTCGGCGAGGATCCCGGCCACGTCGTCGACCACCTCGCGCCCCCAGCCCGCGGCCTCGATTCGCCCCAGCACGGCGTCCGCTCGGATGCCCTCGGGCAGCACGAAGCGGGCGGTGCGAGGGCGGCCGCCGCGCACCAGCGCGTCGGCGATCTGCGGCACCGTCATGTCGCGGCGCAGGTCGTAGAGGCCCTCGCCGACGCGCCCCTGGTCGCCGCGGTAGCGCAGCACGGCCACCAGGGCGCGGCGGTCGCGCAGCAGTCCGGCGGCCTCCAGGTCGGTGGCGACGCGCCCGGCGCTCGCGCCGGGCGCGACCTCGAACGCCACGGGGCGCGGATCGCCCGCGTCGACCGGCCCGAGGCTCCACAGCGCCCAGGCGCTCGCGGCCGCCAGCAGCGCAAGCGCCACGAGCGCGACGAGGCTGAAGGCCGCCCGGGGGCCGCGGCGGCGGGGTGGGGCGGGCGTGGGCGGGGTCGCCACCCGGTCGGGGTCGGCGGCGACGGGGCGGCCGATGGTCGGTGGCTCGCCCGCGGGCCGGTCGGGCGCGACCTCGTCGCTGGCGGGCCGGTCGGGCGCCGGCCGGTCGGGTTCGGAGGTCATGGCGCTGCCCCCTCCTCGCGCGCGTCGGCGGTCGCCCGCCGCTCCAGATAGGTCTCGAGGATGGCCACGGCCGCGCCCTCGTCGAGCCGGCCCTTCTCCTGGCGCCGGCCCCGCGACAGCCCCGAGGCGGCGATCTGGCGCTGGGCCAGCGCGGTGGTGAAGCGCTCGTCGAGCAGTTCGACGCGCAGCCCGGCGGCCCGCAGTGCCTGGGCGAACGAGCGCACGCGCTGGGTCTGCAGCGAGTCGCCGCCCTGGGCCCGCAGGGGGAGGCCGACGACCACCAGCGACGCCCCCTCGGCCTCGGCCGCGGCCACGACCGCGGCGACGTCGTCGGCCTGGCGCCCGCTGCGCCGCAGGGCACCGCGGCCGAAGGCGAAGCGCGCACCGACCTCGCCGCGGGCGAGGCCGATGCGCGCCTCGCCGACGTCGAGCGCCAACGCGACCGAGCGGCCCGACGCGTCGCGGGCGCCGTCCGGAGGCGTCGGGCGGGCCGCGTCGCTCAGGCCTGCACCGCCTGGGTGACGACCTCGGGGACGGCCGCGAACGCTTCCTGCAGGCCGGCGGCATCCCTGACGCCCGCCTGGGCCATGTCGGGCCGGCCGCCGCCGCCTCCGCCGCCGCGCTGGGCCAACGCCTTGACGACCTTGCCGGCCTGGGCGCCGCGCGCGCGGGCGGACTCCGCGGCCTTGACCACGAGCAAGGTGCCGCTGCCGACGACGACCAGCTCGGCGCCGCTGCGCTGCATCAGGGTATCGGCCGCGTTGCGCAGCGCGGCGGCATCGAGCCCGTCGAGCGCGAGGCTGGCGACCTGCAGCCCGGCGATGTCGGCCACCTCCTGGGCGTCCTGGGCCTGGGCGGCCGCGAGCTTGTCGCGCAGGCCGGCGACCTCGCGCTGCGCCGCCTTGAGCTCGCCCTGCAGCTTGTTGACGCGGCCCTCGAGCTCGTCGGGCTTGGCCCCGAGCGCGCGGGCGGTGGCGCCGATCGCGTCGCGCAGTTGCCGGACGTGCGCCAGCGCGGCGCGGCCGGCGAGCGCCTCGATGCGCCGCACGCCAGCGGAGGCGGCCTCCTCGGCGGTGATCAGGACGGGTCCGATCTCCCCGGTGCGGCTCACGTGGGTGCCGCCGCACAGCTCGATGGACGGGCTGGCGACCGGCTCACCGATGGTGATCATGCGGACCTCGGCGCCGTACTTCTCGCCGAACAGCATCATGGCGCCAGCCGCACGGGCCTCGTCGATGGGCACCACGCGGGCAGCGACCGGCAGGTCGGCCTGGACCCAGCCGTTGACCATCGTCTCGACCTCGTGCAGCTGCTCGATGGTGATCGGGGCGCCGTGGCTGACGTCGAAGCGCAGCCGCTCGGGCGCCACCAGGGAGCCCGCCTGGGCGACGTGGTCGCCGACCACGCGGCGCAGGGCCGCGTGCAGCAGGTGGGTGGCGGTGTGGTGCTTGCGGGTCTCGCGGCGGGCGGGATCGACGGCGACCCGCACCCGCTGGCCCACGCGCAGCGTGCCGCGCGCCACCTGGGCGCGGTGGACGATGAGGCCCTGGGGGCCCTTGACGGTCTGCTGCACGACGGCGGCGCCGCCGTCCCACGCGACCTTGGCGGCGTCGCCCACCTGGCCGCCGCCCTCCGCGTAGCAGGGGGTGACGTCGAGCACGAGCTGCACGACGTCGCCCTCGCCGGCGGCCTCGGCGGCGCCCGCCTCGGTCACCAGGGCGACGACCGTCGCGTCGGCCGAGTCGGCCACGTAGCCGACGAAGCGGCTCGGGGCGTGGGCGGCGGCGGCGTCGGCGAGCACGTCGACGGCGGCGAACATCGTCGCCTTGCCGCCGCCGGCGCGCGACACGGTGCGCGCCTGCTCGCGCGCTCGGGCGTAGCCCTCGCGGTCGACCACCACGCCCCGCTCGGCGGCCATCTCGACCGTCAGGTCGAGCGGGAAGCCGTAGGTCTGCCACAGGTCGAAGGCGACCTCGCCCGGCAGCACCTCGTCACCGAGGCCGTCCAGCACGTCCTTGACGCGCTCGATCCCGGCCCCGAGGGTCTCGAGGAACTGGCTCTCCTCGGCCTTGACGATCGCGGCGATGCGCGCGGCCTGGTCGCGCACGTTGGGGTACGCACCACCCATGCTCTCCGCGACCCCCGCGACCAGCTCGAACAGCACCGGACGCCGCACGCCCATCTGCCAGGACTGCCGCGCGGCGCGCCGGATGAGCATCTTGATGACGTAGCCGGCGCCGTCGTTGGCGGGCAGGATGCCGTCGGCGATGCACATCGTCACCGAGCGCACGTGGTCGGCGACGATGCGGTGCGGGACGCTGTCGAGGTCGCGGTAAGGCGCGCCCGAGGCCTCGACCAGCCGGCGGATCGTCGGCTGGAACAGCTCGGTCGCATAGGCGTCGGTCGCGCCGGTCACGACCGACGCGAGGCGCTCGAAGCCCATGCCCGTGTCGATGTTCTTCATCGGCAGCGGGCGCAGCTCGCCGTCTTCGAGGTCGAACTGGGTGAACACCAGGTTCCAGATCTCCATGAAGCGGTCGCCGCGGCCGGTGTTCGGCCCCGTCTCGTCCGGGCTGCCGTACTCGGGGCCGCGGTCGTAGAAGATCTCGGAGCAGGGTCCGCAGGGGCCGGAGCGCCCGTCCTTCACGGCGTTGGCGGGCCAGAAGTTCTGATCCTCGCCCCAGCGCGACATGCGAGAGGCGGGCACGCCGACCTGCTTCGTCCAGATCTCCCAGGCCTCGTCGTCGTCCTCGAAGACCGTGACCCACAGGCGATCGGGGTCGAGCCCCAGCCACGCCGGGTCGGTGAGGAACTCCCAGGCCCAGGCGGCGGCCTCCGCCTTGAAGTAGTCGCCGAAGGAGAAGTTGCCGAGCATCTCGAAGAAGGTGTGGTGACGGCGCGTGCGACCGACGTTCTCGATGTCGGAGTCCTTGCCGCCCGCGCGCATGCACTTCTGCGCGGTCGCGACGCGCGGCCACTCGCCCTCGAAGCCCTCGAAGCGGGCGGGCGCCCCCTGGAACTGGGGCTTGAACTGCTGCATGCCGGCGACGTTGAACATCAGCGTCGGGTCGTCGCTCTTCAGCGAGGCGGACGGATGGACGAGGTGGTTCTTGGACGCGAAGAACCGCAGGAAGGTGGCCCGCAGCTCGTCGAGGTCGTGGATGGTTGCCATGAGGGTGCCTCCGGGCCCACGGCGGGTGCCGAGGGCCGTCATCGGGCCATCATAACGACGCGTCCATGGCGACGTCCGTCACGCGCCGCCGAGCGCCGGCGCGGGCCCGGCGGCCGTACGATGCGGGGATGCCCACCGCGACGCCGCCCCCCGGCCCCCGAACCGGTCCCCCCGCCGAGGCGGCGGGCGCGCCGCCCGGCGGCAAGCGCGCGCTGATGGCGCTCGGCCTGCTGGTCTTCCTGCAACTGGGGTTGCTGCTGGCGGCCTACGGGCCGTCGTTCGCGGCGCTGCAGGTGCGCCACGGGGTCGGCGTCGCCGAGGTCGGCACGTCGGTCAGCGCCCACTTCGCCGGCGGCTTCGTCGGCGTGCTCGTGGCCGGCTTGCTGATCGCGCGCCTCGGCTACCGGCGCTCGATGGTGCTCTCGGCGCTGCTGCTGGCGCTGGGCGGCGCCGGCGTCGGCTTCTCCGGCAGCTGGTCGCTGGTGCTGGTCGGCGCGGCCCTCGTCGGGCTCGGCTACGGCATCGCGGTCGTGCTGTACAACTTCCTGTTCGCGCGCGCCTTCGCGCCCGCCGGGGCGGCGGCCGTCAACCTCGTCAACGGCGCCTACGGGGTGGGAGCGATCGCCATGCCCGCCCTCATCGGGCTGGTCACGGGGGCGGCGATCGCGCGCGACCCCGCCGGCATCGCGCAGGTGCCGCCAGTGGTCTTCGGGTTCACCACCGCGTTGGCGCTCGCCGTCGTGGCCATGGCGCTGTGGGTGCCGTGGCTGCCGCCGACGCGGTCGGGTGCCTCCGGTCGGGGATCGGCCTCTCCCGCGGGCTCGCGGCTGGCCGGCGGCGTCGTGCTGTTCTCCGCGCTCATGTTCCTCTACGTCGCCGTCGAGGTCGCGACCGCCGCGTGGGCGCCCACCCACCTAGCCGAGGCCCTGGGCGTCGCCCGCTCGGCGCTCGCGGTGTCGGTGTTCTGGGGCGCCCTGACGGCGGGCCGCTTCCTCGCCGCCGCCTTCGCCGCGCGGCTGCGGCCCGCCAACCTGATCCTGGGGGGGATGGCCCTCACGCTGGTCGGCGTCGGGCTGGCGCACGTGCCCGCGGTCGCCCTCGGCGGCTACGCGCTCGTCGGCCTGGGGCTGGCGCCGGTGTTCCCGACGACGGTCGTGTGGATCGACCGCCACTTCGGCGAGCGGGCCGACCGCGTCGCGCCGTGGATCCTCGCCGCCGGCAACCTCGGCCCGGTCGTCGGCGCGCCCGCGGTGGGGCTGGCGGTGGCCCTCGCCGGGCCGGCCGTCGTGCCGAGCGCGCTGGCCCTGCTGCTGGTGGCGCTGGGTGGCGTGGTCTTGGCGATCCGGCGCCGCGGCACGCCTTCGACCGGCTCGCCGACGAGTTGACCTGCGCCGCGTAGGCTGTGCCCATGGCCACCGTGACGAGCGAACAGGACGCGCTGCTGCTGCAGGAGATCCAGGAAGCCTTCCGGCGCCAGAAGGCACAGG
Organism: Trueperaceae bacterium; assembly: GCA_011389865.1. Lineage (GTDB taxonomy): Bacteria > Deinococcota > Deinococci > Deinococcales > Trueperaceae > JAABTL01. Next base: position 30,854 of record JAABTL010000016.1, read on the forward strand.
TCGAGCGCGCGCTCGCGCAGCTGCCGCCGGAGCGCTGGTCGACCCGCCTCGACGACGGCGACGGCAACTCCGTCTCGGTGCTGCTGCGCCACGTGGCGGGCAACCTGCGGTCGCGCTGGTCCGACGTCTTCACCACGGACGGGGAGAAGCCCGACCGCGACCGTGACGGCGAGTTCGAGGACGCCGACGCCACGCCCGACGACATCATGGCCGCCTGGGAGGCCGGCTGGGCGGTCGCGCTCGCCACGATCGATGGCCTGCGCCCCGAGGACCTGGCGCGCGTCATCACGATCCGTGGCGAGCCGCACAGCGTCGCGCGGGCCCTGGTACGCGCCCTCGACCACACCGGTCACCACGCGGGGCAGATCGTCATGCTGGCGAAGCACCTGTGCGGGCCCGCGTGGGCGACGCTGTCGCTGCCGCGGCGGCGAGGGTGAGGGCGGGGGGGCGGTTGGTGGGCTCGACCGGGCGGAGCGGATCGGGCACCGGGTAGGATGAGGCATGCCGATCGTCGAGAACTACGGCAAGCTGGGTCGCGACGCGGACTTCAGCCTGACGTTCTGGCGGTCACAGTCGCCGGAGGTCGTGTTCGAGGCCGCCTACGCGCTGATCAAGGACTACCTGCTCTTGAAGGAGGGCCATGCTGACGAGCCCAGACTTCAGAGAACTGTTGAAGCTTTTCGACGAGCATGAGGTCCGCTATCTGATCGTCGGCGGCTACGCCGGATCTACTCGACCTGGGGGCGCTGGAGGAGGATCTGTAGCGACCGATATCGCATCCGATCCGAGCCCTTGCGGCCCCTCGAGACGGCACCCGCCGGTCAGGCCGCGGAGTGCCCGTCAATCCTCCTCGGTCACCCGACGCAGCAGCTCCTCGGGCTCGATGGCGACGCCCAGCCGCCGGAAGCTGAAGGCGAGCGACTTGGCGTCCTGCGCCAGCAGCTCCTGCGCGCCGGGCTGCTCGCGGTCCATCGCCTGCGGGAAGTCGATCAGGACCACCCGGCCCTCCCACCACAGCAGGTTGTAGGCCGAGAGGTCGCCGTGGACGACGCCGAGCCGCCAGCAGGCGCGCATCAGGCCGACGCTCTGCTCGCAGGCGGAGGCCGCCTCGTCGGCGTCGAGCACCGCGTCCGACAGGCGCGGGGCCGGCGCCTCGGGCGTGCCGACGAAGCGCATGAGCACCACCTCGCCGGCCTCGGCGATGTCGAAGGCCTCGGGTCCGACGAGCGGCTCGGGGACGGAGACGCCGGCCTGCCACAGGCGCCACAGGATCAGGTACTCGTGCGCCGCCCACAGCGCCTTCAGCGCCCTGCGGCCGCGTCCGGAGCGGTGGCGGATCGCCTTCGCCAGGCGGGCGTCGCCGATCCAGCGGCCGTCCTGGTAGCGCTGATCGTTCTTGAAGCTGCGCACCTCGACGTCGCGGAAGATCTTCACCGCCACGTCGCCGAGCGGCGAGCGCCCCAGGTAGACGGTGGCCTCCTTGCCGCTCTTGAGTTCGCCGACGATCTCGTGGACGAAGCCGCGCTCCTGCATGCGCAGCAGCGCGGTGCCGGGTGCGGCCCGGCCGTCGTCGTCGATCAGCTGGGTGACGTTCTGCCGGCCCTTGGGGGCGCGGCGCGAGCGGCGCTTGCGCGGGCCCTCGTAGGCGTCGTGGTGGGCGTCGGGATCGATCCTGCGGGCGATGGTGGGCCTCCGATGGTGGGTGGAGGCGAGCCAACGCAGCCGCCCTCACGGTCGTTCCAGCATGCCACGGGCGCGCGGATCAACGAGGCGGATGGAGCACCGCGGCGATCAGGTAGAGCGCGACCGCGACGCCGCCGATCGCCGGGGTCCCGAGCGCGTGACCCAGCCAGGCGGCGCCGGCGCCGACGGTGACCGCGGCGATGCCGCTCGCGGCCCAGGCGGCGGCCACGCCTGGGTGACCCGCGCCGCGCGGGTTCGTGGCGGGGTCGCGTGGGTCGTCGGCCATGGCCCCCAGGGCATGTCCATTCGCGGCGCCGCCCGCGTTGCCCCACGCGGCCAGCAGCCGCGGGAACGGCATCCCCATCGGCACGCCGAGCGCCACCAGCGCCGCGGCGAGGACCGCCCCGGCCGCCAGCGGCGGCCACGGGTCCAGCGCGGCGGCCAGCACCGGCGCCAGCAGCAGCCACAGGAGCACGCCACCGGCGGCGACCGTCGCCGGGGCGGAGACGCCGGCGGTCCCCGCGGGCGACGTCGCCCGTAGCGGCCGCCGGCCGGCCCACCCGGCGCCGATCGCGCCGCCCACCAGGAGTGCGCCGAGCGTCAGCGACAGGCTCCAGGCCGGGTGGCCCGCCGCCCGCTGCAGCACCTGGAGGGCGTGCAGTTCGGTCGCCAGGAAGGCCGCGCCGAGCGCGGCCGCGCTCAGCCAGCGCCGGGCCGCGCCGGCCCGCCCGGCCGACGCGGGCGCACCGGCCCGGGCCGAGGCGCCCGGCGCGCCGCCCGGGTTGCCGAGCGTGTGCCCGACCCAGGGCGCCGCCAACAGCAGCGCGGCCGCCACCGCCAGCGCCAGCACGCCGGCGCGGCGCACGTCCCGCGGCAGGCCGGGTTCGAACGCGAAGAAGTACGGGCGGTCGTCGGTCGTCGGGCGCAGGTCCAGGTCGGGGCTGCCGGCGATCAGCCCGGCGAGGGTCAGCGCGCCGGTGGCGAGCTCGCCGAGCGCTGCCGGCGCGAGCAGGTCGGGCACCAGCAGCAGCGACCAGCCGCGCGCCTCGGCGACGCGGGCGGCCGCGATCGCCTCGTCGCGCCCGAAGGGCGCCGGGCGCACCAGCAGGAGCGGCACCGGCGGCGCGGCGCGCACGTCCATCACCGCGAAGACGTGTCGCATCGCGGCCGCGTGGTCGGCGGCCCAACCACCCCGTACCAGCGCCTCGAGCGCGGTGGTGAGCGCGCGCGTCAGCGTGCCCTCGTCGTAGAGGGTCAACGACAGCCTGCCGGTCGGGGTCAGCCGCTCCAGGTAGGCACCGAACGCCTCGAGCGTGTAGACGCGGTTCTCCGTCAGGGCCGCACCGCGCAGCTCGGCGGCGCCGGTGACGACGTTCGCCAGCGTGATCACGTCGAAGCGCCCGGGGGCGCGGGCGAGCTCGCGGCGCCCGTCGCCGATGCGCACCTCGGTGGGCGGGTCGTACACGCCACCGGCCGCCGCGCCGAGGTCGCGCACGAGGTCGACGCTCGCGCGGTTGACCTCGACGGCGATCACCTCGCCGGCCCCGTGCGCGCGTGCCTGGGCGACGTCGAGCCCGCCACCGCTACCGATGAGGAAGGCGCGCGCGACGGGCGCGACGGCGAAGGGGAAGGCGCCGACGTCGTTCCACCAGCGCTGTGGGTCGGGGTCGGGCACGATCGAGCCGGCGCCGCCGTCCATGAACAGGTAGCGCGCCCCGCCAGGGGCCCGCACGAGGTCGGTGCGGGCGACCGCGTCCCAGCGGGTCTCCTCGATGACCGCGCCGCGCGCGAGCTGGCTTCGGATCGGCTTGGCCGTGCCCATCGAACCGGGGTCGAAGCGCAGCAGGCCGGTGGCGGCGGCCAGCGCAACGGCGGCGACGGTGGCGCTGCCGAGCACCAGCGCGAGCGGACGGCCGGGGCGGCGCAGCGCCCAGGCGGCGAGGAGGAGCAGCGCGGCGGCGGCGAGGCTGCCGGTGAGGCCGCCGAGGATGCCGAGCGCGAGCGGCGTCAGTGCTGCCGCGACCGCGGCGGATGCCAGGTCGACGCGGTAGAGCCGCGCCGCGTCGCCCGCGTGGCGGGCGAAGAGCGCGGCCAGGGTCAACCCGATGGCGGCGTAGGCGACGACCAGTGGCGCGAGCCCCCACAGCGGCGAACCCAGGCTGCCGGCCGCCAGCAGCGCCAGGACGCTGGCGACGGCCGCGACCGGCGCGAGCGCGGCGGCGCGGGCGACCGTGGCCGGCGAGCGCCACGACGGGCGGGCGGCGGCCACCGCGGCCCCGAGCCCGAGGCCGAGCAGGGCGACGGCCAGCAGCGGCCCGACCCAGTCGCTGACGAACAGCGTCGAGAGCAGCCGCGTCAGACCGATCTCGAGCGCCATGCCGCCGGCCGCGAGGGCGGCGATCGCAGCGACCGCGCCGCGGCCACCGGCCGCGCCGCGGCCACCGGCGCGCGGCGTCGGGCGGCATCGAGGGCGGCGCGCCGGGGGGAGGCGGGTCGGGCGGCGTCAGTGGCGTCCCCGGAAGCGCGGGTCGAGCACGTCGCGCAGGCCGTCGCCCAGGGTGTTGAAGCCGAGCACCGAGACCATGATCGCGAGGCCCGGGAAGATCCCCATCCAGGGCGCCTGCTGCAGGAAACCGCGCCCCTCGGAGAGCATGCGTCCCCAGCTGGGGTCGGGCGGCTGGGTGCCGAGCCCGAAGAACGACAGCGCGGCCTCTGCGAGGATCGCGAAGGCGAGGCTCAGCGAGGTCTGCACGATGATCGGGCCGAGCGCGTTGGGCAGCACGTGGCGCAGCATGATGCGCAACTGGCTCTGACCCAGGGCACGGGCCGCGGTGACGAACTCGCGGTCGCGCACCGAGATGACGGCGCCGCGGGTGACCCGCGCGAAGATCGGCGCGTAGACGATCGCGATGGCGATCATCGCGTTCTCGACGCCGCGCCCCAGGATCGCCATGACCGTGATCGCCAGCAGGACCGCGGGGAAGGCGAACAGGACGTCCATCACGCGCATGATCACTTCGTCGATCCAGCCGCCGCGGTAGCCGGCCGTCAGGCCGAGGGCGACGCCGGCGAGGCCGGAGATGCCGACCGCGATGAAGGCGACCTGGAAGCTGACCGCGGCACCGTACAGGACGCGCGAGAAGACGTCGCGGCCGAAGTCGTCGGTGCCGAACGGGTGCGCCCACGAGGGCGGGGCGAAGCGGGCGGTGAAGTCCATCGCCATGGGGTCGTAGGGGGCCAACGAGGCGCCGAAGAGCGCGACCAGCGCCAGGGCGAGGATGAGCCCGCCGCCGAAGAGCACCGAGCCGTGGCGCAGCGCCTTGCGCAGCAGGTCGAGCCCGGGTCGGCTGCGGGGCACCTCGGCATGGGACGCCGTCGCGGCCATCAGGTGTACGACACCCTCGGGTCGAGGAACGTGTAGGAGAGGTCGGTCAGCAGGTTGATGACGGTGAACGCCACCGCGGAGAGCAGCACGGCCGCCTGCAGCGCCGGGTAGTCGCGCTGCAGCGTCGCGGTCAACGCCAGCTGCCCGAGGCCCGGCCAGGCGAAGATGATCTCCACCACCACGACCGCCGACAGCAGCGTCGCCATCTGCAGGCCCACGATGGTGACGATCGAGATCGAGGCGTTGCGCAGGACGTGCTTGCGCATCACCTTGCGGCGCGGCAGCCCCTTGGCGTGGGCGGTGCGGACGTAGTCCTGGTTCAGCACCTCGAGCAGCGCCGAGCGGACGAAGCGGGTCATGATCGCGCCGCTGATGATCCCGGCGGTCAGCGCCGGCAGCGTGATGTGCTGCAGGAAGGGCGCCAGGCCGTCGGAGAGCGGCCGGTACCCCGAGGAGGGGAGCCAGCCGAGCGTCTCGCTGAAGAGCAGGATGAGCAGGATGCCCATCCAGAAGTCGGGGACCGACACGCCGAGCTGGCTGAACAGCGATACGCCCAGGTCGCGCGGGCTGCCGGGTTTGAGGGCCGCCAGGATGCCGGCCGGCAGGGCGATCGCGAGGCCCACCAGCAGCGCGGCGAGGGCGAGCGTCAGCGTGGCGGGCACGCGCCGCGTGACCTCACCGGCGATCGGCTGGCGACTGATCAGGCTGGTCCCGAAGTCGCCGCGGGTGAGGATGCCGCCCACCCAGGAGACGTACTGCACCGGCAGGGGGCGGTCGAGCCCCATCTGCCGCTCGAGCGTCGCGACCGCCGCGGGCGTGGCCTGCACGCCGAGCGTCACGCGGGCGGGGCTGCCCGGCAGCAGCGGGATGATGGCGAAGGTGACGAGCGAGACGCCGAACAGCACCAGGAGGACGGAGCCGAGGCGACGGAGGAGATAGCTGAGGCTCAAGCGGGGCCTCCGGCGGATCGCGCGGGGTCGCCGCGCGCGGGATCGCAGGCCGGCGCGGCCGGCGCGCGGGCTAGGTCGTGCTTCTCAAGATAGCGCTTGGGGACGCGTGGCGTCGGGGAGTCCGGGGGTGACGTCGGGTGGGACGGGGGCGGAAGAGAGGGGGGCCGCTAGGCGCCCCCCCTCCTCTTGGCTTCAGCGGTCGAGCCAGGTGCGCACGAAGCGCACGGCCTGGTCGGCGCGGGTCTCGAAGCCCTGCACGTCGGGCCGGTACGCGTGGATCACCAGCGGGTTGTACAGGTAGATGTAGGGCGCCTCGTCGACGATCGCGCGGTTCACCTGCTCGTAGAGGTCGCGGCGGGCGTCGGGGTCCGGCAGGACGCGCGCCTCGTCGAGCAGTTCGTCGACGGTGGGGTTGCTGTAGCCCGTGAAGTTGAACACCTCGCCGGTGCGGTGCTGCGCGTAGAAGAACTCGTCCGGGTCGACCATGCCGTTCCAGGAGCAGACGTAGGTGTCGTAGTTGCCGTCACCCTGCTCCTGCAGCCACTCGGCCCACTCCAGCGCGCGGATGCTGGCGTCGATGCCCACCGCGGCGAGGTCGGATTGGATCACCTGAGCGGCGCGGACGGTGTTCGCCATGACCGAGTTGGGCATGATCTCCATCTCGAAGCCATCGGGGTAGCCGGCTTCGGCCAGGAGCTGCCGCGCGCGCTCCGGGTCGTAGTCGTAGGGCGCGTACGAGAAGTCCCAGGAGGAGGTCGACGGGATCGGGTCCTGGGTGACCATGGCGCTGCCGAACTCGGCGGCCGCGGCGGCGTTGTCGCGGTTGATGGCGTAGGAGATCGCCTGGCGGACGCGCACGTCGGCGAGCGGTCCGTCCATCATGTTGACGCCGATGTAGTAGTACGCGCCGGCGGCCGCGGCGTCGATGACGACGTCGTCGCGGGCATCGAGCTCCTCGACCGACTGCGGGGGAACGGAGAACACCCAGTCGATGTCGCCCGTGATGAGCGCGGTGCGGCGGACGGTCTCGTCGCCGATGATGCGGATGTCGACGGCGTCGAGGTAGGGGAGGCCCTCCTCCCAGTAGTTCGGGTTGCGTTCGAGCAGCACCCGGGTGCCGGGCTGGTAGTCGGCGATCATGAAGGGGCCGGTGCCGATCGGCCGGGTGTTGATGCTGCCGTCGGCGACGCCGGCCGGGTCGAAGATGCCCAGGGCCTTGTCGAGGGCCAGCTTGCCCAACAGCGACGGGTTGGGGGCGGCCAGCTCGAACACCACCGTCGCCGCGTCGGGCGCCGTGACCGACTCGACGCCCGCGAGCCGCCAGGCGTTGCCGGAGCCGGTCTCGGGGTCGAGGATGCGCTCGAACACCGCGACCACGTGCTCGGCCGACAGCTCCTTGCCGTTGCTGAAGCGGACGCCCTCGCGCAGGTGGAAGGTGACGCTCAGGCCGTCGTCGGCGACGACCCAGTCGTGCGCCAGCGAGGGGACGACGTTCTGCTCGGCATCGAGCGTGACCAGCGTGTCGAGGACGTTCTCGAGGACCTGGTAGCTGGACTGCGCGCTGACGATGTGCGGGTCGAGGCCGACGGGCTCCTGCGCCCAGGCGGCCGTCAGCGTGCCGCCGCGGGTCTGGGCGGCCGCCAGGCCCGCCAGGGCCAGCAGCAGGATCGGGACGAGGGCGAGGGTTCGCTTCATGGGGTCCTCCTTCGGTCGTGCGTCGGGTTCCGGGGGCGGCGTCGGGGGGCGGCGGGCGGATCGGAGGACGGGGCAGGGGCGGGCGAGCCGTCGTCGCCGAGTTCCCAGTCCCACACGCTCTTGGTGATGCGCACGACCTGCATGGTCTCGTAGCCGACGATGGCGTCGCTGCCGAGCTCCTCCTGCAGGAAGGCGTGGAGTTCCGCGTTGGAGCCGTGGAGCGACTCGACGACCAGGTTGTGCGCGCCCACGCAGGTGGCGAGGTAGCGCACCGATTCGTAGCGGGCGAGCGACTCGACGACGTCGTCGAGGGACGCGGGCCGCACCTTGGCGTAGGTGGTGGCCACGACCGGCACCCCCAGGGCGAGTGGGTCGCTGATCGCGATGATGCGCATCCAGCCCTCGTCGAGGAGGCGGTGGGCCCGCTTGCGCACCATCGACTCCGACACGCCGAGCTCGCGGGCGATCTCGCGGAAAGGGCGGCGGCCATCGCGGCGGAGCGCGATGACGATGCTTTGGTCGACCGGGTCGAGGCGGTCGTACAGGCTGTCGGCCACGGCGCCTCCCGATTGGGGGTCGTGCCAGCGTGTGCGCGTCCGTCAGGGGGCACGCGTCTCTAGGCGAGCGTCTTCGCCGTGAGAATAGGCGAATCGCGTCCCATGAGTCAAGCCAGGAGACGCAATGCGTCCGATCGTCGCGTCAGTGCGTCCTCGTCGGCGCCGCGACCACGGCGGCGACCCCCGCCCGCGGGCCCGTCCTCAGCCCTCTCCGGTCGCCTCCGCCAGCGTCCGCCGCACCAGCTCGTCGGTCGAGCTGACGAAGGGCAGCACGCCACCGTCGTGGCGCACGTCGCCCTCGGCCATCAGCAGCGGGACCTCGGTGCAGGCCGCGACGATCGCCTCGGCGCCGGCCGCCGCCAACCGCTCGGCGACCAGGCGCAGGCGCGCGCGCACCGCGTCGTCCGCCGCCCCGCGATTCGCGGGCCCGCGCATCGCGGACCCGCGCTTCACCGCGTAGATCGCGTCCATCACCGTGCGCTGGTCGTCACCGAGCGGCACCAGCGCACGCACGCCGGCGGCCTCGAAGGCGTCCTGGTAGAGCCGCGCGGCCAGCGCGCCGTCGGTCGCGAGCAGGCCGACGGCGGCGACCGCGGGCAACCGCTCGCGGGTGGCGACCACCGTCGTCTCGATGAGGTCGAGGAAGGGCACCGGCCCGGCGGCCTCGCGGACGGCCTCGGCGAAGGCGTGGGCGCTGTTGCAGGGCATCACGAGGAGCTCGGCCCCCTGGGCCACCAGTCCGCGAGCCATCGCCGCCAGCCGCGGCGCCGGGCTCTCGCCGCGCCCCTCGATCGCGGCGGTGCGGTCGGGCACGCCGGGATCGTTGTCGATGACGATGCGCAGGTGCTCCTGGTCACTACCCGCGCGGGTGGCGGCCACCAGCTTGGCGAAGAAGTCGACCGTCGCGTCGGGACCCATGCCGCCGATCACGCCGACGACCCGGCGGGCGCTCATGCCGGCGTGCGGCCCAGGATGACGTCCTCGTAGGCGTACAGGGCCGGCGAGCCGCCGGTGTGCAGGAAGAGCACGCGTTCGCCCGGCGCGAAGCGCCCCGCGCGCACCATGCCGATCAGACCGGCCGCGGTCTTGCCGGTGTACACCGGGTCGAGCAGGATCCCCTCGTGGCGCGCGAACAGCTGCACCGCCTCCACCATCGACGCGGTGGGCAGCGAGTAGCCGGGGCCGACGTAGTCGTCGACCACCTCGACCAGCTCGCGCGGCACCGGTGAACGAACGCCGAGCAGGTTGGCCGCGGCCTGTGCCAGACCGTGGATCTTCTCCTCCTGTGGCGCCCGGGCCGCGCGCACGCTGACGCCCGTCAACGGCAGGTTGGCGTTGACGCCGTGCAGGCCAGCCAGCAGGCCGGCATGGGTGCCGCCCGACCCGCTCGACGCCACCATGTGGTCGAAGGCCACGCCCAGTTCGAACGACTGGTCCATGATCTCCTCGGCGCAGGCGACGTAGCCCAGGGCGCCGAGCGGGGTCGACCCGCCGCCGGGGATGACGTACGCCTTGCGGCCCTGCGCCGCCAGTTCGTCGGCCAGGCCCTGCATCGCGGCCGCCAGGTCGGTGCCCGCGTCGACCACCTGGACGCGCTCCACGCCGAGCAGCTGGTAGAGGAAGTTGTTGCCGCTGGCGTCCTCGCGGTAGCTGCCGGGGACGCGCTGCTCCAGCACCAGCTGGCACTTCAGGCCCTCCTTGACGGCCGCGGCGAGCGTCAGGCGGCAGTGGTTCGACTGCACCGCGCCGACGGTGATCAGCGTGTCGGCGCCCTGCGCCAGGGCGTCGGCGACGAGGAACTCCAGCTTGCGCGTCTTGTTCCCGCCGGCGGCGAGGCCGAGGAGGTCGTCGCGCTTGACCCACAGTTCGGGGCCCCCGAGCGCGGCCGAGAGGGCCGGCAGCGGCTCCAGCGGCGTGGGGTTCGGCGTGTAGCGGCGGCGGGGGAAGCGGGCGAGGTGCATGGATCGCCTCCTGCATTGGATTGCCCCAGGATACGCCCGGGTCGGTGGGACCGGCCGCCATCGCCCCGCCAGGTGCCGAGACGTTCTAGACTGCGCTTCCCGGAGGTCCCCGCCGCCATGACCCCAGCGCCCGCCACCGTCGCCCCCCACCCGGTCGTGCCCGCCGGCCCGCTGCCGCGCAACCCCGGCATGCCGCTCGATCTCGACTGGGTCGCCGCGGTGCGGGTCGACCGCTCGGCGGCCGAGCGGCGCGCCGCCACGCTCACGACCCGCCGCAGCGTCAAGGCCGACGCGCAGGCCGGCTGGCTGCTCAAGGCGATCACGCTGATCGACCTCACCACCCTGTCCGGCGACGACACCCCGAACCGGGTCCGGCGGCTCTGCGCCAAGGCGCGCTCCCCCGTGCGCCCCGACCTGCTGGCCGCGCTCGGGATGGCGGGCGTGCCGCTCACGACCGGCGCCGTGTGCGTTTACCACGCGCTGGTGCCGGCGGCGGTCGCCGCCCTCGAGGGCAGCGGGGTGCCGGTGGCGGCGGTCTCGACCGGCTTCCCGGCGGGCCTGACGCCGGTCGAGACGCGGATCGCCGAGATCCGCGCGTCGGTGGCCGCCGGCGCCGAGGAGATCGACGTCGTCATCCACCGCGCGCAGGCGCTCGCCGGCGACTGGCCGGCGCTGTACGACGAGCTCCGCGCCTTCCGCGAGGCGTGCGGGCCCGCGCACCTCAAGGTGATCCTCGGGACCGGCGAGCTCGGCACGCTGCGCACGGTGGCGCGTGCGTCGCTGGTCGCGATGATGGCCGGCGCAGACTTCGTCAAGACGTCGACCGGCAAGGAGCCCGTCAACGCCACCCTTCCCGTGTCGCTGACGATGGCCCGCGCCGTGCGCGCGTACGCCGAGCGGACGGGTCACGCGGTCGGGTTCAAGCCCGCCGGCGGCATCCGCACCGCCAAGGACGCGCTCGCCTGGATGATCCTCATGCGCGAGGAGCTCGGCCGTCGCTGGCTGGAACCCGACCTGTTCCGCTTCGGCGCCAGCGGCCTGCTGGGCGACATCGAGCGGCAGCTCGAGCACCACGTCACCGGCCGCTACGCGGCGCTGCACCGGCAGCCGCTGGCATGAGCGGGCGCCACGGCGGGCGCGATCGCCCGCGCACCGGCGCCGAGGACCCGGGCCCGGCCTGGGCGGGCGATCCTGCGCCCCCGCACGCGTTCGCGCTGCGGCTCGACGACGAGCTGGCGCTGCGCCTGCGCGAGCGGCACCACGCGCGCGAGCTGTACGCGCGCATCGACGCCGAGCGCGACCACCTCGTCGCCGGGACGCTGACCTGGGCCCGCGATCTGACGCCCGAGGACGCCGAGCGCATGGTGGTGACCGGCCTCGACCAGTTCCGCCGCGGCGACGGCTGGCAGGCCGACCTCTGCTGGCGCGGCCGCGCCGTCGGCTCGCTGGGCCTGCACTTCCTCGATGGCCCCGGCGGTAGCACCGAGGTCGGCTACTGGCTACAGCGCGACGTCGAGGGCCGGGGCCTCGTCACCCGCGCGATGCGCGGGCTCCATCGACACTTCTTCGAGGGCCGGGGTCTCGAGCACGTGGCGATCGGCACCGTGCGCGGCAACGACCGCTCCGAGGCGGTGGTGCGGCGCCTGGGGTACCGGCCCGAGGCCGTCCTGCGGCACGCGCTGCTGGTGGGCGACGACCCCGGCGACCTGGCGTTCTACGGGCTGCTGCGCTCGGAGTGGGCGGCCGACGGCGGGGGCGGCCGGGACCCGCTGCCGCTGCCGCGCTTCGCGCTGCGGGTCGACGACGAGCTGCGACTCGGGCTGCTGGAGCGTGGCGACGCGGACGCGCTGCACGCGCTGATCGAACGCGACCGCGAGCGCCTGGCTCGATGGCTCCCGTGGGCCGGGTCCCAGACGCTGGAGGGCACGCGCGGCTTCATCGAGGGTCGCGCGCTGGCGGCGATCGCCCAGGCCGACGGCTTCGAGATCGGCGTGTGGTGGCGCGGGCGGCTCGTCGGCATGGTCGGCATCCACGCCGTCCGACACCACCCCAGGCGCGGCTCGATCGGCTACTGGCTGGCGGCCGACGCCGAGGGGCACGGGCTGATGACCCGCGCGGTGCGGGCCGTGCTGGCCAAGGGCTTCGCCGACCTCGGCTTCGAGCGACTCGACATCCGCGCCGACGTCGACAACGCCCGCAGCCGCGCGCTGCCGGAGCGTCTCGGCCTGCGCCTCGAGGGCGTGCTACGGCGAGCGTTCTTCGACGGGCGGCGTTATGCCGACCAGGCGGTCTACGGTCTGTTGCGCGAGGAGTGGACGTCGAGCGTCACGCTTCGAGGCGAACACATCACGTAACATGCGCCCAAGAACGCGCCCTGCACGGGGGCGCGCCGGAGGAGGAGCGTCATGACGAGGTTCTACGCACGTGCGGTCACCGCGCTGGTGGTGGCCCTGGGGGCATCCGCCTGCGCGCCGCTGTTCGGTGGGTCGGGCGCCGGTGAGGTGACCGGCCTCGTGACGCTGCCCAACGGCGAGGTGTGCGGCTACGCCGGCGAGGGGGCGACGCTGGCGTTCGACGGGCTCCGGCTCTCGTGGACCTGCGAGGTGGCGCCATCGGGCCCGCGCGGGCTGTTCGGTGAGCCCATCGTTCTCGGCGACACGAACGTCTCGTGGCGACTGGGTTCGACGACGCGGCGCGTCGACGGGGGCGGCTTCGAACTCGCACGGCTCGAGAGCATCGACGCCCGCGTCGTGCGCTTCACGACGGTCGCGGGCAGCAGCTGCTCGTTCGCCGGCGAGGGCGCGACGCTGGCCTTCGGCGGCGACCGGGTGAACTACACCTGCGACGGCGACGACGTCGCGGTCGGCCCGCTGACGGGCGACGCCCGCGGCTTGAGCGCCACGATCGGGACGCTCGAGCAAACGGGCGACACCTTCGCGCTGCGGCGCCCGCGCAGCGTCCGGATCCGCACCGTCGAGCTGCAGGATGCCGATACGGCGTGGGTGCCGGAGGCGACGACCGTCGGGGCCGAGTCGCCCGCGGACGAGACGGAGGAGGCGACCGAGGAGGCGACCGAGCAGGCGACCGAGGAGGCGACCGAGGAGACCGCCTCCGACGAGGCCGCCCACGCGGCCCTGCTGGGCACCACCTGGGCGCTCGAGCGCATCCTGTTCATGGACGACAGCGAGGTGCTGCCCGTCGACCCCGCCGACTACACGCTGACGCTCGGCGCCGATGGCAGCGTGGCGTTGCAGGTGGACTGCAACCGCGGCATCGGGCGCTTCGAGCTCGACGGCCCCAGCCTGAGCTTCTCGCCGTTCGCCACGACGCGGGCGTTCTGCGGTCCCGGCTCGCTCGAGGAGCGCTACCTGGAGCAGATGGCGATCGTCGTGTCGTACGGCTTCGACGACGGCGCGCTGGTGTTGGCCACGTCGATGGACTCCTCGCTGCTCTACTTCCGCCCGCTGGACTGAACGGGCGCTGCGACCACCCGCGCGTCGCCGCAGCGGTGCTCCGGGACCGAGCCGCGGGCGTCCCCGCGACCGCCCGTTGCCCTGACCCTGGAATGGCCGATGCCCCATTGGCTATCGTGTCGAGGTCGTCGTGCCGCTCCCGCTCGGACGGGGCCACGGCGCGGTTGCCGGGAGGTACGCACATGTTCACCCGTCGGTCCGCCCACCTGCGTGGGCTGCTCGTCTCGTTGCTCGTCGCGGTCGCTGCCTTCGCCGCCGCTTCTCCCCAGGTGCGGGTGGCCCCCGACCTCGACGACGTCTTCGTCGCGCTGGCGGACGCCTACCCCGGCGCACGGCCTGAGGCCGTCGATGCCGGCGCGCAGTTGCAGCTGCAGCGCGGGGAGGTCGCGCTCCGCGACCTCGACAGCGTGGTCGTCGTGCCCGGCGTCACCCTGTCGCTGCTCGCCGACGACGCCGACGCGCGCGCCTTCCAGCGGTTCGCCACCTCGCCCGCCGGCCAGCGGGCGTTGATCGCGGCCGGGCTCCTCCCCGACCGCGTCACCCTCGTCGACCAGGGCGGGCGCGAGCTGACGATCGCTCAGCCCGTCGAGCGGCTGGCCAGCCCCTACTCGTTGGCCACCTACCTGGCGTACGGCGTGGGCGCGGGCGACCGGGTGGTCGCCGCCGGCTTCCTCGGCGCGCGCGATCCCGACGGCATCGCCGCGATGACCCGCATCGATCCGCGCTTCCCCGACCTCGTCGCGTTCGCCTCGCAGGAGACGACCAACGTCGAGGCGATCGCCGCGCTCGCACCCGACGTCGTCTTCGCGTCGGCCCGCTCCGAGTGGATCGAGTCGGTCGAGACGATCGGCGTCCCCGTCGTCGTCTTCGACGGAGAGTCGCAGGAGCAGTTGATCGGCGCCATGCGCCTGGTGGGCGCGCTGTTCGGCCCGGACGCCGCGGCCCGCGCCGAGGCGTGGGTGACCTACTACGAGGAGGTCGTGGCCCAGGTGGTGGCCTACACGTCGGTCCTCGACGAGCTGCCGAAGGTGCTCTTCACCGGCACCGAGCGCACGCGTGTCGCCTCCGGCGAGATGTACCAGTCGTTCCTGGTCATGGCCGCCGGCGGCACCAGCGTCACGGCCGGCCTCGGCGGCTTCTGGAACGACGTCGGCGTGGAGCAGGTGATCGGCTGGTCGCCCGAGGTCGTGCTGGTGCCGCCGTACGGCCGCGCCTCGGTCGCGGCGGTGCTCGAGGACGCGACCTGGCGGACCGTCCCCGCGGTCCGCGACGGGGCCGTCTACCGCGTGCCGAAGCTCGTGGCGCCGTGGGACACGCCCGTGCCCGACTCGGTGCTGGCGCTGGTATGGCTCACGGAGGTGCTGCACCCCGGGCTCGTCGGGCTCTCCTGCGTCGACGAGACGACGTTCTTCTACCGGCGCTTCTACGCGTACGACATCAGCCTCGAGGAGGCCACCGGCCTGTGCAGCCGCTGAGCCTGCGGGCGGGCCCCGGGGGTGCGCTTGGCCCCTGAACCCGCCCAGGTGGCCCCCGGCCTCGGCCGGACGCCGGCGGGACCGCGTTGGGCGCGGCTGGCGCTCGCCGCGGGCCTGGCGTCGCCGTTCCTCGTCGCGCTGCTGGCGCTCGGCCTCGGTTACTACCCGATCCCCGTCGTCGACGTCGCCCGTTCGCTGCTCTCCGCCGCGGTCCCCGCCGCCGCCGACGGCGTGCCCGAGGTCGCGCGGCTGCTGGTGCTCGAGGTCCGGCTCCCGCGGGTACTCGCCGCCCTGTTGATCGGTGCCGCGCTGGCGGTGACCGGCGTCGTCTTCCAGGGCATCTTCACCAACCCGCTGGTCGATTCCAACCTGCTGGGCGTGACCTCCGGGGCGGGCTTCGGCGCCGCCCTGGCGCTGCTGCTCGGCGGCGGCACGGTCTGGGTCCAGGCCGCCGCCTTCGGCTTCGGGCTGCTGGCGGTCACCCTCGCCTTCCTCGGTTCGCGCCTCTACCGCACGGCGCCGATGATCGTGCTCACGCTGATGGGCATCCTGGTCGGGTCGCTGTTCGGCTCGCTGACCTCGCTGCTGAAGTACGTCGCCGACCCGCTCGACGCCCTGCCCGCGATCACCTTCTGGCTGCTCGGCGGCCTGACGGGCGTCGGCTGGGGCGACGTGCCGGCGCTGCTGACGCTCACCGGCGTCGGCGCGGCCTTCTTCTTCCTCGTGCGCTGGCGCCTCAACGTGCTGTCGCTCGGTGACGCCGAGGCGACCGCCCTCGGCATGCGGCCGCTGCACATGAAGTTCGGCCTGATCGTCGTCGCCACGCTGATGACCGCCATCGCCGTCTCGGTGGGGGGCGTGATCGGCTGGGTCGGGCTGGTGGTGCCCCACGCCGCGCGCATCGTCGTCGGCCCGGACCACCGCCGGCTGGTGCCGATGTCGCTGGCGCTCGGCGCCACCTTCCTGCTGCTGATCGACACCGTCTCCCGGACGCTGCTGCCGTCCGAGGTCCCGCTCGGGGTGCTGACCGGCCTGATCGGCGTGCCCATCCTGGTCGTGCTGCTGCGCCGCAACCGGACGGGGTGGTGACGTGGCGCGGCTGACCGCCTCGGGCATCGAGTTCGCCTACGTCGCCGGCAAACCGGTGGTGCAGGACGTGTCGGTGGCGGTCGACGCCGGCGAGGTCGTGTTCCTGCTCGGCCACAACGGGAGCGGCAAGAGCAGCCTCCTCGGCTGCCTCGCGGGCGTGCACCGGCCGTCGTCCGGCCAGGTGCTGCTCGACGGCGAGGACGTGCACGCCATGAGCGCCCCCGCCCGCGCGCGGCGCCTCGGCATGATCCCGCAGCTGCACGTCGCGGCCTTCGCCTACGACGTGCTCGAGGTGGTGCTGATGGGCCGCGCGCCGCACCTGGGCACCTTCGAGGCACCGGGTCCCGAGGACGAGGCGATCGCGCTCGACGCGCTCGCCCTGGTCGGCCTGACGGACTTCCGGAACCGCCGCTACACCGAGCTCAGCGGCGGCGAGCGCCAGCTGGTGATGGTCGCCCGCGGCCTCGCGCAGCGCTGCGACGTCCTGCTGATGGACGAGCCCGACGCCCACCTCGACCCGCGCAACCAGTTCCGTGTGCTCGAGGTCGTCTCCGATCTCGCCCGCCAGCGGGGCCTGGCGGTGGTCATCGCCTCCCACGCGCCCAACAGCGCCCTGATGTTCGCCGACCGGGTCCTGCTGCTGCGCCACGGCCGCACGCTGGCCATGGGCGGCGTGAACCAGACGCTCGACGAGGAGCGCCTGACCGCCGCCTACGGCATGCCGACCGAGGTCGTCACCAAGGTCGTCGCCGGCCGCCGCGTGCCGCGCGCCATCCTCCCCCGGCGCATCGACCGCGTCGCGGACGAGGTCGACACGATCGCGGTGCACCGCGCCGACGTCGAGCGGCCCGGCACCCTGCTGGACCGCGTCTTCGCCGCCGGCGCGCGGCGACCACAGCGGCTGATCGTCACCGGCGCGCGCGGCACCGGCAAGAGCCTGTGGTGCGCCGCGGTCGCCGAGACGGCCCGCGCGCGCGGCCTGCGGGTCGCGGGCGTGTCGTCGCCGGCCGTGATCGAGGGCGGCCGCAAGACCGCCATCGACCTCGTCGACCTGGGCACGGGGCAGCGGCGGCGACTGGCCGAGGTGCGTCGCGCCGACGAGCCGGGGACCGCCACCCAGCGCTGGCGCTTCGCGGAGAACGCGCTCGCATGGGGCAACGAGGTCCTGCGGGCCGCCGCGGAGGCACCCGGCGTCGACCTGCTGCTGGTCGACGAGCTCGGCCCGCTCGAGTTCGTTCGTGGCGAGGGGTTCACCGAGGGCCTGGCAGCGGTCGACGCGCGGCACTACGCCGTCGCGCTCGCCGTGGTGCGCCCGGCCCTGGTCGACGAGGCGCTGCGGCGGTGGCCGGACGCGGTGGTGGTGGACGTCGAGGACTAGTGTCTTTGGGCGCCCTGCGGGCGCCCAAAGACCATGGCTTCCGGCCTCCGGCCGGAAGCCCATCCGGCCGTCGCATCCACCTACGCCAATCTCGCCTTGGAACGGGTCTCGCGGCGTTGACAGCGGCGGCGGCGGCCGCCTAGACTCGGCGGAACATGACCAACGCATCGTCTATTCCCCAATTCGGCGATGGCGACGGTCGGGCCCCGCTCGGCGAGGGGCCGAGAGGGGTCGGCGGATGACGCAATCGACCGGGTACGCGATCACGGCGTTGGGCCACGTGGCGGCCATGGGCGACCAGCCGCTGCTGATCAAGGACATCGCGGAGGCCACCGGCCTGCCGCACCCCTACCTCGCGAAGATCATCCACACGCTGGCGCGGCGCGGCCTGGTGGTCACCCGACGCGGCGTCGGCGGAGGCGTGACGCTCGCCAAGCCGGCGGCGCTGATCACCCTCTTCGACATCGCCGAGGCGCTCGACGACCCCCTGTTGGACGAGCGCTGCATGCTCGGCGCCGCCGAGTGCAGCGACGAGCGCGCGTGCCCCGCCCACGAGTTCTGGACGGAGCACCGGCGGGCACAGATCGACTTCCTGCGCGACCGTTCGCTCGCCGACGTCGCCGCCTTCGAGCGGCGGCAGCTCGAGCGGAGCGCGGCGTGACGCCGCGGCGCAGCGTGACGCCGCGGCACCGAAGGACGCCGCGGCACCGAAGGACGCCACGGCACGGCAGGACGCCACGGCGCGGAGCCATGCGCCGGCACGGCGCGAGCGGAGACGCTTCGATGCCCATCGATACGCCAAAGGGGGGCCGTCGCCGCGTCTCGCTACATCTTTCACGAGCACAGGACCGATGCCCCGACGCCGCGGCCGGCGAGGCTGCTACCTTGACGCCATCACGTCCGCGCGGGCGCCGGGGGCTCCCCCTCGCTATCGGGCCACCTCGATTGAGGATTAGACCATCCGCAGGTCGTGAGCCACCCCCCAGGATCGGGATCCCGCCGATCCGCCCGCGCGCCCGAACGCGCGCGACCCGCACGAGGAGGACCGCATGAGCCGAGCCCGCACGCAAGCCGATCCCGAGGCGATCGATCGGACGCTGGACGAAGCGTCGATCGAGCATTACGAGCGCCTCGCGGCGGAGGCCGACCAGCACCTGGACAAGCTGGCGGCGCAGGCCCCGCTGAAGGACACGACGCTCGAGTACCAACTGCGCAAGCGCGGCGTCACGCGGCGCGAGTTCCTCAAGATGACGGCGGTCATGACCGCCACGATGGCGCTGCCGTCGATGTTCGACCTGCGCGTCGCACGCGCGGCCGAGCTCGCGACCCGCCTGCCCGTCATCTGGCAGGAGCTGCAGTCGTGCACGGGCAACAGCATGGCTCTCATCCGCAACAGCAATCCAGGCGTCGACGAGTTGATCCTCGACCTCATCAGCCTCGAATACGCCGAGGTGCTGATGGCGCCCTCCGGCCAGGCCGCCGAGGACGTTCTCGAGGCCTCCATCGAGCGGTACCGCGGCGAGTACATCGCCGTCTTCGAGGGTTCGGTCCCCATGGCCGACGACGGCAACTTCCTGACGATCGGCCCCGCCGGCCACACCGGCATCGAGGTCGTCAAGCACGTCGCCGAGAACTCCGCCGCCATCATCGCGGCCGGCACCTGCGCGGCCTACGGCGGCATCCCCGCCGCCCGCCCGAACCCGACGGCCGCCCTCGGCATCGCCGACTTCCTCAACACCCAGCGGATCAACAAGCCGGTCGTCAACCTGCCGGCCTGTCCCGTGTCGAGCACCAACGTCGTCGGCACCATCCTCGAGTACGCCCTGTTCGGGCGGCTCCCCTCGCTCGACGCCTTCGGCCGCCCGCTGTGGGCCTACGGCGACCGCATCCACGACAAGTGCGAGCGGCGCGGCCACTTCGACGCCGGCCAGTTCGTTGAGGGCTGGAGCGACACCGAAGGCCTGAAGGCGGGCCTGTGCCTCTACAAGGTCGGCTGCAAGGGCCCGATGGCCTACAACAACTGCGGCGTCGTGCGCTACAACGACGGCACCTCCTGGCCGATCATGGCCGGCCACGGCTGCATCGGCTGCAGCGAGCCGGGCTTCTGGGACACCCTCACCCCGTTCGAAGTGCCCCTCGCCGGCCGTCGCTACCCCGTCTTCGGGATCGACGCCGACGCCGACACCATCGGTGCGGTCGCCCTGGGCGCCGCGGCCGTCGGCATCGTCGCCCACGCGGGCGCGACCATGGTCAAGAGCGCGACCGAGCAGCGCGCCGCCAAGAAGCCCGAAGCCAAGAAGGAGCAGTGAGTCGTGGCCAAACATGTGATTGACCCCATCACGCGCATCGAGGGGCACCTGCGCATCGAGATCGAGGTCGACGACGCCGGCAACGTGTTCGAGGCGAACTCGAGCAGCACCGCGTTCCGCGGCTTCGAGACGATCATGAAGGGCCGCGACCCGCGCGACGTCGGCATGTTCGCCCAGCGCATCTGCGGCGTCTGCACCTTCCACCACTACGAGCGCGGCGTCGAGGCGACCGAGAGCGTCTTCGGCGCGACCATCCCGCCGAACGCGCGCTCGCTGCGCAGCCTGATCTGGGCCGCGCAGACGATCAACGACCACAGCACGCACTTCTACCAGCTGCACGCGATGGACTGGTTCGACGTCGTCAGCGCCCTCGGCGCCGACCCCGAGGCCGCCACCGAAGAGGCGCTGCGCTACCACTCGAGCCCGTTCAACGCGTCGGTCAGCCACTACCGCGCGGTCGCGGCCAAGCTGCTGGCCTTCGTCGAGAGCGGCCAACTCGGGCCCTTCGCCGGCGGCTACTGGGGCCACCCCAAGTACCTGCTCACCCCCGAGCAGAACCTGATCCTGGCGTCGCACTACCTCGACAACCTGTCGATCCAGCGCCTCAGTGCCCAGGCCTCCGCCGTCTTCGGCGGCAAGAACCCGCACCCGCAGAGCCTGATCGTCGGCGGCATCACCTCCGCTCGTGACGGCCTCGACGCCCACCGCATCGCGCAGTACCAGTTCCTCATGCAGAAGTCGATGGACTTCGTCGAGCGCGCCTACCTGCCCGACATGGAGATGATCGGCAACGCGTACCGCGCCGAGGCCCTGGCCGGTCACGGCGCCGGCGTGCCGAACTACATGAGCTTCGGTGGACTGTCGCTCAGCGAGGGGGCGTGGGACGACCGCACGTACCTGCTGCCACGCGGCATCGTCAGGGACCGCGACCTCTCCAGCGTCGAACCCGTCGACGCCATGAAGATCGGCGAGGAGGTCGCGCACTCCTGGTACACCTACAGCGGCGGCGAGACCTCGCTGCACCCGCTGCGCGGCCAGACCAACCCGGCCTACGAGGGCTTCGAGTCCGACGGCACGCTCAAGACCACCGGCGGCTACAGCTGGATCAAGTCGCCGCGCTACGACGGCATGCCCGTCGAGGTCGGCCCGCTGGCGCGCATGATCGTCGGTTACGCGTCCGGCCAGCCCGAGGTGCGCGCGGTCATGGACGACTACGCCGCCAAGCTCGGCGTCCCCTTCGAGTTCTTCTACTCGACCGTCGGTCGCACGGTGGCCCGCGCGCTCGAGACCAAGGTGATCGGTGACTACCTCCCGACGCTTCTCGGTGGGCTCATCAACAACGTCAAGGGCGGCGACGACCGCTTCTTCAACCGCTACGACGCCAAGGACGGCGAGGGCTACGGCATGGGCGAGGCGCCCCGCGGCAGCCTCAGCCACTGGCTCGTCGTCAAGGACGGCGCGGTCGAGAACTACCAGGCGGTCGTGCCGTCGACCTGGAACGCGGGTCCGCGGGACAGCCAGGGCCAGCGCGGCGCGTACGAGGCGGCGTTGGTCGGCCAGCCGATGGCGGATCCCGAGAGCCCGCTCGAGGTCGTCCGGACGATCCACTCCTTCGATCCCTGCCTCGCCTGCGCGGTGCACGTGCTCAACCGCAAGGGTGAGGAGATCGCGTACTACGAAGTGGAGGTGTGAACGTGGCGACCCGCGCGGTTGGAGCCAAGCGCAGCGCGGTCGTGGTCGAGCGGCCGGGCCGGCCGGCGCTCGTGGTGTACGTCTTCGGACGCTACATCCGCGCCGCGCACTGGATCCGCAACGCCCTGCTGATCTGGCTGGTGCTCAGCGGCATCTACATCGGCAACCCGTTCCTGGCCCGCGTGCTGTACCCGGAGACGGCCGAGGGCTTCGTCATGGCCCAGATCCGCGGCTGGCACGTCGCCGCCGGCTGGATCCTGCTCGCCTTCACCCTGGCGCGCATCTACCAGTTCCTGTTCGTCAACAGGGAGGGCAAGCTCGGCATCGGCGCGGAACTGCGGATGGCGCCCATCATGTTCAGCTGGAAGGCCTGGCGCGACCAGCTCGCCTTCTACCTGCTCATGCGCCGCGATCACCCGCACTTCACCTACAGCAACTACGGCCCGCTGCAGTTCCTCGTGTACACGATGCTGTACGCCTCGCTGCTGGTCATCAGCATCACGGGCATCATCCTCGCGTCGCCGTACGTGTCGGGCGGCCTCGCCAGCTTCGGGGCCGACCTGCTGCGGCCGATCGAGGTGTGGATGGGCGGCCTGTCGAACGTCCGGGCGGTGCACCGCTTCGTGATGTGGTTCTTCGTCCTGTTCACCGTCGCCCACATCTACATGGCCGTGTGGAACAGCATCCGGACCGGCGGCCTGATCATCGAGGGCATCGTCTCCGGCTTCAAGGCCGACGACGTCGAGACCACGCACGTCAGCAAGGAAGAGCTCGACAAGGGCAAGGCCCAGTGATGAACGCGCGCCCGCTCCTGGTGCTCGGCGTCGGCAACGTCTACTACGGCGACGAAGGCGCGGGTGTGCACCTGGTGCACTACCTCCGCACCAAGTACGCCTTCCCCCCGAACGTGGCGGTCGTCGACGGCGGCACGCTCGGCTGGCAGCTGCTCAACCTGATCGCCGAGTACGAGCACGTGGTCCTGATCGACGCGGTGGCCGCGCCCCCGGGCAAGGTCTACCGCTTCGGCAAGGGCGACGTGCCCGACGAGGTCGGCTACGGTAAGCTCTCCTCGCACGAGTGGGAGGTGCCCGACCTGCTGACCGCCATGGACCTCTACGGCGACCTGCCCGACGTCACCATCGTGGCGATCGGCGTCGACCCGCTCGAGTTCGGGAAGGGCGAGGTGGGCGTCGCGCTCAGCCCGCTCATCCGCGAGCGGCTCGAGGCGCTCGCCACCGTCACGCTGCGCGAGCTCGAACGCCTGGGCGTCGAACCCACCGTGGTCCGGCCCGAACTGACGGCCAGCCAGCCGTTCACCGCAGAGGAGATCGTCCTGGCGCATGCATGAGTTCAGCCTGGTCATGAGCATGCTCGACCTGGCAGAGAAGGCGGCGCGCGCCGACGGTGCGCGCCGCATCTCTGCGATCCACCTCGAGATCGGCGCGCTGGCCGGCGTCGTCCCGGAGGCGCTGGAGTTCGCCTTCGAGGGCGCCCGCGTGGGAACGATGGCGGAGAATGCTCGCCTGGAGGTGACGTACCTCCCCGCCATCGCGTACTGTGCGACATGCCAGTCCGAGTTCGAACTCGACAACCGCTTCGGGATCGCCGTGTGCCCGTCCTGTGACACCCCGTCCGCCGACCTGCGCCAGGGCCGCGAGCTCCAGCTCGCCCACCTCGAGGTAGAGGAATGAGCGGACGCCCCGACGCCACCGAGCGCGGTTCGGCGCCAGCCGAACCGCAACCTGTGCCGGCGGCCGGCACGACCGCCAGCACACGCGATGTGAGGGTCAGCCCCCACGGCACCGCGGCGATCCCCGGGGCCCGCGTGGTGCAGGTGCAGAAGTCGCTGATGGTGCACAACGACGGCGTCGCCGCGGCCAACCGCGAGGCCTTCCGCGGCAGCCTGGTGCTCAACGTCGTCTCCAGCCCCGGGTCGGGGAAGACCGCGCTGCTCGAACGCACCGTCCGCGACCTGGATGGCGACCTCTCCGTCGCCATCGTGGTCGGCGACCTCGAGACCGACAACGACGCCGAGCGGCTGCACGCCGCAGGCGCGCCGTCCGTGCAGATCGTCACCGGCACCGTCTGCCACCTGGAGGCGGAGATGGTCGCCCGCGCGGTCGATCAGCTCGACCTGGGCGGCCTCGACGTGCTCGTCATCGAGAACGTCGGCAACCTGGTGTGTCCTGCCGCGTGGGATCTCGGGGAAGACCTGCGCGTCACCATGCTCTCGGTGACCGAGGGTGAGGACAAGCCGCTGAAGTACCCGCGCATCTTCAAGGACGCCGACGCGGTGTTGATCAACAAGATCGACATCGCCGAGGTCGTCGGCTTCGACCGCGTTCGCGCGCTCGACGCCGTCCGCAAGGTGGCGCCCGGCGCCCGCGTGTTCGAGCTCTCGGCGCGCACCGGCGAGGGCGTCGGCGACTGGCTCGACTACCTGCGTGAGCGGCGGCGGCTCAAGGCATCCGCGATCGCGGCGGCCGCGACCGACGCGAGCTGACGGCGTGGCCGCCGAACGGCGGCGCCTGCGCGTCACCGGCACCGTGCAGGGCGTCGGCTTCCGACCCTTCATCTACCGCCTGGCCCGCGAGCACGCGCTCGTGGGCTGGGTGCGCAACGACGTGCACGGCGTGACGATCGAGGTGGCCGGCGACGCCGACGTGCTCGACGGGTTCGCCGCCGCCATCGCCGCCGAGGCGCCGCCCGCGGCGCGCGTCGAGGCGGTCGCCGAGCTCGAGCGCGTTGCGGCGTCGCCGGAAGGCGCGGCGTCGACCGATGCCTCGCACGGCTTCGTCATCGTCCCGAGCGAGGACGCCAGCGACGTCACGACCGCGATCTCGCCCGACCTGCCGGTGTGCGACGACTGCCTGCGCGAGATGCGTGACCCGGCCGACCGCCGGCACGGCTATCCGTTCATCAACTGCACCAACTGCGGGCCGCGCTACTCGATCATCGAGGCGCTCCCCTACGACCGCCCGCTCACCACCATGCGCGGCTTCGCCATGTGCGAGGACTGCGCCCGCGAGTACCACGACCCGCTCGACCGCCGCTTCCACGCCCAGCCGACCGCTTGCCCACGCTGTGGGCCGCGGCTCCGCTACCTGGCGTCCCCGGCCGCCGACATGGCGATCGGCCCCGGCCGTGAGGCCGGCCCCGGGGCCGGACCGGATCCCGAGGCCCGACTCGCGTCCCGCGAGGGCGTGTGGGACGACGCGGCGCTCGCCGCCACCGTCGCCGCCCTGCGGGCCGGCAGCATCGTCGCGGTCAAGGGCCTCGGCGGCTACCACCTCGCCTGTGACGCGCGCGACGCCGGCGCGGTGCGCGCCTTGCGCGAGCGCAAGTACCGCAAGGAGAAGCCGTTCGCGGTCATGGCCCGCGACCTGGCCGCGCTGGACGGCGTCGTGGACCTCGACGACGAGGAGCGGGCGCTGCTGGCGTCGAGCGCGCGGCCGATCGTGCTGGCGCCCAAGGGGGCCCTCGCCCTTGCGGCGCCCCGCCCTTGCGCGCGCACCCGCCCTTGCGCGCGCGCGCGCGTTGACCGCCGACGCGCCCCTACCCGACGAGCTCGCGCCCGACAACGCCTACCTCGGCGTCATGCTGCCCTACACCCCCGTGCAGCACCTGCTGTTCGACGGCGGCGCCCCCGACCTGCTGGTGATGACCAGCGCCAACCGCTCCTCCGAGCCGATCGCCTACCGCGACGAGGAGGCGCTCGAGCGCCTCGCGGGCATGGCCGACGCCTTCCTGATCGGCGAGCGGCCGATCGCCCGACGCGTCGACGACAGCGTCGCGCAGGTGGTCGCGGGGGGCGCCGCCGTCGGTCGCCGGGCCCGCGGCTACGCCCCCGCGCCGGTGCTGCGCAGCGAGCGCTTCGAGCGGCCGCTGCTGGCCCTGGGCGCCGAGCTCAAGAGCAGCGTCGCGCTCGCGGTCGGCGAGACGGCCTACGTCAGCCAGCACCTGGGCGACCTCGGCGATCTCGAGTCGTTCACGGCCTTCCAGGAGACGGTCTACGACCTGTGCGCCATGTACCGCGTCGACCCGCGACGCGTGCGCCTGGTCCACGACCTCCACCCCGCCTACCCCAGCAGCCGCTTCGCGGAGCAGCTCGGCGGCGAGCGCGTCGCCGTGCAGCACCACGCCGCCCACGTCGCCAGCGTCCTCGCCGAACACGCCGCGTGGGACGCCCAGGTGCTCGGCTTCGCGTTCGACGGCGCCGGCCTCGGCGACGACGGCACGGTGTGGGGCGGTGAGGTCTTCCACGGCAGCCTCGACGGTGGCCTGCGGCGCGTCGCCCACCTGCGGCCCGCCTCGCTGCCCGGCGGTGACGCCGCCGCCCGCACGCCCGTGCAGGCCGCGGTCGGCTGGTTGGCCGCCCTCGGCGACGAGGCCCTCGACCGGCTGCTCGAGCCGCCGTTCGCGTTCCCACCCGCCCGCGTGGCGGTCGCGCGGCGGCTGGTCGCGACGGGCGTGAACGCGCCCGCCACCACCAGCGTCGGCCGCCTGTTCGACACCGTCGCCGCGCTCCTCGGCTTCCACCACACGATGAGCTTCGAGGGCCAGGCGGCGATCGGCCTCGAGACGCTCGCGTGGCGGGCGCCCGAGGCCGAGCCCTACCCGTGGCCCTTCGACGGGACCACCTGGGACCACGCGCCGCTGCTGGCGGCCGTCATGGCCGACGTCGAGGCCGGCGCGCCGCCCGCCGTCGTCGCCCGCCGCTTCCACGAGGCGCTGGCGCAGGGCGTGCTGGAGGCGGCCGTCGCGCTGCGCGCCCACCACCCCTTCGAGCGCGTCGCCCTCTCGGGCGGCGTCTTCCAGAACCGCCTGCTCCTCGAACGCGTCGTGGCGAGGCTCGACGCACAGGACATCGGGCACTGGCGCAACGCCGCCGTGCCGACGAACGATGGTGGCATCTCGCTCGGCCAGCTCGCCATGGCCGTGACCCTGCCGGGAGGATGAGATCATGTGTCTAGGAATTCCCCACGAAGTGGTCGACGTGCTCGACCAGGACCGCTGCCTGATTCGCTTGGGCGGCGCCACGCAGCACTGCTTCATCGGCCTGATCGACGACCTGAAGGCCGGCGACTGGGTCGTGGTGCACGCGGGCTTCGCCATCGACAAGATCGCGCCCGAGGACGCTCGCGCGAACCTCGAGCTGATCGAGAAGTACCTGGAACCCATCCGTGACTGAGGGCGGCGGCGCGCCGGGCGCCTTCCGCCCGGACACCTACAAGGATCCCGAACTCGTCGCCCAACTCAGCGAACGCATCGCCGAGGTGGCGGCCGAGATCGATCGGCCCGTCAAGCTGATGCACATCTGCGGCACCCACGAGCACGAGATCGGCCGCTTCGCCCTGCGCGACCTGTTGCCTGAGAGCGTGACCGTGCTCGCCGGCCCCGGCTGCCCCGTGTGCGTCTGCGACAACGAGTACATCAACATGGCGATCCAACTCTCGCTGACGCCGGGCGTGATCCTCTGCTCCTTCGGCGACATGCTGGCGGTCCCCGGCAGCATCCCGCTCGAGGGCGAGCGCCGCGGCGACGTGCGCATGAGCCTGCTCGACGCCCGCGCCCGCGGCGGCGACGTGCGCGCCGTGTACAGCGTGTTCGAGTGCAAGCGCATCGCCGAGGCGAACCCCGACAAGCAGGTCGTGTTCTTCTCCGTCGGCTTCGAGACCACCGTCGTCGCCGTCGCCGCCATGCTCAAGCGCGGCGCGCCCGACAACCTGACCGTCATCGAGGCCAACTACTACACGCCCCCGGCCACCAGCCTGCTGCCCGAGCTCGACGGTTTCGACATCGAGGGCTTCATGCTGCCCGGCCACGCGGTCACGATCACCGGCCTGCGCGTCTACGAGCACCTCGCCGAGCGCGGCATCGCCTGCGCCTCCGGCGGCTTCGAGCC
The DNA here is from genome assembly GCA_011389865.1 of Trueperaceae bacterium. Lineage (GTDB taxonomy): Bacteria > Deinococcota > Deinococci > Deinococcales > Trueperaceae > JAABTL01. The sequence goes on from JAABTL010000016.1 coordinate 58,406, forward strand.
GGTCGACGTCATGGCGTCGGTCGTCTCGCTGCTCGAGCAGATCCGCGACGGCGCGCCGACGATCGCCAACCCCTACAACCGCCTCGTCAAGTACGACGGCAACGAGAAGGCGAAGCAGGAGCTCGACGAGGTCTTCGAGCTCGCGCCGATCCGCTGGCGCGGCA
>JAABTL010000017.1 GCA_011389865.1 Trueperaceae bacterium
GATGTCGGCGGCGATGCGCTCCGCCTCGGCCGTGCGCGCGGCGCCGACGTCGCCCCCGCCGTTCTCGCGGATGGCGCGCTCGATCTGGCCGGGGTCGAGCGGGCGGCCGAACACGAAGGTCTCGATGCCGTGCGCCGAGCGGCTGTCGGCGCCGTTGGCGTGGATCGAGACGAAGATGTTGCGGTCGGTGGTGGCGAAGGTCGAGCGCTCCTGCAGCGTCAGGAAGGCGTCGCCGTCGCGCGTCATGATCACGTGCACGCCCTCGGCCTCGAGCTGCGCCTTCAGACGTAGCGCCACGGACAGCACGACGTCCTTCTCGTGGGCCCACGCTGCGACGGCGCCGGGGTCGTGCCCGCCATGACCGGCGTCGATGACGACGGTGTAGCGCCTGGGCGTCGCCTCGGCCACCGTCACGGGCACCGGCAGCGGCTGCTGCGGGGGAGGCGGCCCGCCGATCTCGCCGTCGGCCATCGGGGTGGCGGCCGCGCCGCGGACGTCGGGCGCGAGGTCGACGTAGACGGTGTCGCTGCCGTCGCGCGGCAACTGGACGACGCGGTAGCCGACGCCGCTGGGCGCCAGCGGGTGGCGCGTGCGGACGACGAGCGCCACGACGCCGTCGAGCATCTCGTAGGCGACGCTGGCGACGTTCGGATCGTCGTCGAGCGCACGGGCGAAGGCGGCGACGTGCACGCCGGGCAGCACCAGCGCCAACGCGGAGCCGTTGACGGCCACCTGGAACGGGTGCCCGCTGGGGAGGTCGATGGCCACGCGGCTGACGCCGTCGTTGAGGCCGATGCGCGGCGCCGCGAGCTGCACGCCCGCGGCGGGGTCCGGCAGGTCGACGGTGATCACGCGGGCGTCGGCGTGCCAGCCGCTGTCGCCGCCGAGCGCGGCGACGATCGGCGTGATCGGGACGTAGGCGACGCCGTCGACGAGGATCGCCATCGGGCTGTCGAGCTCGCCGCCGTCGTAACGCACGATCCCGGGGCGCTTGGTCAGCCCCTCGCGGACGTCGGCGGTGGCGTCGATGACGACGCGCCGGATGCCGGCGGTGAACGTCAGGCGTTTGCTCGCCGGATCGAAGTGGATCGCGAGCCCCGCGGCGTCGGCGAAGGACGCCGCGCGCACGTAGGCGTTGCCGCTGTCGCCGTAGGCGACGAAGTAGTAGGGGCCAGCGTCGTCCTGCACGGCGCCGTTGACGGCCAGGAAGTTGTGCCGCTCCTGCGCCCAGGCGGCGCCGGCGAGCCACAGGATCAGCAGCGCGTATACGGCGACGAGGACGGGGCGGAGGCGGCGGGGCACGGCGAAAGCTACTGTAGCACGCACGTTTTCGGGCGACGTGCGATGCTCCACGTCCAGGACGGCGTTCCCACGCGGGGGCCGGCCGGCGTACCCGAGTGGGGACGCCGCGGCGGCGTGGCCGCGTCGCGGCGTCGGATGAGCGAGGCGGGCTCCACCGACGCCCCACATGAGAGCGCGTTCTACACTCGCGCCAACGTGACCCGATCGCAGGCGCCCCGTCCGTGAACCCCGCCCTCGTCCCGCCCGGCGTCTTCCTGCGCGAGCTCCCCGACCCGTGGCTGCCCGCGCGCGCCTCGGCGTCGCGCCGCGCGGCCGGCGCCGCGGCCCGCGCGCGGCGCGTGCAGGCCTTCCTGGTGCCGCTCCAGCGGGTCGCGGCCGCGCGCTTCGAGCTGCACGGCCACGCCGAGCTGTGGGTGCTCGCCGCCGAGGACTGGGCGCGCGTCACCCGCGCGCCGTACGGCTGGCCCTTCACGCGCACCCGGCCGACGCCGGCGAGCGCGGCCGGGGCGGCCGGGCCGACGACGGCGATCGTCGTGGCCGCCGAGGTGCCCGGCCGGCTGCTCCAGCGCTTCCAGCCGCTGCTGCTGGCCGCGGCGCGCGCGGGCGTGGCGGCGCCCACGGCCGACGGCGGAACGGTCGCGGCCGCGGTGGGCGGGTCGGCGACCCTGGAGGAGGCGCCGCTCGCCCGCGCCGATGCCCGCGAGCTCTTCGATCTGGTCGTCGGCCACGAGTGGGGTCACGCGCTGGCGATCGCCGCGGGCCTGCGCACGCGGGTGAAGTGGCTCGACGAACTCGTGGCCACGACGGCGTTCCTGGCGGCCCTCGACGAGCTCGGTGCCGTGGAGACGCGCCGGCGCTTCCGCGCGTGGGCCGACGTGCAGGTGGCCGGTGGGGCGGCGGCGGCGGAGGCCGCGCCTCCCCGACACGGCCGCCGGGGACCGGAACCCGGGGCGGGTCCGCCCGCGCGGCCGGCGCCCGCGCGCCGCGACCTCGGCGCCTTCGAGGCGCCCCGCGGGCGGCTGCGGCTGCCCGAGCTGGTGTGGTTCCAGGGCGTCTTCGCGCTTCGGGCCGACGAGCTGGTGGCCGCGGACGGTTGGGGCTTCCTCGAGCGGCTGGGGGTGGCGCTGCAGGAGGTCGACGTCGGCCGCGGGCGCGACGCCCGCGGCGAGGTCGCCCGGGCGTTGATCGCGGTGGAGCCGAGCTTCCGCGAGTGGTTCAGGACCTTCGGCGGGGCCGGTTGAGGCGGCGGGCGAAGCTATCCCTGCGTCCCCACGCGCACGGATTCCCGCGAGGCGCGGCCGTCGCCGCACGACGCCCCGGCCTCGACGCGCTCCGGCGAGCCGCCGCCCGACGAACCCTCGTCGGACGACGGGCCTGCGGGCGTCGACTCGCTGGCCTGACGCCGCCACAGCGCGGCCAGGTCGCCGCGCAGCCGCTCCTCGGTCGCGCGCAGGTGGGCGCGCGACTCGACGTCATACCCGGCCAGGAGCCCGGCCGCGAGGTCGAGCTGGCGTTCGGCGAGCGCCGCGTCGCCGCGGGTGAGCGCCGTCTGGGCGTACGCGAGCGTGCCCTGGACGCGCAGGTCGTGGGCGACGTCGAGATCGCTGATGTGGGCGAACAGCCGGTCGGTCTTGGCCCGGTCGTCGGCGGCCTCCGCCTCGGCCGCGGCGGCCAGGTAGTGGGCGTAGGCGGCGTCGCCGACGCCACCGCGCTCGAAGTGCTCGCCGATCGACTCCGAGAGCGCCAGCGGGGCCTCCTGCTCCAGCCAGCTGGCGACGCGCAGGTGCAGTTCGGGCCGGTCGGCGAACGGGGTCATCTCCAGGACCGCGTGGCGCAGGAGTTCGGAGCGGAAGCGGAACTCGGCGTCGCCGGGGATGCTCGAGGTGGGCAGGCGCACCAGAACGTCGTCGCGGCACAGGGCCTGAAGCTCGCCGCTCACGTCCCCGTGGACCGCGCGGAGCAGGCCCTCCCAGGTGCGTTCGCCGCAGGCGGCGGCGAGGGCGAGCAGCCGCCGCGGTCGCGGTTCGAGCAGGTCGAGGCGGGTCTGCAGCAGCGAGGTCAGCGAGCCGCGGAAGTGGGTCTCCTGCGTGATCGTCAGGGCGAGCCCGAGCTCGAACACCGACGTCGGGATGCCGCCCACCTGGCCGATGAGCGCGCGGCCGGCGCGCTCGAACGTCGGATCGGCGAAGTGCTGGAAGAGCGTCATGCTCTCCTCGGGCGACAGGGGCCCCAGCTCGAGGACGTCGGCCGACGCGCCGAGGTCGCGGTTGCGCGCCACCCGGACGACGAGCAGCGGGGCGTCGGACCGTTGCAGCAGCTCGATGAACGTATCGAGGTTCGGGTCGAAGCGATCGCTCTCGGCGAGCACGACCAGCGGCCGTTCGCGGTCCTCGCGCGCGAGCGCGGCGAAGACGTCGCGCCACGCCTGCAGCCTGCGGTGGATCGATCGCCGCTCCAGGCGCCGCCAGGCGGGATCGACCACCAGGCCCAGGCTCGCCAGCACCAGCCGGTGCCAGCTCGGCTCGCCGGGGATGAGGCGCTGCAGCCCGCTGCGGACGTGTTCGATCCGACTGCGCTCGTCCTCGCCGTCGGCGATCCCGAACACCTGGTTCGCCACAGACTGCCACTCCAGGCTGGCCTGGACATCGGGGCGCAGCCAGACGACGCGGGCGCGTGCCGGCGTGCCGTCGGCGGTCGCCGGCGCGCCCTCGGCGTTCGACGGCACGCCGGCCGCGCTCGACGGCGCGCCGGCGGCGCTCGACGCCCGTTCGACGCGCGACGCGAACTCGCGCAGCAGGCGCGACTTGCCGCTACCGGCCTCGCCCAGCAGCCACACGACCCGGGGTCGCCGGTCGCGCGCGACGGCGGCCAGGCGCGACGCGAGCTGCGCGAGCTCGGAGCGCCGGCCGACGAACGGCAGGCGGCCGTACGGGTCCGGGTCGCGCGCCTGGTGGGCCTTGAGCCGGTAGACGGTGGTGACGTTGGGGAACCCGGGGAGCGAGACGCCCGCGACCGGCTCGTAGGTCAGCCGATGCCGGGTGGCCCGGTAGGTCTCGTCGCAGGTCCACACCTCGCCCGGGCCGGCGGCGTTCTCGAGCCGGCTGGCGAGGTTGACCACGCTGCCCATCACCGTGTACTCGCGGATGCGCCCGGATCCCACGGCGCCCGCGATCACCACGCCGGTCGTCACCCCGGCGCGGCCGCGCAGGTCGACGCCGCGGTCGCGGCCGACGCGCTCGATCGCCTGCAGGCCCGCCTCGGCGGCGACGATGGCCCGGTACGGATCGTCGGGGTGCGAGTGGGGCGCGCCGAACACGGCGATCAGGCCGTCGCCGCGGAAGGCGTCGACGTAGCCGTCGTAGTCCTCGACGACGGCGGCCACGCTGGTGAGCACCTGGTCCGCGAGGTCGCGCAGGTCCTCGGGGTCGAGGTCGTGGGTCAGCGTGCTGAAGCCCATCAGGTCGACGAACACGACGCTGACGCGGCGGCGCTCGCGCTCGACGGGGCCCGACAGAGACGCGCCGCACATGCCGCAGAAGCGCATGCCGATCGGGTTGGCCGTCCCACAAGCCGAGCACTGCATGGCTCCAGCATAAGGGACGTATGTCACGGCGAAATGACGCCCGTGTGACGGACGTCACAACCACGGTCGCCGGCGACCTGCGGTCCGGCGCTCGCTTCAGAGGCCCAACACGGGCCCCGGGTCGACGAAGACGGCGTTGCCGGCGGCGTCGGTGCGGCGCACGTAGAAGCGCAGCACGTCGGGGGGGATCAGCGTGCCGCCCCCCAGGTAGCCGAGCACGGTGCCGGCGTCGACCGCGTCGCCGGTGACGACGACCGGCGGCCGCAGGTTGGTGTACACCGTCGTCGTGGTGGCGTCGTGGCGGACGGCGACGAGGTAACCGTCGTTGGCGCCGATCGGCGCGACCGTGAAGACGACGCCGGCGCGCACCGAGCGCACGGCGGCGCCCTCGGCGTCGGCGCGCAGGCTGACGAAGCTGTTGTTGCCCTCGCCGAAGCGGCTCAGCACGGCGCTGGCGTCGAGCGGCGACACGTAGCCGGCGGCGGGGCTCGGCGCGGGCGCGGTCAGGTTGTCGATGCGCGCGCGGGTGGCGTCCGCCTGCGCCTCGAGCTCGGCCTGGCGCTCGCGGTCCTCGACGAAGTCCTGCGCCTGCTGCCGCAGCCGGCGCTCCTCGGCCTCGAGCCGTGCCACCTCCTGCGCCAGCGCCCGGTCGAGCGCGTCGAGCTGCGATGCGAGCGCCTCCTGGGCCTCGAGCAGCGAGCGCTGCTGGGCCCGCTGGCCCGCCTCGGTGGCGCGCAGCTCGGCGATCAGGCTCTCGAGCCGGACGCGGGCGTCGTCGAGCTCGCGCGCGTTGGCGGCCAGCGCCGCGCGCCGTGCCTCGAGCTCGTCGATCTGCAAGGCCAGCTGCGCGCGGGCCGCACCGAGCTCGGTGATGAGCGCGTCGAGCTCGGTGACGATCGCGACGTCCTGCGCCGCCATCAGGCCGACGAAGTGGCTGCGCACGGCCAGGTCGTGGAAGCTCTCGGTGCGCGCGAGGTTCGTGCCGTAACCCGCGGCGCGCTGCCGATGGAGGTTGAGCAGCAGGCCCTGGACCCGCACCTTGACCGCCTCGAGGTCGGCCTCGAGCAACGCGACGCGCGCCTCGGTGTCGGCGACCTCGCCGCGCAGGGTGGTGATGCCCGCCTGCAGGTCGTCGCGCTGCAGCTCGAGCTCGCGCAGCTGGCGGCTGACGCGGTCGCGTTCGTCGATGCGGGCGCGCAGCGTCGCCTCGGTGGCACCGAGCTCGCGCGTGATGGCGTCGATCTCGGCGCGGCGCGCCTCGAGCGTGCGCTGGCCGGTGGCGATCTCCGCCTCGAGCCGCTGCTGCTCGCTGCGGTCGACCTGGGCGGTGACCGGCGCCGCCGTCAGCAGGAGGGCGACGGCGGCGAGGGCGGCGAGGGCGAGGGCCGGGCGGCGCGTCACGGCGTCAGTTCCGTTCGCGCAGGTGTTGCGACACCGAGATCGCGCTGCCCACCAGGCCGACGAGGACGGCCAGCAGCCCGAGGAGACCCGCCACCTGCCCCAGCAGGGCGGCGTCGCGTACGAAGGGGACGAACGGCAGCTGCGGCGTCAGCCGCGCGATCACCAGCTGGTAGCCGGGGATGACCAGCCCGAGCGTGACGGTGGCGCTCATCAGCCCCAGCAGGAAGCCCTCGATGAGGAAGGGGGCGCGGATGAAGTTGCGCGTGGCGCCGACGAGCCGCTGCACCTCGATCTCGTCCTCGCGGGCCGTGATGGCCGCGCGGATCGAGTTGACGATCGCGAACAGCGCCGAGCTGAGCAGCACGACGATCAGGATGACGCCGACGACCCGCAGCGCCTCGGAGACGGCGAGGAAGGTGTTGACGGCGTCCGAGCCGTCCTCGACGCCGTCGACGCCGGGCAGCTGCTCCAGGCGCACGCGCACGACGCTGGTCTGGGCCGGGTCCGCCAGCCGCATCCGCAGCGTGTCGGGGAGCGGGTTGTCGACCAGGCCGGCGGCGACCGAGAGGCTCGGCAGGTCCGCGACCAACTCGGCCAGCGCGCGGTCCTTGCCGATGAACTCGGCGCGCACGACCTCGGGCCAGCCGCGCACCGTGTCGAGCAGCCGCGAGCGGTCGGCGCGCTCGCTCAAGTAGGCGGTGACCTCGAGCTCGCTCTGCAGCGCGGCGAGCACTTGGTTGAGGTTGAGGCTGACGAGGCTGAAGCCGGCCAGGATGGTCAACGACAGCGTCATCGTCGTGATGGTGGCGACGCTGGCGATCCAGTTGCCGCGCACGGCCCGCAGCGCCTGCGAGAGGGCGTAGCTCAAGGCGTCCCACCCCCGCGGCACCGGGCGGCCTGGGCGGCGGCTGGGCGACCGTGTTCCACGCGTTCGAGGTTACACCAGGTGCCGATGAGCGTCAGCCGGCAACCTCGGCCGACGCCCGCGATGCGCGCCCGTCTCGGCGCAGCGTGGCATGCTGGTGAGGTGAACGCCCTGCAAGGCAACCTGGGTCCGGGGATCCTGTCGCACCTGTTGCAGTACCTCGCCATGCAGCACGCCGTCGGCCGCCTCAGCGTGAGCAGCAACGGCCACCTGCCGGGGCACGTGTTCCTGATGGGCACGCGCGTCACCCACATCGAGGTCGCCGGTCTCCAGGGGATGGCGGCGCTCGACGAGATGATGGGCTGGGAGCACGGGCGCTTCGCCTTCCAGGTGGGCCTGACGGCGCCGATGGCCACCGTCGATCAGCCGGTGCAGGAGGTGCTGCTGTCGCTGGCGATCGAGCGCGACACCCGCGGCGAGTCCGTCAAGGCGACGGGCTTCGGGCAGAACGGCGCGTTGGACGCGACCGAGCTCAGCGATCCCGGGGTGGTGCCGGGTTTGGTGTGGGCCGCGGTGAGCGTCGGCGGCCCGATCGGCGAGATCTTCGTCGACGAGGCCTGCGACGCCATCGGGCACCACCCGCGGCTGATCCCCGAGGACCAGCTGGGGGCGCTCGTCCAGGAGATCGCGCGCCGCTTCCACTCGGGCATGGTGCGTGAGGACTTCTTGACGCGCGCGGAGGCCGTTCTGGCCCATCATGGGTACGGACGGGTGGAGGAGTGACAGCATGAACGAGGGCAACCGCTTCGTGGTCGAGATCGTCGGGCAACTCCAGGAGACCCGTGAGGTCACCGTGTCGCGCGTGTGCGACGCCCTGGGGCTCGACGAGGCGCGCGCCGCGGCGCTGGTCGCCCGCATGCCCGGCATCATCACCCGGCCCGCCGGCGAGGACCGCGCGATGAAGATCGCGATGCGGCTGCAGGAGGCCGGGCTGACGGCCCTGCACCGCCCGCTGGCGGAGGGCGAGGACCCCTTCCGCGCGCGCGCACGCCAAGACCAAGACGAGGTCGTGGCCGGGCGGCCGAAGGTCGCGCCCGACGTCGCGCCGCCGCCGGCGATCGAGCACGGGCACGCGATCGACCCCCGGCCCGCCGACGGCGCACCGACCCCCGAGGCGCCGGCCCCCGAGTCGGTGCCCCCCGAGGCGCCGGCCACCGAGGCAGTGCCCGCCGAGGAGGCGTCCGCCGACGTGGAGGCCGACGGGGAGCCGTCGCCGAGGGACATCCCCTCGCTCGACGCCACCCATCACGACATCGAGCCCGACCCGAAGCTGACGCCGATGAGCGAGGCGGGCTTCGGCGCGGCCGACATCGTGCTGCCCACCCAGACCCCCGCGGAGCGGCCGCGCCCGCGGTCGACGTTCGTGGAGGCCGGTCCGACGTCGGTCCCCGGGCCGGCCGACGAGGACCCGGCACAGACGATGGTCCGCGCTTCCACCGAGGTCCCCACGCCACACCCCGACGTTCCGCCCGCTCCAGCGGCGGACGACGAGCCGCCGGAGCGCCCGCTGACGCCGGTGTCGCCCGCGCTGTCGCTCGCGCGTGACGACGCGGGGGCCGGGGATGCCGCGCCCGCCGAGGCCGCGGCCTCCACCGCGACCCCGAAGCCCGACGCGAGCGGGGTCGCGCCGAAGTACCGCCAGACGCGCTCCTCGGCGGAGCCCGCCCTGACGCTCTCCGCGCCCCCCGAGGAGGTGCTCAAGCGCAGCGGCGTCCCCGAAGCCGAGCTGGGCGGCGGCCGCCGCCGTGGCCGCCTCGGCCGCCACCTGGCGGCCCAGGTCGCGCTGCCGGGCCTGCTGACCTGGTCGCTGACGGCCGTCGCGCTGTGGTGGTTCCTGGGGAGCGACCGGACCGAACTCTTCGTGGTGCTGGCGGCCGCCAGCGCGCTGGCGGCGCTGATGGGCTCGCTGATCGCCGCGCTCGGCACGATCGGGCTGGCGCAGGACGTCGTGCGGCTGCGCGACGAGGCGCGCCGCGTGGCGATGGGCGACCTCACCGCGCCCGTCGCGAGCAACCGCGACGACGAGCTCGGCGAGATCGCCGGCTCGCTCGAGCGCATGCGGCTCAGCCTGCAGGAGGGCATGGAGCGCCTGCGGCAGCGGCGTCGGTGAATCGCGCCTGCGGCGCGATTCCAAGCAGTTCCACGGGCTGCTGCAAGCAGCCCATGGAACTGCCGTGAGGCGCTAGGCGCTCATCCTCATCACGTCCAACAACGTTGCTTTGGCCCTTGATCCGTGCCTACGGCGCGGATGACGGCAGTTCTGCGGGCTGCTGCAGGCAGCCCGCAGAACTGCTTGGAGCCGAGGCTTCGCCTCGGCTCACGGCATGCGATGGCTGCGCGCCAGCGCCTGCACCTCGGCCCGGATCGCGTCGGGGTCGCCGGCGGCGAGCGCGCGGTCGATCAGGTCGGCCACCGTCGCCATGTCGTCCGTCGTGAAGCCGCGGGTCGTGAGCGCCGGCGTGCCGAGGCGGATGCCCGAGGTGATCCACGGCTTGCGCTCGTCGAACGGCACCATGCTCTTCGAGACGGTGATGTGGACGGGATCGAGCAGGTCGACCGCCTTCTTGCCGGTCAGCCCCTTGGGGCGCAGGTCGACGAGCAGCAGGTGGTTGTCGGTGCCGCCCGAGACGATGCGCCAGCCGCGCTCCTGCAGGGCGGCGGCGAGCGCGCGCGCGTTGGCGATCACGGCCTCCTGGTAGCCGCGGAACGACGGCTGCAGTGCCTCCTCGAAGGCGACGGCCTTGGCGGCGATCGCGTGCATCAGCGGCCCGCCCTGGCTGCCGGGGAAGACCGCGCGGTCGACCAGGGCGCCGATGTCGGGGTCCGAGCCGAAGGCGATGCCCGAGCGCGGGCCGCGCAGCGTCTTGTGGGTGGTGCTGGTGACGACGTGGGCGTACGGCACCGGGTCGGGGTGCAGGCCGGCCGCGATCAGGCCGGCGATGTGCGCGACGTCGGCCAGCAAGTAGGCGCCGGCCTCGTCGGCGACTGCCCGGAACGCGGCGAAGTCGATCGGTCGGCTGTAGGCCGAGGCGCCGGAGATGATCATCTTGGGCCGGTGCTCGAGCGCCAGGCGCCGCACCTCGTCCATGTCGATGCGTTCGGTCTCGCGGTCGACGGGGTAGGCCACCACCCGGTACTGCCGCCCGGAGAAGTTGACGGGCGAGCCGTGCGTCAGGTGCCCGCCGTGCGACAGGTCCATCCCCATGATCAGGTCGCCGGGCTCGAGCAGCGCGTGGTAGACCGCCAGGTTCGCCGAGCTGCCCGAGTGCGGCTGCACGTTCGCCCAGGTGGCGCCGAACAGGCGCTTCAGGCGCTCGATCGCCAGCGTCTCGACCTCGTCGACCACCTCGCAGCCGCCGTAGTAGCGCTTGCCGGGGTAGCCCTCGGCGTACTTGTTCGTCAGCACCGTGCCGAGCGCGGCCCGCACCGCGGCCGAGGTGAAGTTCTCGGAGGCGATCAGTTCCAGGCCGTCGCGCTGCCGCTCGCCCTCGCGCACCACCAGGGCGTGGATCGCGGGGTCGGCGGCGAGCAGGTCCTGCAAGCCGGGGTGGTCGGGGGCGGCGGGGAGGGTACTCATGCGGGCAATCTACCGCGGCGACCTACAGCAGACCCGGCACGGCCCCCTCGATCGTCCGGTCCTCGAACGCGAAGCCGGCCTCCAGCAGCCGTTCCGGGATGACGCGCTGGGAGGAGAGCAGCAGCGCGTCGGCCACCCTGCCGAGCGCCAGGCGCAGGGCGAAGGCGGGCGCGGGCAGCCACACGGGCCGGCGCAGCGCTCGCGCCGCGGTGCGGGTGACGTCGATCTGGCGTGCCGGCGCGGGCGCGGTGAGGTTGTAGGTGCCGGATGCGGACGGCGTCTCGATCAGCCACACCAGCGCGCGCGCGGTGTCGCGGCCGCTGACCCAGGGCATCCACTGGCGGCCGGAGCCGAGCGGTCCGCCGGCGAAGAGGCGCACCGGCAGGAGCAGCCTGCGCCATGCCTCGGCGTCGCGGTCGAACACGACGCCGAAGCGGGCGGTGACGAGCCGCGTCAGCTCGGCCGCGGGGGCGGCCGCCGCCTCCCAGGCGAGGCCGGTGGACACCAGCACGTCGCGCGCCGGGTCGCCGGGCGCGGAGGCCTCGGTGAGGAGCTCGTCGCCGCGGTCGCCGTAGAGGCCGACCGCGGAGCCCTGCAGCCACACGGCTGGCGGCGCCTCGGCGCGGCGGGCGGCGGCGAGCAGGGTCGTGGCCGCGTCGACGCGGCTCCCCTTGACGCGAGAGAGGTGCGCCGCGTCGAGGCGGCCCGCGGCGATCGACGAGCCGGCGAGGTTGACGAGCGCGGCCGCGCCGTCGATCCGGGCGGCGAGGGCGGCGAGCGCCGCCTCGTCCCCCTGGCGGGCGGCGGCCGGGTTCCACACGAAGGGCGTGACGCCGTCGGGCCAGGTTCCGTCGGCCCGGCGGGTGAGCACGGTGATGGGCGGTGCCCCTTCTCCGCCATCTCGCAGCGCCTCGATGAGCCGCTGCCCGATGATGCCCCCGGCGCCCGCAATGATGACTTCGTGGTCCGACATTCTCTTGTGATACCGCGTCCGGCCTTCCATTACCATGTCGCGCAGCACGGTCCGGCGTGTCCGCCGGACGACGTCATGACGCCCCGCACGAGGAGGACCACGTGGACGAACGACGCCCCGAGGAGCCGGCGCGCGCCGCCGCTCAACCGCCGGACGACGCCGGCGGCCCGCAGCCGGACACCGAGCACCGCCCCCTGGGCGCGCTCGCGGTCGTCGGGTTCCTGACCCTGACGATCATGGTGTTCTGGTTCGGCATGTACGCCCTCAACGTCGTGAGGAACTGAGCATGGACGACCGCCACCACCACGAGGTCGCCAAGTGGGAGCGCCGCTGGATCGCGATCTCCGGCCTGATGACGCTCTCGTTCGTCATCCTGATCGCGTACTCGCTCGCCACCGAGGGCGCCCACATCGCCCAGTCGGCCGCTCGCGGCAGCCCCGACACGCTGCTGCAACAGGCGATGTTCACCGACCCCGGCGTCCGCGTCGTCGGCCCCAACCAGCTGCAGGTCTCGATCGTCGGGCAGGCCTTCGTGTGGGTCCCCGAGACCATCCGCGTGCCCCAGGGCGCCGAGGTGGAGTTCTACCTGACCGCCCGCGACGTCATCCACGGCTGGCAGGTGGAGAACACCAACCTCAACGTCGAGGTCATCCCCGGCGAGGTCTCGCGCCTGCGCACCAGCTTCGACGAGGTCGGCACCTACCGCGTCACCTGCAACGAGTACTGCGGCATCGGCCACCAGAACATGCTCGGTTGGATCGAGGTCGTGCCCGCCTCGCAGTGGGCGGCCGACACCGCCGCCGAAGGCGCCGCCGTCGGCGAGGTCATGGCCGAAGGCGGCGCTGGCGTCGATGGTGCCGCCGTGTACGCCGCCAACTGCGCCTCGTGCCACGGCCCGGCCGGCGCCGGCATCGCGGGCGCGTTCCCGCCGCTGGCGGAGCACGCCGCCGACATCGCCGTGACCGACGGCGGCCGCGACTACCTGATCGACGCCATGCTCTACGGCCTGATGGGCCCGATCGTGGTGGACGGCGTCAGCTACAACGGCGTCATGCCGGCCTGGGGCCAGCTCGCCGACGCGGAGATCGCCGCGGTGATCGACCACATCGTCGGCCTGGGCGGACCGGCGGCCGATCCCTTCACCGCCGACGAGGTCGCCGCCCAGCGCGGGCGCGGCCTCTCCGCCGCCGACGTGCTGGCGATCCGGCAGCAGGTGCTCCCGTGATCGCGCCCCTCGCCCCCCGCCTCGGAGGCCCCGCATGGCTGTGACCACCGTTCCCGGCTCCCGCGTCGACGCCTCCGCGTTGGCCGGCGCCAAGCGCGTCTCGTTCGCCTACATCGCCACCGCCCTGCTCGCGCTGCTCGTCGGCGCGGCGCTCGGGCCCTTCCAGGCCTGGAACTACGGCGGCATCGACCTCTACGGCCTGCTCCCGTTCCTCAAGTCGTACTACCAGGGGCTCACCCTGCACGGCGTGCTCAACGCGTTGGTGTACACCACCTTCTTCAACGCCGGCCTGATGTTCTACCTGCCGGTGCGCGAGCTCGGCGTCAAGCCGGCGATGACCTGGATGTGGGGCTCGTTCGGCGTCGGCGCCGTCGGGCTGGTGCTGGCCGGCGCCGGCATCGTCACGAACACCAGCAGCGTTCTCTACACCTTCTACCCGCCGCTCTACGGACACTGGAGCTTCTACGTCGGCCTGGCGCTGGTCGTCGTCTCGAGCCTGATGGTCGGCGCCGAGGTCATCCGGCTGCGCGCCGTCTGGCGTCGGCAGAACCCGGGTCGCGCCACCCCGCTCGTCACCTACATGAGCGTCGTCACCTGGATGATGTGGATGCTCGCCTCGGTCGGCCTCGTCGTCTCGGTGGTCGGCTTCCTCATTCCCTGGTCGTTCGGCTGGATCGGCGGCGTCGACCCGCTGCTGGCCCGCACGCTCTTCTGGTACACGGGCCACCCGATCGTCTACTTCTGGCTGCTGCCGGCGTACATCAGCTGGTACGCGCTGCTGCCCAAGCAGGCGGGCGGCGAGCTCGTCAGCGACCCCCTGGCGCGCCTCGCGTTCCTCATGTTCCTGCTGTTCAGCGTGCCGGTCGGCTTCCACCACCAGTTCACCGACCCGGGCATCCCGGCGGGCTGGAAGATGGTGCACAGCATGCTGACGATGTTCGTCGGCGTCCCCTCGCTGCTCACCGCCTTCACCATCGCGGCCTCGCTGGAGATCGCCGGGCGGCGCAACGGCGGGCGGGGCATCCTCGGCTGGATCGCCAAGCTCCCGTGGGGTAACCCGGCCGTGAGCGCGCAGCTGCTCGCCGCGATCGCGTTCATCTTTGGCGGCGCCGGCGGCATCGTCAACGCCAGCTTCAACCTCAACATGCTGGTGCACAACACCGCCTGGATCCCCGGCCACTTCCACCTGACGGTCGGCACGGCCGTGACGCTGACCTTCATGGGCATCACCTACTGGCTGCTGCCGCACCTGACCGGCAGGCCGCTCTACTCGATCGCGCTGGCGCGCTGGACCAACTGGACCTGGTTCGTCGGGATGATGATCTTCGCGATCGGCATGCACTGGCAGGGGCTGCTGGCGGTGCCCCGCCGCGCGTACATCAGCAACCTGCCGGCCGCGCTCTCCGAGGCGTACGCCAACGCCAGCGTCCCGATGGCCTTCACCGCCGTCTCGGGCGTCATCCTGCTGTTCGCGATCATCTTCTACTTCACGGTCGTGTTCGGCACGATCTTCAGCAGGAAGCGGCTGGCCGAGGCCGACGTGCCCGAGATCCCCTGGTCGAGCGCCCGCAGCTTCAAGAGCGAGGGCGTCCTGCGCTTCATGGACAGCCTCGCGGTGTGGATGGGCCTGGCGATCTTCCTGGTGGTCATCGCCTACCTGCCCTCGCTGATCACCATGCTCGCCAACCTGCAGCCGGTGCCCGGCTACAAGCTGTGGTGAGGGGGGCGCGCCGATGATCCTCGAACTCCTGCTGACGTCGGTCCTCACGGGCCTGCTCGGGACCGCGATCATGGTCGCGGTGCTCAACCTCCCGCTCGTCTGGGGCGGCCAGGTGTACGACACCCTGGGCGCGCTCGGGGCGATGTTCACCCGCCGCGTCGACGCGCGCTCGCGCGTGATCGGCGGCATCTTCCTCACCGCCGGTGGGATCGCGTTCGCCATCGGCTACGGCTGGGTGGCACTCATGTTCGTCACCGGCACCTTCGAGGGGCCCGACTACGTGGTGCTGCGCGACTTCCCCACCACCGTCGACCTCTTCTACCCGATCCTCGGCCTGGTGGGCGGCTTCGGCCACGGCATGTTCGCGGCGCTGATCGCCACCTTCGTCGTCACCGACTTCCATCCGATCGAGGAGATGCGCGACCCCTTCGGGCTGGTGCGCTCGTTCCTCATCGGCCACACCGCCTACGGCGTCGTGGTGATGTTCTTCCAGCAGCAGCTGCTGCAGTTCTTCGTGTAGCCGCTCTCTCGCGTCGGGCGTCTCGGCGCCGCGGGCCCTCGGGTTCGCGGCGCCGCGGGCTCGCGGCCCCGCGGGCTCGCGGACCCGGTCGTTGGGCGCACGGCGCGCGGCGCGCGCCTGGCCGACCCCGTCCAGCGCCGGCGGCTGCAGGCGTGGCTCGAGGACGAGTTGCGCCCGCGCTTCGGCGAGCGGGTGTTGCCGGTCGACGCCGACGTCGCGGCCATCTGGGGCCGGACGGCGGGCGAGGCCGCGCGCTCGGGCCGCACGGTGCCGACGATCGACGGCCTGCTGGTGGCCACCGCCCGCCGGCACGCGCTCACGCTGGTCACCCGCAACGTCGCCGACGTCGACGGACTCGGCGTGCCGGTGCGCAACCCGTGGGAGGGATGACGCGTGTCCGTCCCAAGGGCGCGTCGGCGCGGGGCGCCCTCCCCCTGGCGCTCGCCGACGGGCGGCGACGCGCCCTCCGGCTACGGGGTCAGTCCTCCCGATCCACCAGCCGCGCGTCGCCCTGCAGCGCCTTGACCCAGCGCATCGGCACGAAGCCCGTCAGGGTCATGCGGCCCGCGCCGGGGACGCCGACGAGCGACATCACCGCGGCCTTGCGGAAGGCGACGTAGAGGCCCGACTCGCTGCCGCACAGCCACCACGACGCCAGCGACGACACCCACGGCTCGTGCCCCACGACGATCGCGCTGCGCTCGCTCGGTCCCAGCGCCTCGACGATCGCCGCGGTGGCGTCCGCCGCCCCCGGCGACGCCAGGGCATCGAGGTACGTCACGGGCGCCTTCCCGCGCAGGCCCTCGGCGGTGGCCGCGGCGCGCAGCCACGGGCTCGACAGCACCCGGTCGGGCCGGGCGCCCCACCCTGCCAGCGCCGCCGCCAGCCGCCGCGCCTGGTCGTGGCCCTTGTCGATCAGCGGCCGGTCGGCGTCGCTGCCCGTCGGCGACACCGTCGCCGCCTGGGCATGCCGCACCAGCCACAGCGTTCGCTCCGTCTCGCTCGTCCCGGTCGCGTCCATGCCACCTCCTAGGGGCGCGGTCACAGGCTCGCGCCCAGCTCGAGGAGCGCGGCGGCGCGCTCCAGCTTGCTCGCGGACGACGGCGTCAGCCGCACCAGCGCGTCCAGCAGGTCCACGATCCCCTGCAACTCGGGACCGGTCGCGCCGCCGAGCGCCTCGATCTCCACCTCGTCGAAGTGCGCGCTGCGCTCCCCGCCCGGGATGCGCACGCTCACCTGGTCGAACGCCAACAGGGCCACCGGGCGCCCCTCGAGGGTGACCCGGTAGGCCGCCCGCTCGGTCTCGAGGGTCAGCCGCGGCCGCAGGTCGCGCAGCGCCACGTGCGCGGCCACGAGCCGGGCGATCGGCGGGGGCCACGCCCGGCCCTCCATCGGGGCCTCGACCTCCTCGCGCTCGTGCATCGCGCCGTCCACGCGACCGGCGCCCTTCAGCGTCGCGACCACCGCCGCCGGCTCGTCGCCGTCTCCCGCCAGCAGGCGCCGCTGGCGCAGCGCCCAGCCGGCGCGCTGCAGCGGCCCCGCGTCGCCGTCGTAGTAGCGGTCGCGGTGCACGGTCGTGCCCGCCTCGACGAAGGCGTACGGCCCGTGCCGACCCAGCGCCACCACCACGGCCGGTGGGGGCGGCGGGTCGACCAGGGAGTACTTCAGCTCGCGCTCGATGGGGCCGGGGGACGCCATGGGTCGAGGGTAGCAGCAGGACGGGGCCGGGGCCAGCCGTCCCAAGCCAGCCAGAGGCCCCGTGGTATCGTTCGGGACCCGCTCGGCACGTGCCGAGACCACCACGATCCCAGCCCTCGCCCCCCGCCCCCGGCGGGGGAGCCCCGCCCAAGGAGCCCGCCGCATGGCCCAGATTCGGAACGTCGCCCTCCTCTCACACAGCGGCGCGGGCAAGACCTCGCTGCTCGAGGCCATGCTCATGCGCGCCGGCGTCATCGGCAAGATGGGCAAGGTGGAGGACGGCAACACCGCCTCCGACACCTCGTCCGAGGAGAAGCGGCGCAAGATCTCGATCCACTCGACCGTCCACCCGCTCACCTGGGGCGACCACCTGTTCAACGTCATCGACGCCCCCGGCTACGCCGACTTCGTCGGCGACATCCGCAGCGCGATGGCCGCCGCCGACGGCGCGCTGGTCGTCGTGTCGGCGGTCTCCGGCGTCGCGGTCGGCACCGAGCGCGTGTGGTCGAGCGTCGCCGAGCGCGAGCTCAACCAGATCGTCGTCGTCAACAAGATGGACCGCGAGAACGCGGACTTCTTCCGGACGATGAGCGACCTCGAGGCGAGCCTCGAGGGCAACCTGGCGGCCATCCAGGTGCCGATCGGCCAGGCCGCGGACTTCCGCGGCATCGTCGACCTGCTCGACATGGTCGCGTACACCTGGCAGGGCGGCGAGCGCAGCCAGGGCCCCATCCCCGACGAGGTCGCCGGGGTGGCGCACAGCTACCGCGAGAAGCTCGTCGAGGCGATCGTCGAGACCGACGACGACCTGATGATGCAGTACCTCGAGGGCGAGGAGCTCGACCCGCTCACCCTCAAGGCCGCGTTCTACCGCGCGGTGCGCGCCAACGACCTGCAGCCGGTGCTGCTGACCTCGGCCACCGAGGCGATGGGCATCACGCTGCTGCTCGACTTCCTGGCGCAGGGCGTACGCGGCGTCGAGCACCACAGGCCGCTGCGCGTCGAGCACGGCACGATGCCGGAACTCGGCCCGGACGGCCCGTTCGTGGCCCGCGTCATCAAGACGGTCATCGACCCGTACCTCGGCAAGGTGTCGCTCATGCGGGTCCTCTCCGGCGAGCTCAAGGCCGGCCAGCCGCTGCGCGACAACACCCAGGACCTCGACCTGCGTACGGCGCACCTCTACGTCCCCAAGGGCGCGCAGCTCGACGAGGTGCCGGCGCTGGAGGCGGGCATGATCGGCGCCATCACCAAGGCCGACGGCGTGCGCACCGGCGACACGCTGGCCGCCCCGGGCGTCGACGTCGTGCTGTCGCCCATCCGCGTTCCCAGCCCGGTCATGGCGCTGGCGCTGTCGCCCAAGACGCGCGCCGACGACGACCGCCTCTCCGAGGGCCTGCAGAAGCTGCTCGACGCCGACCCCACGCTGCAGCTCGTCCGCGACCCCGAGACCAAGGAGACCGTGCTCTGGGGCATGGGCCACGTGCACCTCGAGGTCGCCGTCGCCGAGCTCGCCGAACGCTACGGCGTCAACGTCGACACGCGCCTGCCGCGCGTCAGCTACCGCGAGACGATCATGGGCAACGGCGACGCCCGCTACCGCCACAAGAAGCAGACGGGCGGCGCCGGCCAGTTCGCCGAGGTGGCGCTGCGCGTCGCGCCCCTGGAGCGCGGCAGCGGCATCGAGTTCCACTGGGCCGTCGTCGGCGGCACCATCCCGACGCAGTTCCAGAGCTCGTGCGAGAAGGGCGTCCGCGCGGCGTCCTCGAACGGCCCGCTCGGGTTCCCCCTGGTCGACGTGCGCGTCGAGGTCTACGACGGTAAGGACCACCCGGTCGACAGCAAGGACATCGCCTTCCAGGCCGCCGCCGCCGAAGCGTTCAAGGAGGCCTGCGCCAGCGCCAAGCCGCAGCTGCTCGAGCCGCTCGCGCTGCTCAAGGTGCGCGTGCCCGACCGCTTCACGGGCGACGTCATCAGCGACTTCAACGGCCGCCGCGGTCGCGTGCTCGGCATGGACACCGAGGGCTCGGTCAGCGTGATCAGCGCGCACGTGCCGATGAGCGAGATCCGCAACTACTCCGCCGACCTCCGTTCCAAGACCGGGGGCCGCGGCGCCTACTCGCTCAAGATCGACCGCTACGAGCCGGTGCCGCACCAGCTCGTCGACCGCGTGCTCGCCGAGGCGAAGGCCGAGGAGGAAGCGGCGAACGGCGAGGGCTGACGCTCACCCTGGCAACGCGCGCCGGGCGCCCGATCGTGGGCGCCCGGCCTCTCGTGGGGGGCCGACGGCGCGAACCGCGGGCGCGCCCGCGGCCCCGCGGGCGGCGTCTCAGCCGATCGCGCGCGCTCAGCCGAGCGCGGCCAGCTGCTCCAGCACGTCCTTCGCCAGCTCGCTGCCGACCTCCTCGGCGTCCTTGGGGTCGCCCGAGGTCGTCGCCTGGAGCACGGCGCCGCCTCCGCCGACGACCGCCCCGAAGAGCTGCAGGTCGCCGTCGTCGTCGATCGTCGCCAGCGCGCCCACCGTGTGGCCGCCCAGGCCGGCCGCGAAGGCGCGCTCGGCCCGCACGCGGTCGAAGCTGGGGCGGTGCTGGAGGGTGTAGGCGAGCTCCGCGGCGGCGTCGTCCTCGGCGCGCACCAGCAGGCCCATGGCGCCCTGGCCGGGCGCGGGCGGGAAGGCCTCGGGCTCGAGCAGCGCGTCGATGCGGTCGCGGCGGTCGAGCGCGATCAGCAGCGAGCCGGGGAACAGCAGCGCGTCGTGCTCGTCGGCCACCAGGCCGGCGAGGGCGGCGTCGACGGTGCCCCGCCAGACGGCGGCGTCGGCGCCGGGGAGCGCCGCGCGGACGAACCCGAGGTCGCGCTCGGCGTACACCCGGACGCGCGCGGCCGCGGCGAGGTCGCCGAGCGCGAGGTGGCCGCGGGCGACCAGTGCCACGCGCGGCTCGAGCCGGCGCCCGACCGCGGCGAGCGCGAGGCCCTCCGGCAGGGTCGCGGGCAGGGTGTCGATGGCGGCGACCGCCAGCGCCGCGGCGCCGTCGGCCACGGCCGCCAGGAGATCGTCCCGCTGCGCCCGCCCGGGGAACTGGCGCAGGACGAGCTGGACGTCGGGCCATTCGGCGGAGAGCTCGGTCAGGACGGTGCGCGCTTGGCGGGTGGCCAGGGCCCCGTCGCGGTGACCCAACACGATGCGTGCCATGGAGGCAGTTGTATCAGACGCCGACGGCCCTGCGCAGCGCCTCGGCCCGATCGACGGCCTCCCACGTGAACCCGGGACGCCCGAAGTGGCCGTACGCCGACGTCACCTGGTAGATCGGCCGCTGCAGGTCGAGCTGCTCGATGATGGCCGCGGGGCGCGGATCGAAGACCTTGTCGAGGGCCTTCGCGAGCACCTCGTCGGGCACCGTGCCGGTCCCGAAGGTGTCGACGTAGGTGCCGACCGGGCGGGCGACGCCGATGGCGTAGGCGACCTGCACCAGGCAGCGGCGCGCGAGGCCGGCGGCGACGACCTGCTTGGCCATGTAGCGCGCGTAGTAGCTGGCGCTGCGGTCGACCTTCGTCGGGTCCTTGCCGGAGAACGCGCCGCCGCCGTGCGGGGCCGCGCCGCCGTAGGTGTCGACGACGATCTTGCGGCCGGTCAGGCCGACGTCGCCCTGCGGGCCGCCGATGACGAAGCGGCCGGTCGGGTTGATGTAGGTCTTCGTGTCGTCGTCGATCAGCTCGGGCGGCAGGACCGGGTGCAGGACGTGGGCGCGCAGGTCGGCGCGCAGCGCCTCCAGGTCGACGTCGGCGTGGTGCTGGGCCGAGAGCACGACGGTGTCGATGTGCACCGGGCGGTCGCCGTCGTACGCGACGGTCACCTGCGACTTGCCGTCGGGCCGGAGCGAGGTCAACAGCCCGTCCTTGCGTACCTGCGCGAGCTGCTTGGTCAGGGCGTGCGCCAGCGTGATCGGCAGCGGCATCAGCGTCTCGGTCTCGTCGACCGCGAAGCCGACCATCAGGCCCTGATCGCCGGCCCCGAGGCGATCGGCGAGGTCGCCCGCGACGTCGGCCGAGCGGTCGACGCCCATGGCGATGTCGGCCGACTGCTCCTTGATGGCGATGAGCACGGCGGAGTGGTCGGCGTCGATGCCGTAGTCCGTGTCGGTGTAACCGACCTCCCGGATCGTGTCGCGCACGATCGCCTGCAGGTCGACGTAGCCACGGCAGGTGATCTCGCCGGCCACCAGCACCAGGCCCATCGTCACCATCGTCTCGGCGGCGACGCGAGCTTGCGGGTCGAGGGAGAGGATGGCGTCCAGGACACCATCCGAGATGCGGTCGGCCAGCTTGTCCGGGTGACCCTCGGTCACCGACTCGGCCGTGACGAGCTTGAGCACGGGTCCTCCTGGCGGGGTCGGGCGCGCGGCACGCGGACGCGACGCGGGTGCCGCGGACGCCGCACGGGGCGCGGCGCCTCCCCGAACGCCCGAGGATAGCAGGCGGAGCGCGCCGAGAAGGCGTCCCTCGCTATACTCGCGCCATGGTCCGAGCGATGCCGACCGACACCCCCGCCAGCGCGGACCGCGTGCCTTGGGTGGTGCGCGCCGCGCGGTCCACCGACGCGGAGGCCTGGCACGCGCTGCAGCGTGGCATCTACGCCGAGGGCACGGCCTTCGTCGGCGACGGCGCGGCGTCCGCCGCCTCGCTCGCCGCGCGCTTGCGCGGGCTCGACCCGCGCGAGGGGCACGTGTCGCTGGCGGTCGCCCGCGGCGAGCCGATCGGCTGGGTCGAGCTGCACCGCGGGGGGGCGCGCCGCCTCGCGCACCTCGCGGTCGTCACCGTGGCCGTGGCGCCGCGCTGGCGCGGGCGCGGGGTGGGGACGGCCCTGATGGAGGCGGCCCGACGGTGGGCGACGTCGCGGCGGCTGCGCAAGCTGCAGCTCCACGTGCGGGCCGGCAACACCGGCGCGATCGCGCTGTACCGCCGCCTCGGCTACGAGGTGGAGGGGGTGCTGCGCGACCAGGTCGCGGTCGCCCCGCTCGGCGGCGGCCACGCCTACGAGGACGAGTGGATCATGGCCCTGCAGCTGACCGCGGAGCGGCCATGAGGGCGGGCGCGCCTGCCGGCGCGCCAGCCGGTGCGCCTGGTGGCGCACCGGGCGGCGCGTCGGGGGGCCCGTCCGGTGACGCGCCGCCCCACGCGTGGGGCGAGCGCGCAGGCCAGCGGGTCGGGCTGTTCGTCGACACCCAGAACCTCTACTACGCGGCGCGCGACGCCGCCGGGCGCAACCTCGACTACGAGCAGCTC
The DNA here is from genome assembly GCA_011389865.1 of Trueperaceae bacterium. Lineage (GTDB taxonomy): Bacteria > Deinococcota > Deinococci > Deinococcales > Trueperaceae > JAABTL01. The sequence goes on from JAABTL010000017.1 coordinate 22,208, forward strand.
CTGCGCGTCGCCGTGCGCGGGCGCGACCTGCACGCGGCGACGGCCTACGTCGTCGAGCGCGCGGGCGAGTCGAACGCGCACGGCTTCATCACCCGGCTCTCGGCCCTCGGCTACCGCGTGCGCCGGCGCGACGTGCGCGTCCACCGCGCCGACGACCAGGGGCGCACCGTCCTCGAGGGCGACTGGGACATGGGGATCGCCGCCGACGTCGTGCGGGCCTGGGACCACCTCGACGTCATCGTGCTCGCGTCGGGCGACGGCGACTTCGTGCCGATCCTGCAGCTCGCCCAGGAGCGCGGGAAGCGCGTCGAGGTGCTCGCCTTCCGCGAGGCCTCCGCGCAGACGCTGATCGACCTCGTCGACCGCTTCATCCACCTGGGCGACGTCGACGGGATCTACCTGCCCGCCGGGCGGCCGACCGAGGCGCGGGCCTGAGCGTCGACCGGTCGGCGGCGGCGCCCTGAGGGGCGCGAGCGCTCAGGGGGGCGGCGCCAGGACCCCGCCGAGCACGCCGGCCGCCGACCAGTAGCGCTCGGCCTCCAGCAGGTAGCGGTTCCAAGCGCGGTAGAAGGCGTCGCGCTCGCGCTCGAACGCGACCGCGACGCGCGCGAGTGCCGCGTCGGCGCGCTCGGCCGCGACCGGGTCGCCGTCGCGGTGGGGTCCTGCGCCTTCCGGCCCGCGCCAGGCATCGATCGCCTCGCGCAGCGCGAGCCGCGCCAGCGCCAGGCCGCGTTCCGCGAACGCGACGTCGGCCTCGGCGTCGAGCGCCGCGAAGCGCGCCTGGCCAAGCACCCACGCGGCCTCCTCGGCGGCCTCCGCCCACGCCGCCGCCGCGTCGGCGATGGCCGTCTCGGCCCGCGTCGCGTCGCGCAGGAAGCCGTCGTCGAAGCGCAGCACGGCACGCAACTCGACCGTCCAGGAGGGCCGAGGCGCGGAGCGCAGGCTGACGTCGAGGGCCGCCGTCGGGCGTCCCTCGTCGAGGCCCACGCTGGCGAGCACCCGGGCGTCCTCTTCGATGCGGCTGGCCTCGAGCCGCAGGTCGTCGAGCAGCCCGCCCACCCGGACGCGTTCGGCGGACGCCTCGGCGGCGGCCACATCGAGGGCCGCGCGCGCGACCGCCGGGGACGCGAGTGGATCGGCGTCGGGCAGCCACAGCCGCCACCCCTCGAGCGGCAGCGGCGTCAGGCGTTCGCGGTGGCGTTCGTCCGCCAGCCGGGGGTCGAAGCCGGTCTCGGCCGCGCGCCGCTCGGCCGCGGCGAGATCGCGCGCGGCCCGCTCGACCGCCGCGGCGGCACGCTCCGCGTCCAACCGCGAGGCGAGCAGCGTGCGGGGTTCCGGAGCGTCGGGGGCCGCGGTCAGGGCGTCGAGGTCGACGCGTTCGGCCGCCTCCAGCGTGGCCGCGCGGGTCGCCGCCGTGTCCTGGGCGATCGTCAGGGCGACGTGCGCCCGCTGCAGGTCGATGTGCCGCGAGAGCGCGTCGCGCAGGTCGCGGTTGAGGCGCTCGAGGTGGTCGCTGGCCGCGCGCTGCACGCCGAGCCGCGCGCGCACCGACGTCTGGGCGTCGGCGAGCCAGCTGAAGGAGGCCGTCAGGTCGCCGCTCCAGGTGGCCGCCTCCAGGTCGAAGGCGTCGTCCCCGCCGCCTCGCCAGCCGATGGTCGGGCGCCAGGAGAGGCCCGTGGTGAGCCCCCTGCCTGCGCGCGCGAGGTCGTTCTCGGCGTCGCGCAGGCGCCGCTCGGAGATCTCGCTGGCGCCGCTGCGGTACGCCAGCGCCGGGCCGAAGACCGGGTGAGCGGCGACCGCGGCGGCGAGCGCGGCGTCCGTGCCGACCGTTGGGGGGTCGCCTCGGGCGAGCGCGGCGCCGAGGGAGAGGAGCGTGACCATCGTCGAGATCAGGGCGACACGGGCGAGCATCGAGTTCATGCGTCTCCGATCCCCAGGCGTTCGAGCAACAGCGCCCGCACGGCGTCGGGCCGCGCCTGGCCGCGGCTGGCCTGCATCACCCTGCCCATGAGGAAGTTGACCGCCTTGGGCTGCTCGCGCGCGCCCGCGGCGACCTCGGGGTGGGCGGCGAGCACCCCGTCGACCCAGCCGGCCAGCTCGCCCGCGTCCGAGACCTGCCGCAGGCCACGGGCCGCGACCAGGGCCCGCGGGTCGGCGCCCGCCAGCACCTCGCCGAGCAGCGCCTTGGCGGTCGGTCCGGTGATCTCGCGGGCCTCCACCAGGGCGACGAGCGCGGCGAGCCTGCCCGCGGGTCCGGGGTCGGTCAGGCGCAGGGCGGTGACGCCCGTGTTCGCGGCGTGGGCCCAGCCGACCACCTCCACCAGGAGCCAGTTGGCCAACGCCTGCGCAGCAGGCGCGGGCGCCGTCGCCCCAGCCGCGCGGCCCGCCGCGTCGACCAGCGCGTCGAAGGCGCGCGAGAGATCGGCGTCGGTGGCGAGCCGGTCCGCGTCGTCCGGCTTGAGGCCGGCGGCCGCGTAGCGGCGGCGCAGCGCGGCCGGCGTCTCGGGGGTGGCGGCCCGGACGGCGGCGAGCCACGCGGCCGTCAGGCGGATGGGCGGGAGGTCGGGGTCGTCGAGGTAGCGGTAGTCGGCCGCCTCCTCCTTCGTGCGCATCACGTAGCTCTTCTGGCCGCCCTCGTTCCAGCCGCGCGTCTCCTGCGACACGCCGCGGCCGGCCTGCAGCAGCCGCTCCTGTCGCGTGGCCTCGCTCTCGATGGCCGCCTGCACGCTCTTGAACGAGTTGAGGTTCTTCACCTCGACCTTGGTGCCGAGCGGCTCGCCGGGGCGGCGCAGCGAGACGTTGACGTCGGCGCGCATGCGGCCCTCCTCGGGGGTGGCGTCGGAGACGTCGAGCGCGCGGGCGAGCGCGCGCACCTCCTCCAGGAACGCGCGGGCGTCCTCGCCGGAGCGGAGGTCGGGCGCGGTGACGAGCTCGATCAGGGGCGCGCCGGCGCGGTCGAGGTCGACGAGGCTGTGGTCGGCGTAGGTCGGGTGGATGAGTCGCCCCGCGTCCTCCTCGAGGTGGCAGCGCACGAGCCGGACGCGCCGGCCGTTCGGTAGGTCGAGCGCGCCGCCCAGCCCGACGGGCCGGTCGTGTTGGCTGATCTGGTAGTTCTTGGGCGCGTCCGGGTAGCCGTAGTGCTTGCGGGCGAAGGCGGTCACCTCGGGGACGGCGCAGTCGAGTGCGGCGGCGAAGCGCACGGCGAGCTCGACCGCGCGGGCGTTCGGCACGGGCAGCGCGCCGGGGAGCCCCAGGCAGACGGGGCAGACGTGCCGGTTGGGCTGCGTCTCGCCGGAGCCGTCGCCGGCAGCGGCGGCGCCCGCGGTGGCGGCGCCCGCGGTGGCGCCGGCTTCGTCACCGGAGGCGGCGCAGGGGCAGAAGAGCTTGGTGCGGGTGCGCAGCGCGAGATGCACCTCGAGGCCCACGACCACCTCGTAGCCCGAGCGGCGCGCGGCGGGGCCGGAAGGGGCCGCGGGTCGGCTCATGCGCGGGAGTCTACCGCGCCGGGGTTTACACTCGGACCATGGTCGAGGTCACGCTCGAGGACATCGCCGTTTCCGGTGAGGACGGCGCGCGCTTCCTGGTGCTCTTGAAGGCGCCCAAGGGTGAGTTGTTGCCGATCGTCATCGATGCCCTGCAGGCCGTGTCGATCGCCACGGGGCGGCAGGCGGAGCCACCGGAGCGCCCGCTGACGCACGATCTGCTGCTGTCGATGCTGGGCATGCTCGACGCGACGGTCGCCAAGGTCGAGGTCACGGACCTGGTCGACGGCACCTACTACGCGATGGTCGTCCTCGAGCGGCACGGCGTGCGCTTCGACGTCGACGCCCGCCCGTCGGACGCCCTCGCGCTCGCGGTGCGCGCCAAGTGCCCGATCTTCGTCGCCGAGCACGTGCTCGAAGCCTCCGGGCTGAGCGACGACGTCGGCGGCTCGGGCGGCTTCGAGGCGTAGGCGCCGGCGCGCTCTTCATCCCGACGTAGGCCTGCCGCCCCGGTCCGGCATGGCCCCGTCGCGCCCCGCCAACGCGCCGGCCGCCGCGGTGAGCGGCGGCCGGCATCATCGTTCCTAGCTCCGCTGGCTCAGCCCGGCAGGTGGGACTGCACGAAGTAGAGGTGCAGGTCGACCACGCGCTGGATCTCGGTGAGGAGGTCCTCGGTGGCGGCGTCGCCCAGGTCGCCGGCCGTGTCGATCGCGCGGCGGTTGTCGGCGGCGTAGGTGGCGAGGCGGTCGCGCACGAGTTCCAAGTGGGCGTCGCCTTCGACGACGTCGGCGGGGTACTCGTCGAGCGAGCTGGCGGCGGCGGCCATGCGGACGCTGCCGCGGGCGGTCCCGCCGAGGCCGGTGACGCGCTCGGCGAGCTCGTCGACGTACGGCTCGACGGCCTCGGCGACCTTGTCGAACAGCTCGTGCAGCGTCTGGAAGTGGATGCCCTTGACGTTCCAGTGGGCCATCTTGACCTGGCTGTAGAGGTCGGCGGTGTCGGCGAGGCGGGCGTTCAGCAGCGCCACCAGGTCGGCGCGTTCGGCTTCGGGAATGTCGTGGACGATCGGGTGCAGCGTTTCGGACATGGTCGTACCTCCATCCAGGAGTCTAGCACACTAATCGGAATCATTCCGATATACGCCCGACCCGCCTCGGTCCCCCGCGCTCACCCCGCCAACGCGTCGTGTGCCGCCGCCAGTGCGGCCGCGATCCCGTCGGTGGCGGGTCCCGCGCCCTGGGCGCGCTCCGGGCGCCCGCCGCCGCGTCCCGACAGGTGCGGCAGGGCCGCGGCCAGGGCCGGCCGCACGTCGACGCCCGCGCCCGAGGCCACGACGATCTCCGCCTTGCCGTCCCGCACGACGGCCAGCGCGGCGGTGGCGCCGCGGGCGGCGAGGGCGTCGGCCAGCGGCGCGAGCAGCTCGGCCTCGCGCTCGCCGAGCTCCGCGACCAGCAGTGCCCCGGGGGTCGGGTCGTCGCCCAGCAGGTCGTCGGCCACGTGCTCGGCGAGCAGCCCACGCGCCTCCGCCAGCGCCCGCCGGAGGCCGGCGGCCTCCTCGGCCAGCGCGGCCACCTTGGCGCCGAGCTCGGGGACGCCGGTCGACAACGAGGTGGCGGTGCGGCTCGCGACGGCGTGCTTGAAGCGGTGGTCCTCCCACGCCTCCCAGCCCGCGCGGAAGGTGATGCGCGTCAGGCCACCACGCCCGCGTTCGCTGCGCAGCACCGTGATCGGTGCGGCCTCGGCGGTGTTGCGGACGTGGGTGCCGCCGCAGGCGCTGAGCTCCCAGGCCGAGGCGGGATCGTCGTGCACGTCGGGGCCCATCGCCACCAGCCGCACGCGGCCGCTGACCTTCGGCGGCCGGCGCAACGGGTAGCGGCCCAGCTCCGTCTCGTCGATCTCGGTGGCGACGACCGGCCAGCCGGCGTAGGCGGCCTCGTTGGCGAGCAACTCGGCGGCCGCGATCGCGGCCTCGTCCGGGTCGCCGGCGAGGTCGACGGTGCAGTCGGCCGAGGCGAGCGACACCGCCCGCGTCGTGAACGCCGGGTCGGTGCGCACGAAGGCCTGCGACAGCAGATGCTGGGCCGAGTGGCGCTGCCGGTGGCGCGCGCGCCGCGGGGCGTCGACCTCGCCGCGCGCCAGCTGCCCGACCGGCCACGTGCCGACGGGCGCCGCGACCCGGTGCCAGACGCCGGCCTCGTCGATCACCACGTCGACCACCTCGACGCCGTCGAGGCGACCGAGGTCGTGCGGCTGGCCGCCGCTGGTGGGGTAGAAGGCGCTGGCCGCGAGGCGCACCCAGGCCTGATGCGGGTCGTCGTCCACGACCCGGGTGGCGACCACGGGGGCGCCGAAGGTCAACGCGTAAGCGTCGAGCTGATCCAGGCGGGTCATGCATCGAGCGTACTGGGCGGACGGCGGGACGTGCGCCTGCGGGCGCATGCAGAGGCATGCGCCCGCAGGCGCCGAGCAGTTCGAGCGTGCGCTGCACGCTCGAACTGCGTGTGCACGCTCGAACGGCTTGCGCAAACGCATGGCCGGATACGGTCCGAAGCGACCGCCGTCCCCTATCGTGCGCGCACCCCCGCAGGCGGGCCGCGATCGTCGCGTGCCCGTCCTCGCCGCGCCCGGGCTCAACCCGGTGTCCCGCGCCCTCCGGAAGGAGACCCCGATGTCGGAACCAGCCCCCGTCCCGATCCGCACGCGGCACCCCGCACGCGCCACCGCTGGGGCGCTGCGCGGCGCTACGATGGATCAGGAGGCCCCCGTGCGCGACCATGCCCACCTCATCCGACCGTTCGACCCCGAGTTCGACGAGGTCGGCGACGTCGAGATGACCGACCTGATCGCCGACCTGATCACCGGGCTCGGCGAGGACGTCACCCGCGAGGGCCTGCTCAAGACGCCCGACCGCGTCGAGCGCTCCCTCCGCTTCCTCACCTCGGGCTACCAGGCGGACGTCGATACGGTGCTCAACGGCGCTCTCTTCGAGGCCGAGGGCTCCGAGATGGTGGTGGTCAAGGGCATCGAGTTCTATTCGATGTGCGAGCACCACATGCTGCCGTTCTTCGGCAAGGCGCACATCGCCTACATCCCCGGCAAGAAGATCCTCGGCCTGTCGAAGTTCGCCCGCGTCGTCGACGTCTACGCGCGCCGCATGCAGGTCCAGGAGCGCATGACGATCCAGATCGCGGACGCGCTCGAACGGGCGCTCGAACCGGTCGGCCTGGCGGTCGTCACCGAGGCGAGCCACCTGTGCATGATGATGCGCGGGGTCGAGAAGCAGGGTTCGTCCACCCGCACGACCGCGATGCGCGGTGTCTTCAGGGACGACGCCCGCACGCGCCAGGAGTTCCTCGAAGCCATTCGCGGCGCGTAGGGCCGCGGATGGCATGAGCGTCCCGGATGACGGGGCTCTCGTGGCGCCGCGCGTTCGCCTAGCGGACGGCGGCGCCTACGTTCCGTTCGATCCAATCGGCCACGCCGCCCTCTTCGGGTGACGGCACGTGTTCGTCGGCCTCCGCCAGCGCCTCGGGCTGGACGTCGTGACCCACCGCCACCGCGTGCCCGGCCCAGCGCAGCATGCTGACGTCGTTCAGGCCGTCTCCGAACGCCACCGTCTGGTGGCGCGGCACGCCCAGGCGTTCGGCGATGAAGGCCAGCGCGGTTCCCTTGTCGGCGCCGGCGCCGATGACCTCCAGGAAGCCGTCGCCCCACAGGTAGCTCTCCACGTGCGGCAGGCTCGCGGCGACGTGCTCGGCGATGGTCGCGCTCGTGGTCGAGGACGCGAAGACCACCTTGTCGGCGTCGAGCCCGTTCTCGGGGTCGAAGCGGGTGACGGTCCTGCTCTCCGTGTGGGCCCAGTGCCAGCGCTGGTCGAGCGGGTCCTTGACCAGCAGCGTGTCGTCGATCACGCAGCTGAACTCCACCTGCGGATGGCTGCGCCAGGGGTCGAGCAGCATGCGCACGTCGGCCGCGATCAGGCGGGTGCGACGGAGCTCGCGGCCGCCCGGCCCCATGACCTGGGCGCCGTGGTTGACGCTGTAGAGGCCGTCGATCTCGAGGGCCTCGAGGAAGCGCCGGGCCGAGGCCAGCGGCCGGCCGGTCAGCACCGTGACCAGGTGCCCCGCGTCGCGCAGCTTTCGCACGCCGGCGATCGTCGGTTCGAGGAGGCGGTAGTCGTCGGTGACGAGGGTCTTGTCGAGGTCGAAGGCGAACAGCACGCCGCAGCTTAACGGGCGGCGTCGCCGGTGACCGTCGTGGGGGCGTCCGCCGGCGGCCGGCGCCAGCGGGTGCGCAGGTAGGCGGCGAGCTCGCGGGGCAGCGCGGGCAGGGTGGCGAACACGAAGGCGTCGGCTGCGCGCTTGATGCCCTCCGCCAGCGCCGGGTAGGCGACCACGTGGCGCGACAGCTGCCACAGCGACACGCGGCGGCGCTGGGCCCAGGTGAGCAGCTGGACGAGCTCGCCCGCGTGCGGCCCGACGACCGTGGCCGACAGCAGGCGGCCAGTGAGGCGGCGGGCGTGCAGGAGCACGAAGCCCTCGCGCAGGCCGCTGGTGAGGCCGCGGTCGAGGTCGGCGAGGTCGACGCGGTGGCTGACGATCGACGCCGGGTGCACGGTGCGCCGCAGCGCCGCCAGCGGCGGTCCGATCTGGGCGACCTCCGGCTCGCCGAAGGTGACCGCGGGGTAATCGCCCTCGCGCACGAGCGGGAGCCACGGCAGCGTCAGGTGGCGCACCAGGCGGCGCCCCTGGGCGTTGGCGGCGTGGGTGAACTTGGCGCGTTCGCCGACGTCGCCGATCGCGTACACGCCGCGCCGGCCGGTCCGGTGGGCGGCGTCGGTGACGATGCCCTGCCGCCCGACGCGGATGCCCAGCGCCTCGAGGCCGCCCGGTACGTCGGTCAGGTCGGCGACCGCCGGCCGGCGCCCGAGGGCCATCAGCACCCGGTCGACGGCGGTGACGGGGCCGGCGTCGACGTCCCCGGTCCCGCGTGCGGTGCCGTCGCCGTCGCCCGGCTCCGTGGCCGCGAGCAGCAGCCTGCCGCCGTCCGCCTCGAAGCCGACCGCCCGGACCCCCACGCGCACGTCCACGCCGAGGCGCCGCAGCGCGGTCTCGCTGACGGCCGAGGCCTCCGGCTCGCTACCGGAGAGGAGTCGCGGCAGCGCCTCGACCAGCGTCACACGGCTGCCGAGGCGCGCGAACGCGGTCGCCATCTCGACGCCGATCGGACCGCCGCCCAGCACGGCGAGGTGGGTGGGCGGGGCGGCCGCCTCGAACAGCTCGTGGTTCGTCCACACCAGCTCCGGCGGCAGCCCGGGCAGGTCGATCCGCAGCGGGCGCGCGCCCGTCGCGAGCACCACGCGCGGCGCGCGAAGCCGCCGCGACCCGCCGTCCGTGACGACGTCCACGAGGCCGCCGGCGGTCAGGCGGGCGCGGCCACGCAGGAGCGTCAGCCCGGGCTCCCGTTCCAGCTGCGCCGTCTCGTGCTCGCGCAGGGCGTCGCGGCGGCGGCGCACCTCGGCCAGGGCGTCCGCCGCGGCCGCGGTCCATGCGTCGCCACCCGGCTCGAGCCCGCTCGCCCGCAGGCGCCCGGCGAGGTCGAGGAGCGTCTTGGACGGGATGCAACCGACGTTGGTGCAGTCGCCGCCGATGGCGCCGCCCTCGACCAGCGCGACCCGCTTGCCGATGCGGGCCAGGCCGAACGCCACGGTGAGGCCGCCGGCGCCGGCGCCGATCACCACGGCGTCGAACGGCTCCGCCTCGCCGCCCGCCGGCGCGGGGCGAGCGCCGCTCCCGGGAGCGACAGCGGGAGCGCCGCTCACGGCGTCGCCCCGGGCAGCGCCGAGCGCCGCCGGATCGTTCGCGACACGGTCAGCGTGACGGCGAGGAGCGCCGCGGAGGCCGCCAGCGTCCACGGGTCGATGCTCGGCCAGCGCCCGTCGGCGAGGACCGACAGGTCGCCGATCGAGGCGCCGAAGAGCAGGAAGGTCAGCGCGCCCGGCAGGGAGCCGAGCAGGGTGGCGGTCACGAAGGCCCGCAGCGGCAGCCGCAGCGCGCCCGCCGTGTAGTTCACCGCGTCGTAGGGGGTGAACACCAGGCGCAGCGTGAGCACCGTCGCGAAGGCGTTGCGTCGCAGCCGGCTGGCGGCGCCGCGCAGGCGCGGGTGCGCCAGCGCGCGGCCGGCCAGTTCCGCGCCGAAGGTGGCGGCCAGGGCGTAGGCGAGCACGGCCCCCGCGTTCTGGCCGACGGTCACCACCAGCAGCCCGAGCGTGGGGCCGTAGAGGTGGCCGGCGCCGATCGTGAGCACCGAGGACGAGAACACGAACAGCGGGCGAACCGCGCACACCATCACGTAGAGGACCGGCCCCAGGGGGTGGTCGACGAGGAAGGCGACGATCTCGCCCAGCACGTCGATCGGCGTGCGCCCGCTGGCGGCGACGGTCCACAGGTAGCCCCCGAGCAGCGCGGCCCACGCGGCGCCGGCGATCCACCGCAGCACGGCCGGCGGCGTTCGCCGGATCACGCGGCCAGCCTTCCCAGGCGCCGCAGGCCCCAGGCGCTGCGCTGCAGTGCACCGGCGAACGTCAGCGCGCCGATCGTCGCCAGCGTGGCCGCCGCCCAAGCCGGCCACGCCAGCGCCACGCTGAAGACGACGATCGTCTCCGCCCCCTCGATCAGCCCGGCCGGCATGCGCAGGCCCGGGGCGTTGGGGTCGGCGTTCGCGGCCGGGGTCCCCGCGGGCGCCGAGCCCGCGGACGCGGCCTCGGCCGCGGACAGTGCCGGTGCCAGCAGCGCATACGAGCCGAGGTTGAGGTAGAAGGACGCCAGCGCGAGGGCGGCGGCCGCCCACACCCACGAAGGATCGGCGAGCGGCGCGCCCGTCAGGCTGCCCGCCGCGCCGGCCGCCAGGCCCAGGGGCACGGCGGCGTACACGAGCAGGTCGGCCATGAGGTCCAAGTAGGCCCCGCGCATGGGCGCAAACCTGCGCCCATGCGCGGGCCTGCGCATGGGCACGGGCCCGCGCGGCGACGCCGCGACCCCCGCCGCGCGCCGGAGCGCGGCCGCTCGCGCCAGCTCGCCGTCGAGCCCGTCGAGCCAGCGGTTGGCCCACCAGCCCACCAGCGCCCACTCGAAGCTGCCCACGGCGGCCGCCGCGGCGGCCGCCAGGCCGACCGCCATGCCGACGACGGTGACGGCGTCGGCGGGGACGGCGGCCAGCGGGCGGAGCAGGGGGGCGTACGCGCGCGCCTTCCAGGGGCGCAGGTAGCGGTCGACCACGCCACGACGGTACGCGTCCGCGCGACGGCCGCACCGTTCGCTGTCAGACACTCCCACGCGCCTCCCGGTATGGGTCGCGCGACGGCCCCGGCCGATGCCGCTCGGCGTCGCGGGGAGCGGCCGGCCGACCGCCGGCGCCTCAACGGCGCAGGGCACGCGCGACCGCCAGCGAGGCGACGAACAGCGCCGCCGATGCCGCCAGCGTCCAGGGCTCCAGGCTCGGCCAGCGGCCGTCGCCCAGCACCGACAGGTCGCCGATCGAGGCGCCGAACAGCAGGAAGGTGAGGGTGCCCGGCAGCGAGCCGAGCGCGGTCGCCAGCAGGAACGGCCCGGGACGCAGGCGCAGGGCGCCCGCCAGGTAGTTGACCGCGTCGTACGGCGCGAAGACGAAGCGCAGCGTCAGGACCGTCTCGAAGGTGCGCGTCCGCAGGCGGGCGGTGACGCCCCGCAGGCGCGGGTGGCCCAACGCCGCGCCCGCGACCCCCGCGCCCAGCCAGCGTGCCAGGCCGTAGGCGAGCAGCGCGCCGCCGTTCGCCCCCAGCACGACGACGAGGAGGCCCCAGCCGGGTCCGTACAGGTGGCCGGCCCCGATGGTGAGCACGGCGGCCGAGAACGCCACCAGTGGGCGCAGGACGTAGGCCAGCACGAACAGTGCGGGGCCGACCGGGTGCTCGACGAGGAAGGTCACGAGGGCGGCGAGGACGTCGATCGGCGTGCGGCCCGTGGCGACGACCGTCGCGGCGTAGCCGCCGAGCAGCGTGACCCACGCCGCCGCCGCGATCCAGCGCAGGGCGCGGGCCGACGGGCGGCCGCTCGCGGGGGGTCGCGAGGCAACGGTCGGCGGCAGCGCGGGGGCGTCGGCGTCGGTCACCCCGCGACGGTACGTGTTCGGGGTGGTCCGCGACGGTTCGCTGGCGAACGAGCGTGCGTCCGCGTCCGCACGAGCGCGCGGGCGCGTCCGCACGCGAACGTGCCCGCGTCCGCACGCGGACGCGCACGTTCGCACGCGGCCACGATCGGTGCCTCGCCGACGCGGCCCCACGCCCCCCGCAACCTTGGACGGATGCTGAGCGCGCCCACCGAACCGGGCGGGCGCCCTTTGATAGACTGCGCCAGCCGACGTCCGGCCGTGACGTCGACGGCGATTCGCCTCGCGAACGCGCCCGTCGTTCGGTCGGTCCGAGGGGTGCAGCCATCCGCTCGCGCGGCCCGCGCGGGGGGTGCAGCTGGCGGGGCGCTTCTCCGGCGCCTGCCGTCGATCGAGGAGGTCGTGCGCATGTACCGAGGTCGCGAGGGTCAGTGGGCGTTCGTGCTGCACCGCATGTCGGGTGTGGCGCTGGCGCTGTTCCTGCTCCTGCACGTGATCGACATCAGCCTGGTGATGTGGGGCCCGGACGGGCCGTTCAACGCCTTCCTGGCCTTCTACCACCAGTGGCCGTTCCGCGTCGGCCTCATCGTGGTCATCGCGGGCGTCGTCTACCACGCGCTCAACGGGCTGCGGATCATCATGATGGACTTCACCGAGTGGGGCGTGAGGTACCAGGCGGCGCTCTGGTACGGGGTGCTCGGGCTGACCACCCTCATCGGCATCCCGGTGCTGTGGAAGATCGTGCCCGAGATCCTGGGGATCGCCTGATGGCCCGGGCCGCCGCCCCCCGCACCTTCAGCGACGCCAAGGCCACCTACCAGACCAACTCGGAGTTGGCCTGGTGGGTGTTCATGCGCGTCTCCGGCTTCCTGCTGGTGTTCCTGACCTTCGGGCACCTGTGGGCCAACAACATGGCCTTCAACGCCGGCGAGATCGACTTCGACTACGTCGCCAGCCGCCTGGCGCAACCGAGCGTCAAGGTCTACGACTCCTTCCTCCTGCTGTTCGCCCTCCTGCACGGCGTCAACGGGCTGCGCTACTCGATCGAGGACTACATCCAGCGGCCCCAGCGCCGCGTCGCGGCGAAGGTCGCCCTCTTCACCGTCGCCGGGATCGTGTTCGTGCTCGGCGTCATGGCGCTGTGGACCTTCAGCTTCACCGAGATGGGCGACGCGGTGCGCGCCCTCGAGCCATGAGGACAGGACGAGCACGCTGATGAACAGAGCCCACAAGTTCGACGTCATCGTCGTCGGCGCCGGCGGCGCCGGGCTGATGGCGGCCCGCTACGCGGCGCAGCACCCCGGGGTGTCGGTCGCGGTGATCTCCAAGCTGTACCCGACCCGCTCGCACACCGGCGCGGCCCAGGGCGGCGTCGGCGCGGCCCTCGGCAACGTCTCCGAGGACCACCCCGAGTGGCACGCCTTCGACACCATCAAGGGCGGCGACTACCTCACCGACCAGGACGTCGCCGAGCGCTTCGCGGTCGAGGTCATCGAGGCGGTGTACGAGCTCGAGCACATGGGGCTGCCGTTCAACCGCACCCCCGAGGGGAAGATCGCGCAGCGCAAGTTCGGCGGCCACACCCGCGAGTTCGGCAAGAGCGCCGTCGAGCGCGCCTGCTACGCCGCCGACCGCACCGGCCACATGATCCTGCAGACGCTCTACCAGCAGTCGATCAAGGACCGCGTCAACTTCTTCAACGAGTTCCACGTCCTCGACATGATCATGGAGGGCGGCGCCTGCCACGGCGTCGTCGCGTACGAGCTCGCCACCGGCGACATCCACACCTTCCACGCCAAGGCGACGATCATCGCCACCGGCGGCAACGGTCGCATGTTCCGGGTCACCAGCAACGCGCACGCGCTCACCGGCGACCTCATGTCGATCGCCTACCGGCGCGGCCTGCCGATCGAGGACCCGGAGTTCTACCAGTTCCACCCCACCGGCCTGTACAAGCTCGGCGTGCTGCTCACCGAGGGCGCCCGTGGCGAGGGCGCGATCCTGCGCAACGGCGACGGCGAGCGCTTCATGGAGCGCTACGCGCCCACGATCAAGGACCTGGCGCCGCGCGACATGGTCAGCCGCGCGATGTACCTCGAGATCCGCGAGGGTCGCGGGGCTGGCCCCGACAAGGACTACATCCACCTCGACCTGACGCACATCGACGCGCACGTCATCGAGACGCGCCTGCCCGACATCACGGAGTTCTCGCGCATCTACCTCGGCGTCGACCCCATCAAGGAGCTGGTGCCGATCCAGCCGACCGCGCACTACGCGATGGGCGGCATCCCCACCACGATCGACACGCAGGTGATCTCCGACGGCCAGAACACCATCGTCCCCGGCCTCTACGCCGCCGGCGAGGTCGCCTGCGCCAGCATCCACGGCGCCAACCGGCTCGGCACCAACTCGCTCGGCGACCTGATCGTCTTCGGCCGCCGCGCCGGCATCGAGGCCGCCAAGTTCGCCGCCTCCGAGGGCTTCACCGAGCTCCCGGCCGGCGTGCAGGACCGCACCCGCGAGCTCATCGACGGCGTCCGCAAGGGCAAGCGCAAGGAGCGCGTGTCGCACCTGCGCCGCGAGCTGCAGGACACGATGCAGGACTACGCGTCGGTGTTCCGCACCGAGGAGTTCCTCAGCCAGCAGGTGGAGATCCTGCGCGACCTGCAGGAGCGCTACGAGTGCGTCGGCGTCGAGGACGAGGGCCACAAGTTCAACACCGAGCTGCTCGAGGCGATCGAGCTCGGCTTCCTGCTCGACAACGCCGAGCAGCTGGTGCACGCCGCGCTCAACCGCCAGGAGTCGCGCGGGGCGCACTCGCGCGAGGACTTCAAGGAGCGCGACGACGCCACCTGGCTGAAGCACACGCTGGTCTACAAGGATGGGGACGGCGTCCGCATCGACTACAAGCCGGTCACGCTGGGCAAGTACGAGCCCAAGCCGCGGACCTACTGAGGCGGGGGCCATGCAGATCAACGTCAAGATCAAGCGCTACAACCCGGAGGCCGACGCGCGACCCTACTGGGCCGAGTACAAGCTCGAGGCGCGCGGCTCCGACCGCGTGCTCGACGTCATCAACCACCTGAAGTGGGAGGTGGACGGCACGCTGGCCTTCCGCCGCTCGTGCGCCCACGGCATCTGCGGCTCCGACGCGATGCTGATCAACGGCGTCAATCGCCTCGCCTGCAAGGTGTTGGTCAAGGACCTCGGCGAGCGCATCACGATCGAGCCCATCCGCGGGCTGCCGGTCCTCAAGGACCTGATCGTCGACATGGAGCCGTTCTTCGACTCCTACAAGGCGGTGCTGCCGTTCTTCATCAACGACGATCCGCCACCCCCCGGCGAGCGCTACCAGAGCGCCGAGGACCGGGCGGTCTTCGACGAGACCACCAAGTGCATCCTGTGCGCCGCCTGCACCACCAGCTGCCCGGTCTTCTGGACCAACGGCCGCTACCTGGGGCCGGCCGCCATCGTCAACGCCCACCGCTTCATCTTCGACTCGCGCGACCAGGGCGCCGCCGAGCGCCTCGGGGTGCTCAACCAGGCCAACGGCCTGTGGCGCTGCCGCACCGCCTACAACTGCACCGAGGCGTGCCCGCGCGACATCCCCATCACGCGGGCGATCGAGGAAGTCAAGCGTGCGCTTCTTTGGCGAGGGGCATAGCTCCTCGCCAAAGAAGGGCCAAGCAGTCTTGGGGGCCGCAATGCGGCCCCCAAGACTGCCGTGCGCCGGTCCCAGCGCGAGGCGCTTGAGCGCCTCGCCACAGAAGCGCCAAGCAGTTCGGGGGCCGTTCGTTGGCCCCCGAACTGCCGTGTGAAGAGCCTTGGCAGCGGAACGTGAACCGGCGTCGTCGTGTGGGTCTCAGGCGAGTCGCCGATGCGCGGCGAGCAGCGTGCGGTGGAGGTCGCGCAAGTCGTCGAGACGGTTCTGCAGCACGTCGTAGACGATCGTGAGGTCCACCTCCAAGTAGTCGTGGACCAAGACGTCGCGGAAGCCGATGATCCGACGCCAGGTGCGCGCTTGGGCCTCGCTCAGATGCCCGGCCTCCAGGAGACGCGCCGGCACGTCGCCGTAGCTGGCGACCGGTCCGACCCGAGCCCGCGCCACGACGTGGGCGCCGAGGTCGTCGAGGACCTCCACGGCGAGTTGGAGGAAGCGCTCGCTGCTGCCGTACTTCTCCGGGTCGCCATGGAAGCGCGCCCACGGGGTCTCGGCCAGGCGTTCGAGGATGCCGAGGATCTCTTCGAAGCGTCGTGTCCTGCGCTCGAAGACGTCATCGCTCATCGCGTTCGAGCCCTTCGTAGTAGGCCTCGCGCACGAGTCGCCGAAGACGCGCGGTGTCGTCGTACCGCCTCAGCGCCTGCGCGAACGCCTCGTGAGGGTCGTAGTCGGCGGCGGCGTACACCAGGCGGTTCGGTCCGATCGCCTCGAAGCGCAGGACCGGGTCGTCGCGATCGAGGACCACGAGGTCGACGCTCTCGAAGCCAGCGTCGACCAGGTCTGCCAGGAGGTCGAGCTTGCGGGCGCGCGCGCCGGGCACGGCTGGGTCGAGCGCCAGGTCCAGGTCGCTTCGGGCAGACGCCGTCCCTCTGGCGTGGGAGCCGAACAGCCACACCCCGGCCACCTCCGGGTAGCGGCCGAAGATCGTGCGCAAGGTGGCCAGGTCGGCGTCGTCCATGGGGCGAGTATAGGGGAGGGGTCCGCCGCCTCGCGCACGGGATCGGGAAGCGAGCCGCCGCGCTGCCCCGACCTCAGCGTGCGCCCCAGCGGTCACCGCGGGGCGAACACCCCGGTCGTCAGCCCGTACGCGAAGGCGTCCTCGTCCTCGCCGACGTAGACGTTGACGGTGCGCTCGAAGCTGGGGTTCATGGTGTCGCCGATCACGCCCGCGACCTCGCTGCGGTCGCCGGCGGGGTCGTCGAGCGTGACGAGCACCTCGGCGCCGCAGCCGTACTCGGCGAGCAGGTCGCGCGAGACGGCGACGTGGACCCACGCCTCCAGCACGACGCCGCAGGCGCCGGGGCCGCCGGTGACGTAGCTGAAGCCGATGCGCTCCAGCGCGACGCTGCCCTCGGGCACCACGCGCGGCTCGGGTGCGGGCGCCTCGTCGCCGGGAGCGTCCGCTTCCCCGCCCCCGGGCGATGCCTCCCCGTCGGGAGCCGGCGGCACCGCGGCGACGTCCGGCTCGCCGGGTTCGCCCTGCGACCCGGCCGGGTCGACGGGCGTGACTCGTGGTCCGGCCGGGTCGACGGGCGTGACCTGCGACCCGCTGGGCGCGGGGGGCGCCGGTGATACGGCGGACGGCGTCGGGGCGTCGGTGCGGGGGCTGGAACCCAGGTTGAACAGGGTCCACATGATGCCGCCGGCGACCGCCACGAGGCCCACGATGAGGGCGACATCGAGGAGGCGGCTTCGCATGGGGCCTAGCCTAACGCGGCAGGGTGTGAAGCGGATGGTCCGTGGGTGGCGGAGGCCGGCGGTGGTAGCCTTGCGCGGTGAACGTCGTCCTGGTCGTCGTCGGCTTGCTGGGCCTGTACCTGGGCGGCGAGCTCCTGGTGCGCAGCGCCTCGGCGCTGGCGCGGGCGCTCGGCATCGCGCCGATGGTGATCGGGTTGACCGTCGTGGCGTTCGGGACCTCGGCCCCGGAGCTGGCGGCGACGCTGGTCGCCGCCTTCCGCGGCGCGCCCGAGTTGGCCATCGCCAACGTCATCGGATCCAACGTCGCCAACATCGGGCTGATCCTCGGGCTGACCGCCCTGGCGTACCCGTTGGCGACGAGCGCCTCGTTCCTGCGGCGCGAGGTGCCCTGGATGCTCGCGGCCACCGTCTTGGTCCTGCCGCTGCTGTTCGACGGGCGCCTGTTGCGGCTCGAGGGGCTGCTGCTGTGGCTCGCGCTCGCCGCCTTCCTCCTGGCGGCCTTCCGCACGGCCGGCGCACCCGACGTGCTGGTGGACGAAGCCGGCGGCGCGGCGACGCGGCGGCAGCCGTGGCGCGACGCCCTCGGCGTCGCGGTCGGTGTGGCGGTGCTGGCGTTCGGCGCCCATGCGCTGGTCACCGGCGCGACGGCCCTCGCGCTCATCTGGGGCGTGCCGGAGCGCGTGATCGGCTTGACGCTGGTGGCGCTCGGCACCAGCCTGCCGGAGCTCGCGAGCAGCCTCGTCGCGGCGCTGCGGCGCGAGACCGACATCATCCTCGGGAACGTGATCGGCTCGAACCTGTTCAACCTGCTGGCGGTGCTGGGCACGGCCGCGGTCGTTCACCCGATCGAGGTGCCGGCGGTGGGCCTCAGGCTCGACCTGCTGATCATGCTGGGCTTCTCGCTCGCGGTGGTGCCGCTGATGCTGCTGGGCCGCAGGCTGGGTCGCCGCGACGGCGCCCTGCTGCTGGTCGCCTACCTCACCTACGTCGTGTGGCTGTACCTCTAGGCGCGCCCGCTCAGGTCAGGCGCTCGGCACCCAGGCGACGCACTCCACCTCGACGCGCGCGTCCTTCGGCAGGCGTGCCACCTCGACGGTGCTGCGCGCCGGCGCGCCCTCCCCGAAGTAGCGCCCGTACACCTCGTTGAACGCCGCGAAGTCGTTCATGTCGGCGAGGAAGCAGGTGCACTTGACGGCGTGGCCGAAGGTGGTGCCGGCCGCGGCGAGCACGGCCTGCAGGTTCTCCATCACCTGCTCGGCCTGCACGGCGATGTCGCCCTCGACCATGCTGCCGTCGGGGCGCATCGGCAGGGTGCCGGAGGTGAACACCAGGTCGCCGACGCGGACGGCTTGGCTGTAGGGGCCGATGGCTGCGGGGGCGCGGTCGGTCTGGACGGGGCGTAGCATGCCCTAGCCTAAGCCCATCCGGCGGGGGACGGGTCACTTCCGGGCGTCGTCTGGCGGCCGCGTCAGCCCCGCCACAGCGAGAACACGATGAAGAGCAGCAGCAGGTACACCGAGCCGACGATCCACCCGCGGTACGGGTACCAGGGCTGGCGCCGCAGGAGCCGCAGGGGCGACCGCAGCGGGAACGTGTCCTCGACCTCGCGGATGCCCGACATCGTGTCGCCGACCTCGACCGAGGTCGGCCCGGCGCTCGCCGGCGGCAGCTCGTAGCGCTTGGGCCGCTGGGCGACCGCGGCGACTTCCACCACGACGGCGGTGACGTTGTCCGGGCTGCCGCGGTCGTTCGACTCGGCGATCAGCGCGTCCGCGGCCTCCTGCGGCGCGTGGTCGGTCAGGATCTGCGCGATCAGCCCCTCGGAGACCATCGCCGAGACGCCGTCGGAACACAGCAGGAAGCGGTCGCCGGCGCGGACGTCGACGCTGCCGAGATCGAGGCGGAAGCTGGGGCCGGCGCCGAGGGCGTTGGTGATGACGTTGCGCCAGCGATGCCGGCGCGCCTCCTCCGTCGACAGCAGTCCCTGACGCACCCGGTCAGCCACCCAAGAGTGGTCCTGGGTCAGCTGGACGAGCTCGCCGTCGCGCAGCCGGTAGGCGCGCGAGTCGCCCACGTGGCCGATGAGGCCGACCTGGTCGTCGATCAGCAGGGCGGTCAGGGTGGTGCCCATGCCCTGGTGTTCGGGGCGCTCGCTCGCCAGCGCGTAGACCTCCAGGTTGGCCGCCTGCGCGGCGCGCGCGAGCGCGGCCGGCGGGTGGGCGCGGAGCGACCGCAGCGTCGCGAGGAACGTGTCGAGCGCCTGCTGGCTGGCCACCTCGCCGGTCTGGTGCCCGCCCATGCCGTCGGCGACGACCGCCAGGTAGCCCTTGTGCCCGACCTGCCCGGCCCAGTGGGCGTCCTGGTTGACGACCCGGACGCGGCCCGCGTCGCTGGCCGCGGCGGCGGCCACGCGCGTCGCGGCCTCGGCGGGCGTCGCCGTGGCGGCCGCCGAGCCGGGGCCCACCCCCGCGGCGCCCACGTCCTCGGCGGCGGCCACGTCCTCGGCGGCGGCCGCCGCCGAGGACGACCCGTTCGCGCCGGCCACACGGCCGCCCGTCACCACGCCCGCTTCGGGCGGCGACGGTGCGCCATCGCGATCGGGGGCCCATGCCATGCCCGTCAGCATAGGATCCGCCGCCGGCGACGCGAGCGTAATCGCTCGCATGCGCGGCGGTCCGCGGGGGCCGTGCTAGGCTCCGCCGCATGACGAGCGCCCGCGAGACCGCCGCCGCCGTACGGTCGCGGCGGGTGACGGCGGTCGAGGTCGCCGAGACGGCGTTGGCCGCGGCCGCCAGCTCGACCTCCAACGCGTTCGTCACGCTCGCCGAGGCGCGCGCGCTGGCTCGCGCCGCGGCCGTGGACGCGGCGATCACCGCCGGCCGCGATCCCGGCCCGCTCGCCGGGGTTCCCGTCGCCGTCAAGGACAACATCTGCACCGCGGGCGTGGCCACGACGGCCGGCAGCGCCGTGCTGCGCGGCTTCGTCCCGCCGTACGACGCGACCGTGGTCGCGCGCCTTGAGGCCGCCGGCGCGCTGGTGATCGGCAAGACGAACCTCGACGAGTTCGCGATGGGCAGCTCCAGCGAGACGTCGGTCTTCGGTCCCGTGCGCCATCCGGCCGACCCCGGTCGCGTCGCCGGCGGCTCGTCCGGTGGCTCCGCCGTGGCGGTGGCCGAGGGCGTGGTGCCGCTCGCGCTGGGGACCGACACCGGCGGTTCGGTGCGGCAGCCGGCCGCGTTCTGCGGCGTCTTCGGGATCAAGCCCACCTACGGCCGCCTGTCGCGGTACGGCGTGATCGCTTACGCCAGCTCGCTCGACCAGGTGGGGGTGTTCTCCCGCGACGCGGACGACGCGGCGGTGGCGCTCTCCGCGATGGCCGGGCGCGACCCGGCCGACGCGACGACCGCCGCGCGCGCCGCCGACGAGCTCGGACCCGTGCCCGTCGACCTGCGTGGCCTGCGCGTCGGGCGCATCGCCGACCTCTGGCAGGGCGTGAGCGACGGCGTCCGTGCCGCGCTCGACGGCGTCGCCGCGCGCTTCGTCGAGTCGGGGGCCACGGTGGTCGACGTCGAGCTGCCGCTGGTGGAGGCGGCCGTGAGCAGCTACTACCTGATCGCCATGGCGGAGGCCAGCAGCAACCTCGCGCGCTACGACGGCACCCTCTACGGGCTGCGGCTCGGCGAGGCGCGCGACGGCCACGAGGCGGTCGCCCGCGCCACCCGGGCGGCCGGTCTGGGCCGCGAGGTGCAGCGGCGCGTGCTGATGGGCTCGTTCGCGCTGTCGGCGGGTTACGCCGACGCCTACGCCGAGCGGGCCGCGCGCGTGCGGCGGCGCATCGCCGACGCGCTGCAGGACGCGCTCGCCGGCGTCGACGTGCTGCTCGCGCCGACCGCGCCGACGGTCGCCTGGCGGCAGGGCGAGCGGCTCGACGACCCGCTGGCGATGTACGTGGCGGACGTCACCACCTGCCTCGCCAACCTGTCGGGCATGCCGGCGCTCAGCCTGCCGGCCGGCGCCGCGGAGGACGGCCTGCCCGCGGGGGCGCAGCTGATCGGGCCGGCGTGGTCCGAGGCGCGCCTGTTGGGGTGGGCGCGGGCGGTGACGGCGAAGGCGTAGCCGGGCGTGGCGGCCGGGCGTAGCCGCGCCGCCGCGTGAGCTCGGACCCCGCGTGCGCGCGGACGCCGGCCCGGGTCGTAGGGGGGCCGGCAGCGAATCCGCGACGGCCGACGTTCATCCCGCGCAGCGGCCCGTGTGCTATCCTCCCAAGGCTCGACCCTGGAGACGTGTCGCACGCCGATGCGGTTCCGTGGGCGGCGACCCCCGATCACCCCCGGCGCGCGAACCCCGGCGCCGTGGTTGCCGTTGCATGCGGCGGTCCGTTCGCGTCCGAGGTGCCGGGCGCAGCGAACCGAGCGGAAGGAGAACGAACGCCATGAAGCGGACTTACCAGCCCAACCGGCGCAAGCGCGCCAAGACCCACGGCTTCCGTGCGCGCATGAAGACGGCCGCCGGCCGCAACGTCATCAAGCGCCGTCGCGCCAAGGGCCGTCACAGCCTGTCCGTATCGGACCGCTGAAGCCAGCGCCGGTCGTTCGCTCCCTGAAGGGCGACCGCGCGTTCCAGCGACTCCGGAAGGGACGCCCCGGTGGATCGAAGCACCTCAGCCTGCGATTGCGCCCCGCCCGTCACGGTGACGTGCGGGTGGCGTTCGTCGTGAGCCGCAAGGTGGGCAAGGCCGTGGTCCGCAACCGCGTGCGCCGCCGCCTGCGCGAGTCGCTGCGCGCCATGCTCCGCGCGACGCCTGCGGCCGCCGGCACCGACGCGTCGGCGGGCGCGGACGCGCCGCGCGGCGTGGGCCCCGAGGGCCGCTGGCCGCCGTCGTTCGACGCGCTGGTCATCGTTCGGCCGTCCGCCGCCGAGGCGGACTACCGCGAACTCGGCGAGGCCCTGCGCCGTGCCCTCGACCAGGCGAGCGCGCCGGCGAGACCGCCGGGCCCGAAGTCGCCGGCGCCCAAGACGCCGCCTGCTCGAGCGGGCGCGCGCGGCTCGGCGAGGTCGGCGTGAGCCACGACGTCCGCCCCTCGTGGCCGCGGCGCGTCGTCACCGCGCCCATCGTGCTCTACCGGCGCTTCCTGTCGCCGCTCAAGCCCGCCCCCACCTGTCGCTTCCACCCGACCTGCAGCGCCTACGCGGTCGAGGCGGTGCACGTCCACGGCGTGTTCCGCGGCCTGGTGATGGCGACCTGGCGGCTGCTTCGCTGTCATCCGTTCCACCCCGGGGGGTTCGACCCGGTCCCCCCCGCGCGCACCGCCCCCCTCGTCGTCCCGGGCCGCCCCGGCCACGCAGCGGAGGAACCTTGAGCAGCACCGTCGCACCCCGTCTCCTCGTCGCCGTGCTCCTGCTCGCCCTCACCGGGCTGGCCGCGGCGCGCGACGCGTTCGGCACCTACCCCTTCACGCCGGCGGAGTTCCGCGACGCGGAGCGGCTCACCACCGCGTGCGCCGTGCCGGGCGCGCCATCGTTCTGGTGCGACGAACTCGACCAAGTGCTGGTCAAGGTGCCCACCAAGGGCGTCGACCTCATGTTCTCCGAGGCTGGCGAGGTGGTGGCCGCGTTCGCGAAGATCCAGAAGGGCCAGTCGCTGTCGAGCTACCAGGTGGAGAACCGCGACAACCTCGTCCCGGCCGACGCGCCCATCCCGGGCGCCGCGCTGCTGCTCGACGGCGTGTACCACCCGCCGGTGGACCCCGAGGCGAGCTGGGTGGAGGTCGACGAGACCACGCTCCGCGGCAGCTTCGCCTACCAGGCGGGTGGCCTCGACGTCGCCGTCGAGGTCGAGGTCTCCAACGTGGTGCAGACGCTGCACTACGAGGTGACGGTCAGCCTGCCGGCCGACGCGCCCGACGACCTGGAGCTGCCGTCGATGGTGCAGTTCGCGGTCGCCGGGGTGGGGCGCGCCGAGACGCCGGTCATCAAGATCGGCCAGAGCGACGCCTTCACGCTCAACCCGCTGTCGGTGCCGGTCGAGTCGCCGAGCTACGCCTCGCTGCAGACGAGCAACAACAACCGCGACAACGCGGTGATCCTCACCCCCGGCGAGGGCGTGACCGGACGCGGCGCGGGGGACCCGCTGCAGGCGATCTCCCTAGGCGGCCGCCGCCTGGCCATGCAGGCGCCCTTCGACGGCGGGGCGCGCCTGACCGTCGACGCGTATTTCGGCAAGAACGAGCTGGTGCGCTTCTACCAGGAGGGGTACGACGGCCTCCCCGGGCTGTTCAACCCCAACATCCTGGGCCGCATGTCGCTGTGGGTGCTGATCGCCCTCGAGTTCATCCACACCTACGTCAACAACTGGGCGCTGTCGATCATCGTCCTGACGCTGCTGTTCCGCGCGCTGGTATGGCCGCTGATCACCACCCAGACCAAGTCGATGTTCGGCATGCAGGCGCTGCAGCCGGAGCTGCAGAAGCTGCAGAAGAAGTACAAGGACGACCGCGAGAAGCTGACGCAGGAGACGATGAAGCTCTACAAGGAGGCCGGCGTCAACCCGGCGGGCGGCTGCCTGCCGATCCTCCTGCAGATGCCGCTGTTCATCATCCTGTGGCGCGTGTTCGTCAACTTCGAGTTCAACCAGGGCTTCCTGTGGATCCCCGACCTGGGCCTGCCCGACCCGTGGTACATCCTGCCGGCGCTGTACGTGCTCGTCATGCTGGCGATGTCGTGGTTCTCCGCGCGCGGCAACCCCCAGATGCTGCGCCAGTCGATCCTGATCAACTTCGTCTTCGTGTTCATCATGGTCGGCTTCCCGGCCGGCGTGCTGCTGTACTTCGTGGTAAGCATGGGCGTGCAGGTATTCCAATACTGGTTGCTCAACCGGAACCGTCCGGCGCCAGCGACCGCGAAGGCGTGAGCGTGCCCGGGTGGCGCCGCCACGACGGGTGAGGAGCATCCATGGCCGAACGTGACCTCGACAGCTACCTCGAAGGCATCGGCATCGACATCGATGGCGAGCGGGACGCCCCGCGGTCCCTCGGCGAGGAGTCGTCGCCGAACGACGCGCCCGAGGACGCCGAGCGCGACGCCGAGGGCTTCGACCGGGACGACGGCGACGCGCCACCCAGCGACGACGAGGGCGACGAACTCGCGCCCGCCGACGACGACGGCTGGGGCCAGGACGACGACATCGACTTCGAGCGGGCGATGGCCGGCGTCGGTCTCGGCGGCGTCGTGCCCGACGATCTCGCGGCCGACCAGCGGGCGGAGACCTTCCTCGTCCAGCTGCTGCTGTACCTCGATCCCACCTACGCCGTCGACGTCACGATCGACCACGACGGCGCGGTCCACGCCGACGTGCACGGCGGCGACGCCGGTCGCCTGATCGGCAAGGGCGGGCGCACGCTGGCCGCGCTCGAGTTCCTGACGAACGCGGTGGTCAACAAGGTCGAGGGCGAGGCGCCCGTGCGGGTGAACGTCGACGTCGGCGGCTACAAGCGCCGGCGCGACGAGCGGCTGCGGGTCGTCGCGCAGCGCGCGGCCGCGCGCGTGCGCAAGTCGGGCATGCCGGTCGAGCTCGAGCCGATGAGCGCCGCCGAGCGGCGCGTGGTGCACATGGCGTTGGCCGACGACCCCGCCGTCGAGAGCGAGTCGTCCGGCGAGGGTCGTGACCGACGCGTGGTCGTCTACCCGGCCGGGGACGGCGCCTGACGTAGCCGCCATGACCGACGAGGGGTCGGCGGCGCTCACGGCGAGGGACGTGGCGATGGCCGCGGCTCGGGTGCGCGCGCGCCTGACGGCGGCGGGCATCGAGTCGGCGGCCGCCGAGGCCGCCTGGCTGCTCGAGGCCGCGACCGGGCTGACCCGCGCCGAGCAGGTGCTGGAGCGGGATCGACCGCTGGACGACGACGAACTGGCGCGGCTGGAGGCCTGGCTGCGGCGCCGCGAGGCGCGGGAGCCGCTGCAGCTGGTGCTGGGGACGGCGCCGTTCCACGGGTTGGAGCTGCAGGTGCGGCCCGGCGTCCTGGTGCCGCGGC
Organism: Trueperaceae bacterium; assembly: GCA_011389865.1. Classification (GTDB taxonomy): domain Bacteria; phylum Deinococcota; class Deinococci; order Deinococcales; family Trueperaceae; genus JAABTL01. The sequence continues at coordinate 47,284 of JAABTL010000017.1, forward strand.
CGGAGACCGAGTCGCTGGTGGAACGCGTGCTCGCCTCGCTGCGCTACGTGGCGGCGCCGCGCGTCCACGACGTGGGCACCGGCAGCGGGGCGATCGCCCTGGCGATCGCCGCGGCCCGGCCCGACGCGATCGTCAGCGCCAGCGACGTCGACGCCACGGCCGTGCTGGTGGCGCGCGCCAACGCCGCGGCGCTGGGCCTCCCGGTGACGGTGTGGCCGAGCGACCTGCTGGCGGCGCCCGAGGTCGCCGCGGCGGCCGCGGCGGCGCACGTCCTGGTGGCGAACCCGCCCTACCTCCCCGATGGGGATCGCGGGCGGTTGCCGCCCGAGGTGGCCTTCGATCCGCCCGAGGCGCTGTTCGCGGGCGAGGATGGCCTGGTCGTGGCCCGTGCCCTGGCGCGCCAGGCGGCGCCGCTGCTGCGTCCCGGCGGCATGCTGTGGCTCGAACTCGACCCGCGCAACGCCCAGGCGTTCGCGGACGAGCTCGCGGCCGCGGCGGTCTGGCGCGAGGCGCGCGTCGAGGCGGACCTCAACGGGCGTCGTCGCTTCGTGATGGCGCGCCGCTGACGGCGGCGGAACGCATCGGGCCGCCCGCGTCCGCGTCGGCGGCCGCCTCGGGCGTGGCGGCCTCGACCGGCTTCGCGTCGTGGTGGCCGCCGGGGGCGAACAGCGTCGAGAGCAGCAGCCAGGCGGCACCCAGCGAGATGCCGATGTCGGCGACGTTGAACACCGGGAAGTCGAACCAGCCCGCCTGCGCGTGGATGAAGTCGACGACGTAGTGCAGCCGCCAGCGGTCGATGCCGTTGCCGACGGCGCCGCCCATCACCGCGCCGAGGGCCAGCCGCGTGCCCCAGCCCAGCGCGTGGGCGCGGAACAGCCACACGGCCAGCGCGACCGCCACCACCAGCGACACGAGCCCCAGCAGCTGCACGCCGTCGATCGTGACGACGCCCAGGTCGAGCCCGAAGTCGCGCAGCAGGCCGAAGGCGGCCCCGCTGTTGCGGGTGTGGGTCAGGTGCAGGATGCCGCCCCACGAGCCGGCTCGCGTGCCGAGCGGCACCTCGGCCACGACCCAGGCCTTGCTGAGTTGGTCGAGGGCGATCACGGCGGCCGCGAGGGAGAAGGGGAGCCAGCGGAGGAGCATCGCCCGCGAGTCTATCCCGGGGTGCGCGCGGGACCGGAGGCCCCGGAGACCCGCGGTATGCTCGCGTGAAAGCCCCGCATGCTGTGGGGGAGCCCCCGGCGCCGCCCCACGGATGAGTTCGCATCAGGCGTACGAAGGGATGTCCATGGCCGCTACGCTCCCCCAGGTCGAAGCCCGCATCCGTCGTCGCGAAGGGCACGAGGTCGCTCGCCTCGTGCCCTTCGCCGAGCAGCTGTTCCGCAAGGCCGACGAGAGCTTCCTCGAGGCCTTCGACGCGGACACGCTGTTCGCGTTGGCCAAGGACAGCCTCGCGTTCTTCGACCGGGCCGGCAGGGACGGGGCACCGCAGACCGTCGAGGTGTTCAACCCCAGCTACGCGGCCGAGGGGTGGGAGTCCCCGTACACCGTGCTGCGCCTGGCGATCGGCGACCGGCCCTTCATCGTCGATTCGCTGCGGGCCGAGCTGCGGCGGCAGGGCTTCACGGTCTACCACGTGCTCCACCCGACCTTCATGGTGCTGCGCGGGCCCGATGGCGCGATCGCCGAGATCTCGCCCAGGCGCGGCCCGGCGCCCGAGGAGGCCAGGAGCGAGGCCTTCGAGCTGTGGTTCATCGACCGCGAGGACGACGCGGAGCGCCGCGAGCGCCTGCGGCTGGCGGTCGAACGCGTGCTCGGCGACGTCATCCTCGCCACCGACGACTTCGGGGCGATGGTCGAGAAGACCCGCGAGGTCGCGGCCGGCCTGCGCGAGTTGCGCGAGCGCACCGCCAAGGGGCGCTTCCGCGACCGCGCCGAGGAGCTCGAGGAGTTCGCGGCGTTCCTCGAGTGGCTCGAGGACGGACACTTCATCTTCCTCGGCTACCGCAGCTACGACCTGATCGACCTCGAGGGCGAGAGGGCGCTCGCGATCGATCCGGACTCCGGGCTCGGGCTCTTGCGCAAGGTCGAGCGCAGCAACTATCGGGAGCCCGTCCCGCTGTCGAAGATGTCCGACGAACTGCGCGACCGGGTGGTCGACGGCCGCACGCTCATCGTGACGAAGACCAACGCCGAGTCCACCGTGCGCCGCGCGGCGCGCATGGACTACATCGGCGTGAAGAAGCTGAGCGACACGTGGCAGGTGCTGGGCGAGCATCGCTTCCTCGGGCTCCTGAACACCAAGGCGTACACCGAGCCCGCCGAGCAGGTGCCGATCCTGCGCATGAAGCTGCGGCAGGTGCTCGAGATCGACGGCTCGCTGCCCGGTTCGCACGACTACAAGCAGATCACCGTCGTCTTCAACTCGCTGCCGCGCGTCGACCTCTTCTGGGCCGATGCCGCCGCCGTGCACCGCGAGGTGCGGGCGATCATGAGCCTCGAGCAGGAGCGCGGCGTGCGCCTCCTGGTGCGGCCCGATCCCCTCGGTCGCGGCCTCTCCGTCACCGTCCGGCTGCCGCGCGACCACTTCAACGCCGAGGTGCGGCAGCGCGTCCAGCAGCACCTCACGCGGGTGCTCGACGCGCGCCACGTCGACTACCAGCTGTCGCTCGGCGAGGACGAGGCGCAGGCGCGCCTGCACTTCTTCCTCACCACCGAACGGCGCTTCGGCGACGTCGACGTCAAGGGTCTCGAGCGCGACGTCGCCGAGATCACCCGCACCTGGGAGGACCACCTGCGTGCGCGCCTGGTGCAGGTCCACGGCGAACGCGAGGGCCGCCGCCTGGCCGAGCGCTACGGCGGCGCCTTCGGCGCCCGCTACCGGGCCGACACCAGCGCCGCCGGCGCGCTGCGCGACATCGAGCACCTGGAGGAACTCGAGGAGGGCGGGGTCAAGGTCGACGTGGTGCAGCCGCTCGACGACCCGCGCGGCGAGGAGATCAGCCACGTCCGCGTCTACCACCACGGCGAGGGCATGGTGCTCTCGGACGCGCTGCCGATCCTCGAGGACCTCGGCTTCCGGGTGCTGGAGCAGCTCTCGTACCGCGTCCGGGACCGGGGCCGGCAGCTCGCCATCGACGTCTTCAAGGTGCAGGACCAGCAGGGCACGCCGGTCGACGTCCGCGCGAACGGGCCGCGGCTGATCGAGGCCGCCGAGGCCATCCTGCGCCGCGAGGCGGAGCACGACAAGCTCGACCGGCTGGTGCTGTACGGCGGCCTCCGCGTGCGCGAGGTCGCGCTGCTGCGGGCGCTGCAGATGTACTACGTGCAGCTCAACGCGGTCACCAGCCGCCGCTTCGTCAACGACACGCTGATCGCCTACCCGCAGGTCGCCCGCGCGATCATCGCGCTGTTCGCCGCCCGCTTCGACCCCGAGCTCGCCGACGACCGCGCCGAGGCCGAGGAGGCCGCCTTCGAGGCCTTCATCGACCTGCTCGCCGGCGTCGCCAGCCTGCCCGAGGACCAGGTGCTGCGCGGCCTGGCCGACCTCGTGCGCGCGATGGTGCGCTGCGACTACTACCTCGGGAACCCCGCGATCGCCTTCAAGATCGAGTCCGCCAAGGTCGCCCACATGCCCGCGCCGCGCCCGATGTTCGAGATCGGCGTCTCCTCGCCGCGGATGGAGGGCGTGCACCTACGCGGCGGCAAGGTCGCACGCGGCGGCATCCGCTGGTCCGACCGGCCCGACGACTTCCGCACCGAGGTCCTCGGACTGATGAAGACGCAGATGACCAAGAACGTCGTCATCGTGCCGGTCGGCAGCAAGGGCGGCTTCGTCGTCAAGCGCGCGCCGACCGACCGCGAGGACCTGCGCGCCTTCGTCGAGGCGCAGTACCGCGTCTACGTGCGCGCGCTGTTGGGGCTGACCGACAACTTGGTGGGCGGCGAGGTCGTGCACCCGGCCGGCCTGGTCATCCACGACGGCCCCGATCCCTACCTGGTGGTCGCCGCCGACAAGGGCACCGCCACCTTCTCCGACACCGCCAACGCGGTCGCCGCCGAGATGGGCTTCTGGCTCGGCGACGCCTTCGCCTCGGGCGGGTCGGTCGGCTACGACCACAAGAAGGAGGGCATCACCGCCCGCGGCACCTGGGCCGCCGTCACCCGCCACTTCCGCGACCTCGGCCTCGATCCCATGCACGACACCTTCACCGCCGTCGGCATCGGCGACATGTCGGGCGACGTCTTCGGCAACGGCCTGCTGTACACCGACCGCGTCAAGCTGCTCGCGGCCTTCGACCACCGCCACGTCTTCCTCGACCCCGACCCCGACCCGGTCGCCTCGCACGCCGAGCGCCAGCGGCTGTTCGAGCTGCCGCGCAGCAGCTGGGCCGACTACGACCGCAGGCTGATCTCCCAGGGCGGGGGCGTGTTCGAGCGCGGCGCCAAGCGCATCCCGCTGTCGCCGGAGGTGCGGGCCGCCCTGGGCGTGGATGCCGAGGCGCTGTCGGGCCAGGACCTCGTCAAGGCCATCCTGCGCGCGCCCGTCGAGCTGCTGTGGAACGGCGGCATCGGAACGTACGTCAAGGCGAGCAGCGAGCGCCACGGCGAGGTGGGCGACGCGAGCAACGACGGCGTGCGCATCGACGCGACCGAGCTGCGGGCGCGCATCGTCGCCGAGGGCGGCAACCTCGGCCTCACGCAGCCGGCGCGCATCGAGTTCGCCCGCGCCGGCGGCCACATCCACACCGACGCCATCGACAACTCCGGCGGCGTCGACCTCTCGGACCACGAGGTCAACCTCAAGCTCGCGTTGCAGCCGCTGCTGCTGACGGGCGAGCTCTCCCCGGTCCAGCGCGACCGCCTGCTGCGCGACGTCACCGACGAGGTCTGCGACCTGGTGCTGCACAACAACGCCCGCCAGGCGCTCGCCCTGGCGCTTGCCCAACGCCGCAGCCAGGCCGACCTCGCGCTGTTCGATTCGCTCATCGCCTACCTGACGTCGAAGGGCACGCTCGACCCGGTGGTCGAGCACCTCCCGAACCACCGGCAGCTGGCGGAGCGCGAGAAGGCCGGCGACGGGCTGACGCGGCCCGAGCTCGCGATCGTGATGGCCTACGCGAAGATGGGCCTCTACCAGCGCCTGCTCGGCACCGACCTGCCGGACGAGGCCGTCTTCCGGCCGATCTACCTCGACCGCTACTTCCCCGGCGCGGTGCTCGCCGGCTTCCCGACCGCGATCCGCGCCCACCCGCTGCGGCGCGAGATCGTCGCGACGCAGATGACCAACCGCGTCATCGACCTGCTCGGCATGACCTTCGTGCACCGCTCCATCCGCGATACCGGCGCCACCACCCTCGAGGTCGTGCGGGCGGCCCTCATCGCCCTCGAGGTCCTGGACGTCACCGGGCTCGAGGCGCGCCTGGAGCAGGCGGCCCGCGCCGTGCCCGGCGCGGTGGAGCTCGACTCGCTCGATGCGCTGGTCGGCAGCGTCGAGGGCGTCGTCCGCTGGATGCTGCTCAACGACCTCTCCGGCGTGGAGGTCGAGGGCTTCGTCAGCGCCTACCGCGGTCCCCTGGCGGCCGTCCGGTCGCAGCTCTCCGAGCTCCTGCCCACGCCCGAGCGGCGCCGCTTCGCGAGCGAGGTCAAGCGCGCGACGCGCGTCGGCCTGCCCGCCGAGTTGGCCACCGAGCTGGCGGCCCTCGCCTACCTCCCGTCCGCGATGGGGGTCGTGGAGGTGGCCCAGCGCACGGGCACGCCGCTCTCGGAGGTCGGCACCCTCTTCTTCGGGCTCGGCGAGCGCCTGCGGCTCGGCTGGCTGCGCGACCGGCTGCGCGCCCTGCCGGTCACCGACGCCTGGTCGACGATCGCCGTCGGCGGCCTGGTGATGGACCTGCGGCAGGTGCAGCGCGACCTCACCGAGCGCTACGTGCGCGCGCGCGCCGACGAGCCCAAGCTCGCGGTCGATGCCTTCCTGCAGCGCACCCCCAACGTCATCCGCCGCTACGACGACGCGATCGCCCGCATCGAGGCGGACGACGCGCTGTCGCTGGCGTCGGCGGGGGTGGTGGTGAGGTTGTTGGGGCAAGCGCGTTGATTCGTCGGCGAAGCCGACGAATCAACCTGGCAGTTTCGAGCGGCGATCGCCGCTCGAAACTGCACGCGTTGAAGCATCGGTAGGACGGTTCAACATGGCGGTTCGGCGCGGCGACGGTCGCGCCGAGCTCGCCAAGCGGTCGCCGCGGCGGCCCCAGACATGCCAGCCGCAGGGCCACGTGCCCGAGCAGCCGGCAGGCCTGAACGGCCGGGGGGTCTCCGGCGCCGCCGGGTGTTCACGGGCGTTTCACGCCTCGTTCGCTATCGTTGGTTGACGGGACGTGGACCTCGCTGATCCGGGCGTGTGCACGCGGCCGAGGTATCGGGTTTCGGTGGTGCCATGCCTCGGCGAGCGCCGGCGTCGCGCGTAGGAGGCGTGTGATGGCAGCGTTGGCTAGGTTGCGCATGGCGGTTCTCTGTTTGCTCGTGCTGTTGTTGGTCGCCGCCTCTTGCGAGGACCCCAGGGTCGTTGGCGTCACGATCGATTCGGGCGCCATCACCCTGGCCGTGGGTGAGATGCATTCCTTGACGGCGAGCGCGGACGCGCGAGGCGGCGCCAGCCCTGCGATCGAGTGGCTGAGCGCGAATGCCGGTGTTGCGACGGTCACCAGCGAAGGCGTGGTCCAGGGCGTCGCGGAGGGCGCCACCGAGATCATGGCGAGGAGCGTCTTCGACCCGTCGAAGCACGACGAGATCCTCGCGACGGTGGTCGCGAGTTCGGCGCAGACGATGCTGACGGTGACGCGCGAGGGCTTCGGGGCGGGGACCGTGACGAGCGATCCAGCGGGAATCGACTGCGGCGCCGCCTGCGCGGCAGCGTTTGCCCAGGGGACGAGCGTGACGTTGACGGCGGCCGCAGCTTCGGGATCGCTGTTCTTTGGTTGGAGCGGCGCGTGCTCCGGCATGTCGAGCACCTGCACGGTGAGCATGACCGAGGCGCGCAGCGTGACGGCGACGTTCGTGTACGAGGCGACGCCGATCCGTCCTGCCAACGACGACTTCGCCAACCACATCGCGGTGACTGGTGTCAGTGGGTCGACCACGGGCACGAACGTCCACGCCACCAAGGAGACGGGCGAGCCGAACCATGCGGGCCAGGCGGGCGGAGCATCCGTGTGGTGGTCGTGGACGGCGCCGTCGTCCGGGTGGGTACGTTTCGACACCGTCGGCAGTGACTTCGACACGCTCCTCGGCGTGTACACCGGGTCGGCGGTGAACGCCCTGACGCATGTCGCGAGCAACGACGACGACGACGGCACCATCAACTCGCGGGTGACGTTCTACGCGAGCGCGGGCGTGGCCTATCGGATTGCAGTCGATGGCTGGGGTTCCGCTACCGGGAGTGTCGTCCTGCGTTGGGGTGGGCCGCTGGCGCCAGCCAACGACGACTTCGCGATGTCTGGCTACCTGTCGGGGACCAGCGGCTCCAGGACGGGGCTGAACGTTGCCGCCACCAAGGAGGCCGGAGAACCGTCCGAGATCAACCCGGGCGGATCGTCGGTGTGGTGGACGTGGACCGCCCCCGCGACGGGTTGGGTGGCCTTTGACACCGACGGCAGCGACTTCGACACGCTCCTCGGCGTGTACACCGGGTCGGTGGTGAACGCCTTGACCTTCGTCGGATGGAACGACGACGCGACGGGGATGTTCCCGCGGAGTCGCGTGGTGTTCGCGGCCGTCGCCGACGTCGCGTACCGGATCGTCGTCGATGGCTACGACGGTGACCAAGGGAACATCGTGCTGAACTGGGGCGCGACGGTGGCCCCGACGGCGCCGCCCTCGAACGACGACCTCGCCAACGCCATCGTCCTGCGCGGCACCAGCGGCACGACGTCGGGCTCGAATGTCAACGCCACCGAGCAGGAGTTCGAGCCGAACCACGCGGGGAACATGGCCGGCCGATCGGTTTGGTGGGCGTGGACGGCGCCCGCCGGCGGGGTCGTCACGATCACGACCGCCGGCAGCGACTTCGACACGCTGCTGGCCGTGTACACCGGGACGTCGGTGACCGCCCTGACGCCCATCGCCAGCAACGACGACTACGGTGGCACGCCGCAGAGCCGAGTGGACTTCGCTGCCGCGGCGGGAACCACCTACCGGATCGCGGTCGATGGCTACCGTTACGGATCGGGGGACATCGACAACGGGATCGTGAAGCTGAACTGGAGCCAGTGACCGCAGGCGGCCGGCCCTCGCGGGCCGGGCGGTCGTAGGCCGCGGGGTCGCGCCCTCCCGGGGTGCGCCCCGCGCCACGCGCGGCCCCGCGCCACGCGCGGCCCCGCGCCACATCGGCACCGGCGCGCCTGGTTCGCGGCCCAACGCGTCGTCAGCCTTCCTCGGCGAAGAACCCCCGCAACACCGCGTTCAGCACACGAATCCCGGCCCGCGTCGCGCTCAGGCGCGGGCCGTCCAGGACCAGCAGCCCATGCCGCAGCGCGGTCGCCAGCGCGTCGGGGAAGGCCGCCTCGACGTCGATGCCGGTGGTCGCGCGAAGCTCGCGGAGGTCGACGCCCTCGACCGTCCGCAGGCCGGTCATGAGCTTCTCCAGCGCGAAGTCGCGGCCGCCCAGGGACGTGCGCTCGGGCGGCTCGCCACGCAGCCAGGCCTTGATC
>JAABTL010000018.1 GCA_011389865.1 Trueperaceae bacterium
GGCGCGAGCCAGGCGCTGGGCGAGCTCGGTGACCTCCCCCCAGGCGGCCGCGACCCTGCGTTCCTCCTCGGCCGTGGGCGCGCGCTCTGCCGAACTCAGCGCCCGGGCGCCGGCCGCCAGCGCCGGTGCGGCGTCGTCGAGCGCACGGGTCACGTCGTCGACGCGGTCCCGCAGGCCGGTGATCGCGGTCTGGAGGTCGGCGGCGGCCGCCGCCAGGTAGGGTTGCCCCCCGCCCCGTACGCCGATGACAGCCCCGTGCTCGAGGCCGGCCTGGGCGTCTCGGCGCCGCTCGTCGTCGCGCCGCGCGACGTCCATGAGCAGCGTCCCGAGCGGCGTGTGGATGCGCCGCAGGTGGTTGTGGAGGGAGCGCTCGAAGTCGATCGTCACGTCGTCCAGCGTGAGGAGGTAGCGGGCGGCCTCCTCGCCCTCCTGGTCCAACTCGAACGCGTACGCGTTGACGAGTTCGCCCGAGCGGAAGTGCAGCCGACCGCGCCGCTCGCCCGAGCGGACGAACAGCGAGCAGGTCTTGCGCTCGAGCTGCAGCAACTGCAGCAGCGTAGCCAGCGGGACGCCGGTCACCCGGCCACGCGCCGTCTCCGAGCGGGCGTCGAGAACGTGCCGCGCCACCTGCGCGGCGGACGCGGGCTTCTGGACCACGCGCAGGACCCCGAGCTGTGGCGCTTCCCGGTGGATGCCCTCGACGGCGGCCGCCGTGAGGACGACGACGGGGAGGTTCGGGTGATGGTTGCGGACATGAGCGAGCACCGCGAAGCCGTCCTTCACGGGCATCGCGATGTCCGTCACGACCACGTCGACGGGGTTCGAGGTGAGGAAGTCGATGGCCTCCTGGCCGTCGGCGACGACGGCCACCTCGAAGTCGGGCAGGTGATGGGGCAGCGCCTGCTGCATGAGCCGGCGGACCGCGTGCTCGTCGTCCGCCAGCAGCACCGTCTTGGGGCTGCTGATCACGTCGCCGGCCGCTCCTCCCGGAGGTCCCCCGCCGCGGGATCGCTGGCCATCGCGTCGAAGAGGCCGTCGACGCGGCCGAGGATCTCGCGGGCCAGCTGCGCGACCTCGTCGCGGAAGCGCTCGAGGTCGCGACGCCGCTGCTCGCGCTGCGCGTTCGCCTCGTCGAAGCGCCGCTGCGCCTCGCGGAAGGCATCGATCTCCGAGGCGACGGCCGCCAGCGCCTCGTCCGCCGCCTTGGCGCGCCGAGCCAGACGCTCGATCGCGGCGAGCATGGCGCGAACGTGCCCATCGGGTTCTCCGGGCGACGGTGGCGCCGGTGTTGCTGGCGGCGTCGTCGGCGCCGATGGTGCCGGCACCGCGGTCGCTTCGCCGTCGCCGCCGAGGTCGCCCGGCAGCTCGGTGGCCGTCGATCCGGTCACGGGTTCCGGGCCTCGGTCCGGCACGCCACTTGGCGCAGGTTCATCGAGCAGGATCGAGTCGTCTACCCTGTCCGGTTCGTCGACCGTGGCGAGCGCGGGTTCGGCCGGCGTGTCCGCTCCGGCCGGCGGGGCCGGCGGCGAAGCGTCCGCGGCGGGGGGCGCAGGGGCATCGTCGGCGATGGCAGCGGCGAACGCCGCGGGATCGTCGGCGGCGCCGAGCTTCTCGGGGTCGACGAGCGCGGCCTCCTCGGGTGTGGGCTCATCGTTCTGGCTTCCACCCGGTCCCTCCGGCGGGTCGCCGACCGGCGCATCGGCGTGGATACCGACCGCGCCGTCGAACGGGATGGGGTTCTGCGCGTCCGCTTGCGCCAGCGTGGGCGCCTCGTCGGCCGGCGAAGCGCCTGCGTCGCGTTCGTGGTCCCGGTCCTGGGCCGAGGCCAACTCCACCAGCAAGAGCTGCATGGGGGTGTGGATGATCCGACGCACGTTGGCGGGCGGCGGCTCGAACTCGATCGAGGTGTCGGTCCAACCCAAGATGTCGTAGGCGGCGGCCTCGCCCTCGGCGCCGAAATCGTCCGAGAAGGCGTTGATGAGCCGCCCCGACTCGAAGTCGAGCTGGCCCCGGCGGCGACCGGCGGTCACGACGACCTTGCAGGAGCGACGCTCGGCCTCGATGAGCTGTAGGACGCCGGAGAGCGGGATGCCCTCGATCAGGCCGCGGTCGACGCGCTCGATCTCCTCGAGCACGCACGCGGCCACGTCCTGGTAGCTGGCGGGCTTGCGCAACACCCGCAGCCCGCCATAACCGGCCAGGCGCTGGTCGAGCATGGACCCCACCATGCCCGACAGCACCACCACCGGCAGCGCCGAGCGCTGGTTGGTGACGTAGGCGATCAGCGCGAAGCCGTCCATGACCGGCATCGCCAGGTCGGTGACGAGCACGTCGACCGGTCGCCGCTCCAGCTCCTGGACCGCCTCGAGCCCGTTGCCGGCGGTCACCACGTCGAACAGGTCGAGCACGGTCGACAGCCCGTCGCTCAGCACCCGTAGGATGCCAGGGTCGTCGTCGACGATCAAGACGGTCTTGCGTCCACTCACGGCGGTCGCCTCCACGTGTCACGCATGTCCCCCCACTGTCGAACGCCGGAGCAGCGTGCGTGATGAACAATCTCATCCGTGCCCGCGTTCGGCGTTCAGCGTTCGGCGTCGGCCAGCCTCGTGGCGTCGTCGACGTACAGCGCCCGGTAGGTCTCGAGGTGCAGCGTCACGCGTTGCAGGTACTCGCGCGTCTCGAGCGCATCGATGTGGCGGTACAGCTCGTCCTTGTCGCCGTCCACGAGGTCGCCGGCGAACAGGCGCCCGATGTACCCCTGGCCGCGGTTGTACGACGCGATCGCCAGCTCGAGATCGCCGTCGAAGTGGTCGATCAGCCAGCGCAGGTAGTAGGCCCCGTAGCGCACGTTGTCATCGGGGTCGAACGGGTCGCCGGCAGGCTCGCGTTGCAGCTCGGCCAACCAGGTCCAGGTCGACGGGATCACCTGCATCAGGCCCTGGGCGTTCGAGCTCGACACGGCCACCGGGGAGAAGGCCGACTCCTGCCGCATCACTGCCCATACGAGCTCGGGCTCCACCCCGAACGCCGCGGCATGGGCCTCGACCGACTCGGGGTAGGCCCGGGGGTACGCCAGGCGCCACACCCGCGGGTCGCGGTCGCCGGCGTCGAGCAGCGCCTGGGCGGCGCGCTGGCTCTGACGGTACTCGCCGTGGTGGGTCTGCAGCGCCTCGGCCAGCGCGACGACGTCCGCGCGCGCCTCGGCGTCGGCGCGGCCGGCGGCCCCGCGCAGCGCGAACAGCAGTTCCCCGCGGGCGGCCTCGGGGTCTTGCACGGTCATGAGGGCGCGGGCGAGCTCCAGGGCCGCGCCCGCGCCCGCGGAAGCCTCGTCCGGGTCGCTCGCTGCCGGCACCTCCTGCGGGACGTCGAGCGAGCCGCCCAGCAGCAGCGCGAAGAAGGACTGCGGTGGGAGCAGCGCCTCGGCCCGGGCGGCGCTGGTGGGGTCGCCGGCGCGGGACGCCAGGACGAGGGCGCGGTAGGCGGCATCGTCGGCCAGCGACCGATCGCCGGTCGCGGCGATGCGCAGGTAGACGTCGATGGCGTCCGCAACGCGCCCGCGCACCTCGAGCCAGCCGCTGGCGACCCACATCCGCGATGCCTGGCCGGTCGCGAGCAGGTGGGCGACGGCGTCGTCGATGCGCCCCTCGCGGGCGGCGATCAGCCCCCGGCCGTAGGCGCCCGTCGTGCCGCCGAGGGCCGCGAACGCCGCGTCGGCATCGGCCCAGCGCTCGAGCGAGAACAGCGACCAGGCCTCGCCCTCGAGCGCCGAACGGTCGCCGGGCACCTCGGCGAGCCAGCGCCTGAAGGCGTCGAGCGCCTCCCCGTGCCGCCCGAGGGTGCGCAGCGCGGGGGCCTCGATCGAGGGGGCCACGCGCCCGTCGAGCGCCTGCAGCGCGCGGGTGGCCATGTTCGCCTGAAGGTAGGCGTTGGCGCGGCGGTAGGGATCGGGCTCGAGCCGCTCGATGCCGTCGATCGCGGCTTGGCTGGGTAGCGCCAGCCGGTACGCGGCCAGCGCACGCTCTGCGGCGCCCGCGGTGCCGGCCGCGGCCGCGGCCTCGGCGACGGTGCCGATCTCGGCGTGCAGCGCGCGGCGGGCCGCCCGCTCCAGCGGATCGTCGATGCGCAGCTCGAGCACCCGCTCGAACCACGCCAGGCGCTCCGCCGCGGGTAGGGCATCGTTCCGCGCCAGCAGTCGCGCCACCCGGTACGCCAGGTAGCCATCGAACTCATCGGCGGCGGCGACCAGGCCCGCGACGTCGTCGGCGCGCAGCAGCGCCTGCACCCGCCCGTACGCCTCGAGCGGCGGGTGGCCGTAGGGATCGACCAGGGCGACGTGGATGGGGGGCCGGGGCACACGCGGCGCGGCCGGCCAGGCCAGCCACGCGATCGCCGACACCACCAGAAGCGTGGCGAGGGCGAGGAGGCCGCGGCGAGGCAAGTGCTGCATGCGGCCAGGCTACCCGGGGGGCCTGAAGGGGCGCTGAGAGGTGGTTCACCAGGCTGCTCGCGAGGGGGGAGACCGCTGCAGGGGCGGGCGATGAAGACCGTCCAGGACGCGATGCGCTTCAGGAAACGCCGTCCAGGACACGCGCCGTTCTCACCCGCCGCGCCCCAGACACGAGGCAATCGTGGGAAGCGCGTGGTGGACGTGAGGCAAGGGCCGAAGTGGCGTTCAGGACGCGGGCCGATCGCGCCATGTTCGTTCTGGACGGCACGCGACCAGATGAGTAGTGTGTTAGGGTCGAGGCCGTAGGGCGTACGCCCTCTCATCCCCCCACGGCCCTCCGAGGCCACCGTGCAGCGCGTGGCGCGCGCCAACGGCTTCGGAGAGACCGGCTTGGGTTCGCCGACCGGGACGCGCGAGCGTCCCGTCAGCTCAGGCGCCCGCGGCCAAGCCGCCCGCGCGTTCGTCGCCCGCTACGCCGATGTCGCCGAAGAGAGACAGGTACCCAGTTGATCCGCGTCGAATCACTCAACAAGGTGTTCGGGCCGCAGCCCGACGAGGCGCTGCGGCTCCTCGCCGAGGGCCGCAGCAAGGACGAGATCCGCGAGGCCACCGGTGACGTCATCGGCGTCCAGGACGTTTCGTTCGAGCTGAAGCCGGGCGAGTTCTTCGTCATCATGGGGCTCTCGGGCTCCGGCAAGTCGACGCTGCTCCGGTGCATCAACCGCCTGATCGCGCCGACCTCCGGGCGGGTGCTGCTACAGACCGACGACGGTGAGGTCGACGTCGCCCAGGCGGGGCCGCGTGAGCTGCGCCGCCTGCGGCAGGAGCACCTGGCGATGGTCTTCCAGCGCTTCGGCCTGCTGCCGCACCGGAGCGTCCGCGACAACGTCGCCTACGGCCTCGAGGTGCAGCGGGTCGGCCACGCGGAGCGCGTCCGCCGCGCCGACGAGACGCTCGAGATGGTCGGCCTCGGTGGCTGGGGCGACATGCTGCCGTCGGCGCTGTCGGGCGGCATGCAGCAGCGCGTCGGGCTGGCGCGCGCGCTCGCGACGGGCGCCAAGGTGCTGCTGATGGACGAGCCCTTCAGCGCGCTCGATCCGCTGATCAAGATGCAGATGCAAGAAGAGATGATCCGCCTGCAGCGTCAGCTGGGGAGGACGATCATCTTCATCACCCACGACCTCGACGAGGCCCTGCGGCTCGGCGACCGCATCGCCATCATGGACGACGGGCGCTTCGTGCAGGTCGGCGCGCCCGAGAAGATCGTCACCGAGCCGCGCACGCCCTACGTGGCCGACTTCGTCGCCCACGCCGACCCCACCGGCGTCATCACCGCCGGCACCGTCGCCGTGCCCCCCGAGCACCAGCGGGTCGACGAGCTGCGACGGGAGCCCGGCTCCCGCGTGCTCGCGCACCGCACCCAGGCCGACGTCGAGATCGAGGTCGCGGACGACGGCCGCGTGCTCGGCATGCGCGCCGACGGTGCGGGCGCCGAGCTCGTGCCGATCGATACGTTGCTGGCCGAGGAGGCCCCGACCTCCCGCTACCGCGACCGGGCCGCGGTCGTCCACGCCGACCGCACGCTGCGCACCCTGCTGGCGGCGCGCAACGTCTGCAACCTGCCGGTGCTGGTGGTCGACGACGAGGAGCGCCTGATCGGCCTCGTCACGGAGCGTGAGATCATCCACGCGATCATCGAGAAGCGTGGCCACAACGGCGACACGAACGGGGTGACCGCGTGAACGCGCTGCTGACCGACGCCGTCTTCGACCCGATCCGCATCCCGCTCGACGACTGGTTCAACGACTTCATCAACTGGCTCACGTTCAACTACCGGCCGACGTTCCAGGCGATGAAGGTCCCCGTGGAGGGCCTGCTCGACGGCGTCAGCGCCGTGCTGCTATGGCTGCCGCCGATCGCGTTCATCGCCCTGGTGGCCATCATGGCGTGGCGCGTCGCGGGCTGGCGCATCGGCGCGTTGGCGGCCGTGTCGTTCACGCTCATCGGCATGGTGGGGCTGTGGGACCTGACGATGGTGACGCTGTCGATGGTCGCCGCGTCGGTGCTGGTGTGCCTCATCATCGGGCTGCCGTTCGGCATCCTCGCCGCTCGCAGCGATCGCTTCCAGGCGGCCCTGCGCCCCGTGCTCGACGTGATGCAGACGACGCCGGCCTTCGTGTACCTGGTGCCGGTGGTCATGCTGTTCTCGATCGGCACGGTGGCGGGGGTGATCGCCACGATCATCTTCGCGCTGCCGCCGCTCATCCGGCTGACCGATCTGGGCATCCGGCAGGTGCCGGAAGACGTGATCGAGGCCGCCGAGGCGTTCGGCTCCAGCGAACGCGAGGTGCTGTTCAAGGTGCGGCTGCCGCTGGCGCTGCCGACGATCATGGCCGGCATCAACCAGACGATCATGCTGGCGCTGTCGATGGTCGTGATCGCGGCGCTGATCGGCGCCGGCGGCCTCGGCCGACCCGTCGTCGAGGGCCTCAACGCCCTGCGCATCGGCCAGGCCGGCATCGGCGGGCTCGCCATCGTGCTGCTCGCCATCGTGCTCGATCGGCTGACGCAGGCCTTCGGCGAGGGCGGGGCCGCGAAGCGTGGCTGACGCGCGACCCAGCGCGTTCGTCGGTGGATGCACCACGCTCGGCCCGAGAGCCTGTTATGGTGGTCCAACGCGCAGGAAATCTGCGCGCTGAATGATCAAGCTGCCGCGACGGCAGCGCCGACCGCGACGAAGTCGTCCGTTCTCGAGAAAGGAACCAAGATGCGTACACGTTTGATCTCCATCGCCCTGGCGGCGTTGGTGGCCTTCGCCGGCCTCGCCAGCGCCCAAGCCGAACGCCCCGGCGAGGGCGTCACGCTCGAGCCCGCGATCGCCGGCTGGGACGACGCCCGCCCCGTGCAGGCGATCTTCGACCAGATGCTCGAGGAGCTCGGCTACACGGTCGAGCGCCCGATCATGCTGGACAACCCGTTCTTCTACACCGCCGTCGCCCTGGGCGACGTCGACTTCTGGACCTCCGGCTGGTTCCCGCTGCACAACGCCCAGCTGCCCCCGAACTTCTTCGACACCGCCAGCATCGCCGGCACGATCATCCCCGCCGGCGGTTCGCAGGGCTACCTGGTGACGAAGTCGGCGGCCGAGGAGTTCGGCATCACCTCGCTCGAGGACTTCAAGCGCCCCGAGGTCAAGGCCGCCTTCGACCGCAACGGTGACGGCAAGGCCGACCTCGTCGCCTGCCCGCCGGGCTGGGGCTGCGAGACCGTCATCGAGCACCACCTCGACGCCTACGACCTGCGCGACCACGTCAACGACATCAAGGCCGCCTACAACCCGGCGTTCGCGGACGCGCTGGCGGACTACCGCAGCGGCCAGCCGGTGCTGTACTACACCTGGACCCCGAACTTCACCGTCTTCCAGATGGTGCCCGGCGTCGATTCCGTGTGGATCAACGTGCCGGAGATCGTCCCCAACGAGGCGCAGGAAGGCTTCGAGGAGTTCATGGTCATCTCGGACCTCGAGGGCGGCGTCACCGACCCCGTCCTGATGGGCTTCGTGGCCGACGACATCCAGGCCGTGGCCAACAACGACTTCCTGGAGGCCAACCCGGCCGCCGCCAGCATCCTCGCGAACGTGCAGATCCCGGTGGGGGACGTCTCCGAGATGACCCTGCGCATCTCCGAGGGTGAGGACACCGACGAGGACGTCGACGCGATGGCCGCCGAGTGGATCGAGGCCAACCGGGCGCAGGTCGACGCCTGGCTCGAGGAGGCGCGCGCCGCCGCGAACTGAGCCGCCGGTACGCCGGCGCGCTGGCCTGCCGGTGCGCCGGCACGCCCGCACGCGTGATCGCGTGGCCCGCCCGAGAGGGCGGGCCACGTTGCGTGGGGACGCGAGCCGCGGCGCCGACCGCGGCGGCCCCGCGAGTCGCGATCGTGCCTCGGTCGGTCCCGGGACCTGCGCCCCGGGACGCTTCTCATCCGAACGCGTTAGAATTGGGCCACAAACGGCGCGACCGTGCGGCTTGCTTCCAGGTGAGGCAAGCCGCTTCCTAGCCCGACGTTCCCGGCCCCGAGCGGGGCCCCCTGGAGGCATGCCATGGCCACCCGCACCGTTCGCCTCACCCAAGAGGGTTACGACCGCCTCAAGGCGACCCTCGCGCAGGAGTACGTCCGTCTCGAGGAGGCGACCCGCATCCTGCGTGAGCTGACCGGCTCCAGCGACGACTACGACGACTCCGGGCTGGAGGAGGCGAAGCAGGAGAAGGGTCGCATCGAGAACCGCATCGACGACCTCGAGGACCAGCTCGCCCGCGCCGAGATCATCCACAACACGGACCACGGCCGGGTCGAACTCGGCGACCGCGTCCTGCTGCGGGACGAGGCCACGTCGGCCGAGATGCGGGTCCAGGTCGTGTCGCCGATCGAGGCGGGCGTGCTCGAGGGCGACGTGCCCAAGGTCTCGGACGAGTCGCCGCTCGGGCGCGCGATCATCGGGCGGAACGTCGGCGAGACGGCGGAGGTCACCATCGGCGCCAACGCCAAGCGCTACACGATCGTCGAGGTCAACGAGCCACAGGTCGCTTAGACCCGGCCGTCGCCCTTCGCCACCTCGGGCCGCTCGGTGAGCGCTCGCAGGGCGGTCGTCCCGTCGAGCACGCCGAGGACCCGGTCGTTCTTGCCCACGACCGCCACCGGTCCGCCCACGTCGGCGATCGCCGCCAGCGCCTCGCCGAGCGTAGCCTCGGCCGCAACTCGGCCGACGGCACTCGCGTCGACACGGCCGCGCGCCTCCTCGACCCGCTCCGTGGCGTGGGGGGTCGCGAACTTCAGGGCGTCGCGGGCCCGCAGCACGCGGGAGCGATCCACGTCTTCCACGAAGGCGCGCACGTAGTCGTCGGCGGGGCGGGTGACGATCTCCACCGGCGTCCCGACCTGCACCAGGAAGCCGTCCTTGAGCACGGCCACCCGGTCGCCGAGCCGCAGGGCCTCGTCGAGGTCGTGGGTGATGAACACGATCGTCTTGCTCAGCTCCTGCTGCAGCCGCACGAGCTCGCCCTGCATCTCGCGGCGGATCAGGGGATCCAGCGCGCTGAACGCCTCGTCCATCAGCAGCACCTCGGGGTCGGTGCACAGCGCCCGCGCCAGGCCGACGCGCTGCTGCATGCCCCCCGAGAGCTCACGGGGCAGGGCCTGCTCGTAGCCGGCCAGGCCCACCCGCTCGATCCAGGCGCTCGCCTTCTCTCGGCGCTCCGCGAGGCTCACGCCCTGCACGCGCAGCCCGAAGGTCACGTTGGCGAGGACCGTCCGGTGGGGCAGCAGGCCGAAGCGCTGGAACACCATGCCCATCTTGTGGCGCCGCATGTCGCGAAGCGCGCGCGGGCCGAGTGCCAGGACGTCCTCGCCGTCGAGGCGCACGTGGCCGGTGGTCGGTTCGATCAGCCGGTTGAGGCAGCGCACGAGCGTCGACTTGCCGCTGCCGGAGAGCCCCATGACGACGAAGGTCTCGCCGCGCTCGACCCGCAGGCTGATGTCCCGCAGCCCGACGGTGTGGCCGGTACGCGCGAGGATGTCGTCCTTGGAGACGCCCTCGCGCAGCAGCGGGACGATCGACTGGGGGTCGTGACCGAACACCTTGGAGAGGTCCTCGACCTCGATGTGGGCCTCCGCACCGTTGGGGGCCGCCTCCTGGGAGGTGATCGTCATGTGTCAGCGCCCCTTCACGGTGGGGTCCCAGCGGCGGCTGTAGCCGGCCGTGATGCGGTCCATGACGATCGCCACGAACACGATGGCGAGACCGGCCTCGAGCCCCAGCCCGACGTTGCCGCGTTGCAGGCCGCGCAGTACCTCCTGGCCGAGTCCGCGGGCGCCGATCATCGACGCCAGGACCACCATCGCGAGCGCCATCATGATCGTCTGGTTGACGCCGGCCATGATCGTCGGCAGCGCCAGCGGCAGCCGCACCCAGGTGAGCGTCTGGCGCTCCGAGGCGCCGAAGGCCTGGGCGGCCTCCAGCACCTCGGCGTCGACCAGCCGCAGGCCGAGGTCGGTGAGGCGGATGATGGGCGGCACGGCGTAGACGAAGGTGGCGATGATGGCCGCCACGTTCCCCAGGCCGAAGAACATGACCACGGGCACCAGGTAGACGAAGCTCGGCATCGTCTGCATGCCGTCGAGGAGCGGCCTGAGCAGTGTCTTGAGGCGGTCGCTGCGGGCCATGGCGATGCCGATCGGGATGCCGATGATGATGGTGAACAGCGTCGCGATCAGCATGATCGCCAGCGTGGTCATCATCTCGGACCACAGCCCGAACGTGCCGACCAGCACCAGCAGGCCAGACAGGCTGACGGCCGGCCAGATGCGCCGCCCGCTCGCGTGCCACACGAGCGCCGCGACGAGCAACACCACCAGCCACCAGGGCAGGGCGGCGAGCCCGCGCTCGACGCGGACCAGCAGGAGCAGCACCGTGTCGGTGATGCCGCGGAACACGTCGCCGTAGGTGGCGACCAGCCAACTCACACCGTCGTTCGTCCAGCCGCGCAGCGGGATGCGCCAGGCCTCGGGGAACGGCTGCGTCAGGAAGGGGGGCACGGGTTGGGTCTACTGCTCCAGCCCGGCCTGCACGCGCGCAGCGGTCTCTTCGTCGAGCCAGGCAGACCAGACCTCAGGCTGCTCGTGCAGGAACGCCTCGGCTGCGTCCATGGGCCCGCCGTCGGTGTCCTGCATGAACGCCAGCAGGGCGCTCACGCGGTCGGACGGCATCTCCATGGCGTTCAGGAAGGCCTCGATCTCCGGGCTGACCTCGTCCTTGAAGCGCGAACCCAGGCCCACCACGACCGTCGACGCCGGATAGGCGCAGGCCTCCTCCAGCAACTCGGGCGTCCCGGCCTCGATCAGGGCCACCATCCGCGCCCAGCACGCGTCGCTGTACGGCGGTTCCTCCAGGCGCAGCATGTCGAGCTTGCCCAGGACCCAGGTGGGGGCCCAGTAGTAGCCGAGCCAGGGCTCGCCGCGCAGGTACGCGCCCTCCATCGAGGACGCCAGGGCCACGCTGGTGCCGGGGTTGAAGTTCGTGAAGTGCTCCGTCAGGCCGTAGGCGTGCAGCTTGGCGGTGTTGATGAGCTCGCACTGCCAGCCGATGATGCAGTTGTGGAAGCGCCCGAGCTCGGGCTGCTCGGGGTCGCGGAACAGCTCGGCGTAGCGTGGGAGGTCGAAGACGCTGCGCAGGTCGGGCGCGAGCGGCTCGATGCCGCGCTCGGGGTCGCCCTCCACCAGGTAGCGGGGCACGTACCAGGCCTGGACGGCGTCGTCGAACATGACGCCCAGCTGTTCGACGGTGCCGGCGGCGACCGCCGGGTCCCAGATGTCTGCGCTGTTGTCGAGCCAGACCTCCATGGTGACGTCCACGTCGCCGCGGATGGCACCCTGGAGCAAGGGGGCCGTGGAGCCGGGGATGGCGTCGGTGTTGCAGCCGAAGCCCAGCTCGAGGATCGTGCGTGCGATGCCGTTGATGACCTGAACGCTGTCCCAATCGACTTCGGCGAAGACGATCGTGCGGCTCACGCCGCCGCAGTCGGGCGCCTGGGCATGTGCGGCGCCGCCCACGAGCAGCGCCAGGAGTAGCAGTGCCGCGATGACGCGGCTTCGCGCGGTCTTGGCATGCATGGCAACATCCTTTCGAGCGGACGGAGCGGGCGCGGGCGCGAATCGCCGGCGCCTGTGCGTCTCACCCCCAAGGGGCCCGCTCGATGAGGGGCGGGCGACGACGCCCAACGTGAGGCGAGTCGCGCAAGGGCGCGGGGGTTACGACGCTCGACACGGTGATTGTACCACCCGACCACGAGACCGGCGGGCCCGGCACCCACGGTCGTTGGGCGACGGGCCCGCCGGGGCCTCCTGCCGAGGCGGTCGGGCGGCTACGTACGAAGCTTCAGCGAAGCGCGCCGCCCTTCATTCGAGGGCGCCGCGAACCCGTTCGGTCACGGCCGGGTCGACGTCCGCCAGCCAGGCGCCCCACACGTCGGGGCTCTCGCGCATGAAGGCGAGCGCGGCCTCCTGCGTGCCGGCGTCGTTGGCCTCCATGAAGGCGAGCATCTCGTTGATGGTCGCGGTCTGCAGGTAGAAGGCGTCGAGGAAGGACTCGATCGGCGCCGGAATCGTGTCCGCGAACGCGGAGCCGAGGCCGACGGCGGCGACGACCACCGGGTAGTCGCAGGCGTCGGTGGCCAGTTGCGGGGTGTCCGCCTCCGCCATGGCGTTCATGTGGGCGAAGCAGGCGTCGTCGTAGGGCGGCTCCTCGAGGCGCAGCATGTCGAGGCGTCCCATGATGCCGGTCGGCTCCCAGTAGTAGCCGAGCCACGGCTCGCCGAGCGTGTAGGCGGTCTGCATGGTCGTCTCGAGCGCGATGCCGGTGCCGGGCCGGAAGTTGGTGAAGTGGTCCTCGAGCTCGTACACGACCATCTTCACGTTGTTGATGCCCTCGCAGTACCAGCCGATCACGCAGTTGTAGAAGCGCCCCTTGTCGGGCTGCTCGGGGTCGCGGAACAGGTCGGCGTAGCGCGGCAGGTCGGTCACGGCGCGCAGGTCGGGCGCCAGCGGCTCGATGCCGCGCTCGGCGTCGCCCTCGACCAGGTAGCGCGGCACGTAGAAGCCCTGCGCGGCGTCGTCGAACACGTGGCTCAGCTCGCGGATCTCGCCGGCGGCCAGCGCCTCGTGCCAGAACTCGGGGGTGTTGTCGACCCAGACCTCCATGTCGACGTCGACGTCACCGCGGATCAGTCCCTGCAGGATCGGCAGGGTGGCGCCTGGGATGGCGTCGGTGGCGCATCCGAAGCCCTCCTCGAGCACGAAGCGCGCGAGGTCGGTGAGGATGTCGGCGCTGTCGTAGCCGAGTTCGCCGAAGACGATGGGGCGGTCGAAGCCGGCGCAGTCGCCGGCATCTTGGGCGAAGGCAGGCGCCCCGGCGAGCAGGGCGAGCGTCAGGGAGGCCGTCAGCAGGCGGCGGAGGCGTCGGTGCGTGGTCATGGGGATTCCCCTTCCGGAGGCCCGCGCGGGCGTGAACCGTGCGGTTCTCGGCGCGGATCGGCGTGGGCTGCGGCGTGGGTGCGCCGCGGTGGCCGAGTCGGACGTTTCGAGGGTACACCAAGCGTCGACCGCCCACGGTGGCTTCGGCTGCGGTCGCTGCGGCCGGCGAGGTGCCGGCGGAACCGGGCGGTGGGCGCGCGGCATGGCGCGCCCGCGCCCGCGCGTACAATCGGCGGCATGGCGGAGAAGAGCCTGCAAGAGCAGCGCGAGCAGCGTCTGCGCAACCTCGCGAGCCTCGAGGAGCGCGGCTTCGAGGCGTACCCCTACGCCTTCGCGCCGACGACCACGGCCGCCGCGCTGCGCGCGGCGCACGAGGGCGGCGGACCGGGCGACGCCTGGCCCGACGAGGACGTGACGGTGGCCGGCCGCGCCATGACGGTCCGCAACATGGGTAAGGTCACCTTCGCCACCCTGCGCGACGCCAGCGGCGACCTGCAGGTCTACCTCCAGCGCGACCGGCTGGGCGACGCCTACGGCGCCGCCAAGAAGATCGACATCGGCGACTGGCTCGAGGTGCGCGGCCACCCGTTCGTCACCAAGACCGGCGAGCTGACCGTCGACGCGGCCGCCTGGCGGCCGCTGGTCAAATCGCTGCGGCCGCTGCCCGACAAGTTCCACGGCCTCGCCGACAAGGAGGCGCGCTACCGGCAGCGCCACCTCGACCTGATGGTCGACCCCGGCGTGCGCCGCGCGTTCGAGCTGCGCTCGCGGGCGATCGCCTTCATCCGCCGCTACCTCGACGACCTCGGCTTCCTCGAGGTCGAGACGCCCGTGCTGCAGGCGGTCCCCGGCGGCGCGGAGGCGCGCCCGTTCGTCACCCACCACAACGCCCTCGACCACGACTTCCACCTGCGGATCAGCCTGGAGCTCTACCTCAAGCGGCTCATCGTCGGCGGCTTCGACGCCGTCTACGAGATCGGGCGCAACTTCCGCAACGAGGGCATCAGCTACAAGCACAACCCCGAGTACACGATGCTCGAGCTCTACTGGGTCGGCAGGGACTACCTCGACATCCTCGCGCTGGTCGAACGGATGTACGCCCGGCTCGTCCAGGAACTGACCGGCTCGATGACGATCCCGTACCAGGGCCGGGTGCTCGACTTCACGCCGCCCTGGCCCCGCGTCGACTACACCGGTGAGCTCGCGCGGCGCGCCGGCATCGACTTCGCCGTGCTCGACGAGCCGCGGCTGCGCGCGTGGGTCGCCGAGCGCTACCCGGGCGCCGGCGCCGGCGCCACCCCGCCGCTCGCCGAGCAGCCCTTCCACCTGCTGCTCGCCAAGCTCTACGACATCCACGTCGAGCCGCACCTCGAGCAGCCCACCTTCGTCATGGACCACCCGCTGGCGATCAGCCCGCTGGCGAAGAGGCACCGGTCGCGGCCTGGGCTGGTCGAACGCTTCGAGCCGGTGGCCGTCGGGATGGAGCTCGGCAACGCCTTCAGCGAGCTCAACGACCCGGTCGATCAGCGCGGGCGCTTCGAGGAGCAAGCGGCCCGCAGGGCCGCTGGCGACGAAGAAGCGCACCCGATCGACGAGGAGTTCCTCGAGGCCCTGGAGTACGGCATGCCGCCCACGGGTGGCCTCGGCCTCGGCATCGACCGCCTGGCGATGCTGCTCGCGGACGTGCCCTCCATCCGCGACGTCATCCTCTTCCCGCTGCTGCGGCCGCAGGGGTGAGCGTGGAGCGGACGACGCTCGTGAAGCTGTTCGTGGCGCTAGCGGCCGAAGAGGTCGACTACGTCCTCGTCGGCGGCGTGGCCGTCAACCTGCACGGCATCGTGCGGGCGACCGAGGACGCCGATCTCTTCGTGCGCCCGGACGAGGAGAACGTCGCGCGTCTGCGCCGCGCGCTGCACCGCGTGACCGGCGACCGTGAGGTCGACGGCATCCGGGCTGAGGACCTCGTTGGTGCCTACCCCGTCGTTCGCTACGTGTCTCCCGACGGGCGGCTGACGGTCGACATCCTCTCGCGGCTCGGCGAGCGGTTCGCCTACGGCGACCTCGAGGCCGAGGTCGTGCAACTCGCTGGCGTCGACGTTCGGGTCGCGTCCCCGGCGACCCTGTGGCGCATGAAGCGCGACACCGCGCGCGCGGTCGACGCCGAGGACGCGGCGCGCCTGCAGGCGGCCTTCCACCTCGGGGAGGAGCCCTGATGCCCGTTCACCGCTACCGAGCGATCGAGGACGTTCCCCCCGCGCCGGTGCTCGATGCCCGCGACCCGGTCACCGCTGGTCGCGCGCTCGATCACGTGGAGGCGATGACCGCCGATCTGCCGCCGCTGTTCGCCGCCGGCGTCTACCGCTACGCCTCGATCGAGGCCGCCGAGGCCGACCGCGAACGTGCGTTGCGCGCCCGCATGCGTGGCCTAAGGGCGACGCGCCGGCGCCTAAGGGCGACGCGCGCCGGGGTCGAGCGATGAGCGGCTCCGGCTGGGCCTGGTTCGCCTTCGCGCTGCTGCAGTTGGCGGTGGCCGGCTACGCGCTCGCCGCGGCGGCGACGTGGCGGGGCGAGCGCCTGTTCCCGGCGCCGGGGCGGCCGCTCGGCCGCGTCCCGGCCGTGGCCGCGGCCGTCGGCGTGGCGGCGGCCACCTGGTTCCTCGCGTGGGTGCGCGACTCGGAGTTCAGTCGTTACGTGGGTACGGGCGCCCTGATGATCGCGGCGATCGTGCTGCTCGCGCTGCTGCTGCGGCAGCACGCGCGCGAGGAGTGACGCGGCGCGCGATCGCGCTGGCGGGCCCGATCCGGCGCGCGAGCGACGGGGCGCGCCGGCGCCGGCGCTCCGGCGCGGCCGGTGCCCGTCCTCAGCCTTCCTCCTCCGCCATCCTGGCGCTGACGAGTTCGGCGAGTCGCGCCACGAGCGGTCGGTCGAAGCCGAACTCGATCCCCGCGGCCGCGAACGCCTCGTCGATCGGCCGGGTACCGCCGAGCGCCAGCATGCGCTTGTAGCCGGCGAGCGCCTCGGCGGGGTCGTGCAGCGCGCGCTCGTAGAGCTGCAGCGCGCCGATGTACGCCAGGCCGTACTCCAGGTAGTAGAAGGGGAACTGGAACAGGTGGATGACGTGCCAGCCCTTGGTGCGGGCGCGCTCGAGACCGCGCCAGTCGACCCCGGTGTCGAAGCGGTCCTGTAGCTCGTTCCAGGCGGCGTCGATGCCCTCCACCGTCAGCGACTCGGCGGGCTGCTGGTAGATCCAGTGCTGGATGGCGTCGATCTGGCAGATCGACACCAGCAGGCCGAACACCCGGTCGAGCAGCATCGCCTCGGACCGCTTCGCGTCCGCCTCGTCGTAGAAGCCGCCACGGTCGCGCGCTAGGACGGGCAGCGTGAGCAGCTCCATGCCGAAGGAGGCGAGCTCGGCCACCTCCATCCTCTCGACGCCGTGCTTGAGGAGCGGCCAGGCGCGCTCGGTGGCGATCGAGTGGAAGGCGTGGCCGGCCTCGTGCCGCATCGTCAGGAGGTCGCCGTCGGTGCCGACGGCGCTCCAGTAGATGTAGGGGCGCTGGGAGACGGGGAAGTAGCTCTGGTAGCCGAGGCCGGGGACCTTGTTGGCGCGCGGCTCGAGGTCCATCCAGCCGTCCAGGAGCGTCTCGAAGTCGGCGCCCAGCTCCGGGTCGAGCGCCCGGAACATGCTGGCGAGGCCTCGCTCCAGCTCGCCGACGTCGGAGAACGGCTTCAGGGGCGGCCGTCCCTCGGGGTCGGCCCGCAGGTCCCAGGGTCGCAGGGTATCGATGCCCATCCGCCGCCGGCGCGCCTCGCGGCGCTCCCGCAGCCGCGGCACCAGCTCCTGCGCCACCGCCTCGTGCAGGGCCAGCGCGTCGTCGGGGGTGTACTCGTGACGGTGCATGGCGCGCCACTGGTAGGCGCGGTAGTCGGGGAGGTCGGCGTTGTGCGCGATCGTCTCGCGCAGCCGCGCGAACTCCAAGAAGAGCGCGTCGAGGTCGGCGCGCTGCGCCTCCTTACCAGCGTCGATCGCGCGCCACGCCCGCTCGCGCAGGTCGCGGTCGGGTTCCTCGAGTTTGGCGCTCGCCGCGGCGACGGTCAGCTCCTGGCCGTCGAGCACGACGCGCGTGCGGCCGGCGATCTCGCCGTAACGCTGCCGTAGCGAGGCCTCCTCGGCCTGCAGCGGCACGTTGGCGTCGCGGTAGAGCGCGACGGCGTCGCGCATCGCGGCCCAGGCGGGGGCGAGCGCGGCGGGCGGGGCGTAGTCGCCCACCGCCAGCAGCTTGCGGTTGAGCGCGTCGCTCAGGGGCTCGATGCGCGGCAGCACCTCGCCGACGAACGCGAGGTAGGCGGCCTTGGCCCCCTCGTCCGCGGTGTCCTCGTCCTTGGCGCGGCTCAGGCCCGCGTAGGCCTCCCACACCTCGCGCTCGATCGCGTCGACGTCGAGCAGGAACTGCGGCACGCCGTCGGCGTCGAGGGGGCGGTCGACGAGCGCCGTCAGGCGCGGTTCCAGTGCTTCCCAAGTGAGCGGGGTCATGCGGCAGGATACCCGCCGGCCGGCGGTACGCCGACCCGGCGGGTATCCCGGCCCGGCGGTATCCTGCCCCATGGCCGCCGACGTCCACACGCCCGACTGGGTCAAGCACGCCGTCTTCTACCAGGTGTTCCCCGATCGCTTCGCCCGCAGCGGGCGCGTACCGCAGCCCTCCGGGCTGGAGCCGTGGCACACCCCGCCCACCGTGCACGGCTACAAGGGCGGCGACCTCTACGGCGTGGCGGACCGGCTCGACCACCTCGCCGGCCTCGGTGTCACGGCCATCTACCTCAACCCGGTCTTCGCGTCGGGGAGCAACCACCGCTACCACACCCACGACTACCTCACGGTCGACCCCATGCTCGGCGGTGACGACGCCCTGCGCGCCCTGCTCGACGCTGCCCATGCCCGCGGCATGCGGGTCATCCTCGACGGCGTCTTCAACCACGCCTCCCGCGGCTTCCTCCCGTTCCACGACCTGATGGAGAACGGCGAGGCGAGCCCCTACCGCGACTGGTTCCACGTCGGGGGCTTCCCGCTCGGTGCCTACGGCGAGGGGGACGGCGCCCGCCGCTACGAGGCCTGGTGGGACCTGCCGGCGCTGCCGAAGCTCAACACGGCCACGCCGGAGGCCCGCGAGTACCTCATGACGGTCGCCGAGCACTGGCTGCGCTTCGGCGCCGACGGCTGGCGTCTCGACGTCCCCAACGAGATCGACGACGACGCCTTCTGGCGCGAGTTCCGGCGCCGCTGCCGGGCGGTGAACCCCGAGGCGTACCTGGTGGGCGAGATCTGGGACGACGCCAGCCGCTGGCTGCAGGGCGATCAGTTCGACGCGGTGATGAACTACCCGGTCGCCAAGGCGATCCTCGGATTCGCGGCGCGCGAGATCGACGTCGAGGAGGTCGCCAAGTGCGGCTACGCGGCGGTGCCGCCGCTGACCGCCGAGGGGTTCGCCAAGGCGCTGCGCGCCGAGCTCGGGCGCCACCCGCGGGCGGTCGTGGAGGCGCAGCTCAACCTGCTCGGCTCGCACGACACGCCACGCCTCGCGCGCGTCGTGCGCGGCGACGCCGACGCGGTGCGGCTGGCGCAGTTGCTCCTGTTCGCGCTCCCCGGCGCCCCCTGCGTCTACTACGGCGACGAGATCGGCCTCGACGGCGGCCACGACCCCGCTTGCCGCGAGGCGTTCCCCTGGGATCGCGCCGACGCCTGGGACCGCGAGCGGCTCGGCTGGGTCCGCGACCTGGCGAAGCTGCGCCACGCGCACCCCGCCCTGCGGACGGGCGACACGGAACTGCCCTACGCGCACCACGGCGTCGTCGCTCTCCGCCGCCGCCTGGGCGACGACGACCTGCTGGTGGTGGTGAACCAGCGCGACGCGGACGCGCACGCGCGCGTGCCGGTCACCGGTCTTCAGGCCGGCGTCCGGTCGCCGCTGCTCGGCGCCGCGGCCGTCGACGTCGAAGATGGGCTGGCGCACGTGCGGCTGCCCGCGCGGGGCGGGGTGATCGTCGCGTTGTAGCTGCGCCGGGCGCCGTCAGCGGTACTCGGGGTTCGGGTGGTCGAAGCGGCAGCCCGCCGCCCAGGCGCTGCGCTGGTTGCCGTGCGCCGGGATGCCGCCGGCGTCCTTGAGCATTCGCGCGAGGTGCAGCAGGTTCCAGGTCATGAAGGTGGTGTTGCGCTGGGTGAAGTCGTTGTCGAAACCGGCGCGGCGACCGTCGTCGAGCTCGTCTCCGTAACTGGGCCCCGGGCCGGCCTCGCCGATCCAGCCGGCGTCCGCCTGCGGCGGCACGGTGTACCCGAGGTGCTGCAGGGCGTACAGCACGCCCATCGCCACGTGCTTGACGCCGTCCTCGTTGCCGGTCACCAGGACCCCGCCGACCTTGCCGTAGAAGGCGTACTGCCCGTGCTGGTTGAGGTCACCCGACTGGGCGTAGAGGCGCTCGATCACCCGCGAACAGGTCGAGGAGCGCTCGCCGAGCCAGATGGGGGTGCCGAGCACCAGGATGTCGGCCTCGCGCACCTGCTCGAACAGCCCGGGCCAGTCGTCACGAGCCGCGCCGTGCTCGGTCATGTCGGGGTACACGCCGGGCGCGAGCAGGAGGTCCTCGGCGCGGACGTGCGTCACGCGCACCCCCTGGGCGGCCATGATGGCCTGTGACACCTCCATCAGCGTCTGCGTGTGCGACGGCGCGGGCGAGCGCTTGAGGGTGCAGTTGACGAAGACAGCGCGCAGGTCGTCGTAGCGGGCGGGCGGGGCACTGGGCTCGGTCATGCCCCAGGTTGGCACGCGCCTGCGCTCTTGCCGTTCGCCGCTTGGCGGGTACCGGGGGCGGACGCCCCCGGTACACACGTGCGACGCCTCAGGCGCCGACGGGCGTGAGCGCCTCGGTGTCCTCCTCGCCGGTGCGGATGCGCACGACGCGCTCCAGCGGCTGCACGAAGATCTTGCCGTCGCCGACGTTGCCCGTCCGGGCGGACGCCACGATCGCGTCGAGCGTGGTCTGCACGAAGGGCTCGGAGACGGCGATCTTCAGCTCGATCTTCTCGCGGAACTCGACGACGAACTGGGCGCCGCGGTACTGCTCGGTGATGCCGGCCTGGCCCCCGTGGCCGCTGACGCGGCTGATGGTGATGCCGCGGACGCCGGCCTTGAACAGCGCCTCCTTGACGGCGGGGAGCCGGTCCGGGCGGACGATGGCGGTGATGAGCTTCATCCTGGGTCTCCTGGGGGTCAGTCGCCCGCGCCCAGCAGGACGGGGTCGTTGAGGGAGTCGGCGTTGACGTAGGCGAGGGCGCCGTGCTCGGCGGCGTCGAGGCCGGTGACCTCCTCGTGGGCGGAGACCCGCAGGCCCATGACCGCCTTGAGCGCCGTGAACAGCGCGAAGCTGGCGACGAACGCCACGCCCGCGTAGGCGAGCGTCCCGAGGAGCTGGGTGAAGAGGTTGGCGCCGCCGAAGACGCCGACGGCGAGGGTGCCCCACACGCCTGCGGTCCCGTGGGCGGAGACGGCGCCGACGGGGTCGTCGATCTTGAGACGGTCGAGCAGCAGGATCGAGTAGGTCACGAGCACGCCGCCGATGGCCCCAGCGACGACCGCCCAGATGCCGTCGATCACGTCGGGGCCCGCCGTGATCGACACGAGGCCGGCGATCACGCCGTTGAGCGTCATCGAGAAGTCGGGCTTCTTGAAGATCGCCCAGCTGAGGAACAGCGCCGCGAACGCGCCGCCGGCGGCGCCGAGGTTGGTGTTGAGGAAGACGGTCGCGATCGCCTGCGCGTCGGCGGCGCTGCTGAACATCAGCTGCGAGCCGCCGTTGAAGCCGAACCAGCCGATCCACAGGAGGAAGACGCCGACGCCGGCCAGCGGCAGGTTGTGGCCCGGCATCGCGACGATGCGCGAGCCCACGTAGCGGCCGATGCGCGGTCCCACGGCCAGCACGCCGCCCAGGGCGGCGAAGCCGCCGACCGCGTGCACGACGGAGGAGCCGGCGAAGTCGTAGAAGCCCATCTCGGCGAGCCAGCCGCCGCCCCAGTGCCAGGCGCCCAAGAACGGGTAGATGATCGCCGTCATGACCAGCGCGAACACCAGGTAGGCGCCGAACTTCATGCGCCCGCCGATCGCGCCGGAGACGATCGTCGCGGCGGTGGCCGCGAACACCATCTGGAAGAAGAAGTCCGCCGAGCCCGGGTACGGGTCGGCCTCGTAGCCCGAGATGAAGAACGGCGCGCCGTACATGATCGAGAAGCCGACGGCCCAGAAGGCGAGGCCAGCGATCGCGAAGGTCGCGAAGTTCTTCATGAAGATGTTGATCGCGTTCTTCGAGCCGTGGAGGCCGGCCTCGAGCAGCGCGAAGCCGGGCTTCATGTGGATGACGAGCACGGCGCACATGAGCAGCGCGAAGGTGTCGAGGGCGTAGGCCAGGTCGGCGATCGACTCGCCCTGGGCGAACGCCGTGCCGAGGAGCGGGGTCGAGACCAGAACCGCGGTCCGGACCCAAGGGACCAGCGAGTGACGCATGGGGACCTCCTGTGGGGGGTTCGCGCGCCGACCGGCGCGCGGGATGGCCGACAGGTTATGCGCCGACGTGCAAGATGTCAAGCGCGATCGGGACGTGTGGCCGAAATGCGCCGCTCCCTTGACCTTGATTCCAAGGATATGTGCAAAGCGTACACCAAGATCTGGACGTTTGGTCGATTCAGGCGTGACACCAGGCACACAGAACGCCCGCCGGCGCGTTCGGTACCGGCGGGCGTGGAGGGCGGTGCGCCCGAAGGGCGGCGCGCTTCGTCACTCGGGTTGCTCGATCGGCGCGAGCGGCCCGAGCAGGCCGCCCCGGTGGCGGACGGGGTCTCCTTCCGCCTACTGCTGCAGTTCGATGCGACTCTTGTCGCCGACGATCAACCGGTGGGCGCTCGGGCGCGCCGAGACGCCGGCCACCACCACGTCCTCGCCGATCAGGCTCCCCTGGATGCGGGCGCCGACGTCGCGCACCGTGGTCCCCTCGCCGACGACCGCGTACTCGATCTCGGCGCGCTGCACGCGCGCGCCGCTGCCCAGGGTGGTGAAGGGGCCGACGTACGCGTCGATGACCAGCGCCCCGGCCGCGATCAGCGCCGGCCCGAACACCGTGGAGCGCCGCACGACGGCACCCGGCTCGACGACCACGTCGCCGACGATCTCCGACTCCTCGATCTCGCCCTCGAGCGAGCGCCGCCGCTCGAGCAGCAGCAGCCGGTTGGCGTCCAGGATGTCCTCGGCCCTGCCGGTGTCCTTCCACCAGCCCTCGACCTCCACCGGCGTCACGCGCTTGCCGTCCGCGATGAGGCGCGCGATCGCGTCGGTGATCTGGTACTCGCCCTTGGCGCCGGGCTCGAGGCCCTCGATGGCGTCGTGGATGCCGGCGTCGAACACGTACACGCCGGCGACGGCCAGGTCGGACGGCGGGTCGGCGGGCTTCTCGACCAGCCTGGTGATGCGGCCGTCCTCGATCACCGCCACGCCGAACGCCCGCGGGTCCTCGACCCGCACCAGCGCCAGCACGGCGTTCACGCCGTCGTCCGGGCGGAACGCGTCGACGAAGGGCTGGATGCCGCGCTCGAAGAGGTTGTCGCCGAGGTACATGACGAAGGGGTCGTCGGCCAGGAACGGCCGCGCCACCGCGACCGCGTGCGCCAGCCCCTGCGGCGGGTCCTGGAGCACGTAGGTGTAGGCGGCGCCGCGGTAGCCCTCGAGCGTCTGCTTCAGGTGGTCGATCGTGTCGTGCGACACGACGATCCCGATCTCGCGGATGCCCGCGTCGATCAGGTCGTCGACGGCGTAGTGGATGAGCGGTTTGCCGGCCACGCGGATGGTCGGCTTGGGGCGCAGGCTCGTGATCGGCTGCAGCCGCGTGCCGAGGCCCGCGGCCAGGATGAGGCCTTTCATGGTGGAACCTCCCGTGACGCCAGCCTACCGCGGACCGAGACGGGACCTACTTGCGGCCGGTGATCATGAGGAGCGCGCCGGCCACGATGCCGCCGCCGGCCACCCAGGGCAGCCACGGGAGCGATTGCTCGGCCTGCACGCCGATCTCCAGGTCGCCGATCTCCAGGCCGGCGCGGTCGACGAACACGCCAGAGAGCTGCAGCACGATCAGCGTGACGCCAGCCAAGACGAGCACGAGTCCCAAGACGGCTTGCGGTTTCATGGACACCTCCTGGCACCAGCGTACGCCTCCATCTCCGGATGCTTGGGTACGATGCCCGCCATGACCCGCACCTCCGAGATCCGCCTCGCCGTGCACAGTGGCGCCGACGGCGTCACCGACATCCGCTGGGAGGCCGACGACGCCCCCGATCCCGGCGAGCAAGCCGCCGAGGCGATGATCCTCGCGCTGTGGGACGGCCAGCGGCGCAACGCGATGCGCATCGACCTGTGGACGCCACGCCTCACCGTCGACGACATGAACGACTTCGTCTACCAGACGCTGCTGTCGCTGGGCGACAGCTACCACCGTGCGACCGGCAACGACGACCTGATGGCCGAGATCAAGGGCTTCGCGCGCGCCTTCGCGCAGCGCGCGTCCGGTGCCGAGCAGCGGGCCGCCGTCGAGCAGCGGGCCGCTGGCGAGCGGCCGGGCACCCCCGAGTCCGGTGGCTCCGGCGGGCGGCGAGGCTAGGGAACCCGGTCGCGGAGCGATGGTGGGCTGCGTCGCAGCCGAGCCGGCCGCCACGACCTAGGCTCCGTCATGCATCAAGCCTCGCGTAGCTCCGCGCCCGCCGCTCGCCGCCGACACGGTTGGGGCCTTGTCCTTCGGTGCGCCCTCATCGCGGTCGTGGGCGCCATGGCCTTCGCGGCCGCGCAGCCGGGCCCGAGCCCCGCCGGCTGGATCGCCTACGTCGATGCCGATGGTCGACCGGCGGTTCGCGACCCGCGTGACGGCGGTCCGCCCGTGGCCTTCGGCGGCGGCCTCGAGCGCGCCCAGTTCCCGGTGTGGTCCAGCGACGGCAACCGCCTCGCCGTCATCGTCGGGGACATCGCCGGCGGGCGTGTGGACCTGATCGACGTGGCGCGTGGCGACGCTCCGACCACCATCTATCGACCGTCGGGACGCTCGCCGATCTACCTCGCCTGGTCGCCCGACGACCGCACGCTCGCCGTGTTGGCCAACCGCGCGGGCGGCGGGCTGGCGCTCGACCTCGTCGACGTTTCGCGCGCCCTGAACGGCGAACCCGATGCGGTCCGTGCCTTCGCGCAGGGCGCGCCGTTCTACTGGTCGTGGTCGCGCACCGGCCGCTCGCTGCTGGTGCACGTCGACGTCATGGGACCGACGCGGCTGGCCGGCGTGACCGGCATCGACGCCTTCGAGGTGCGGCGCCCGCTGCCCGACCCGGGCGCGTTCCAGTCGCCGGCCTTCTCGGCATCCGAGCGCTACGTGGCGTACGCGACGCTCACCGCCGGTGGCGAGCGCAGGGTGGTCGTGGCACCCAACCCCGAACTCCCCGCGGCCGGGCTCTTCACCCGCACGCTGCCGCACCGGGGCCAGGCCGCGCTGGCGTGGCGACCCGGGAGCGAACAGCTGGCCGTCCAGAGCGCAGCGGTGCCGGCCCCCCACGCCTACGGCCCCGTCGACCTGCTCGACGTCGCGACCGGCGAGGTGACGCGCCTGACCGACGACCCGGTGGTCGCCTCCTGGTGGTCGCCCGACGGGCGCTGGCTGGCGACGCTCTCGCCCGTGGGCGGCGGCGGCGACCGCACGGTCCAGGCGTCGGCCGGCGCCGGGACGACGGGCGCCGGCGCGGCGCAGCTGGTGGATCAGCGCGTGCAACGCGGCAACCTCCTGCTGTCGCTCAAGGTCGTCGACGCCGATACGCTGCAGACATGGGTTCTGGGGGCCTTCGTGCCCTCGCCGACGTTCGCCGGGCAGTACCTGCCGTTCTTCGACCAGTACGCCCGCTCGCACCGCCTG
The DNA here is from genome assembly GCA_011389865.1 of Trueperaceae bacterium. Taxonomy (GTDB): domain Bacteria; phylum Deinococcota; class Deinococci; order Deinococcales; family Trueperaceae; genus JAABTL01. Next base: position 25,457 of record JAABTL010000018.1, read on the forward strand.
TGGTCGCCCGACTCGGACGCGCTGGTGATGCCCGCCGTCGACGAGGACGGCGCGGTGCAGGTGGTGGTGTTCGGCGTCGACGGCGACGTCACCCCGCTCGGGCCCGGCGACATGCCGGCGTGGAACGTGCGCTGAGCGCTCGCGCGGCGGCTTGCCGCGCTAGGATCCGCGCATGCGTGAGTGGCTGCTGGGGTCCGCCTCCGCGATGGCGCGTTCGGTTGCCAGGGGCGAGATCGGCGCCGAGGAGCTGCTGGATGCCCAGCTCGCTCGCCTGGCCGAAGTCGACGCGCTCGTGCACGCCGTCGTCCACCTCGACGACGATGGCGCGCGACGGGCGGCGCGCGCGGCCGACGCCCAGCGCGCGGCGCGCCGGCCGCTCGCGCCCCTGCACGGGGTGCCGATCACCGTCAAGGACTGGATCGACGTGCGGGGCCTCCCGTGCAGCGGTGGCGAGGTCGCGCGGTTGGGTCGCATCGCCCCCGCCGACGCCACCGCGGTCGCGCGGTTGCGGGCGGCGGGGGCGATCGTGCTCGGCAAGACGAACGTCGGCGAGCGAAGCGAGGCGTTCGGCGCGACGCTCAACCCGCACGATCCGACCCGGACCCCCACTGGGAGCAGTTCCGGCGAGGCGGCGCTGGTGGCGGCCGCAGGCTCCGCCTTGGGCCTCGGCTCGGATTCGGGCGGCTCGTTGCGGCAGCCGGCTCACGCCTGCGGCTGCGTCGCGCTGCGGCCCACGACCGGGCGGGTCCCGTTGACCGGCCACGTACCCGTCATCACGCCCATGCTCGACCCGCGAACCGTGATCGGCCCGATCGCCCGGCGCGTGGAGGACCTGGCCCTCGCGCTACGGCTGCTCGAGGGGCCCGACCACGTCGATCCCAGCGTCGTGCCGATGCCGCTCGGCGATCCCACCGAGGTCGACCTGCGCGGCCTGCGCATCGCGTGGTGGGACGAGCAGCCGGACTGCGATCCGACGCCGGAGACGCGCCGCACGGTGGCCACCGCCGCGGGCTGGCTCGCGGCCGCGGGCGCGACCGTCGTGGCCACGCGCCCCGCCGGCCTCGAGCGCGTCTACCCCCTCACGCGCGCGTACTGGTCCCTGCCGGAGTCGGACGACGCCGAGGCCTGGGTGCCCACGGCGACCACCGACCTCGACGGCGCCGCCGCTCTCGACGGCGCTGCCGTCCAGCGGTTCCGGTTCGAGTGGGACGTCTTCCGCCGAGACATGGCCCGCTTCATGGGGTCCTTCGACGCGGTGCTGACGCCTACGGCCGCGTGGCCGGCGGTCCGCCACGGCGAGCCCACCGGGTCGATCGCGCCGACCCTGACCTTCAGCCTGACCGGGCAGCCGGCGGCCGTGGTGCCCTGCGGCCGCGACGAGGATGGTATGCCGATCGGCGTCCAGGTAGCGGCCCGCGTCGGCCGCGATGACGTCGCGCTCGCGGTGGCGGCGGCGCTCGAGGCGGCGGGCGGCGGTTGGTGGTTGCCGGCGGGCGTGACCGCCTGACGGCGTCAGCCGCTCCCGCGCGGTCCCCCGTCGGCGGTCATGAGCGCCCCGTACAGGTCCGGTCGCCGGTCGCGGAAGAAGCCGAAGCCGGCACGGAAGCGCCGCGCCGCGTCCAGGTGCAGGTCGGCGAGGACGAGCGCCTCGCCTGCGCGGTCCGCCTCGGCGACCTTGGCGCCGGTGGGGTCGGCGACGAACGAGCTGCCGTAGAACTCGGCCACGCCGTCCCCGGCGAGCGCCGCCTCGCGCCCCACGCGGTTGACCGCTGCGACGTACATCGCGTTGGCGACGGCGTGGCCCTGCATGGCGCGCTGCCACATGTCCTTGGTGTCGAGACCCCCCGAGGCGGCGGGTTCGCTGCCGATCGCCGTGGGGTACAGCAGCAGCTCGGCGCCCTGCAGCGCCATCGCGCGCGCGCACTCCGGGTACCACTGGTCCCAACAGATGCCGACGCCGACGGTGCCGACCGCCGTGCGCCAGGCGCGGAAGCCGGTGTCGCCCGGGTTGAAGTAGTACTTCTCCTCGTAGCCGGGGCCGTCGGGGATGTGGCTCTTGCGGTAGACGCCGAGCGCCGAGCCGTCGGCGTCGATCATCATCAGGCTGTTGAAGTGCGCCTGGCCGGCCCGCTCGAAGAACGACACCGGCAGCACGACGCCCAGCTCGGCGGCCAACGCCCGGAAGCGTCCCAGGAACGGATGACCCTCGACCGGGTGGGCCAGGGCGAACAGGTGCTCCGCCTCCACCTGGGGCCAGTACAGGTACTCGAAGAGCTCGGGCAGGAGCACCAACTGCGCCCCCTGGTCGGCGGCGGCCCGCACGTGGCGCTCGGCGGCGTCGACGTTGGCGTCGCGGTCGTCGCCGCAGGCCATCTGCACCAGCGCGAGGCGGACGACGCGCTCGGGCGTGGCGCTCTCGAGCGCCCCGTGGCGCGGCGCGACGCGCGCCGGCGGCTCGGAGGCCCAGTGGGGACGCTCAGGCATCGGCGACCTCCCCCGCGGGCTGCTGCTGCGTCACGCAGTGCCAGGCGCCGCCGCCGGTGACCAGCGCACGGGCCGGGAGCCCGATCACCTCGCGGTCCGCGAAGAGCGGGCGCAGGATCTCGAGGGCGCGGCCGTCGTGGACGTCGCCGTAGGTCGGCACGATGACGACGCCGTTCGCCACGTACCAGTTGGCGTAGCTGGCCGCCAGGCGGCGACCGTCGAACTCGAGCCGGGCCTTGGGCAGCGGCAGTTCGACGACGCGGTAGGGCTGGCCGTCGGGATCCGTGAGCTCGCGCAGCGCCGCCAGGTTGCGCTGCATGGGCGCGAAGTTGGCGTCGCCCTCGTCGTCGGTGACGGCGCAGACGATCGTGCGGTCGCCGGCGAAGCGGACGATCGTGTCGACGTGGCCGTCGGTGTGGTCGCCCTCGAGGCCCTCGTCGAGCCAGATCACGTGGCGCACGCCGAGGCCGGCGCGCAGGAGCGCCTCGGTGTCCGCTTCGTCGAGCTGGGGGTTGCGCGTATCCGTCAGCATGCACGAGCGCGTGGTGATGAGCATGCCCTCGTCGTCGACCTCGATCGCGCCGCCCTCGAGGACGAAGTCGAAGGCGAAGCGGCGCATGCCGAGGTCGCGGGCGACCGCCTCCGGCACGCGGTCATCGTGGGCGAAGGCGTACTTGCCGCCCCAGGCGTTGAAGCGCCAGTCGGTCAGGGCGACGCGTGCGTAGCCGTCGACGACGAAGGTGGGCCCGTTGTCGCGGAACCAGGCGTCGTCCAGCGGCACCCGGTGGAAGCGGACGCGGGCCAGGTCGGCAGCCGCTGCTCCGAGGCGCCGGCGGGCGTCGTCCTCGGCCTCCTCGTCGCGGACGTTGACGACCACCGGCTCGAAGCGCGCCAGCGTCGCGATCAGCCCAGTGAACTCCGCGCGCACGGCGCCGAGCTGACCCTCCCACAGGTCGTCGTTCGACGGCCACGAGGTCCAGGTGGCGGCGTGCGGGCCCCACTCGGCGGGCATGCGGAAGCCGAGGTCGGCGGGGGTGGGGTGGTCGAGGTGCAGCATCGTGGGTCTCCTGGAGCGCCGGACGCGACGCCCGAGCTCGGAACCTGACGGTAGCACCTGGTTCGCCTCCCCGGCGCCCCGGGCACGGCAATGGTTCGTCGTGGCATGGCAACGGGCCCCCGAGCTGCGCCCGGCACCCTTGTCGTGCCTGGCTCAGCCCTTGACGGCGCCCTGCGTGAGGCCGCTGACGATGTAGCGGTTGACGACCAGTGCGAACACGATGATCGGCAGGATGATCAGCGTGCCGTACGCCGCGACGACGCCGTACTGCGCGCCGACGTCGGCGCCGCCGACGAAGCGGGTGATGCCCACCGTGAGCGGTTGCGCGTCGTAGCCGGCGAGGAAGAAGGCGAACAGGAACTCGTTGTAGCTGATGATGAACGCCAGGATCGCGGCCGCGTTGAGGCCCGGCAGCACCATCGGCAGGCAGATGCGCCAGAACACGCCGAAGGGGCTGGCGCCGTCGATGACGGCGGCCTCCTCGACCTCGGTCGGGATGCCCGCGAAGAAGCCGAGCATGAGCCACACGATGAAGGGCATCTGCATGGCCAGGTGCGCAAGCACGACGCCCACCAGCGTGCCCGTGAGGCCGACGCGAGCGAAGAACAGGTACATGGGCAGCGCCAGCACCACGTACGGCAGGAAACGCGTCGACAGCACGCTGAACACGATCGCGTTGCGTGCGCGCGGAGAGACGAGCTTCGTGATGCCGTAAGCCATCGGCGTGCACACGACCAGCACCACGAACAACGCGCTGAAAGAGATGATCATGCTGTTGCGCAAGAAATGGAGGTAGTTCCCCTGGCTGAAGCTGCGTTCGTAGTTCGCCCAGGTGAACCCGTCCAACGACAGCAGCTGAGGGATGCTCTGGAAGAGAGACGAGTCCTTGAGCGAACCCAGAAGCATGACGATCACCGGCAGGACGCAGATGGCCATCCAGCCGATCAGGAACAGGTACCGCAACGCGAGTCCACCGTGCTCGGCCATACGCGGGAATCGAGGCGCGGTCACGGCTCAGTTCCCCAGGTCGCCGAGACGGGCGACGCGCATGTACACGAGCGACAGTATGGAGACGATGATCAGCATCGTGAACGAGATCGCGTTGGCTACGCCCATGTCGGAGTTCGAGATGCCCTCGTTGTAGACGAGCAGACTGAGCACGTTCGTCGTTCTGCCGGGACCTCCGCCGGTGAGTGCGAATACGGTATCGAACTCGCGAAACGCCGAGGTCAGCTGGATGAGCGCGACGAACCCGATGTGGTAGCGGATCAGGGGGAGCTTGATCAGCGCAAGCGCGCGCCACCCGCCCGCGCCGTCGACCTCAGCGGACTCGAGGAGCTCCTCCGGGACGGTGGCCAGGGCCGCGTAGAAGATCAGCACCGCCAGCGGCGTGAGGCGCCAAGCGTTCGTGACGATCGTCGCCCACATGGCGGTGTCCTGCGAGATCAACCACATGGGCCCGTCCGCACCGAAGAGCCCGAGCACGAAATTCACGAGGCCGTACTCGGGCTCCCACACGTAGAGCCGCCCCATCATGCCCACGACCACCTGGGTGGCGACGAAGGGCACGAGGTAGAACGCCATGAAGAAGCGGGCAGCGGAGGTGCCACGGATGCCGCGCGTGCTCATCACGCTCGCCACCGCCAGCCCGGCGATCACGGAGAGGATGGTACAGCCGACGGAGAACACGAGGGTCGAGCGCACCGACAGGTGGAACAGCGGGTCCTGCAGAAGTCTGGCATAGTTGTCCAGGCCCACGAACACCTGGTCGTGCATGCGGTACATGCGCAGCCGGTGGAGGCTGATCCAGAACGCCTGCACGACGGGTACCCCCAGGACGACCCCCCCGGCGATGACGCCGGGGAGGATGAAAGCCCAAGGGTTGAAGTGGCGGCGGCTCGACACGCGTGCCTCAGCGGAAGCCGGACTCGGTGAAGATCCGCTCCATCGCGTCGGCCCAGCGGTTCTGCGCCTGTTCGGGGGTCATGACGTCGAAGAGGACGTCCGCCGCGAACTCGCCCGCCGGGTTGTACATGGCGGCGCCGTACTCGGCCACGTGCTGCCGCGGGAAGCCGTACGCCATCTGCTCCTGGAACACCGGCAGGAAGGTGTCGTAGAAGTCGTACGAGCCGAGCACTTCGGGGTCGGTGAACTGCTCCGAGCGCGCGAACATGGCGGTGCGGAGGTTGAACTCGGCCGCCTGCTCTTCGAGCAGCCACTGGATGAACTTGAACGCCTCCGCCTTGTTGGGCGTGTCGAAGATCAGCATGCCGCCGCCGCCGATGAACGACCGGCCGATCGGCAGGTCCTTGCGGTTGCCCGGCCACTGCGGCAGAACCGCGTAGCCGATGTTGCCGGCCGTGGGGGCGTCGCCGCCGTCGATCGTGAGGACGCCCTCGGGCCAGAGCTCGGCGGTCGCCAAGCGGCCCTCTGCGAAGAACGAGAGATGCTCGAGGAAGTCCCACGTCTGCGCCTGCGGCGGGAAGGTGTCTTCGACCAACTTCTTCCAGTATGCGACGCCTTCGAGCAGGATCGGGTCGCGGAGGTCGCTGGTGTACGTGTCGTCCCAGCCGTCGAGGCCGAGGGAGTACACGATCGCGAGGAACGCGCGTGCCATGCCGCCCGGCGGCTTGATCGACGCCGAGTAGCCGAACAGCGGCTGCGTGAGGGTCTCGCCCGCGACCGTGGCGCCGGCCGGGCGGGTGAAGAACACGGCGATGTCGTAGAGCTCTTCCCAGGTGTTGGGCGCGACCAGCGGCCGGCCGTACTCCTCCTGGAACGCAGCCTGCTCGTCCGGGTGCTGGAACCAGTCCAGGCGGTAGGCGTAGATCGGCGTCTGCGGGTTGCGCGCGATCGCAACGATCTCACCGGGCCTCAGGATCGGGCTGATCATGTGGGATTCGATGACCGACTGCGAGTACTGATCGATGTCGAACCCGAACTCCTCGATCAGGTCGTCGAGGCCCGCGACCTTCTCATGGTAGTAGCCGAACCAACCGGGGCTGTGGTAGCCCATGTCGTAGTAGTTCGTGTTGGCCTGCGCCTCGAGCTGCATCTTCTGCCACAGCTGGGTGGGCGGCAGGACCTCCATGAGGATCTCCACGCCGGTCAGCTCCTCGTAGAGGGGGATGAAGTACTCCTCGAGGGCCTCGACGTGCGGGCCGGGGTGCTCGGCGAGACGCAGGGTGGTCTGCGCGTGCGCTGATGCCAGCAGGCCGAAGACGACCGCCAGGGACAACGCGAGGGACCAAAGTCGATGATTACGCAACATGCTTACCTCCAGGAACGCCGCGTTGTGCTCGTAGTCGTGACGGCACATGAATACAGTGCCGCATCCGTTGTCACCGGTGAACGGCGCACGGTACGAACGCAAGCGTGGTTCGCTAGCGATTGTACGGGTCAAGGGACCGCCGTGTCCACATTCGCAGGTGCCGTGCAGGTACACATATCCTGCGCCGTTTGGCCACCCAAGCGCGCGATGCCGGCTCCGGCCCGGTTCGAACGAAGTGCTAGCCTCGTTCCATGCCTGAGACCCCAGAGACCCACCGATTGGACACCGATGCCCTCGCGCTCGCGTTGGCCCCAGCCGACGAGCGCGCCGAGCGAGCGCGCGCCCTCCGTGCCACGGCCGAGGCGATGGGCGTGTGGCCGGCGAGCATTCGCCCCGTGTACGACGCCCTCGCGGAACGCCGGATCGCGCCGTTGACCGTTCCCGCGATGAACCTGCGCGGCCTGACGTACCCGGTCGCTCGGGCCGCCTGGCGCGCCGCCCTGAAGCTGGAGGCCGCGCCACTGCTGTTCGAGCTGGCGCCCGTCGAAGCGACGATCGGCGATCAGCCGCTCGCCGAGTACGGCGCCATGGTCTTGGCCGCGGCGGCTCGCGAGGGTCATCGCGGCCCCGTGTTTCTGCAGGCCGACCACGTCGAGGTCGCCGATGACACGCCCGCCTCGCGCGAGCGCGCCCGCGCCCTTTGCAGTGAGGCCTGGGACGCCGGTTTCCGCCAGATCGACATCGACGCGGCCGCGCTGACGAAGGACGAGGGAGAACCCGAGGCGCGGCTGGCCGCGAACGCAGCGGCGACCGCCGAGCTAGCGGCGTTCGTGCACACGCTCGACCCGGAGGTCGTCGTGGGCGGCGAGGTAGGGGAGATCGGCGGTGCCAACACCACGGTCGAGGAGCTGCGCACCTTCCTCGACGGCGTCCGGGCGCAGTTGGGCTCAGGACCGGGCCGCCTCGGCAAGGTGAGCGTGCAGACCGGCACGCGCCACGGCGGGGTCGTCATGGCGGATGGTCGAATCGGGGTCATGGACGTAGACTTCGCCGCGGCCGCCGAGTTGGCTCGCGTGGCCACCGACGAGTACGGCCTCCCCGGCATCGTCCAGCATGGCGCCTCGACGCTGACGGTCGAACAGTGGGCGCGCCTGCCTGCCGCGGGCGTCCATGAGGTGCATCTTGCCGCGGGCATCCAGAACGTCGTGATGGACGACGCGGCGATGCCGGCGGCCTTGACCGCGCGCATGCGCGCCGCCCTCGCGCAGCCGATGGCACGCGCCGAACACGGACCCGATGACGCGGAGCGCGAGGACTTGAGCGACGAGCAGCTGTGGATCGAGAACCGCTGGCACGCCTGGGGGGTGTTCAAGGCCGACCTCTGGACGCTGCCCGAACCCGTCCTGGCTTCGCTGGGTGAGTCGGCGCAAGGCTGGTTCGAGCGGGCCTTCGCGGCCTTGGGGATCGCCGGCCGCGTCGAGGACGTGGCGCGGTTGTGGCCGCCGGCCCGTTGACGACGGCACCGCCGATCGTCGGCCTCGGGATGGTCACGATCGACGTGTTGGCCCAAGTGCCTCACCTCCCTGGCCCAGACGAGGTCTTCGAGATCCCTCTCGTCGAGGTGCACGGTGGCGGACCCGTCGCTAGCGCGATGGCCGCCGCAGCGCGCCTCGGGACGGCGAGCGCCGTGGTCGGGAGCGTGGGCGATGACGCCTGGGGAGATTGGATCGTCGCCGGGCTGAAGGGCGTCGGTGTCGACACGGCATACCTGGTCCAGCGCGCTGGAGAGGCGTCGCCCCGTTCGGTCGTGCTCGTCGAGGGCGGCACCGGGCGGCGGTCGATCATGTACAGCACGGGAGGCGCTCTCCGTCTGGCGGTCGACGAGTTGCCGTGGGACTGGCTACGCGAGGCTCGCGTGATCCACCTCGATGGCGTCCATCCGGCGGCCGCCTTGGCGGCCGCGCGGGCGGCACGCGAGGCTGGGGTGATGGTCTCTTACGACGGCGGTGCGGGGCCCTTCTGGCCCGGTCTGGACGATCTCCTTCCCCTGGTCGACGTACTCATCGTGGCCAAGGACTTCGCCATGCGCTACACGGGGCACGACGACGTCGCCGACGCGGCACGCGAGTTGGCACGTTTCGGCGCCAGTCACGTGGTGATCACGGACGGAACCCGGGGCGCTTGGTCGTGGGTGGACGGGGGCGCTTGGCACCAGCCAGCCTTCGCGGTGGACGTCGTCGACACGACGGGAGCCGGTGACGCGTTCCATGGTGGCTATCTCCACGCAGTCCTCGCCGGGGAGAATGCAGATCGCTGTCTGCGGTTCGCGAGCGCCGTGGGCGCGCTGGCCTGCACCCGATTGGGGGGGCGAGCGGGTCTGCCGAGTCGCGATGAGGTGGAGGCCTTCCTCGATCGTCACCGGTGACCGCGACGGCCCTGCGTTGCGGCGCGGCACACCGCGTGCGGTCCGGCGCCGCGAGGCGTTGCGGTCAGCGAGTGCTGCTGCGGCTACAGAGGTCCGAAGCGCTGCTCGTACAGCGCGCGGTACTCGGATGCGACGGGCTCGTACTCGGCGCGCAGTTCGTCCGGCGCGACGACCGTCCTACCTCGGAGCCGCGGTAGGTCGTCGGCGGCGGTGCCGATCAGGCCGACGGCCATGCCGCCGACGAGCGCGGCGCCGAAGGCGGCGGCTTCGTCGACGTCGGGCACCCACATGGGGCGACCCACGAAGGCAGACTTGATCTCGAGCCACAGGTCCGAGCGTGCGCCGCCGCCGACGGCGGTGATGGCGTCGATGCGCTGGTCTGCGATGCGGCTCATGGTCGAGACGTTGACCTCGAACCAGAACGAGCATCCTTCGAAGGCGGCGCGGATCAGGTCGGCGCGGCCGTGGTACGCGCGCAGGCCGAGGAGTTCGGCGGCCTGATCACGTCGGTTGTACGGTTCGCCGGTGCCTTCCAGGAACGGCAGCACGCGGACCCCGTTGGCGCCCGGCGGGCTCTGGCGCGCGGCCTCGACGATCGCGGCCACGGGCGTCGAGCCGTCCTCGTCGACGCCGTGCAGTGTCTTCGACAGCCACGCGAGGAACCCGCCCGCCGACGGCAGGTGGCCCGAAAGGATGAAGCGGCCCGGCGCCGCGTGCGGATAGCACTCGTAACGTCCTTCGAGCGTCTCCCGATAGGTGAGCGGACCGCTCACCACGGTCTTGATGGCCTCGGCGGTACCGGTGGAATCCATGATGCCGCCCGGCTCGACCAGGCCACAGCCGACCCCGGCACAGGGATGGTCGTGCCCGGCGTTGACGACCGGTGTTCCGCCGGGGAGGCCCACGCGACGCGCGACCTCGGGGAGGAGACCGCCGGCAACGGTAGCCGTCGGCAACGGCCGCGGCAGGTTGTCGGCCGTGAGGCCGAGGGCGGCGAGGACCTCGGGGGCCCACGTTCCCTCGTTCCGGTCGTACATGCCGGTGCGAGCCGCGAGTGACGGGGCGGCGCACGCGTTGCCGGTCAGAAGGTGCACGCAGTAGTCGGCCATGCACAGCCACCGCTGGGCGCGCGATGCGTCCACCAGGTCGTGGGACCGCAGCCAGTGGATGCGGAACGCCGTGCAGATGTCGTCGTCGACCATGCCGGTGAGGTCGTACCAGCGGTCGACGGGAATACCGAACTCGGGGCGGTAGTTGTGCGTGCGGCGATCGAACCAGGTCGGGCAGAAACTCGCTGGCGCGCCGTCGGCATCGATGGCAACGACGCTTTCTCCGATGGCGGCGACGGCGATGGCGGCGACTTCCGCGCCGGACGGCAGCGCCGTGGCGATCTCGGCCAGGCCTTCCGCGATGCCTGCCTCGACGACCCCGAGGTCGAACTCGGCGTGGCCAGGTGCCGGGCGGTGGATCACCATGTCGCGCTGGACGACCCGGAGCACGTGTCCGTCCGTCGTGGTGGCGAGCAGCTTCAGGTTCGTGGTCCCGACGTCGATGCCGACGAGGACCTTGGTGGCAGACGGGATCACGATGCCGTCGGCTCGAGCCACTTCGACACCCGGCGGCGGCTCCAGAGCCCACGTCTCTCGACGGCTGACGCGGCGGTGATCGCGCTCACTGCGGAGTCGAGGGCGGGCACGTTGCCGAAGATGCGGGCGTATCCATCCTTCGGCTCCTCTGCAGCAGCGATATGCGCACCCCCGAGAGGTGCGCGGATGAACTCGGCCACCACCTTGGTGCCCATGCGGGTGGCAGCGCCAACGGCGCAGTCACGATTCAGGCGACGGCCTACGGGCGCCTGGACGGGTACGAAGGGCATCGGGTACTCCGTTCTGCGAAGAAGCGAAAGCGTCTGTTGACGCAGCCTTCGTGTTGAACCTGGGCTACCGTAACATCGCGGACGGGGGCGTCCTTGGACGGAGATCGCGATGTCCGCGCGGTCGTCGGTGATCCACTGCGGTATCGGGCTGACGAGCGCCACCGAAGAGCTCCTGGGCCCGGTCGAGATCCGCCACGAAAGGTAGAGTGGAGTACGCTTCTTGGGCAGCAGAGCACGCCGGCGATGCGGTGCACGGCAGGATTCGCGACCCGAAGGCCCGCTGCCGACCAGATCGAGCAACGCCAAGACCATGCCATGAGCCATCCACCCGATCTCGGCCCCCCCACCCTCCTCGGCCTCGACCTCGGCAGCTCGAGCCTCAAGGCGCTGCTGCTCGACCTCGACGGCCGCGTGCTCGCCGAGCGCAGCGCGGCCTACCCCACCCATGCGCCGGCGCCCGGTTGGGCCGAGCAGGACCCCGACGACTGGTGGGCGGCCGCCGGCGAGGCGACACGCGGGGTGCTTGCCGACGTCGGCGACGGCGGTGACGTTCCCCGGGCCGACGTCGTCGGGATCGGCCTCAGCGGCCAGATGCACACCTTCGTCCTGCTCGACGCGGCGGGGGAGACGGTGCGGCCCGCGATCACCTGGATGGACACCCGCGCCGCGGGCCTGCTTCCGGAGGTCGAGGCGACGATCGACGAGGCCGGCCTGCGCGACGAGCTCGCCAACCCCGTCGTCCTGGGGCTGACGCTGCCGCCCCTGGCGTGGCTACGTGACCACGAGCCAGAGGTACTGGCGCGCGCCCGGACCCTGCTGCTCGCCAAGGACGCGCTGCGTCAACGGTTGACGGGCGAGTTCGGCAGCGAGCCCACCGACGGCTCCGCCACCCTGTTGTTCGACGTCGCGCGCCGCCGCTGGTCGGGGGCGACGCTGGAGGCGTTCGGCCTGGATCCCGCGCTCATGCCGGCGCTCGGCGAGCCCGACGCGGCGGCGGGCCGGCTGACGCCCGATGCCGCCCGGCACCTCGGCCTGCGGGCGGGCATTCCGGTGGCGTTCGGTGCCGGCGACCAGCAGGCCGCCGCGGTCGGCACCGGCACCGTCCTCCCCGGCCAGGCACAGCTGATGGTCGGCACCGGCGCGCAGGCGCTGGTCGTCGAGGCGGCGCCTCCCGCCGGCGAACTCACCGGCCTGCACGCCTTCTGCCACGCGCGCGGCTGGCTGCGGCAGGCCAGCGTGAACAACGCCGGCGTCGCGCTCGACTGGGCGCGAACCCTGCTAGGGCTCTCCTGGGACGACCTCTACGGCGCGCTCGGCGACGCCGCGCCCGAGGCGGCGCCGCTGTTCCTGCCGTACCTGACCGGCGAGCGCGCGCCGCTGATGAAGGGCCACGCCCGCGGCGGCTGGCTCGGCCTGGAACCGGGCCACGGCCGCGAGGCGCTCGCGCGGGCGGCCGTGGCCGGCGTCGCGGTGGCGATCGCCGATGGGGTGCGCGCGCTGCCCCGGGCCGCGGACCGGGGCGCGCACGAAGACCGTCGCGGTCCCGCCGACCGTCGCGTGCGCGCCGGTCTGCGCGTCCGCGCCGCCGGCGGCGGCCTACGGAACCCGGTGTTCGCCCAGGCCGTCGCGGATGCCTCCGGCGCGACGCTCGAGCTGCTCGACGCCTCCGGCGCCTCGGCCGTCGGCGCAGCGCTGCTCGGTGGGGTGGCCTCCGGCGCGTTCGCCGACCTGGACGCGGCCGTGGCGCGCGCGCCGCTCGCGATCGCAGCCACAGTGGCGCCGCGGCCCGAACGGGCGGTCGCCTGGGCAAGGCTGCGCGAGCGGATGCACGCGCTCGACACGCTGGGGCTGCACGAGGCGGTGGCCGGGGGCGAGACGGCCACGGCCTAGCGCCGCATGGAAGCGCGATCGGCATCGGGTAACCTGATCCGAGGAGGCAGCGGATGGCGCAGCGCAGCGGTGACTGGTTCGCACAGGCGGAGCACGACCTCGGGCACGCGCGTGCGGCCGCCAGCGAGGTGCGCTTCGACTGGGCGTGCTTCGCCGCGCACCAGGCGGCCGAGAAGGCGGTGAAGGCGCTCCACCTCCACCACCGGCAGGAGGCGTGGGGCCACGTGGTCGCCCGGCTCCTGGCGCAGTTGCCCCCGGTGGCGGCGGCGAGCCCGGAGCTGATCGATGCCGCCAAGGTGCTCGACGCCTTCTACATCCCGACGCGCTACCCGGACAGCCACCCGGAGGGACCGCCCTTCAGCCACTACGGCCGATTCCAAGGGGAGGAGGCGATCCGGCATGCGGGCGCGATCCTCGAGTTCGTCCGTGCGGCGCTGGCCGGCGACTGACGTCGTCGAGGCAGCGGGCAGGGCGTGGGCCGCCTCCGTCGCCGCGGCCGATGCGCGGGTGGTCGCGATCGGCTGCTTCGGCTCCTTCGCCCGAGGCGACGACGGCTTTGGCAGCGACCTCGACCTCATCGCGATCGTCGATGGCCCCAAGCCACGGCCGACGGCGCCGGTCTGGTCCACCGCCGGGCTGCCGGTGCCGGCCGACCTGCTCGTCTACGAAGTCGCGGAGTGGCACGCCCTCATGACCGGCGGCGGTCGCATGGCGCGAACGCTGCGGCGCGAGGCCCGCTGGTGGGTGGGCAGGCCGCCCGATCCCGGCGCGTCCGAGCGCGCCTCCTGACGGCCCAGCGTCTCTGTTACGCTGATGGGCCGTCGGCCGTACGGGCCGGCGTCCGTCCCAGAGGAGGCCCGCATTGGCCCAAGTCGTCCCCGAAGCCCCGTTCAAGACCGACGACGCGGAGGAGCTGTACGCCGTCTCCTCGTGGGCCAGCGGCTACTTCGAGGTCGGCAGCGATGGCGACATGCAGGTGCTGCAGCGCGGCGCCGAGGCCTCGAGGGTCTCGTTGCCCGCCGTCGTCGAGGGGCTCAAGGCCGAGGGGCGCACGCTGCCGGTCATCCTGCGCTTCCCGCAGATCATCGAGGACCGGCTCGACCGGATCAACCATTCCTTCCAGGCCTCGATCCACGAGGCCGGTTACAAGGCGCGCTACCAGGGCGTCTACCCGATCAAGGTCAACCAGCGGCGCGTGGTCGTCGAGACGATCGCCGAGTACGGCGCCCGCTACGCCACCGGCCTGGAGGCCGGCAGCAAGGCCGAGTTGGCGCTGATCCTGGTGCAGGACACGCACCCCGACGCGCTGATCTGCTGCAACGGCTTCAAGGACGACGACTTCATCCGCCTCGCGCTGTGGGGCCGCAAGCTCGGCAAGAACGTCATGATCACGCTCGAGAAGCCGAGCGAGCTCGAGCGCGTGCTGCGGGTCAGCGCCGAGATGGGCGTGGAGCCCGCGGTCGGCATCCGCTTCAAGCTGCACGCCAAGGGCGCCGGCGCCTGGGAGGCGTCGGGTGGCGACGAGGCCAAGTTCGGCCTGACCGCCACCGAGCTCATCCACGCCGTGGCGCGCTTGGCGTCCCTAGGGAAGCTAGGCGCATTGCAGATGATCCACTGCCACGTCGGCAGCCAGCTCACCGACGTGCGCCGGATCAAGGTGGCGGTGCGCGAGGCGGCGCAGGTCTACGTCGACGTCGTCAACATGGGGGCCGACGTCCGCTACCTCAACGTCGGTGGCGGCCTCGGGGTCGACTACGACGGCTCCAAGACGAACTTCTACGCCAGCGCCAACTACGGCATCAGCGAGTACGCCGACACGGTCGTGTACACGATCAAGGAGACCTGCGACGACGGCGAGGCGCCGCACCCGGTCATCGTCACCGAGTCCGGGCGGGCGCTGACGGCGCATCATGCGCTGATCGTGCTGCCCGTGATCGACGCGATCGGCCCCACCCGCGCGACCTACGAGCTGCCGCCCCTCGAGGGCGAGGTGCACGCGGTGGTGCGCGACATGCAGGAACTCGCGCGCGACATCAACCTGAAGAACTACCGCGAGGTGTTCAACGAGGCGGTGTCGAACAAGGACACCATGCACAGCCTCTTCGACCTCGGCTACATCACCCTGCTCGAGCGGGCGCACGTGGAGCAGCTCTACCACCGCACGCTCCTGCGCATCGCCAAGGTCATCGAGCAGCTCGACTACGTGCCCGAGGAGCTCGAGGCGCTGCCCAAGCGGCTCGCGGACCAGTACGTCGTCAACTTCAGCCTCTTCCAGGGCATGCCCGACCACTGGGCGATCCAGCAGCTCTTCCCGATCGTGCCGCTGCACCGCCTGCAGGAGGAGCCGAACCGCGAGGCGACGCTCGTCGACATCAGCTGCGACAGCGACGGCAAGATCGCCAAGTTCATCGACCTGCGCGACGTGCGCGCCACGCTCCCGGTGCACGACCTCGTGCCCGGGCGGCCGTACTACCTCGGCGCCTTCCTCACCGGCGCCTACCAGGACGTGCTGGCCAACAACCACAACCTCTTCGGCCGCATGAACGAGGCCCACGTGCGCCTGGACGGCAAGGGCGGCTGGCGGCTGGAGCGCTTCGTCAACGGGCAGAAGGCGCGGCGCGTCATCGAGAACATGGGCTACGAGACCGCGGAGCTCCACGGCTGGCTGCAGGACGAGATCCGCGAGGCGGAGCGTTCCGGCGTCAAGCTGTCCGACGAGGCCAAGCGCGAGATGACCGAGCTCTACGACGCGGAGCTGGTGGGGTACACGTACCTCGAACAGGTCTAGCCGGGCCGATCGCGCGCGCGCGCCCGCGCGCGCGCCCGCGCCCGGCCGCCGGCCTCCGCTGCCACATGAACGGCGGCCCCAGGGAAGATCCCCGGGGCCGCCGACTCGTTCGGGGCGTGGCTGCTCAGGTCAGAAGACGAAGTCCTCGATGTAGAACGCGCCGCCGCGGTTGCTGCGCTCGTGCGCGCGCTCGATGTCCATGGTGTTGCCGTGGGCCAGCATGAAGATCATGGGTTCGCCCGGGACGATGTCGACGTCGGTCTCCTCGCCGGTG
Source organism: Trueperaceae bacterium (assembly GCA_011389865.1). Lineage (GTDB taxonomy): Bacteria > Deinococcota > Deinococci > Deinococcales > Trueperaceae > JAABTL01. The sequence goes on from JAABTL010000018.1 coordinate 41,522, forward strand.
GCCAGGTGACGCGAGAACTCCACCGTCCACACGTCGTCCTCGTGCACGGCGGCGAACGCGCTCAGCGAGTTGCTGCCGCCCTCGTCCTCGTCGAGTTCTGGCGCGCCGCGCGCACCGGACTGGTAGGCGTCGTAGGCGACGGCCTCACCGTCGACGATGGCGAACATGAGTTCGTCGGCGCCGGCCTTGCGGTTGGACTGCTCGCTGAGCCAGCCCACGCCGGACCAGCCGCGGGCCTCCATCGTGTAGCCCATGTACAGCGTGTCGCCGTCGATCGTCCAGTACAGGACGGCGCCGGAGTCGTGCTCGAGGGTGTTGGCGTACTCGCCGTCGGCGATCGCACCGTCGATCGCGGGCTGGGCCAGCGCGACGGTGCCGACGAGGGCGAGCGCGAGAGCGGTCACGAGAAGTTTCTTGATCATGGAATGCCTCCTAAGGGGCGGAACGGGTCAGTCCTTCACCCAGGCGGTGAGACCGACGGCGAGGCCCACCGCGCCCACGTGGGTGTGGGCGAGTCCGGCGAGCACGGGGCGGTAGGGGACCTGCATGGACTCGAGGAACCCGCTGATGCTGAACAGCGAGACGCCGAGGTCGCTGGCGTTGAAGACGAGGTGCAGCAGGGCGCCGAGGAGCCCGGTGAGGAACGCGACGGCCATGCCGCCGACGAAGGCGTAGGTCAGCCACTTGCGGGTGGAGAAGAACATGGCGATCGCCAGCGGCGTGCCGATGATGGACACCCAGGCGGGGATCAGCGCCGTCCAGTGCGTCAGGGTCTGATGATCGATCACCCAGTGCTCGACCCCGTAGAACACGAGGCCGAAGGCGGCGATCAGCAGGAAGAGGTTCTGCAGGAACGCGAGCGTGCGCTCGTCGTCGGTCTGGGCGCGCATCAAACGCTGGATCATGTCGTCACCTCACCTGGCCCTGTAGATGCAGGCTAGACCGGTCACGCCCATGTTGGTGTAGGCCAACGCGGCGAGGATGGGGCGGAAGCCGTGGAAGTTCTCCATCGCGGGCGTGAAGTTCCAGTCGATCTCGCCCGCGTCCATCATGTTCCACAGCCAGTGGTAGTAGGCGCCCAGGATACCGGTGACGATCAAGACCAGCATCGTGACGATGAAGGCGATGCGGACCCAGGGCGTGGTGCGGTCGAAGAAGATCCAGGCGATGAAGACCACGCCCGGGATGGTCACGTAGAAGGGGATCTGCGACTGGAAGGTGGGCAGCCAGTGGCCGATGACGTACAGCTCGAGCGCGTAGCCCAACATGCCACCGAACACGAGGAACATGAGCACCATGCGCACGATCTCGAGCGCGCGGCCCGTGTTCGTGGTGGCGGCGCGGAAGGCGGGGATCATGCCGTGCCGCCGTACGGGTGGCCGCGCTGGTGCGCGCGGGCGTCTTGGCTCGTCTGCAGATCCCTCACGGTGGACCTCCCAAGGGAATCGGGCCCCTGCGGGAAGCTCGGCTAGCCCCGCGCATCGGCCCGTCTCGATGCAAGCGATTGTAGCCTAAGCCCCTCTTCAGGATGGTCCACAGGGGCATTCGTCGGGGTCGATGCGTCTTCATCTTCCGGTCACGCACCACGCCCGGCGCCCCGCCTCGAGTCACCGGGCCACCGTCGCCCATGTCGTTGACAACGCGCGCGCCAGGCCGCATCCTGGGGGCGCCACGGGGAGTCCTGATGGCGTGTGAACGGACGGCCCGAAGGGCCGACCGTTCACCTGGAGTTTCTCGCCTGCGGCGAGAAACTCCCGTGTGTTCGGCGCCTTCCGGTTGGGCCGGCGCTGCGCACGGGTGCCGCGATCCGGTGGGTTCGCGGAGCCAGGTGTTCGCCACCGCGCGAACGCACGTAAGGCTCCGATGACCGACGCCGACCGCGGACGCGGCGGCCGAGCGGCGCGCGTGGCTCGTGACCCCCACGACCCTGAGCGCGATCGCACCACGTGGAGGGACCGACCATGAGCCACAACACCCCGAGCAAGCCCGAACTCCTGCAGACCGTCGTGCGCCACCTCGACATCAAGCAGGTCGACGTCACGCCGTTGGTCGACATGATGGGCGAGACCGCCTTCAGTGCCCGCGACCTGGCGCGCGCCGGCCGCATCCTCGACATGATGGTGCGCGACCCCGAGGCCGGCGTCATCCTGACGCTGGCGGGCTCGATCGTCTCCGCCGGCCAGAAGCAGGTGATCGTCGACCTGCTGCGCGCCAACATGGTCGACGCCATCGTCTCCACCGGCGCCAACGTCGTCGACCAGGACTTCTTCGAGGCCCTCGGGTTCCGCCACTACCAGGGCGACAAGTTCGCCAGCGACGCCGTCCTGCGCGAGCTGATGATCGACCGCATCTACGACACCTACATCGACGAGGAGCAGCTGCGCACCTGCGACGACACCGTGCTCCAGATCGCGGAGACCCTCACGCCGGGGACGTACTCCAGCCGCGAGTTCCTGCGCGAGATGGGTCGCTACCTCGCGGAGCGCGACCTCGGGGCCGACAGCATCCTGCGGACGGCCTTCGAGCTCGACGTGCCGGTGTTCGTGCCGGCGTTCAGCGACTGCTCCGCCGGCTTCGGCCTGGTGGCCCACCAGGTCCGCCACCCCGGGGCGCACGTGGCGATCGACAGCGTGAAGGACTTCCGCGAGCTGACGGACATCAAGGTGCACCAGGGCACCACCGGCATCTTCATGATCGGCGGCGGCGTGCCCAAGAACTTCGTGCAGGACATCGTCGTCTCCGCCGAGTTCCTCGGCTTCGAGGCCGAGATGCACAAGTACGCGGTGCAGCTCACCGTCGCGGACGAGCGCGACGGCGCCCTCTCCGGCTCGACCCTGAAGGAGGCGAGCAGCTGGGGCAAGGTCGACCTGGCCTTCGAGCAGATGGTGTACGGCGAGGCGACCGTCACGCTGCCGCTGGTCGCCGGCTACGCCTGGCACAAGCGCGGCTGGGAGGGGCGCGCCCCGCGGCGCTACGCGCGCTTGTGGGACGCCGCGGCGCCGACCGCGCGCCAGCCGACGGCGACGCCAGCGGGCGTCAGCGGGTAGCGCGCGCCGTCGACGCCGATCTCGAGGTTCGCGAAGCGGCTCCGAGCGCACGCCACGTCGGGGCCGTGCTCGTCGAAGTCGTGCGGCAGATGCACCAGCACCAGCCGGCCCGCGCCGGCCTCGACGGCGACCTGCGCCGCCTGGCAGGGCGAGGCGTGCATGGGGGTCTCGCCGGCGGCCTCGTGCAGCAGGAGGTCGGCATCGCGGGCGAGGTCGACGATGGTGGGGTCGTAGGTCGTGTCGCACGAGTACGCCACCACGGCGCCGCTGGCGGCCTCGATGCGCAGGCCGATGACCGGGACCGAGTGCGTCCCCGGGGACGCCGTGATGCGCAAGTCGGCGTTCTGCAGCACGAGTGCGCCCACCTCGTGCGGCACCACCTGTGGCGCGATGCCGGCGTAGCCGGGCCAGTCGCCGGTGTCGAACGCTTCGTGCAGGCGCACCGCCTGGGCGACGGCGGGGCCGATGCCGATGACGGGCAGCGGCGTGCGCCGACCGGCGAGCCACAGGCGCTCGACCATCAGCGGCAGGCCGCCGACGTGGTCGGCGTGCTCGTGGGTGACGATGAGCGCCGTCACCCGCATGGGGTCCAGGCCCTGGGCGAGCAGCCGCTGCACGACGTCGCCGCCGCAGTCGATCACCACGATGCCGGAGGGCCCCTCGAGGGCCAGCATGGTGGTGGTGCGGCTGCCGTCGCTGAACGCGGCGCCCGATCCCAGGACGTGGACGACCTCCACGGACATGACCCCCTCCGAACCGCTCTCCAGCGATGATAGGGGCCGTTCGGTCCGCTACTCGGTACGGATGCCCACGCGGTCGACGGGCGCCGCCAGCCGTCGCGCGTAGGCGCGCTCGAGCCCGGCGAACAGGCGCAGGCTGGACTGCATCAGCGGGCCGATCGCGAGGGCGAACACCAGGGTGCCCACGCCGACGGTGCCGCCGAGCAGCCAGCCGCTGGTCAACACGACGATCTCGACCAGCGTGCGCGCGCGCCGCACCGTGACCCGCAGCAGCTTGGCCAGCGCCAGCGCGAAGCCGTCGCGCGGACCCGCGCCGAGGCCGCCGGTGAGGTAGAGGCCGGTCGCGATGCCGTTGAGGACCAACCCCGCGCCGAAGAGCGCCGCGCCGTCGAGCCAGCCGCGCGCCTGCGGGAAGGCGGGATGCGCCAGGAAGAGGTCGACCCACGCGCCGATGAACACCATGTTCATCACCGTGCCGAGGCCGGGCCGCACCTTCGCCACCACGGCCGAGAAGGCCAGCAGCGCGAAGCCGGCAGCGATCATCGCCTGGCCGATCGTCAGCGGCGTGCGCAGCGAGACGCCCTCGTGGAAGACGTCCCAGGGACCCAGCCCCACGCCCGCGCGGAGCATCAGCGCGATGCTGAAGCCGAACAGCGCGAGGCCGAGGTTGACGTGGACGAAGCGGAGCGGGAAGAGGAGCCAGCGGCGTCTGCTCACGGGCGAATCTACCGCCGCGCCGCGGGCGATGCGACGCCTGCGAGCGCGCGTTCACCCGTTTGCACCCGCCACAGCCCGGCGTACACCCCAGCGAGCGCGATCAGGTCGTCGTGGCGACCGCGCTCGACGACACGACCGGCGTCCAGGACGGCGATCTCGTCGGCGTGACGGACGGTGCTGAGGCGGTGCGCGATGACGATCGTCGTGCGGCCGCGGGTCAGCGCCTCGAGCGAGCGCTGGATGGCGGCCTCCGTCTCGTTGTCGACCGCGCTGGTCGCCTCGTCGAGCACCAGCACGGGCGGGTCCTTGAGGATCGCCCGCGCGAGCGCCAGCCGCTGCCGCTGGCCGCCCGAGAGCTTCTGGCCGCGCTCGCCCACCACGGTGTCGATCCCCTGCGGCAACGCCTCGACGAACGGCCGTGCCTCGGCGAGCTCCAGCGCGCGCCACAACGCGGCCTCGTCGGCGTCGGGGCGGCCGAAACGCAGGTTGTCGCGAACGCTGCCGTGGAACAGGAACACGTCCTGGCTCACCAGGCCCACCGCGCGACGGACGTCCCGGAGGACGGCGTCGCGCAGGTCGACGCCGTCGAGCGTGACGCGCCCGGCGGTCGGGTCGTAGAGCCGCAGCAGCAGCTTGACGACGCTCGACTTGCCGGCGCCCGTCGGCCCGACGATCGCCAGCGTGCGGCCGGCCGGCACCTCGAGGTCGATGCCGCGCAGCACGGCGCCGCCGGTCGCGTAGGCGAAATCGACCCCCGCGAGCCGCACGGTGCCCGCCACCGCTTCTGGCGGCAGCGGTCGGGCGCCGTCGCGCAGCTGCGCCCGCTCGTCGAGCAGGGCGAAGATCCGCCGCGTGGAAGCCATCGCGCGCTGGTAGAGGTCGAGCGTCTGACCGAGGCGCGTGAGCGGCCACAGCAGCCGCTGCGTCATGAACACCAGCGTCGAGTACACGCCGACCGCCATCTCGCCCGACAGCGCCAGGCGACCGCCGTAGACCAGCGTGGCCATGAAGCCGACGACGATGGCGATGCGGATCAGTGGCACGAACGCGGACGACAGCGCGATCGCGTGCGCGTTCTTGCGGACGTAGGCGCGCGACAGCTTCCCCAGGCGCTCCGCCTCGCGCGCCTCGGCGGTGAAGCTCTTGACCGTCGCGATGCCGCCGAGGGCGTTGGCCAGTTGCGCGTTGAGGAGCCCCACCTGCTCGCGCACGGCGGTGTAGCGCGGCGCCATCAGGCGCTGGAAGCGCAGCGATCCCCACACGATGAACGGCATCGGCAGCAGCGCCCACCACGCGACCCCGGGCGCGGCCACGAAGAAGAACGCCCCGAGGACCAGCACCGTCGTCAGCAGGTGCAGCACCTCGGTGGCGCCGACGTCGAGGAAGCGCTCGAGCTGGTTGACGTCGTCGTTGAGGACCGCCATCAGGCCCGCCGTGTCGCGCTCCTCGTAGAACGCGAGGTCGAGGTGTTGGACGTGGTCGAAGGCCGCGAGCCGCAGCTCGTGCTGCACGTCCTGCGCGAGGTTGCGCCAGAGGATCGCGAAGAGGTACTCCGTCAGGCTCTCCATGCCCCAGATGGCGAAGGTCACCACCGCCAGCACGCCCAGCTGCGCGGCCGGGTCGGCCACGCCGAGGAGGCCGGCCATCAGCGAGGTCTCGCGCGCCACCACGACGTCGACCGCGACCCCGATGAGGAACGGCGGCGCGAGGTCGAACAGCTTGTTGCTGATCGAGAGCGCGGCGGCGCCGAGCGCCCGGCCGCGGTAGCGCCGTTCGGCGGCGTAGTGCCACAGCCGCCGCAGGGGCGGGGGCTCGGGGTTCGTTCGTGGCATCGTGCGAGGTTACGACGCGTGACGTACCCTGCGGGTCGTCGCGCGGCCGCCGCCCCCCGCGGAAGGCCGCCAGGAGGACCCCCGCATGCCCATCGATCCCGACCGGTTCCGACAGACGCTGGGGAGACTCCCCACCGGCATCACCGTGGTCACCTTCGCGAGGCCCGATGGGGTCGCCGGCGGCGCTTCCCCCTTCGGGACCGTCCACGGCATCACGGTCAACTCGTTCACCTCGCTGTCGCTCGTGCCGCCGCTGGTGGGGGTGGCGATCGACGTGAAGGCTCGCGCCCACGCGCTGCTGCCGGCGCTGGCGCGCTACGGCGTCAGCATCCTGTCGGCGGATCAGGCCGGCATCTCGGACCACTTCGCCGGTCGACCCGTGCCCCTCGCGGACGACCCCTTCGAGGAGCTCGACGGGTACCCGGTGATCGGGGCCGCCGCCGCGCAGCTGGTGTGCGTGGTGGTCGACCAGGTGCCGGTCGGCGACCACACGCTGGTGGTCGGCCGCGTGGACCACGCGCGCGTCGCCGACACCGGTTCGCTCGCCTACGTGCGCGGGCGCTACGGACGCGTCGAGCCGGTCTGACGGCGGCCCTCCCGCGGCTCAGAGCGCGCGCAGCGTAGCCAGGTCGCGCGCGTGCCCCAGGCCGTCGTCGCCCAGGGGGGTCTCCAGCACCATGGGCACGTCGCCCCAGCGCGGGTCGGCCAGCCAGCGGGCGAAGGCCCCGCGACCGAGCTCGCCCTCGCCGATCGAGGCGTGGCGGTCCTTGTGGCTGCCGAGCCCGAAGAGGCTGTCGTTGAGGTGGACGGCGGCCACCCGCTCGAGCGTGACCGTGCGCGCCACCTCCTCGACGAAGGCGGCGTAGCCTTCGTCGCCGCGCAGGTCGTAGCCGGCGGCGAACGCGTGGCAGGTGTCGAGGCAGACGCCCACGCGCTCGGGCGCGTCCACCCGCGCCACGATCGCGGCGAGTTGCTCGAGCCGCGAGCCGAGCACCGTGCCCTGGCCGGCGGTGTTCTCCAGCAGCACCCGCGCGCTGGCATCCGGGAGCGCCGCGTGCACGGCGTCGAGCGCACGGGCGATGCCGTCGAGCCCGACGTCCTCGCCGGTGCCCAGGTGGGCGCCCGGGTGCAGCACCAGGCCAGGCACCCCCAGGAGGGTGCAGCGTTCGAGCTCGTCGCGCAACGCGAGGCGCGACTTCTCGTGCACGTCGGGCTTCGGGCTGCACAGGTTGATCAGGTAGCCGGCGTGGGCCACCAGCGGCAGCGGCGCCGGCGCGGACGGGCCGGGGGTCGCGGCGTGGGCCGTCCGGAAGGCGTCGATCTCCGCGTCGGGCAGCGGCTTCGCCCGCCAGGTGTTGGCGTTCTTGACGAACACCTGCAGGGCGTCGCAGCCGAGCTCGGCGGCGCGGGGGAAGGCGGTCGAGACGCCGCCGGCGGTGGACACGTGGGCTCCGAGTCGGGGCATGCGACAGGGTACCCTCGGGCGTGCTGCTCGAGGCCCTCCACGACCCGCGGGACGACGAGCTCGTCGAGTTCCTGCGCGAGCACCTGCGCGCCGGCCAGGCGCTGGTCCAGGTGGTCGGCACCTGCGAGGTCAGCTACGTGGGCCGGGCGGCCTCCTTCGCCGACGCCGGCGACCTGCTGGTGATGGTCAAGCCCGACGGCTCCATCCAGGTGCACCGCGACCGGGGGGTGAAGCCGGTCAACTGGCAGCCGCGCACCGACGACCTGTGGATCGGTCTCGACGACGGCCAGGCGGTGCTGGTGGCCGAACGCCGCACGCCCGAGGAGACCCTACGGGTGGTGTTCCTCGAGGTGGCGCTGGCCCAGGCGCTGCACTTGCGCGAGGAGATCGCCTTCGTGCTGCGCGGCAGCGAGGCGCAGATGCAGGCGGCGCTGGCGCGCGAGCCCGAGCTGATCGAGCCGGGCCTGACGGTGCTCGACCGCGAGCTCCCGACCGACGTCGGCGGCATCGACCTGTTCGCACGCGACCGTGACGGCCGCCTGGTCGTCGTCGAGCTCAAGCGCGCGAAGGGCACGCAGGAGGCGGTGCACCAGCTGGGGCGCTACGTCACCAGCGTGCGACGCTTCACCGGCGAGCCGGTGCGCGGGATCCTGGCGGCGCCCGCGATCACCCGGCCCGCGCTGGCGCAGCTCAACGCCGCCGGGCTCGAGTTCGTCGAGGTGACCGCGCTGCCCGAGGCCGACGAGGGGATCGACCAGCCCTCGCTCTTCTGACCGCCGCCGAAGAAGGCGTCCCGCTGTGGCGCCCGCAGAGGCGCCCGAAGCCACCGCCTCACCGGAACACCCAGCCGTACTGTGTGGGCCACGGCGGCGCCACCTCGCCGGCGCCCGCGGCGCGCAGCTCCCGCGCCGCGTGGATCGCCCACTGCGGGTCGTCCAGCAGCGCCTTGCCGAGCAGCACGAGGTCGGCTTTGCCCTCGCGGACGATCGCGTCCGCCTGGGCCGCCGTCGTGATGCGACCCACCGCGCCGCTGGCGACGCCGGCCTCGCGCCGCACGCGCTCCGCGAACGGCACCTGGTAGCCGGGCGCCACCGGGACCTTCACGCCCGCCACGGCGCCGCCGCTGGAGCAGTCGACGAGGTCGACGCCCAGGCCGGCCAGCTCGCCCGCGAGGCGCACGCTGTCCTCCGCGCTCCAGCCGCCCTCGACCCAGTCGCTGGCCGAGATGCGCAGCAGTAGCGGCTTGGCCTCGGGCAGCGCGGCGCGCACGGCCCGCACGACCTCGCGCAGCAGCCGGCTGCGGCCCTCGAAGCCCCCGCCATAGCCGTCGTCGCGCGTGTTCACCAGCGGCGACAGGAACTGGTGGATCAGGTACCCGTGGGCGGCGTGGATCTCGACGGCGTCGAAGCCGGCGGCGTCCGCGCGGGCGGCGGCGTCGGCGAACGCCGTCACCACCCGGGCGATGCCGTCCTCGTCGAGGGCCGTCGGCGCGCGCAGCCTCGGGGAGAAGGGCTCGCTGGTCGGCCCCACCACCGGCCAGCCGCCGTCCTCGTCCGCGACGGCCCCCTGCCGTGGTGCCCACGGGCGGTGGGTCGATGCCTTGCGTCCCGCGTGCGCCAGCTGCACGGCCGACGCCGCGCCCTGCGAGCGCACGAAGTCGGTGACGCGGCGCAGGCCGTCGACCTGGTCGTCGCGCCACACGCCGAGATCAGAGGGCGAGATGCGGCCGCGGGCCTCGACGGCGGTCGCCTCGACGACCACCAGGCCGACGCCGCCCGTCGCCCGCGCGCCGAGGTGCACGAGGTGCCAATCGTCGGCGCGGCCGTCCTCGGCGCTGTAGGTGCACATGGGCGACATCGCCACGCGGTTGCGCAGGCGCGCGTCGCGCAGGCGGAGCGGTTCGAAGAGGTGGGGCATGCGCCCAGGATGACCCGGGAACGGGGCGACCGTGCCCGCACGGGCCCGCGGGGTCGCCGGGCCGCGGCGCGCCGTCAGTCCTCGCCGGGTCGCTCCACCGGTCGCGCGTGGTCGCCGGCGTCGTCGTCGCCGCCGACCGCGCCGACCACGATGCCGTCGAGGTCGGTGACCAGCTCGGGACGCCCGGCGACGAGGGCCAGGAAGGCGTCGACCACGCGCGGCGCGAACCAGCGGCCGCGCTGCCGGCGGATCTCCTCGACCGCCTCGGCCAGCGGCCAGGCGTGCTTGTAGGGGCGCTCGTGGATCAGCGTGTCGAACACGTCGGCGACGGCCACGATCTGGCCGACCAGCGGGATGTCGTCGCCGCGCAGCCCGCGGGGGTAGCCGCTGCCGTCCCAGCGCTCGTGGTGGTAGGCCGCGATGCGCTCGGCCATCACGATCAGCCGCGAGCGACCCTGGGACAGCAGCCGCGAGCCGACCGCGACGTGCTCCTTCATCTGCGAGAACTCGTCGTCGGTCAGGCGACCCGGTTTCAGCAGGATGTGGTCGGGGATGCCGATCTTGCCCACGTCGTGCAGCGGCGCGGCGCGGTGCAGGAGCTCCACCTCCTCCTCGGGCAGGCCCAACCGCTCGCCGACCAGCGCCGCGAGGAGCCCCACGCGTTGGGCGTGGCGGCCGGTGGCATGGTCGCGGTACTCGGCCGCCGACGCCAGGCGCTCCAGCGCGTCGAGGCGCGCGGCCTCCAGCTCGATCGTCCGCTCGCGCACCAGTTCCTCGAGGCGGCCGGCGTGGTCGCGCAGCTGCAGGTGAAGGTAGCGGGTCCGCAGGAGGTTGCCCACCCGCAACTGGATCTGCTCCTTGCGGAAAGGCTTGGTCACGAAGTCCTGCGCGCCGCGCACGAGGGCCTCGTGCTCCGCCGCGGGCTGCAGGTCGGCCGTCAGCACCAGGATCGGAAGGAAGTCGCCCTGCGGCGTCGCGGCGGTGACGCGTTCGATCAGCTGCAGACCGCCCAGACCCGGCATGTGCAGGTCGGTGCACAGGAGATCGAACGGCGCGTGCTGGCGCAGACCGTGCTCGAAGAGCGTCCACGCCTCGAGTGGATCCGTGGTCGCCGTCACCTGGCGATGCCCGAAGGACCGCAGGATGCGTTCCAGCAGGACGGTGTTGGCGGGCTCGTCGTCCACGACCAGGATGCGCGCGTCGTTCGCGTAACGAAGGACTTCGTCGACTCCCGCGGGCGCTCGCATGCCCGCGACGATAACGGCGGACGCGCGCCGCAGCCGTCGGCGGCCTCACAGAGGACGTGGGTCGGGCGCCCGAACGTCCGGTCCGGGTGGCGGCATCCTTCACCCCGCCCCGACGAAGCCCGTTGCTAGACTCGGGGGCGCATGGCCTCGCCGCGTGAAGCTCCGTTCGGCCCGTTGCGGTTCAGCGCGCCTTCCGTGGGCGAGGCGCCGGCGGTTCGGCGTGGCGCGACGCGTGTCGTGCCGCCGGACGACCCCTCGCGCGACCCCCGCCGCCCGGTCCGCGTCGCCCGCGGCGTGTCGGCGGTCGTGGTGGTGATCGCGCTCGTCGGGCTCCTGCAGGCGGGGGTGATGATCGCCATCGAGTCACGCCGGTTGTGGACGGCCGATCGCGAGATCGCCCGGCTCGACCGCGAGGTCGCCGAGCTGCGCCGCGAGACGGCCGACCTGATCGAGATCGCCGGCCGTGGCGACGACGAGCGCTTCCGCGAGCACCTGGCGCGGCGCCAGGGCTACGTCTACCCGGACGAGACCCGCTACGTGATCGTCCCCCCGCCCGCCTCGCTGCTCGACGACCGCCCGGCCGCGCGCCCCTGAGCCGCGCGCACGAGGAGCCGACCGTGCCCGACGACACCCTCGCGTGGATGAACGAGCTGACGGCCGACATGGAGGAGCGCCGCAAGCGCGCGCAGCGCGGCGGGGGGCCCGAGCGCGTGAAGCGACAGCACGACGCCGGCAAGCTCACCGCCCGCGAACGCCTCGACGCGCTGCTCGACGATGGCACCTTCGTGGAGCTGGGGGCCTTCGTGGAGCCGAACGAGCGCGGGCTCGACGCCCCGGGCGAGGGCGTCGTGACGGGCTACGGCGAGATCGACGGGCGCCGCGTGTTCGTGTTCAGCCAGGACTTCACCGTGCTGGGTGGCAGCCTCGGCAAGATGCACGCCGCCAAGATCTGCCGCGTCATGGACCTGGCGGCGAGGGGCGGCTTCCCGATCGTCGGCCTGAACGACTCCGCGGGCGCGCGCATCCAGGAGGGCGTCGACGCCCTGTCGGGCTACGGCGAGGTGTTCGCGCGCAACGCCAACTACTCGGGGGTGGTGCCGCAGGTGTCCGCCGTGCTCGGACCGTGCGCAGGCGGGGCCGTGTACAGCCCGGCGCTGACCGACTTCGTGCTGATGTCGCGCAGCAGCGGCACCATGTTCATCACCGGCCCGGACGTCGTCAAGGCCGTGACCAAGCAGACGGTCAGCGTGCAGGAGCTCGGTGGCGCCGACGTGCACGCGCGCCTCAGCGGCGTCGCCCACCTGGTGGAGGACGACGACCGCACGGTCCTCGCACGCGTCCGCGAGCTCCTCGCCTACCTGCCCTCGTCCGCCCGCGGCCAGCCGCCGCGGCGCACCACGCGCGACCCCGACGACCGGCGGCTGCCGCAGCTCGCCACGATCGTGCACCCCGATCCGCAGCGCGCCTACCCCATGCGCGAGGTGATCGTCGCGGTGGTCGACGACGGCCGCTTCCTCGAGATCCAGCCCGAGTTCGCCCGCAACATCGTCGTCGGCTTCGCCCACCTCGGGGGTCGCGCGGTCGGCATCGTCGCCAACGACCCGCGCCAGCTCGCGGGCACCCTGACGATCGACGCCTCGGACAAGGCCGCCCGCTTCGTCCGGACCTGCGACGCGTTCAACGTGCCGGTGGTGACGTTCGTCGACGTCACCGGCTTCCTGCCGGGCGTGGCGCAGGAGCACGGCGGCATCATCCGGCACGGTGCCAAGATGCTCTACGCCTACGCGGAGGCGACCGTGCCGAAGCTGACCGTGATCGTGCGCAAGAGCTACGGCGGCGCCTACCTGGCGATGAGCTCGCGCGACATGGGCGCCGACGTGGTGCTCGCCTGGCCGACGGCCGCGGTCGCGGTCATGGGTGCCGACGGCGCGGCCAACGTCCTGCACAAGCGCGAGATCGAGAAGTCATCCGACCCCGCCGCCACCCGCGCGCGCTTCGTCGAGGACTACCGGCGCGAGTTCGACCACCCGTTCAAGGCCGCCGGCCGCGGTTACATCGACGACGTCATCGACCCCGCCGACACGCGAGCGCACCTGGTGCGGCACCTCGCCATGCTCGAGGGCAAGCGCGAGGAGCGGCCGTTCCGCAAGCACGGCAACGTGCCGCTGTAGGCCGCGGCGCGCGATGGGGCGCCTAGCCAAACAGTGGTATTGGTACCCTGCCGTCGTCGCGCGGCCTTGCAGGTCGCGCCAGGAGGTTTCATGGACGTCGATCAACTCGTCGACCTCGGGCTCAACGTCATCGCTGCCGTCGCGGTCCTCGTCGTCGGCTGGCTGGTGGCCGGCTGGGTCGAGCGCCTGGTGCGCTCGAGCACGAAGCGCAACCAGCGCCTCGACGCGGCCCTCGTCTCGGTGCTGGCGCGGATCGCCCGCTGGGGCGTCCTCGTCTTCACGCTCATCGCCGTGCTCGACCGCTTCGGGGTCCAGACGACCAGCCTCGTCGCCCTGTTCGGTGCGGCCGGCCTGGCGATCGGCCTGGCCCTGCAGGGCGCGCTGTCGAACGTCGCGGCCGGCGTGATGATCCTCAGCCTGCGCCCGTTCACCATCGGCGACGCCGTCGACATCGGCGGCAGCATGGGTTCGGTGGAGGACGTCGGCCTCTTCGCCACCAAGATGCGGAGCTTCGAGGGCGTGCCCATGTTCATGCCCAACGCGCGCATCTGGGGCAACGAGATCAAGAACTTCAGTCGCGCCGAGCGGCGGCGCATCGACCTGACGGTCGGCGTCGGCTACGGTGACGATCTCGACCACGCGCTGGGCGTGTTGGCCGCGATCGTGGCCGCCGAGCCGCGCGTGCTGACGGATCCGGAGCCGCTCATCAAGGTCACGGCCCTGGGTGACAGCTCGGTCGACCTGCTCGTGCGGGTGTGGACGCTGCCGGCCGACTTCCTCGCGACCCAGATGGACCTGACCAAGACGATCAAGCAACGCTTCGACCGCGAGGACATCAACATCCCCTTCCCGCAGCGGGACGTGCACCTCATCCGCGAGCCCGCCGCCTG